>CAXXJK010000004.1:0-830216 GCA_963665595.2 Coriobacteriales bacterium | reverse complement strand
GAAACCATCAAGAAGATGGCCGCCATCATGGAGACAAAGGAACGCGAGTTTAACACCAGCATCTATCTGGTAAGCGACGAGCCCTACCGCGAACTTGCCTATGATGGTGTTGAGGTTCCCTACCTCACCAAGTACTATCACAATACCGTGGTAGGGTACTCCTTCAGCAAAAGCCTGAGCTTGCCGGGAGAGCGTATCGGCTACCTTGTGTTGCCCGATGAACTCGATGAAGCAGAAACCATCAAACAGGGTTGTTCGATCGCTAACCGCTTGTTGGGTTACGTAAACGCACCCAGTCTGCAACAGAAAGCCGTCG
Source organism: Coriobacteriales bacterium (assembly GCA_963665595.2). Classification (GTDB taxonomy): domain Bacteria; phylum Actinomycetota; class Coriobacteriia; order Coriobacteriales; family CADBOM01. The sequence goes on along the minus strand of CAXXJK010000004.1, from coordinate 829,900 downwards.
CGCGTTGCTTGGACGCGGAAACCGACATCGCCTTCTACGATCGTAACCGCAAGGAACTCTACGAGGCACTCACTGCCTATGGATTTGACTGCGTAAAACCCGACGGTGCCTTTTACCTGTTCATGAAATCTCCGGTGCCCGACGAAGGCAGTTTTTGTGTGGCTGCCCAGGAAGAACATCTCTTGCTCGTTCCCATGACAGGATTTGGCTGCCCTGGTTATGTGCGCTTGGCGTACTGCACCAGCCATGAGACCATCAAACGTTCACTCCCCGCGTTCGAGCGCCTCGCCAAACGCTACTTCTGATATCTCTATAGTTCAGCATAAACGCGTATCTTCAAAAAAATTTAAACTTTTTTGTCTTCTTTGAAAGGATCTCCTCCTCTCATTCGTATTGAAGGTGAAGGGAATACAACAGTGCACCTTCACTACCTCTGAGAAAAGGAGATTGACATGAAAAAGGGACTGAGATATACAATCGTCGCTGGCAGCACGGCTCTTATGATAGCCGGAGGTGCTACAGCGGCCTTCGCCGCCGGAAATGGCTATGGTGCCGCAGCAGACACCACGGGAGGCGGCGCACAGGTTGCGTTTGTCGACACCAACAGCGATGGCGTATGCGACAACTTAGGCACGGGGCTTGGCAACCAAGGCAGCGGATATGGTGTTCAGGATGGCACTCACACCGGTTATGCTCCTCAAGATGGCACGGGCTATGGTGCAGCCAACAAGGGTAATGGCAACGGTGCTGGGTTTGTAGACGCCAATGGCGACGGCACCTGTGATAACACCGGTTCGCAACAAGGCACCAATTACGCCGATGCGAATAACGACGGCATATGTGATAATGCCGGTAGCAACAGAACCACGCAACAGGGTACCGGTTATCGCGCCGGACGCTAACGGACAAGGATACCGAGAAGTGCGAGCAGACACTGACCTCACGGATGTGATGCAGCAATACGCTGACACCGTATGGCGTGTCTGCGCGCTCTATCTCAAGCAAAAAGCTGACGCAGAAGACGCGTTTCAGAATACCTTTGTACGGTATGCCACATCCACGACCACCTTTGAGTCCGAGGAGCACCGAAAAGCCTGGCTCATCCGGGTAGCCGCAAATATCTGTAAAGATCATTTCAAGGCTTCTGCCCGAAACGAAGTGTCGTTTGATCCACTCGATGATGAGCGCACTCATCCGCCCTCAATGACTGAAGAGTTTCCTGAAGAGAGCGATGTGCTCCACGCGCTGAAATCTCTGCCTGAAAACTACCGGAGCGCACTGTACCTGACCTACTATGAAGGCTATACCGCCGCTGAGATAGGTACGCTGCTCAACCTGCCCGCCAATACCGTGTACACAAACATTTCACGGGGAAAGAAACTTCTGAAAGAGGTGCTAGAACATGGATAAGGAGAGAGATCCGATGATCGTTTCTTCAGATATCGAAAGATCTCTGACGCCTGAAGAAGACACCCTCCTTGAGGGCAAGCTTCATGCTACCTTTGAAACCATGACTGCCTCTGAAGAACTCAAGGCACGTACGCTCAAGGCAATGCAGGAAGCATCTGAACAGGCTACTCACGTAGTGCCTGCACGAGACATCAAGCCGATGCAAAAACAAACCACGTCTCCGCAGTCATTCAGGAAAACGTTCTCGGTCTATCGCCGGCGGTTCATTGCCGTAATTGCCGCAGCGTGCCTCGCGTTTGCTTCACTCGGTGGAGGCGTTGCTTATGCAACCGAGACGGCCTATGTCTCCATTGAAGCAACGCCCTCGGTAGAACTCGCACTCAACTGCTTTGACATCGTTGTAAAAACGACTGCCTCAAATGCCGCAGGTAATGACCTAATCAATCAGGTCAACGTGCAAAACAAACCCTATGACGAAGCCGTGCGCATGTTGATTCAGGCAGCACAAGGGGAAGGCATGATCTCTGACAGCGATGTGGTCTCGGTGACCGTTGCATCGAATAACAATGGGCAGGTAAATAGCCTGGTAAACAAAGCACAATCGACGCTCACCAGTCTCAATTGCAATGCCTCGTACTCTGAAACAAACATGGAAACGCGTGAGCAAGCTCAGGAAAACGGACTCAGCACGGGCAGATACCGCGCATATCTTGAACTCCAGAGCTTGGGTTCTTCTCTATCACTCCAGGATTGCATGAATATGAGCATGCCACAATTAAAAGCCGCTATTGAAGCTCTGGGAGGCTCCTCAAACGCAGCAGAAAATGGAAACAACTCCTCGCAGGGCGGAGGGCAAAGTGGTGGACAGGGCAGCGGCAGCGGAACTGGTAGCATGTCAGGCCAAGGCTCAAGTGCCATGGATACCGGCTCATCTAGCTCGGGGCAAGGTGGAGAAGCAAACCGACAACAGGGCAAATCCTAACATCTGGTATGAGCGAGGGCTCGCTTCTGAGACGAAACGAGCCCTCGTGTTGGTATCGCCCGTACGTTTTCCTAAACGTTGAAACGGAAGTGGAATACATCTCCGTCTTGCACGACGTAGTCCTTGCCTTCCATCCGCAGACGCCCCGCCGCGCGACACCCTGCTTCGCCTTCGTAGCGATCATAATCCTCATATCCAATGGTTTCTGCCTTGATGAAACCCTTCTCGAAATCGGTATGAATCACACCGGCGGCCTGAGGTGCCTTCGCGCCGATAGGCACCGTCCACGCCTTGACCTCCATCTCACCTGCCGTGAAAAATGACTGAAGTCCCAACAGGCGGTAGGCTTCATGCACCAGACGTGTAAGCCCCGATTCATTGAGCCCGAGAGTCTCTAGGTATTCACGAGCCGACTCGGGGTCTTCCTCGGCAAGCTCGGCAATCTCAGCTTCCACCTTTGCACAGACTCCAATGATGGAGTCACGTCATCAATGGGTCCGAGTTCCTCACCTACACGGTCTTCGTCTATGTTTGCCACATACAGGATAGGTTTCATGGTCAGTAAATGGAGGTCGTAGAGCAGCGCACGTTCATCATCATCCATCTCCATTCTGAGGGCACGGTTTCCCTCATTGAGCCACGCCTGAAGGCGCTTCACCAGCTCAAGTTTTGCTTCGAGTTTCTTATCGCGCTTGGCATCCTTTTCCAAGCGAGGGAGCACCTTATCCACCGTGGCAAGATCGGCAAGAATAAGTTCAGTTGCGATGGTATCCACATCGTCTGCTGGCCCCAAACTATCTGCATGGCGGATGATGTCGCCATCGCTGAAGTAACGCACGACCTCACAGATAGCATCAGTCTCACGGATGTTGGCAAGAAACTGATTGCCCAGCCCCTCCCCTTCACTCGCACCTTTTACCAGACCGGCTATATCTACAAACTCAACCGTCGCCGGAACAATACGGCCCGGGTGAACAATCTCAGCAAGACGGTCAAGACGACTATCAGGTACGGGAATAACGCCGATGTTTGGTTCAATCGTCGCAAACGGATAGTTGGCGGCCAGCCCGCCTTTTTGCGTGAGTGCCGTGAAAAGTGTCGACTTACCCACATTAGGAAGCCCGACAATACCGATGGAAAGAGCCATGAGAATCTCCTCGCATGATTACAACGCATTAGATAAAGACTGTGTGATGCGTATTCTCTCTGCTTTTCATTCTGCTTTGAGACACTACACAGTGTCTGGATTCACTGCTGAAGTATGATAGCACCATGAAAGATATCAGATCATCCGAAGCATCTCTCAACGAAGAAAATGCGCAATCAACGGCGTGCATATCTTCTGATGATGCATCCCCGGAGGCCATGGTCGAGGCATCGTCTTCTGCCTCAAAACCTGATGAGAAGCCCGTGTGGGAACTCATCATTCCCGATAAGGGCTGCCAGCAAGACTCTACCATCAACAACACACCAACACCTGATACCAAACCCTGCATCTTGGTGGTACATGCCTCGGCAGGCTCGGGCCATCGCACGGCCGCTATAGCCGTAGAACAAGCGCTCAAAGTTCTCCGCGACAATAATGAAATGCTCGAGTTTCATGGTCATATGGTGCCGAAAGACATCGACATCGAACTCATCGACATCTTTGACTGGGGTCGCCGGCCTATCGACGGCGATAAAACTATTAGCAAATTTAACGGAGCAGGTCGCCCCTTTTACGATCTTAGCTGGCGCTTTGTACTCACCGGACGCATTCTCTGGGGAGGCGGCACTATATGGTCACATATCTATTTTCCCCGTTTTACCGAATTCATTGCCCAGAAGCGCCCGCTGGCAGTCGTCTGCACCCACATCACCTCTGCAAATGTGGTGGTAGGTGCACGTATGCTGACCAACCAGAATTTTCCTCTTGTTTGCGTACCCACCGACTACGAAACTGAGGGTCTCTGGCCACACCGCGAAACCGACCTGTTCTGCGTCGCAACTGAGTCGATGGCAGAAACGCTACGGCCGCGCAAAACGCCCGAGCGCAACATCCTCATCACCGGCATTCCCGCACGCGATGACTTTCATTGCTCGGGTGACAAGAAAACCATTCGCACCAAGCTCGGCCTCCCTCTTGACAAGAAGATCGTGTTGGTATTGGCAGGCGCGCGTCTGGCGCAGCCATATGTGCATTTGCGCAGCACCCTTGATAAAGCGCTTCCCCATGTGCACAATGTCGCCAACATGCACCTAGTCATGCTGCCGGGAGATGACAAAGAATACGCCGCGCACCTATGCCAAGTCTGTGAAGAGCTGGACCTGAAAAACGTGACCGTCATGGATTACGTAGAAGAGATGGGCGCGCTCATGTGCGCAAGCGATCTCGCTATCTGCAAGGCAGGAGGGCTTACCGTCACCGAATGCCTCTGTGCCCAGATACCCATGATTCTCGTAGGACGCGCCTATGGCCAAGAGAAGATCAACGTCAGGCTGCTCACCTCCATGGGTGCCGCGCTCCATGTGACCACGCACCGCGAACTGGTAGACGTGTTGGGCAATATTGCCAAACGTCCCGAAGTACTTAACGCCATGCTCGTCAATGCCAGTCTCTTAAGAAGGCCAGACGCAGCGCTTGATGTCGCGCGCGCTACCTATGAACTTGCGTACCGTCCTGAAGCAGATCTTCAACGCCGCATCGGGCATTTCATTAACTTCTATTGGGGAGATAAACCCGCTCACGTGCGCTAGACTCGCCCACTTCCGCAGTTGCAGTGTCGGTATCAGCGTCAATCGCGAAAGCCCCCTGTTGTTATGAAGTAGCGGCAACGCCGGTGTGGGTTCCTGTCTTTTGATAGTTTGCTAGATAGGTAGCAAACTCAGGCGATGTATCTGAGTTTCCTGAACGCCAGGCCTTGTGATCGATGATCGTACTCTTGAATCCATAGTAGGCGTTTATATAGGCTATCAAACCATCTAGCGCCTCAAGCTGGGCTTGCGTATAATCACCGCCACCACCCACATGAACAAGCTCTATGCCAATGGAGTAGGAGTTCATACCGTAGTCTGAAGCCCAGCTTCCGATAGGTGTCGTGCCCTTCTTGTCATCACGCGACTCATCAGCAACGCCATAATAGGCACCGTGTCCTGTATCTCCAAAACCCGCATGATGAGCGATTGCATCCAGCGGAACCGCCTGAACGATACTGCCATCCCTACCAACCACAAAATGAGCCGCGATGAGATTGCCGTTATCTTCCCACCAATCTATAACAGAAGTGGGGCTACCCGTCCCCTCTGTGTCGTGCAACACAATGTATTTCTGATAAGACGCTGTCTTAATACCGTGCTGCAGGTTGGGATAGATATTGGTTTTGATGTTCAGGCGCGTACGAAGCTCTTCGGCTGTTGGTGCAGAAGACGCAGCCGCAGAAACGTCAGAAGTTGAGATAACAGCGGTCTCCTCCACCATAATGGTGTCAGAAACAGTGAATAGGCCGGCCTGTGCCTTTGAAGTAGGAGTGAAATCGGAGGATTCGGTCTTTTCAGAAAATACGCGATACAGAAGAACAACCACCAGAAGAAGCAAGATGCCGATGGTGGCAATGCCTAAGACGCGCCAGCCACTTCGCTTCGGCTCATCGTTTAGCGCCATCGTCGCCCTCCTCAAACAAACGCCAGCATGATCTTTCACGTGTTCATGCATAGGATAACACTGCGCCCGCTATGCCGCTGCAGATATTGATTGTGTTTGAGTACGGCTTGTGTGTATGAAACATGCATCCGTGCTGATATGCGCGAACATCCCGTATCGGGCTATGAGTCCAGTGCCTCGATCTTATCTATCAACTCTTGAACCGAGTGAACGTCAGACTTTCGATACATCGAGTACACATGCGACTTCACCGTACTCTCTGATATAAAGAGCGTCTCAGAGATATAGGGTACATTGCGCCCCCGCGAGAGATATTTCAACACCTCTCTCTGACGTGGCGAGAAGTCGTAGAGGTCAGCCAGCTGTTCGCAACGGCCCGCCCAATCCTGCCGGCGATGAGAGAACGCTGCAAGTTCTTCGCTGTCTTTTTCAGAGAGCTCTGACTCCATCATGGGGAAGGTGGGCGAAAGACCAAAGATTGATATGGCACCAAACACGAGGATCACTAACACGATGACAATCTGCGTCAGCAGATGGGTCTGCTCGGTGGCATAAATTGTCTGATAATAACAATAGGCCAGCGCATACCCCACCACCATCGCCACCATATTCGGAATCTTAGCCCGGCATGCATAACGAACCGGCGGGGCCCCATAGACCACCATTCCAATAACCTGTCCAGAGAGATTCACGATAAGATTGAATATGAAGCAAAAGGAAGCAATCACGCAGACGACGATGAGCGCAACTTCATTGAAAAATACCAGTGGCAACGTCACGGTAAGAACCACCAGCAAAAATACTTTCTGCATCTGAGTGAGCGTGATGCTTCTCTTTTTCCGTGAGTCGAGAATACAGATGATGCTTCCGCAACAGGCGGCAATCAAGGGCGCAATTATAGTAATGGGCCAGTACGCACTCATGCTTCCCACAAACAATGCAAAGCCCAGACAGACACTATAGGCAGCTATGCCGCAATCAAGGCGCCATGAAATACGCATATCACGAGAGCTTGAAGAAAGATCGCGTTTTGATACAACGCGTACATAGTCGTCAATATTATCCGTCTTAACATACAGGATAACCGACACCAGAGGAAGGCAGACTCCTACAATCATCGACCCATATTGCATGAGTGCCGCTAAAAGTACCCAAATGAAACTAAGGCAAAATGCCGATGACAAAAACAGTGCGGCACGATCGTAATCCAAATTTGCATATACGGTGCTCCAGAGCGACATCATAGGCACCGCCAAGCACCCCAGTATTAGCCACAACCCCACACGTACATACAGCGAAAACTCAAAAAAATTCGCAATCGAAAGCAAAATCGCCACCGGGCATATCAGCGAGGCAAAAACGATACATGTTTTTATTCGTTCCCATCGATAGAAACGCCAAAACACTATGAGGCAGAGAATGATTCCGCTGAGAAACACGACACGACAGACCGTAGAATCAGCTTCTGAATAGAGCGAATACGGCGAGAAAATCGGTGTCAAAAGCATTGATACCAACCATGCCAAATAGGCACTGTATCCTATCAGGCGTGCGAGCACCTTGAGCTCTTGAGCAGAATTGTCTTTTTCATCCTCGCACTCGAGTTCCTTATGTGAGGAATCAGACATGCCCATCTATTCCATTTCCATGGTGACAAACGCGGTGTCCGCAGAGAGACCTTTGTAAGATTTTCTTGTGCTTCCCATAGGGATCCATCTACCCCAATGCTCCTTCATGATCGTTTGGCATGCCATGAGCCCGATCACTGGCCGATGATTCCCCCTGATGCTAATCATGAAAGGAGGAACCATCGGCCAGATGTGCCTACGGCAGATAGACGACTACTTTGTCTTTGTCCATTTCTGCAAGACGTGCAGATACTTCCTCAACAGGAATGACCTTGATCACGGCAGCCAGACAATGCAACTCGCAAAGAGGCTTCTTGCCTGCTTCGATTCTGTCTTCGCAGAGATCGCAGAGCCGTGACGGCGCAGGGAGATAATCCCATTCCCAAGCACCATCGCTAAATTTAATCGGCCCGACCTCGTTTACCTTAATACCCCACTCTTCCAGTGAGAGTCCTTTTTCTTTTCTACAGGATACCTCACATGATTGGCATCCGCTGCAGAATTGATAATCAATGAGCATGGCACGTTTTTTCATCTTCAACACCCCTCCTCTCAGCTTTCCAAGCTGTCGACCTTGTATATCTTGCAAATGACGTTCTTATAGGGAGCTCCGTAGCCTGTGATACCAACACTCTCATGAGGAACAAGGTTGTTCACGTTAGACTTATACGTACCATACAGATTAGGTGCTTCACCATCTTGCTCAGGGAACCACCACGCATGCTGACAGTGAACGACACGCGGGCCGATGGTCGGCCGTACATATGCCTGCTGGACACAGCGGCCTATGGGATTTTCGATAGCGACCCAGTCGCCGTCTTTAATACCATACTCTGCAGCAGTGTCAGGATGTATGCTTACCAACGGCCAAGGATTCAGCGCACGCATTGAAGGTATCTGGCGGTGTTCCGAATGAAACATCGCTATGTGACGACCACCGGAGGTAAGAACGAGGGGATATTCGTCCCTGATCTCCTCAGATATTTTCTCGCTATAGGGGCTATACTCCGGCTCTTCGAAGTAGGGAAGCGCCTTTTCACCGAAAGTGGGATAAATGCTCGACTTGAGCTCAATCAATCCCGTCGGAGTATCAAAGCCCGGCTTACCGTCGCCGCGCAATTTACCCGTCTCATACTTGTGATACTCAAATGGTTGTTGGAACACAACCATATCCTGGAGTTCGTCAAATCCCCAATCATAAGCGGTGTGGAGTTGATCGGTGTAAAACTCTGTCGGTGTCTTCCAAGGCCAGAGTTCAGGACGCAGACGATGCCCCAGCTCAAGCATGATTTCAACATCGCTCATGCTGTCTTCTGGCTCGATAGCTTTGTTCATCGCACCAAGAAAATGCGTGTTGCGGCCAAAGTGTGGCATAACAATACCATCATGCTCAATAGACATGGAAAGCGGCAACACGAGGTCACAGAGCGCCATGATGGAGGGGTTCATGAACACATCTTGAGAAACATTGAATTCCAGCTTGTTGATAGCTTTCTCCCAACGCTTAGGAGATGCCGCCATGCAGGAGAGCGGGTTTGTTCCAAACCAGTAGCTCATCTTGAATTCAGTGGGAGCATTTTCCATCTCAAGCCAGTCTAGAGTTACGTCAGGCAGTGGGCCAGGGCCTGCAGCATCCCAGCACTTATAGCGACCTTCAAGGTCAACCATTCTCTTGGCTCTGATTTCAGGGGCAACCGAATTGACCGTCTCATAGCGCCATTTTCCGGTAAAGCTCGCCGGACGCGCAAGGGTGATACCACCAGGGATATCCATATAGCCGCATAATGCGCAGATAGCCAAGAACGTATGTCCCGCCTGCACGCCATTGGTCATAGTGTCGATGGACAATCCCCATAATGCAGAAGAGGGGCTATTGAGCGCAAAGGCGCGCGCGGCGCCACGTATCGTCTCTGGGTCGATCCAGCAGACCTCACCAGCCCGTTCAGGTGTCCACTCAGCGGCACACTCGGCAAATTCCTTGAATCCGTAGCACCACTTCTCCACGAACTCGTGATCGTAGATGTCTTCGCTGATGATGACGTTACACATGGCCAAAGCCAGCGCCGTATCTGTACCAGGGCGAAGCTGAAGATGATACGCTGCATGAGCGGCTATCCAAGTGACACGGGGGTCAACAACGATGAGCTGCGAGCCAAGTTTCATCAGGTCGACCAGCGCATGTCCGAAGAATCCATCAGGATTAGACTGCAGGGGGCTCTTACCCCAGACGAGGATGTACTTAGGGCACTCCCAGCGCGGGTCATCATAGCGATCCGGGAAATACTGAGCATAGTCAAGTTCAGGATACCCTGCGCCCAACTGAAAATTGGCGATGGTGCAACGAGGACCATAGCAAGATCCGCCACTCAGCGTCATGCAGTAGTTGGGTGAATTGAATATAGCGTGGCAGTAGGCAGCGGAATACATCGTGATCTCACGTCCGGTGCCGGTAAAGGTGATGATGCTCTCTGGTCCGGGATTTTCCCAGAACTCGCGGGTCTTAGACTCGATGAGATCGAGCGCCTCGCTCCAGGAAATCTCTCTCCATTTGTTTTTACCACGATCAGCGCGATCACGAACCATAGGGTGCTTGATTCTGTCAGGATGATACTGTGCCTCGTCCATCGCGATACATCTTGGGCACAAACGTCCTTGCGAAATGGGATGGCTGGGGTCGCCCTCAACCTTTATGACCTTGTTGTCCTTTACGGTAACGATGACACCACAGCCAACCGGATGATCTCCCGGTGGTGACCATATGCAGGTACGCACTTGATGAGTGCCGTCGCCTAGATCTGAGATCCAGCTTTTTTCTTCAGTCACGATTATTTCCTCCTTCTTAAAACTCAATGATGATACAACCTATCGATGATGCGCAGACAGACCACACGTAGAATTAATCTTTGGATCACATCTACGTGCAAGCCTCCCTCGCCTTCTTCGCCTCGTGCGTTCTCACGCTCCGCATCAAAGCGTGAAACCACATAACAACAAGCCCGCTACCTTAAGGCAAAATCTTCCATCCGATAATCAGGATGACCAGACCAAGCGCAAAGATGGGAGCCATGAAAAACTGACCAGCAACTGCGAAACTTCCAAAACTTCCAACGACTGCACCCAGAACTCGCGAGCCAAGAAAGGCAGCAAACTGCTGAAAGAACAGGATTACCGCTGCTGCTGCAGGAAGATCCTCAGGGTTTTTAATGACTTTAGGGGCAGCCGACCAAATCATGGTGGGAATGATGCCCCCTGCTAACGCGTTACAAAGCACTACCGGCACGAAACCTATCGCGGTCGTGGTTTGAAAAACCAGCCAAGCATAGATAGTGCCACCGATACAACTGACCACCATCAACTTCTTATTCGACTTGATCTTGTCAGATATCTTTCCGCTGAGCGGGTTAACAAAACATCCGACGATCGCCATGATCGAAATGATGATAGACATGGTGGTAAGCGGAATCTGCGTCTCAGTGACCGCATAGGTAGTCAGAAAATTTGACATACCCAGAAAAGGCACTTCTTCGCAAAAGAAGATAAGACCGATAACCCACACCGCAGGATTTCTCAAAACTCTACCCAGTCGCATCGGCTTAGATACTTCCGGAGAAGATGCATCGGTATATACGATCTGCTCGTTTTCATCAAAGGTAAACGTAGGGTTTCTGTAGAACACAACCAGTGCAATAAGAACCACGACGTTTATTATCAGACAAACCAACCAGACCAGATGATAGTTACCGGTACTGGCGTAGATGCCTGAAAAAAGCGGCGGTCCCACTAGAAAGGCAACGGTCACGTAAATTGCCCAGATGCCCAGAGGAACGCCTCGCCTCGACGGTGGAAACCACGCCGAAATTGCCGGAACAGCCGCTGTTCCGATCATGCCAAATCCGATACCCTCAATAACGCGGCTTGCCATGAACAGACCCAGATCCTGAGCAAAGTAGCCCAGAATGCCACCGAGAATACCACAGACCAACGATATGATGAGTGTCATTTTGCATCCGAGCCTCTTTACCACGAGGGCACCCGGAATAGCCAGTATGACACCAACGATGTAAAACAACGCCATAACCCAACTGATGGCATCGGCTCCTATGTTGAACGCCGCCATTATGACGGGTGACAGTATGGATACCTTAAGCATATTCAAAGGCATGCATACGCCAGAAAGCCAAACTACTACTACGACAACCCAACCATAAGCAGGGGTTTTACTCTTAGAAACTACGCTTTCCTGTTGTAATGTGACTGCTGCGCCTTGTTCCATTGTCGCCTCTTTGTTCGTATTTTTCTCGAAACAATGAGTGTCGTCTACTACGGTGCCGGTACGGCATCGTTTGCAATCAGACGATGTGCTCTCGCTCTTAAACGATAAAGGCCGCCGACGGCTGTAACCGCCGACGGCCCGATACATCAGTACTACTTAGCCTCAGCCGCTTGAGCTTCGAGCTTATTATCCCAAGGGATCTTTCCTATGAATGTACAGACAACGACGATCAATATGCCGATGACGACAAACATACCCATGGCAGCCATAAGAGCCGCATGGTAAGAACCGGTGAACTGGTAGACGAAACTGATGATCGTTCCGCTGATACCACCCATCAGACCATTAACAGTCATGAGGTTAGAGAATATCTTGGAGTAGTCCCGGTTGCCGTAGAGAGATCTGACAACCAAGGGGTAACCAACGGAGACAAGAGCATTGTGCGTACCGAACAGGAATGCGCCGATGAGCAGAGCTGTCGATGCAGGAACAAATACCCAGAGGCCCACACCGATGAGGAACATCAGGATGAATATGATAAATGTGGTCTTAAGACCTGCCTTGCCCTGCATGAAACCAAATACGATCTTGCCGCAAATATTACCAACTGCAGCTACAGAAATCATACTTGCACCAAGGAGTGCAATGGAAGGTGATTCCATTAACCCTGTAAGTGACTCAGTAGCAATGGCGACTTGGTTGCTGTTGAATCCCATGCCGATCGAGGTAAACATGATAACGATGATCATGATCCAGAACGGAGCAGTCTTGAGAGCGAAGGAACGAGAGGTACCCTGCTGCATCATATCTGCTTCTTTAGCAGCGAGATCAGCGTCGTAACCGTAAGGCTGAAGACCTTTGTCCTCTGGCTTGAACTTGAATACAAAGATCGTCCAAGGAAGAAGGAATACGGCGATAAGACAAGCATTGATCATGTAGGCCGTGCTCCAACCAAAATTCTGAAGAATGATGGTGAACAGAGGAGCCCAGCAAAACGTTCCTACGCCCGTGAACGCAGCGGCGATACCGAGCATCTTGCCACGCTGCTTCGGGCCAAACCAGTTACCAATAAGTGTGGGAACTGTCAGTGTTGCGATACAGGGCATAGCTAAACCGAGAACGCCACCCCAGATCCAGAACCACTGAACATTATTACCAAATGAGAACATGAAAACCGCCAACGCCAAAAGTACGGCAGAAAGCGTCGTGACGATATTGATGTTCTTCGACTGAATCGCCTGTCCCCAGAATGAAGTGGCGATACAGGAAACGATGGAGCATACCGTCATCCACAGCATCCAGTCGCCGGGGCCTACTCCGATGGATTTAGATACCGGGAGCAGATAGACACCGACGATGCTGATGGAGGCTGCCATGGAACCCGCGTTGACAAAGCAGCAACCGATCAAAATCAGCCATGCATAATGCATTTTTTTCTTTGCTATTGTTTCGGACATTTCCTACCCTTTCTTGTTTTCTCGACCATATGCCGTGTGGAGCTTTCGATATATCCCATCGCAATCCCCTGACAAGATATATCACTCAACGAAACACATATGCTGAACCCAAACATGCCGCATATAAAGCTGGCGTCATCTCCTTTCTACTCAAAGCTGTCTCAGACAATCCTCTATGCGAAAGGTGGCCGTAATCAGTCTTCGGTCGCGCCGCCCGGAACTTTCGGAGCGTTAGGCATACCGGGTGCCTTTGGGGCATTGGGCATACCGGGCGCTTTGGGAGCGCTGGGCATACCGGGTGCCTGGGGAGCACTGGGAGCACCACCTTGCTCGGCGAGCATTGCTTGGGCTTTCTCGGTATCAAGCCCACAGAACGGGCACTCCGCAGGGAATACCCCTAATACTGCGTTGATCTGCTTTCCACATTGCGGACAATCTATAGACTGATCGACACCTGCTGGTCTAAAACACATAGCACACCTTTCATCATTTGATTCTGTCAAAGTCCACCGGCTTCCGGTGACCCGGAAGCCGAAAAAGACCATAGGGGCAGTGCTCGCATACGTGCTGCTCCCTTTTGAGGAGAGAAAACTCTTATGCGTTCCTGCTCATGAGAGGCTGCACTCAGCTCTCTTCCCTCGTGTTCACGCTCGTACCGGGCAAAGCCGGAGCGGGCCGTCCGCACGAAGGACAAACATCCATACCAGGCTCAAGTGCCAATCCACATGAAAGACAGTGGATCTTTGTTCCCTCGCCAAAACCCTGTGCTTCAAAACTCGCTCGTTCGCATGCTCCGCACCCGGTACAGAAGAAACACATGGATGAACTCGCCTACTTTACGTCGACGAGTTTCAACCAATAGGTCAACTCCTTACCTGCAAGCGGATGATTGAAATCTATCGTCACCAATTGCTCATCCGCCTTGATAACTTCCACGGGAATCTGAAGTCCACTGGCAGGATTGGTCCAAGCAAATGTATCTCCTTGTTCAAGACGCTCACCGTTTTTGATAAACGTACGGCTATAGGTCTGAATACCTTCAGGGTCATGCTGGCCAAATCCCAGATCACAGGGGATCACTACGGTGCGTTCTTCTCCAATTTCCATATCGATCAACGCATCGTCCATTCCCTTGGGAATTTCACCAATTCCGAGAACGATCTCTTGTGGGTCTCCATCTCTATGATCATCGAAAGGCTCTTCGCCGGTGACACCACCGAGATAATGGACCAGAGCCGTTCTTCCTACTCGATCACGTGTACTCATATGATTTTGCTCCTTACCCTACCGAACAGATCGTTCTCTGAATCGTTTTGATATGTACTAATCTTTGTTCAATTCCTCAACATCACGCACATCTGAATCGTCACGGTGTGTTGCAAACTGAACCTGTCCGTATGCCTCAACCTCTATGGCTGCAGCATGACGACGGTTAGCGTCACTTCTTCTTGCCGACGTAAACTCGCCGCGTGCCTCGTACGGCTTGAATTGAGGAACAAACAAAACCTGCTTTGGCTTGTCGCACATAAGTTTTGCGAGTTCTTCAACCGGACCATATTTCATGACATCTGCAAGACAGTGATGCACGCAGATGGGCTCACGTCCCTTTGAAGTACGGTCCGCGCAGAGATCGCACAGATCGGTCGGTACAGGAATTTTGTTCCAGTTCATGTGCTGCTCATCGATCTTCCAAGGGCCTTCATCCATTACTCGGATGCCCCACTGGTTGACAGGGTAGCCGTGCTCCTCTTTACAGGAAACCTCACAGGACTGACACCCTGAGCAGTATTCATAGTCAATCAAAAGACCATATGTCGTCATTTCACACCAGCTTTCCGAATTTTTCCCAGACCAGGTTCATGTCGGTGTCATAATCCTCATCAACCGGTACGACATTGCAGAGCAGGCACTTAAACGGTGCGCCAAAACCGAGCTTTCCAAAGTGGAAGTTAGGAACAAGGTTGTTGATATTTGAGCGGAACGTTCCGTACAGATACGGAGCATTTGCATCTTGCTCAGGGAACCACCAACCATGCTGTGCGTGAACAACGCCCTCTTTTACGATGGGGGAAACTTTCGCCTTCATCAAGCAGCTACCAAACTGATTGTAGACTTTGACCCACTGGCCATTGGCGATGCCCTTTTCACGTGCCGACTTGGGATTGATCTCAACCAGAGGATCCGGGTTAAGCTCACGGCAGTAGGGAATCTGACGATTCTCAGAATGGAAGAACGCATAGGTGCGTGCACCAGTAGTGAGAACGAAGGGATATTCGTCGAGTAATTCAGGTGTCTGAACCGGGCTATACTGTGGTTCTTCATAGTAGGGTACGGGTTCTTCGCCAAATTTTTGAAACGCATAAGACCAGAGTTCGATACGTCCGGTAGAGGTATTGAAGCCCGGTTTGCCATCACGACGGAGGGAGCCTGCTTCATACTTGCGATAACCAACATAGCGCTGAAGAACAACTTCCTTACGAATCACTTCATACTCATATTTCTTGCCCAGACGCAAATGCTCTATGAAGTCACGCACTTCGTCATACTGCTCCCACAGATGCGGGTTGAGAATTTTGCCCAACTCATAACAGAGCTCCATGTCAGACATACCTTCGCCCTGAGTAAGCGCTTTGTTCATAAAGCCCATAGTTACTGGCGAAGAACCATAATGTGTCTGCACGACACCTTCGCGCTCGGCAGCGGTTGCCAGTGGCAAGAAGATATCGCAGGTACCCTGAGCAGACGGTGTCATAAACGTATCAAAGGCGATGACAAATTCCATCGAGCCGTTGATGGCCTTCATCCAGCGCTCGGGCTCTGCAGAAGTACAGGAAAGAAGATTGTTGCCTGCATAGAAGCCCATCTTGATGGGATACGGCTCACCGGTCTCCATCGCACGTAACGTAAGATCGCAATGAGAGTTGAGAATGAGTCCGCAGTAAGCGGGATATTCCTTAGCACCAATCATCTTAGCGATGAGTTCTTTACCTAAGCCTTCTTCAAAACCAAATCCGGCTTCGTTAAGACCCATAGTCTTGTCGCCGATACGCATACCACCCGGCACATCAATATTGCCTGCAATCGCCATCAGAGCGATCAGACAATGACCAACCTGCATGCCGTTTGCCTTCTGATCAAGCGCAAGACCCCAAGCAATAGAAGCGGGAGTGGCCTCTGCATACATACGAGCAGATTTGATGATGATATCTTCAGGCACGCCCGTGATCTCTGATGCCTTTGCAGGAGTCATGTCCTTAACGCTTTCGACCAATTCATCAAATCCGTAGCACCAGTAATCGACAAATTCTTTGTCGTAGAGTCCTTCAGCGGCAATGATGTTGACCCATGCCATGGCAAGAGCAGCATCTGTTCCCGGACGAAGTTGCAGATGATAGTCAGCGCGTGTTGAAAGCCAGTTACTGCGCGGATCAACTACGATCAGACGAGTACCGCGGCGCATAAGATCGATGACCGCGTGCCCAAACAATCCATCAGGATTAGAGGGAAGCGGCTCTTTGCCCCATATGACCATACACTCAGGTACTTCATATTCTGGGTCATCATAACGACCTTCAAGGCCACCGGCATAGTCGATCTCAGGATATGCAGCACCGAGCAAATAAGAAGATGCTGCCATACGAGGTATATAGCAGGCATAGCCAGACTGAGAATAGCAGAAGTTAGGAGTGCAAAGCATCCGGCTACCAAACGGTGCCATGGTGCCGCCCTCGCGGCCCGTTCCTGCAAAACAGACGATAGATTCGCGTCCATACTCAGCGGTGATTGCGTCGTAGCGCTCTTTGATGATCGCAAACGCTTCATCCCAGCTTATCTCTTCCCACTTGTCAGCTTTACCGCGATCTTTGGGGTCGCGTTTCATCGGGTGCAGAATGCGGCTAGGATTATAGATGTAATCTTTCAAGGTAATGCATCGTACGCAAAGACGTCCCTGTGTAACTGGGTTGTTTTCGTCACCTTCAACCTTAACAAGTTTTCCATTGTCATCGGTGTAGAGTTTAAGAGTACATCCTACAGGGTGACATCCCGGTGGCGACCAAGGGCTTGTACGGGTAACCGTAAGACCATCCTCTTCAAACTGCCAAGGTTTGTTGAGATCGTTGGTGTCACTGATCGTAAACTTGCTGCGGGCATTCAATGTATCTGGATGCCATTCGCGCATTGTCGGATTGTCACGCCAATCTTGATATTCCTTCTCCATCCTTGCTCCTTTCCTTCCCCTCACGTTCTTCTCTTCTTCCTTCGTATCGGCACAACTCAAAACATAACAACTGCAGATAGTCTGATGTTCCAAGAATCGAGTTGTAGTGTGTTCTTGCTTCCTCACGCTTCGCCAATCGCTATGCCAATGACTGACGATACGAGGACAAGAAAAAACCTGAGCCGATGCGGCAAATCATAAGATTCTCAGGTACCTCTGGGTATCGTCTTTAATACTGAAAGCCCGTTGAATTGCTGCTCAGGTAAGTAATGCCTTGTCATCGATTTGTGTGAATATTATCTTGAGCGTTTTGATCGCATAAACGCAAAATAGAGACCTGAAGCGGGAATATACTTTGTTTATCTGGGCTTTAGCGTAATGAACACACCATGAAACAGTCAGTTGAAACCCGATTGAGATATCGTCGTTTGATAGTAGAGCGTGTATACGCCGCCTCTTTTGTCGGTTTTCTATCCGTTTGCATAATGTCTCTGGACAGCAACTAACGACAGCTATATCATAGCCCTGTTGAAACTCTGTTCAGGGCGAGGTGTAACTCCTCACTGGCGGTGAAGGATCCCGGTTGAATCAGTCATAGTTGATTGGTTGTCTGCTGAGATCACAAGTCCGCGAACCTCCTGCGGGAGGCCGACTCGGTACAAATCCGAGACCAACGGTATAGTCCGGATGAAAGAATAGATGTCACATGTTCACGTAGTGTTTTCCGATGCGTATGAACGCGACATTTAGGCCCTTCAGATTCTGGTGGGCTTTTTTTATTGTCCTTGTTCCGCCCACCATCGAGAGAAAGGTGAACGATGTCTAACACGAATAATCCAACTTTGGCCGAGGGTGGACGCTGGTCTACCCGCCAACTTACCATCATGGCGCTCTTTGTCGCGCTGGGAGTTGTATTGGGGCTTTTCCAAGTCCCCATCCTCCCCATGGTAAGCTTCCTTCAACTCGACCTTGCAGCGGCTCCGGCCATTATCGTGGGCTTGGCTTTCGGCCCTGTAGTCGGTTGCGTCGTTGGAGCACTTACCTATGTCATCCAGGGCCTTATGATCGGCGAGTTCGGCGGTGAGATTATCAACATACTTGTCGTCTGGGGCATGATAATCCCCTCTGCACTTATCATGAAAAGCTACCGGCAGGTGTCCGCTCAAGCTGATAACCCCGCACAACATGCACCAAACAAAGTGCTCCGCATAGCACTTGCCATCATCACCAGTGTGATAGTGGTAGCTCTTCTCGGCTTTACGTGGAACATGACGTATACCTGCTGGCTGTACGGTATACCGCAGCAGTCTATGCTGGAAACTTTTATGGTGTGGATCATTTTGTTCAATGTCATCAAAGCTACCGTAGATGTAGGAGTTTCGCTCTTGGTATTTCAAGCCGTCAAGCCTCTCCTTGTCAATGAAAAGGGAAAGAAACGCTCTATCAAAGGCTGACCCCTGATAGTATTGGCTGCTGCACTTATATTCTTGCACCATCTTATAAGCGTGATAAAGGGAGGTCTTTATGGATTACAAGACATGGGCCACTATAGATAGCATATCTCACAAACTTGAGATGATTGTTGATTTTCTCACTGAGGTGCCGGCGTGGTATCTTGCAACCAGTGTTGACGGACAACCGCATGTACGACCATTCAGTTTTGCCGCCCTTGATGGCCAGCGTATATGGTTTTCAACAAGCATAGGCAAAGATGTGTGGAATGAGCTTCAGGCAAATCCACGCTTTGAACTATCAGCATGGCAGCCAAAAAGTAATTGGCTTATAGTTTCCGGGCAGGCAGTGTTTGATGAACCACCGGAAAGCATCAGGCTTGCCGGATATCACCACATGCTTGGATTGGGTGAAGATCACGAAACCGCCCATGACGGGCGCCTGTGCTTTTTCTACATACAACAAGGGATCGCACGGATATGCGATATTGATGGCTCGGAGTATCGCTTTGAAATGCCTGAGGTTTGACAGCGTCGCTCAGGTAAGATCTTCATAAGGTGAGGCATCGGTCCATCGCAACTCAGAATGGTTTGATGCCTCACCCAAATATCAGCTCTCGTTCCTCACCGGTAAGCATGGCGCGCGCTTCATCGCGCACACTGTTTACCCCTATGAAAAACTGTCGCATCATGGCAACCATCAGATAACGCCCCTTAGGAGTAAGCGTAATCTCAAAATCATCATCTGTCGCATAGGCACCGGCACGCTTCATAAACATCGTTTCAAGAGGAAGACCCTTTTCGACTGAGATGCCAAAATCCTCCTCAAAACGACGCTTGTCAAGGCGCATGCCAAAGAGAGACATCATGAAACGATAACGCATACGATCCTTCAGAGAAAACACCCGTTTGCCCATGATAGACATATGACCCGCAGCGATGCGGTCATGGTATTCTCTGAGCGAAAAAGTATTAACATACAGTGAGCCATCGAGGTAAGAAAGACCGCCCGATCCTATCGCGGGGTATTCCTCAAAGTCCACGACATACTCGTCAATCATACTCATAGCCTTTGAATTAAACGTCCAAGCGCTGCCATGAGTAAACAGCGGGTTTGCGCCACCGGTAAGTGTTTCATCGATGATGCGATAGAAACTATACTCTCGACTATAATCAACAGCTCCCATAGTCTCGCGCAGTTTGCGTGCCACAACCGGCGATGCCATGATAGGATAAAATGTCGTCTGATTAGCTTTCACGTCCATGATATGATCAAGATCACGGCGTAGAATTTCTTCGGTCTGAGAAGGAAGATTGAACATCATATCAATGTTGAGGTTATCAAACATTCCCTCTACATCTTTCAAACGGGCAATAATATCGGCTCCCGAGCCATATTTATCATAGCGATCCATCTGTTTGAGAATGTCATCGTCAAATGATTGCACGCCCACCGAAAGACGCTGAACTCGCGGCGCAAGTTTTTCAATATATTCAGGAATAAGATGATTCGGGTTCATCTCGGAAGAAACTTCTTCTACCGAGAACAGATCGCGTGCCTGATCAAGAGTTTTACAGAGCTCGTCAAGCATGATGGTAGGGGTACCCCCACCCACATAAATAGACTTGAAATCATAGCCCAGATCTTTGAGCATGATCATCTCTTTGCGCAAAGATTCAAAATAGGGAACAGCACGACCTTCAGAAAAAGGATAGCGGTTAAACGAGCAATACGGGCAAAGACGCTCACAAAACGGCACATGCATATAGAGCATATATTCAAGCCGTGGTTTGGGTGCCGGAAATGATAGAGCATCTGTCTTCTTCAGATCGAGGTAATGACTGTTCATAACCCCAACAACCTTTGAGAGGATGCGTTCAGAAAGCATAGTTTAGATCCTTCGTGTTCTAGTGGTGCTCATCATCTATGATGTGCGCATTGACACGGTCAGAGAATTCGTTTGTCGACGGTTTGTGTAAACCACTTGGCATTTTACACACATGATGAGGGTCTGTGGGGAAGTTGCTTAAACCTACACGCACACACGCTAAAATAGTGTAAACGTAAATCACACGGAAGGAATGTCCATGCTGTCTGATGATGAGTTCCTCTCACGCGCCCGAGCCTGTGGACTATTGCCGCTTGGCTCACAAGAGGCCCACGCGTTTCTTGCTTCCATTGATCTGATCTATACCGATCTTGACGGCACGCTGCTCGCTCCTGGTGGAAAGCTGCTCTGCAATCATGCGGGAAAACCCTCATCGGCACTTGCCGAAGTACTGGTCAAAATTAAACAGGCCGGTGTGCACATCGTTATAGTTACGGGGCGCAACCATATTCAGGGAACAGAGATCATGCGTTTGGTAGATGCCGATGCCGTGATATGCGAAATGGGAACAGTAAAGCAGGTCGGCGTCGGCATCGATTCGCAGACCACATTTGATACCGGTGACTTTGTGACTGATCCTCAATTTGAAACACCCTTTGAGGCGATTGCCGCAAGCGGGGCCCTCGAATTGCTTGCTGCTACGTATCCCGGTAGTATCGAAAAGAACGACCCATGGAATCAAGACCGCAAGGTCACGCACCTATTACGCGGCTGTGTCGACGTAAACGAAGTTGACGCGCTGTTTGAGGCACAAGGGCTCGCATTACAGCTGAAAGACAACGGCATCATCTATCCCTCGCGCCATTCTCTCGCTGCCTGCTCAGATATACATGGGTACCATATTGTTCCACGCAACACATCAAAAGCCTTGTCGGTACAGCGCGATATGATAGAGCGTCGCAACACTACCGGAGAAACTCCCCATGCCGTTGCAATAGGAGACGGATTCTCTGATCTTGAGATGGGCTGCTATGTAGACGGCCTTGTTGCGATGCTCAATGGCCTTAACGCTGAGCGAAACTGCAACTGGCTAAAATCTGCAACGTTTCCTCGCTTTTTCACATCAAAACGAACTGTCGATGGATGGGTCGAATTTGCCCAAACGCTACTGAAAGCCCGGAGCGGTTCGGTAGTATCGACAAAATAGTAGCCGTGGTGCGGATGTCGATCACTCAAAACGATGTGCCAATAAACCAAGTTTTGCTTCAATTGCCTCGTTGATAACGTGTAGCGCCTTGACGCGTGCATACTTCTTATCATCTGCTTCAAGAATGGTCCAAGGGCAAAGTTCTGTAGACGTGAGACGGAGCATGTCGTCAACTGCGACCATATAGTCCGAATATCTCGCACGATTGCGCCAATCATCTGGTCCTATCTTCCATGCACGATATTCATCACTCTCACGTTCCTTGAAGCGCGTCAGTTGCGTCTCAGGGCTAACATTGACCCAAAACTTCACGAGCACGGCGCCCCAGCACACCATCTGTTCTTCAAAACAGTTGATTTCATCGTAGGCGCGTTGCCAGTCTTTCTCAGGTGTCAAGCCTTCGACACGTTCGACTAATACGCGCCCATACCAAGTACGATCGTATAGCGCAACATTGCCTGCGCGCGGCAAACGTGTCCAATAACGCCAGAGAAATGGGTGCATCTGTTCTAGGGCCGTTGGAGCCGGCGAAGTAAAAATGTGATATCTTCCTGCATCAAGCGCCCGCGCAACACGTTTGATGGTACCGCCTTTTCCCGCTGCGTCCCAACCCTCAAAGGCTACCATGAGGGGAATGCGTTTGAGGTGACAATGCAGTTGGAGATCATTGAGACGTTTCTGCTCCTCTTTGAGCCATACCTCATAATCTTCATCACGAATCTTCAAATCATGCGACACATGTTCAAGAAGCAGTGTCTCTTCCCGTCGATATCGTGACGATGCAGGAGCAGTTCCTATACGTGATTCAACCACTGCGCGAGGTTCAATCTGTACTTCTTCACAGCGCGTCGCCGCTGGCTCCTCATCCTGATCCTCAGTCTCTTGCGCTGATGCCTCCCCCTGATCAGCAGTGTTTGGTTTGATTTTCTCTGTAAGAGCACGCACAACCTCACGATCAGCTTCACGTTGCCGAACGTCAAGAGCATCGCGCAGCGCTTGTATCATCGTGTCAAAAATTTTCACGTTGCATCGTCGCTCGTCAAAAGCATCAAGAAACACCCACTCAGGATGTGCATCTGCATCGCCTAGCGGAGTCATCCAAGAAGGTTGGCGTGCTTCTGTATCGATAATAAGCTCATCGTAGAGAGAGAAAAATGTCGCGTACTCTTTGTTCTGCAACAGTTTCTGAGCATTTACGTGAAGAGCCGTCTCAATGCGAGAAGCCTGCTGCTTAAGACGCTTCTCCTGTTCCTTCTGATCCAGATGAAAAAAGAATTTAATAACGGTATAGTCGCTTTGAACCAACTGTCGTTCAAAATCTAAAATCGCATCCTTATAGGCCTGCGTCTGATTATCAAGGTGAACACTCAGATAGCGCGTTTCTTCCTTCTTCGAAGCGTGCTCTATTGCCTGTTGCAGATAAAATAGACGATACGCTGCCGCACTGTACCATCCACGGTTATAAAGAGTCATCTTTCCCCGAGGGCACAGGGCATTCCAGAACTCATCCATAAGCGGAAAAACTCCCGTTGAAACCGGTATTCTCGGATCTATCCGCTGCTTGTATCTACCAACTGGTGGAAAGATAACTTGTTCTGGTTGCAAAATACTTGATCCCCTGCGAACCAGATCGCTTTCGACCAACGAGAGAAGTTTTTGTTCCGTAGTGTGAACATTGATTGCGCGCGCATCAAGAGTGGCAAGAAGATCACTCATGCGTGCGCCAATGCCCGCTAACTCCCATCCTTCAAACAATGCCACAACACCAATCCCGGCATGAATAGCTTTTTGTTGAAGCATCATGAGTTCTTTGGTCTGCGAGGCATGAAGCTCTTGGTACTCTTCCTTGGTCATCTTTGATGAAGATACAAGTGCATTGAGCATGCGCCGCCAACCTTTCTGATGACTAAACCAGCTATCTGTTTCTTGCGGACAGATTTACTGCTCATGGGGGATATTTTACATAGGGCTTACCTTAGCACAGTATCATTTGGTGAACATAGTATAATAAGCGCAAACGGGAGGAGTTTCAATTGCCGGAGTATACCCAGAATAGAGAACTTTCTTGGTTGAGATTCAACGAGCGGGTACTCATGGAAGGGGCCGACGAAACGGTTCCTCTGTATGAGCGTCTCAAATTCGTTTCCATCTATACTTCAAACCTAGATGAGTTCTTCATGATTCGAGTGGGTGGCTTGACCGACTTGACTCTCTTGAAAAAACCAGTGATCGACCAGAAGTCAAATATGACAGCAGCTGAACAGCTTGACGTTATCTTTGAATCCGTAGGACCCCTCTATCATAAACGTGATGCCCTGCTCGCAGACATAGAGATGCGCCTGCGTGATTACAATTTGCGTCGCTATACGTGGGATGAGTTGCCCACAAAGGAAAAGAAATATGCCAGCACGTATGCTGCTCGCTTTGTGCTTCCCATTCTCTCCCCACAGATCATCGATCCTCGTCATCCCTTTCCTCATCTTGAAAACTGCGGTTTGTATATAGCAGTCCATTTGAAACATAAGGCAGATCAAGAGACTTTTCTAGAGCTCGAAGAGGATGTCAAAAGCCTTAAGAAGAGCGATCGCATAAAGCTTGATCGAGAAATCGCAAAAGCAAAGAGCGGCGGGAAAAAAACAAAGACCCCTGCCGCAGAAGCGCTCATCGGTATTATTCCTGTTCCCAAAGATGCGCCACGCGTTTTACGCCTTTCGCCGGATAACCTTCATTACACACTGATAGAAACAGTCATCCAGCATTATGCGCCCCAGATATTTTCTATGTATGAAGTAGCCGATAGCACCATCATCAGAGTAACGCGCAACGCCGACATCGATGCCGATGCCGAGTTTGCTGATGATATCGACTATCGTCGCCATATGAAACGTATTTTGAGAAAACGAACATTCCTTGCAGCGGTTCGTCTTGAGGCGCAGGGGTCCGTGTCAGAACTATTTGCAGAATACTTTGCCGCCCATCTGGGCATTTCGCGCAAACAGATATTCTCGTTTGACTCCCCCATCGATTTTTCGTATGTCTATGCACTCGAAGATCATCTCCCTAAAAATCAGCGAGATGTGTTGCTCTACAAACCGTTCACGCCGCAGTACTCAAGCTTCGTAAACCCTGAACGCTCCATTTCGGCACAGGTGCGCAAGAAAGATATACTGCTTTCTTACCCCTATGAAAGCATGGAACCTTTTTTGCAGCTGTTAAAAGAAGCAAGTATCAACCCCCATGTAGTGTCAATCAAGATCACTCTGTATCGCCTTGCTTCAACTTCACGTCTCGCTGAATATCTTATTGCGGCAGCTGAAAACGGTATCGAAGTTACGGTGTTGTTAGAACTGCGTGCACGCTTTGATGAGGCAGCTAATATCGGTTGGGCTGAACGATTTGAAGAGGCTGGCTGTAAGGTGCTGTATGGCTTTGAGGGTTATAAGGTTCACTCGAAGATCTGTCTGATCACAGAAACAACGAGTAAGGGTGTGGAATATTTTACTCAGGTTGCCACGGGCAATTACAATGAAAAGACTTCGACTATCTACACTGATCTTTCTCTTATTACTGCCAATCAAAGTATTGGCGAAGACGCGGCACGCTTTTTTGATGATATGGCGCTTGGCAATCTCGAAGGAACCTACAAAGAACTTTGGGTAGCACCGTACAGTCTGAAGCCAAAGCTTCTTGACAAGATTGATGAGCAGATAGATCTCGTAAAAGCAGGCGGCGAAGGCGTGTTGCTGTTCAAAATGAACTCTCTCACCGATCTTGAGCTTATACACAAGCTTTCTGAAGCTTCTCAAGCAGGTGTCAAGGTAAATCTCATCATTCGCGGTATATGCTGCCTATTGCCAAGAATTGAAGGTTATACCGATAACATTCATATTATCTCAATCGTAGGACGTTATCTTGAGCATGCTCGCGCCTATTGTTTTGGCAAAAACGGCACGTATGGCATTTATCTCGGTAGTGCAGACCTCATGACTCGTAATACTGAAAAACGTGTTGAAGTAGCGTTTCCGCTACTCGATGAAGATCTTCGTGAACGAGTCTATCGCATCCTTGAGATTGAGTTGGCGGATAACGTCAAGGCACGCCTGCTTACGCCTCAGGGGCTCTATGAGGCCATACCCTCTGATGCCGACGTGTTTAACGTCCAAGAATACTTTATCAAAGAGGCTATTGAAAAACATGAAGCCGTAGTACGTAGCGGATATGCGGAAGACCCCGACAAACGAGAACCGGTGTTTTCAAAGCTATTGAGTATGCTACGGGATTTGTTCAATGGTAGGCGACACGTTAAAAACCCACCTAAACGATTACCCTCTCCCGAAGAAGACAAGGGCATTAAGGTGTCAACTTCACAACGCCCCTATGATCGTCATGAGGTTGTCGTATTAGAAGAGGACATCAACCCAGACGAACGCTATCTCTGATTCAATTTCAATACGATGGCCTCGCGCATAGTGCATGAAACCGACAAATCGCGACAAAACTCATTCAGAGAGAAAAAACTCAGAATTTTTGCGTTCCTTGCAGACCGAATAAATCATTTTCTCTCGCGTCTTATACATGAAGCCGGAGAACTTGCGCGCTTTAACCGGACATATTTTCATGCAGCGAACACAGCCAATACAAAGATTCTTCTCTGTTTGAGCGGGGTCTTCGACCGGAATTGCCCCCACCGGACAGGCAGCAGCGCAGAGCCCACAAGACGTGCAGGCGTGACCGGCTAATGGAATCAAATTCAGATTGCCACGGTTCCGGTATGGACGATTGCCCGGCAGAGAAGGTTCAGTGAGCGAATCACTGTCTCGAGTCGCCAACAGATCAGCGAAACGGTGAGCGAACGCGATAATCTCTTCCGCGTCAGCCTCGTCGGGACGCCCTGCGCCAATATCGGGAAACACGGAGTGTTCTGTGACCACCGCCGCAGCGCCAATAACCTTGAATCCGTTATCGGAAACAACATCGTGTAACTCCACCAGTGCATCCTCATAGGCACGGTTACCGTAGGTGACCACTATAAGTGCCGGGCTTCCCTCACCAGTTACATGATGCAGACGTTCGACCGCAGTCTGACACGTACGTCCCATATATACAGGAGCACCAATTATAAGCAGATCGTCTGCCTCAAAATGGTAGACCTTATCTCGCTTCGAATATTCTGTTATGTCGACGGGATAAACTTCATATGGTAGCGCTTCGGCAATAATGTTTAAAACTCGTTTTGTGGTTCCGTTGGGACTGAAACAAAAGGTGCGGGCATGGGTAATCTCCATGGTTCCCTTCCTCCTTGGCATATCCTCTTTGCATGAATATTCTACCTGTTGAGTGAGGATTGTCCATGCTTGTATGCATCAAAACCACTATTTGCTTGCCTTCAGATTGCTTTTCTTCCTATTTGTCTGACGAGATTATTTTTCTGGTAACGGGCATCAGTCGCTTCGCAAGATATGCAGCAAAAAACATACACACCAAATTGCCTGGCAAAACAACAAGAAAACCCGAGAGAACTACATACCAGACGCTCAGCGACATGGTGAGATAGAAATTTGCAATGCAATAGAAGTAGATAAGCCCACATATATATATTACACTCATGCCAACGAGCGAGGCTACTATCAAACGTCCATAGGATGGATTTGCAACGCACTCAACAATGAGTCCAGTAATCCAAGCTCCTATGATAAATCCTAGTATGTAACCAAATGTAGGCTGTACTAGATAGCCGATTCCTCCTCCCTGAGTAAAGATCGGCAAACCCACCAAACCCAGCACCATATAGATAAGGCAGCACAACGCCCCCCTGCGGCTCCCCAGAAGAATACCCGCTAAAGATACAAACGTGATCTGCAGAGTAAAGGGAATGTATGGAATCGGAACGCGTATGAAGGCGCCCGTAGCAATAAGGGCAACGAAGAGAGCACACAATGTTATATCTTTTGTTTTCATGGGTATCTTTCTTTCTGGTGATCAGAATCATGCAGGTAATACAAGAAATCAATTACAGATGAATGCTTACTTCGCCCGTATGTAAGGCTTCCCAGCTTCCGTCTTCATAGGTAACAACAAGGTTCAAATCATCATCAATGGTATGAACCTGAGCAAGCCGCTGGCTTTTCTCCGAAATCACCGTAACCTTACGGCCAACGAGAAATGAACGTGCTTTATAAGCATCGATAAGTTCCTTTTCACAAATATGTCTATAGTAATTTTCAAAATGTAACAAAATACTTGCAGCAAGACGATTGCGCGCATCGGTTGCTCGAGAGGTAAATAGCGCCCCGGCGGTTTCTGCTAATTCATCGGGAAATCCACTTGCAGGAATATATGCGTTCACGCCAATACCAACAACTGCGTACTCAAGGCTTCCCGCCTCCACACTGACCGTTCCTTCGGTAAGAATGCCACAAACTTTTTTCTCTTCTACAAACACATCATTGACCCACTTGATGGACGCGGGCATGCCAGCTATTTCCTCAATTGCCTCAGACACAGCAACAGCTGCAACAGCAGTGATGAGGTACGATTTTTCGACAGGAAGTTTCGGACGCAGCAACACACTCATATAAAGGCCACTATTGACAGGCGAGAAGAACAATCGTCCCCGCCGCCCACGACCGTCGGTCTGAGTAGCAGCAACGACGACGGTAAACTCAGGCGCACCCCCTTGGGCGCGTAAGCGAATGGTGTCATTTGTTGATCCCACTGAATCATATGTCTCGACTGAAAACACTGAAACATGCGAGCCCAAATAGTTTTCTATTGCTCCCGATGAAAGCACATCTGTGTCATCTGACAATACATATCCTCTGTTGGGAATCGCTTGAATACTATAACCAGATTTTTGGAGCACCCGTACCGCTTTGCTGATAGCCGCACGCGAAACCCCAAACATCTCTGCCATTTTTTCACCTGAAATAAATACGCCTCGGTTGCCCTCGAGAACTCTCACTATCTCTTCTTTTACACTCATGATTGCTTTCCTTGAGACATGATATCTGCACTACCATCGCATCTTGTAAGTAATTACCTTAAAGCAGTTCATAGCATTTGTAAACCAAATTTGTTAAATGGTTTACAAATGCGGTAGATGGTTTTTGCTCTTTTGGCTGATGGTAGTTTCTTGCCTCAATAGAAAATCAAACTCATAAACTTGTTGTCGCATTCCATCTAGTCATTTTAGACGATGGTAATTTTTCATTTTCATTCATACGATTTGTTCACCATAATTTGGGTAAATTTT
The DNA here is from genome assembly GCA_963665595.2 of Coriobacteriales bacterium. GTDB lineage: Bacteria > Actinomycetota > Coriobacteriia > Coriobacteriales > CADBOM01. The sequence goes on along the minus strand of CAXXJK010000004.1, from coordinate 800,552 downwards.
TCCACTTAAGGAATTTACGGCTATGATTATATCCGTAGAGTTTTGTCGGGAAAACGCGCGACTATAGCATTACGTTATATGCCATGACATAATGCCTTATAACGTAATTTCCTTCGCTCTGTTATTGATGGAACAAGGGGGCATACGGATGTCCGATTCTTCTGATCTGAACGCGCTTGAAGCTACGCAGGAATCCCAGAAGACCGACGATCAGAATAGTTATAGGCTTATCGCACAGTTGCTTGGATACTCAGCGTATATCACCTGGGCATTCCTTTTGTTTGCAACACCCATTTTCTGTCCGTACGATCTCTATACGTTAAGCGATACAACGTTTTGCAGGGTTGCTCTTCTCTTAGGTCTGCTGCTTTCGCTATTCATTATCTGGAAGTTTTTCAAGAATATGAAAAAGAACACCGTTCTTTTTCTTGCGTTCTTTGCCTGCCCCATAACCCTATTACTCGTTGTCGCTAATCATTTTGCTGTTCCTTTTTATCCGAGACTTATCATATGGTTTGTCTGTGGGTGCTTCGTGGCGTTAGTATTGCTGATATGGAGTCTCATGTTCGCCCAGCTTGATTATAATAAAGCTCCTTTGTTCATATCGATTGCAGTCATAATAAGCGCACTGTTTGCGTTGGTTGTGTCTTTTGTTCAGTTTGCTTCAGAGACTATAGGCATTCTTTTGCCTCTCATTTCTGTTGTGGTTTGCAAAGAATCAAAAAGTGTTGCCAACTTCAAGACCATTTTTCCAAAAGATCTCAAGGTGACCTCGCGCTATCTGCGTATATCTCATAAGCTTGATGGAGGCATTATGGCCTACAGCATATGCCTCGGGTTTGCCTGTTTTTTTATTTCTCTTCCTGAGTTCTGGCCTATTAACGTCATAGGATTTTTTACCGCTACCTGTTTAGCGAGCATTCTCTGGGCTCTCGATGCGAGAAGAGAAGACCGTCTTATATCTTTGACCTTTCTTCATAAGATATTTCTTTTCCTCGTGCTGTTCTTTGCTCTGCCGCTGTTGCTCCTCAATAAATGGATATTTCTGATATGCAGCATAATCGGTGTCTTCTTCTTTGTTTTTAATGCCATATTGAATCTTTCGGGCCTAGCGATTGGTTCGATCGTCTATGAATTTCCTCCCATTCCTTACTCATGTCGTGCAAAAATACCAAACATAGCCGCTCTAGCACTTGGCTATTTAATAGCATACTTCTATATGAATGCCCTGCAAACAGGCGTAGATTCTCTCCTCATCAATGCCTGCGTTGTAGCTTTTATTCTTGTTCTTGCTGCTATTTCAACGTTTTCTCTTACTAATTCTTTTCCTTCAGAAACAGATCATCTTGAAGAAGATGAGAGAAGGACTCTTGCGCTGAACACAAAAGAGCGTCATGGTTGGTCGGAACGCTGTAATAGCTTTTCAGATCTCTACGGTTTCTCTGCACGACAGCGCGATGTGTTGAAATACCTTTCTCGTGGTAGAAACGCGCCCTACATAGCAGAAACGCTTTTTATTTCTGAAAGCACGGTGAAATCTCATATCTATTCAATCTATAAGAAATCAGGCGTTCATTCAGCCCAAGAACTTATAGACAGGATAGAGAGTTTTGATAAGGACTTAGATACCTAGCGTTTAGGAGGTGTTACCCATACTTTCGTCAGATGAAATACGTCTATTTGGACGTGATGTTTATCGCGTCATCTGGCGCTTATTAGGATTTTCATTTCATCTGGCGTGGATAGCATTGATCTTGCTGAGTCCGACACTTACTCCTTATGAAACCTTTTCAACAGCTGATGCAATGACCTGCAAGTCTTTATTTTTACTAGGGCTTTTGGTTTCTCTTTTTATCAACTGGAAGATATCTAAACCATTATTATCCGCTCGTCGCCTTCGTATGTACGTGATCGCGCTCTTCGCTCTCTGCCCCTTTACTCTCATGATACTTCTCTTGCCTCAGAGCGAATTACCTACCTATGTCACCTTGTTGCTCTGGTTCCTGTTCGGCTTTCTTGCCGTTGCAGCAATTTGCGTATGGAGCACCATATATAAGCATGTTGGTTTTGAACGGGCGGGCACGTTTTTCTCGCTAAGCCTCTGTGCAGCTATGCTTGTATTTTTAATTGTCGCGCTGAGTCAAGTGTCAGGCATCATTTTGATGTCAGCTCTCCCTGTTTTCTCAGGCCTTTGCTATATCGTTTCTTGGCGTAAAGACAATCCCTTGAAACAACAGGTGGTACATTTTGAAAAGTGTACCTCTCGACGCATGCATATCGTCTGGCATATTGACTGCGCAATTACTACGAGTTCCTTCTGTCTTGGTTTTGGTGTTTCATGCGCCGCCTTAGCCATGCTTTGGCCCTTAAACATAATCATACCGGGTATGGCAGTTTTTATGACAGGGCTTCTCTCCTTCATAGATTCGAAGAAGGACAATGCTCTTACAGAAACATTTGCTCACAGAGCATTTTTTCTTATTGTCTTTATCGGTGGCGCTCCCTTGATATTTCTTAATATATGGATCTACTTTGCTTGCTGCACCATCCTGCTCTTTCTTTTATGCATCAACCTTCTCATCAATTTCTCAGCCATGGCAACGGCTGCAGAAATCTATGATCTTCCCTCTGTTCCCTATGCATGTCGAGGAAAAATTGCCAACGTGTCGGGCGCACTTCTTGGTTATGTCGCCGCGTTTTTCTATATAGCCTACATGAACGACTCCTCTGCAGCTTTTACCGTTCAGGCGGTGGTGCTAGCCATTGTCTTACTGTTTGGCGTAGCAGGAACCTTTATGTTGATGAATCTCTACCCCACCCTATTAGAAGAAAAAGCCACCACGTCGACCAGCGAACTTGTCAACAAAAGAAGTTGGTCGGCACGATGCGACAGATTCTCCAATCAAAACGGTCTCTCTTCTCGCCAGCGGGAAGTCCTTAAATATCTCTCTCGTGGTAGAAACGCATCCTACATCGCCGAAACTCTCTATATATCCGAGAGTACCGTTAAAGTTCATATCTATTCTATCTATAAAAAAGCAGGGATTCATTCAGTGCAAGAACTTATTGATGCTATCGAAAGCCTCGATGTTCAATCTCGCTGATAACATTTTTGTTTGTCCCAACACAATTATTTCTCTCTGTTTACCATCATCAACGTATTTCGTCTTAGTCCTGAACTCCTCTCTAGTGCATGAATAAATGCCTTCTCTCAGAAGAAGAGTTTTTACCTCTTTGGGACGATGAAAACAACTGATTCATCATAAAAGACGATAGTGAGAAGAACGTCTCACTTTTTACTATTCGATTTGTCAATTAAAACACGATCGTGGGTACGTTCTAATAGGGGAAATAATTAAACAACTATAGGAGGGATAATGCGTGCTGCCTTTGACTGAAGACGTATAGGATATCTCGTTGCTGAATACATAGTTCGCCTGGCTTCGAATTGTTGATCGATCACTCAAACCCTGAAATCGTATAAGGCCCGATGCGTGACACCGATGGAGATAATCGATGGAAAAATCAAAACCCCGTTTTAACTATGCATTTCTTATTCTTATTGGAACCTGTTTTCTCTACGCGGGTGGATTAGGCGGCATACTCGATGCGGCTGGCGTCTTCTTTGTTCCCGTCTGTAAAGATCTAGGATTTGCACGTGGGGATATCGCTATGTATCTGAGTGTATATCTTCTTTCCAGCGTATTTGTGATGCCCTTTGTAGGCAATGTGTTATCAAAATACAATATTCGAGTTGTTATGAGCACTGCATTTATTCTGACGGCTGCAGCGGTAGCTCTTATGGGAACTTACACTCAAGCATGGCAGTGGTGGGCTTCGGGAGTGGTTTTTGGTGTCGCGGGTAGTTTTATATTTCTCATTCCAGGGCCCATCCTTATCGCTAACTGGTTTGTAAAAAGAAAAGGCCTCTTTCTTGGCATCGCGGCAGCTTCATCCGGCGTAGGTGCTGCAGTTCTTACCCCTATTTACACGCTTCTCATCGAAGCACTCGGATGGCGTTCTGCTTATTTTGCGATGGCCATCATTCTCTGCGTACTTGTGTTGCCTTGGACACTGTTTGTCTTTCGTTTCAAACCTTCTGATATGGGTTTGAAGCCCTATGGGTTTGATCCGGAGAAAGATCTCAACGCACAAGGCGAATACAAGGAACGGGGTGTTCCTTACAAAAAGGGTGTCCGTTCCTTTTCATTCATATGTATATTCTTCTTTACTGGGTTTATCGCTTATTTTGCGGGGTTCAATTTACATCTTCCCGGCTTTGCAAATTCGATCGGCTATGACGCACTCTTTGGTGCTTCACTGGTGAGCGCTGCCTCCATAGGTAGTATTTTTGATAAACTGATCTTTGGATTCTTAAATGATAAGATTGGTATACGGCGAACTACCTATATTGAGTTATCGCTGATAACCATAGGTTTTCTCGGCTTCATCTTCTGCGAAGGCCAGGTTGCGCTTGTATGTGCAGCAATACTTTTTGGCACACAGACTTCGCTGTACTCTGTCAATGAGCCTCTGATCGTACAAAGCATCTTTGGCCTCAAAGATTATCCACGGTTGATTTCCATGGCACGAGTGGGTACTGGCGTTATCGGATGTTTAGGACCCATAACCGTGGGATACCTCTATGACTATACTGGTTCATATATTCCCAGCTTCTTCGTTGGCATAGGTATCTGTGTTATCGCAGGTACATTGATGACTCTTGGCTTCAGGGCAGGCAAAAAACTGACCTGGGAAGAATAGTTTACTAGAAATTTATTGGTTGATACCGGACAGGGGTGGTTTCAGGTGTGAGCGAGACCACCCTTGTCTCGTGGTGGCTAAGTTACTTGCTCAGAACTATTCAGACTGCCTGAGATGGTTTAACACTGCGTCGACAAGGGTCGAGAAAAAATAAGTACTAGTAAAAGAAGGGTAGAAAAATACCCTCTTGAGCGCGCACTGCACCCTTCAGCGTACCACCCTCTTACCGAATTTTTACTTTAGCATCCTCTTTATGAACGTGCTTAATACCGCACAGAAAAGAGGAGGATTAATGGAACTGAACAGAAGAGCATTCTTAAAAGGAGCGGCACTGGGAGTCGTCGGTATAGCATCGTTAGGGTCGGCAGGTGTCTTAGAGGGGTGCAGCTCATCCTCGGGTTCATCAGACAGTCAGAACACCTACACTGCAGTCGCAAAAGGATGCCACGGAGATATAACGGTAACCGCCGTCATAAAGAGTGGAAAAATCCAGTCACTGAGCGCTCAAGGACCTTTGGAAACACCCAATGTGGGTGGTCTAGCGCTGCGCAATCTACCACCCAGTATTGTTTCAGCAAACAGTTTATCCGTTGATGTTGTTTCAGGCGCGACAACGACCTCAACTGCTATTCTCAAGGCAACCGCCTATTGTCTAGGAAAGGCAGGACAGTCTGTCAATGTTGCTCCCGCTACACAAACCTACACTCCGGGAACCTACAGTGCTACCAGTAAGGGGCATATGGGGCCTCTTGCGATATCGGTAACATTCTCAGATCACAAAATAGAAAAACTGGAATTGGGAGCAAATACTGAAACACCTCATCTTGTTAAGGGAGCATTTGATGCCCTGAGCACACAGATCGTCGCCGATCAATCTCTTGCAGTCGATGCAGTAACGACCGCTACCTATTCGTCACGAGCCATCTTAAATGATGTTGCTGACTGCGTAAAACAGGCTGGAGGAGATCCCTTTAAGCTTCGCCGCCCGCTCCTCTCAAATCCAAAACCAGCCAGTGACGACACCACTTCCACCGATGTGGTGATTGTCGGAGGCGGAACTTCTGGCTCAATCGCCTTATACCGTATAGCATCGTCTGGGCTGAAGGCGATCTGTGTCGAATCATCTCCTGTTGTAGGCGGTATGGGCGAAATATCCGGATTTATGTCAATGCTTTGGTACGGGTCAAACTTGCAGAAAAAAGCTTTAGGTTTAAGCGATGATTACATTGCTTCGCAAGTAAAGACCCAGACACTTAAGATGCTTACCGCTGTAACATATGAGGTCGACTCACGCATGCTTCAAAGATGTGCCAAAGAGTGCGGCCCCATGGTCGATATGCTCTACGGGTCCGGTATGGCTATGACCGTCAATAACGATACTGGTGTCTCAATTCCAATCAAGGGGAAACGTTTTCAGCTCCTTCATGAGAAGGCTGCAAAAGACTATGGTGCACAAACACTGCGTAGCCATCGTGTTGATCAATTATTAAAGGATGATCAGGGAAAGATAACCGGTGTCATCGCCACTCGCCCTGACGGCAGCCATCTTACAATCTATGCAAAAGCGGTCATTTTATGCGCCGGCGGCGCGTGCGCCAATCAGGACATGATGATCAAATATTTCCCCGACTACGTTGATAGTGTCGAAAACTGTGCTATCTCATCAGACGATGGTTCTGCTCTTGCCGCCGCTTGGAACGCGGGAGCCGGCAAGGGAATGTTTGGTGTGCATGCTCATAACCACACCCTTCCGTTGAGCGCAAAGTATGCAGGTATTTCAACCGTTGAAGCAACCGACCCCGTAGCCTCTGTCGGCAATATACCATTACTGTGGGTTGAATCGAGAAGGTGTGCGTTGGGCAAATGAGACTAATGCGTTCTCCCCCACACCAGGAGGAAACACTGTCTTTCTGGCAAAAAAGGCATTTAACGTTCTTGATCAACCAACTGTTGACGAATTTATTTCAAAAGGTAGTTCAATAAAACCCTGGCGTGGTATTGCCGTAGGTACGCCCATGCCCGACCTTGCGCAACAACTTGCCGCTGGCGAGGCTACCGGCTATGTATATAAAGCCACCACTATTGATGAGCTTGCGAAAAAAACCGGTTGGAACCCCGATATAGCAAAAGCACAAATTGAACGGTATAACAAGATTGTTGAAATGCAAAATGATACGGACTATTACAAAGATGCCGCATATCTGAAATATAAAATCACCACCGCGCCGTTTTATGCTATTGAACTACGGCCGCGTTGTTTGGGAAGTTTTGGTGGCTTTGTACTGAGCGGAGATTATGAGATTCTCAAAGATGATGGCTTCCCTATCCCCGGGCTTTTTGCCGCAGGCGATGTTGCGTGCGGATGGTTTGGAAGAACCTATCCCAACATTGATGGCTTAACTTCCTTCCACAACACTACGTCCGGATACGTTGCAGCCAATTCAGCAATTAACTACTTGAATTAACTGAGTGGCGGACAACATTCTACAAACATCTCGACAGGTTCTTCTGTCGAGATGTTTGTGCGTTATAGATCAAAACCTAACATTGTTTGTTAACCAAGGCGACAAGATCAGACCTGGTGTGTACACCCAGTTTTGCGTAAATATGCTTAACATGAGTCTTCACCGTCGACTCAGCGAGATATAAACGCACTGCAATCACTGAAGAACTACAGTTTTGAGCAAGAAGAAACAGTATCTCTTCCTCTCTTCGCGTGAGCCCCTTTACCCGCGCAATTCTGATACAACGATTGACCATATCATCAAGAGCGGTAGGCATCGGTATAAGCGCATTGCCTTGTTTCGCCACGATGCCCCAGGTACCTTCAAAATCTTTATCCGTTATCAGAACTGCAAACAGTATGGTTAAGGAAAAAATAATAATTGCAAAAGACGATAAGATGGTCTGCAATAGGAATAATGAACGTTTTGCTGACCGTTGCAAGCATTTTTTCCTAAATCAATAGCTCCTGAGGCAAATCCAAAAAGCCAAAGAGCGTTTGCTCCATGTCTAAAAAGAAATATCGCAAAGTATCACTGTGACAAAAAGTGTGAGACAAGAAAACCCGGCATTGGTGCTTAAGGCACCGAGAACACTTGCGGTACCTCCGCCTTACGATCAAACAGAGCGGCCCCAAAACAACCAAGGGAAATGATATTCGGTACAAAACACGCATATCAAATGAATCGGAGCGGAAAAACGTATACAGAAATATAGGGATGAGAGCGAGCGAGACGCCCAATGCAGCATACCCACGTGCATCTCCCGGAAGATAGGAGCGCACCAGAAGATTGGTAAACGTAAACAATCCCATAAGGGAGTACCGGTTTTATGGGAAACGACCAATTCGAACTTATTTTTTCCCCTTGAATACTCACACTCTCATGGTACACGCGCAATGATTGTCTATAACAGAGATAGGATAGACAGGGGAATGTAAGATATAACCCGATAACCAGCCACTTTGGATCTATGAGTGAAAAACCCGCAATCACAAACGAAGAAATAATCTGAGCCATGGAATAATGAAGTATGACGCGTATCATATCGAGTTTTGCATAAAATTCAAGCCAGAAAAGCTTGAGAAAAGATGCTCCTGCACCCACAAGCAGTGAGCCTCCCATGAAACCTATTTCTGAAAAAAGAAAAAACTTGCATGCTAGGAGAACTATTCCTCCCAACGTACAACATAGTACCGATGCAACAGCAAGATAGGTGCGTCCTGAAAGAGAAAATATTATACGCGACATTAAGGCGATAACGGTACACGCTATAACCGATATTGCGTATCGGCTGATAGATCCAGCCATTACGATTTCCGGACCATCTGTTGGATATACGTCTATGGTAAGTAAAGCTTCAAACGCAGTAATAAAAAATATACCAAAAAATATCGGAACAATTTTAGGCAGATTTTTGAAACGATATCCTCTGTCTGCAGAGTATTGTTTGCTATCTTGTGGCGCGTTTAAAGCATCGGAAGAAGCAGCACGATCAACAAAGTGATACGTTTTCGTTCTGCCGTCATCATATTTTTTTCTCTGTATAGTATCCACGCGTGACAACACTCGTCCTCCCCTAGAGACAGATGTTGTTTTTCTTACACACGTACGAACCTATAGTATTGTTTGCCAAAAGGGTATACGACATACCTATGCACAGAGCCTAGTTTACCTATTTAAGCCAAGATCATACGTATAAATCTTGCTTAATCCTGATCAAAAAACCCAATCGAGGCATGTGTGGCATCGCAGAAAGGCATGTTTTGAGAATGACCACAGCGGCAAAGAGCCTCGCGATTGCGAATTTCATACACCCTGCCATCTTCAGATTCAATAGGAATATAACCTCGCACAAAAATACCTGCACTGACATTTTTTTCCGGATCTTGGATGATACTGATAGAGGGTGCATAATCTGGCTCGATGAGCGTGCCTTCTTTATCAACAGCGGTGAGACGGCCAGAGGGACATGCGCTCGCACCCTCGATAGCTTCTTTGCGATAGAGCGGGCTGTCTGATGCATCAACAAGATTCCACACCATACCATGTTCACGATGACAGAATCGGGCAAATGCGCAGCGCCCGTCATCAAGTAGATCAACACCAGGGCCCGAAAAGAAATCGGCGCGTTCCTCGTAGGGCGCGCGTGAAGCACGCTCGCGTTCTTCAAAGTCAACATGCGTATGAGAACCGTCGCAGAATGGTTTGTTCTTTGATTTACCACAACGGCACAAAGCATAGCTTTCTGCTTGGGGTAACGCTCTTCCTTCTTTAAATGTATAGGAATGCCCTTCTGGAGTAATTATCTTTTCATCTAACGGAATACCTCCGGTTACCAGGTAAGGACCTTGGGGTATTATTTTTATCTTTCGGTCGTGAGTTTCCATAATAAACAACCTCTCAGATAGCCTGTTCAACAGGGAGCATTCCGGTGTTTTCATAACTCAGAGCGCCTAGTTCATCAAAACGAATGATTTGATAGTTTTTGGTAAGCGTGTCACCCTCTCGAGTCATAAGTACATAGTACCAGTCTGACTGAAAGACAATAATCTTATTGCCATAATCATGGGCAATATAATGCCAGGTGGCATTTTGAACCTCCTGTTTCCCATACTCATACATAGTTTGAGAAGTGTAATAAAGACCGCAGATAACAAGGCACACCATGGCTATACGAGCAGCAATATTTTTTGCAACACTTTTCTCATCTTGTCGTTCGCCACCGTAATGAGCGTTCCACTTATCTTTATAGCCTTTAACCGTGCGTTGCATTATGAGAGGTCGAAAAAGATGTTTACCCCAAATATAGACGATGATCGCCACCAATATCCAATTTATTGGCAAAAAATAATCAAGAACGAAAAAGGTAAACATGATTATCCCGACGAGAAACGCCGATGAGTAGATACACCGCAATAGTTCATGATTTTTTAGAGGTCGCGTTACGAATACAACAATAATGATAAGCGGAAGAATCGCCCAGATATTTACTACAACTTTGAATATAGTTTCAATAATTTGAGGAATACCAATGGTAATCAATTCGTGAGGGAGACAAAACGCATCCAAGGTCCCCGCTATATTGAAAAAGGTGAGAACGTAGGCAACCCCCATTACCACTGCAGCGATAAGCCCACTTTCAAGAAATTTAGAAAAAAAGGCGTTCACCGGGTGCCCCTCTCATAGATACAGTCAATCCTATGACATTCTACGATAGGGGTATGGGAAGGTAAAGAAGTACTTTGTTTGGTTTGCACTATCAGCTGCACGCCATACGCCCTCATAACCCGGATTGCGAGACGTTTCGTCATATGTATATAATGCACATAGATGTACCCGCTACCATGCCTGCGTGATTGTCTTCGAACTCATGTGCGAGCAGGCCTTCGGAATTAACCAGTCGAGAGAGGAATCCCATGAAATTCACATTGAATCAGAATATCTGGCAGGGCAATGAGCCGGTCGAGATCGAGTTGCCCGATTCCTGGAATGTCGAGTTCTACGGTCTTCCGAATGACGAGTTTCCCTCTCTCAACAAAGAAGAGATCCGTCAGAAAATCAATGCCCCGTACGATTCAAAAACTATCTACGAACTTGCCCAGGACGCCCAAGAAGTCTGCATCGTGTTCGACGACCTCTCCCGTGGTACACCCACCAATGACATCGCCCACATCATCCTCGAGGAACTCGGGCGCGCCGGTGTGACCGACGACCACATCCGCTTCATCTGCGCTCTTGGGGCTCACTGCGCACACAACAGGCGTGATTTCTCCGCTAAGCTGGGTGAGGATATCATGCGGCGCATTCCAATATACAACCACAACTGTTATGAGAACAACGATTACATCGGTGCCGCTTCGGGCGGCTATGAGGTATACTGCAACGCCGAGTTCATGAGCTGCGATTTGCGTATTGGTATCGGCGCCATCACTCCGCATCCTTTCAACGGCTTCAGCGGTGGTTACAAGCTACTCTTCCCAGGTATGGCCTCCATCGACACCATCTATGGCACCCACAAGGCTGCCATAGATGACATTCATGCACGCAATATCGACTTCGTAACACAAATGGGCGATATTGCCGTCGATGGTATGCGCAATCAGGTAGAGGAGCTCGGTCAGATGATCGGTCAGTTCTTTAAGATCGACGTGCTGTACAACTCCCGCCTCGAGGTGACCGACGTATACGCCGGCGACGCAATCAAAGAGTACTACGCTGCCATCCCTGCTGCTCAGAAGTCCTATTCCATTCCTAGGATCACCGGTAAGGACATCGTAATCACCAACGCCAATGCCAAGGCCACCGATGCCATGAACGCCGTATCCGTGGCATCGCTTGCCGTGAAAGAGAGCGGCGGCGATCTCGTGCTCATTGACCGCACCCACACCGGTCAGCAGATTCATTACCTGCTGGGCGAGTTTGGTCGAAATCGTGGTGGTCGTATGTACTCCGGCAGGATTCAGGTGCGTCCGCAGATTTCCCGCTACATCTACTGGATGGAACCCGAGCCATCATCCGCATTTCAGTGCGGCGAACTGGACAAACAGGTTTACGTGAATACCTGGCAGGAGGCGCATGACCTTCTGGTTGAGACCTATGGCAAGAATGCAAACGTGGCCATCATCGCCGAAGGCACCATTGCGTGCTATGAGTAGGGGAACTAGGTCGATCCCGTTAAACGATGATGTATACCGGAAATTCAGCCTTAAGCAAACCTTGTTCTAAAACATTCTAATGAAATGTGCTTTTTGACCCTTGAAAATGAAACTGCCAGACAAGCTGTATGCGCCCATCTAGCAGGTTTTTGTGATGGTGGAGGTTAGGGGGTTCGAACCCCTGACCTACGGCTTGCAAAGCCGTCGCTCTCCCAGCTGAGCTAAACCCCCATTAAACAACACTGCCCCTGGCGGGCAGAACAACGCGCGGTGGTGGGCCCAACAAGATTCGAACTTGTGACCTCACGGTTATCAGCCGTGCGCTCTAGCCAACTGAGCTATGGGCCCTAAAAATGCGCTCGCTTAATATACGGCAAATCACGACGTAAGACAACCGTTTTTTAGATTATGCAGGCAATTCCACATTTTCTGCCAAGCGTAACAGGTTTGCTCGCACGTGCGCCGCTCCTTCTTGAAATAAATGAAGGGAGCGGCGCACATTTTTCACATATCTATCGGTGTAACGAAGGGCTATTCCTCGTCCTCAAGTTCTTCTTCTAATCCAATTTCGTCATCAAATTCTTCACTGTCATCGCCTTCATCTGCTGTTGCATTTGCATGAAGCTCCTGTGCGTTGGAAAATAGATGCTGTTGTTCTCCGGCGGTGGCTGGCTTTTTCTTTCGCCCTGTGGCAACTCGGGCCACTGCAGTAACACAATCAGTTTCGGCAACATTCATAACTTTTACGCCTTGAGTGGCGCGCCCAAGTTTGCTAACATCCTTAGCTTTTAAGCGGATGACAACACCTTCTTCAGAGATGATCATAAGCTCATGATCTTCATTAACTACTTTCATCCCCATAAGTTTGCCTTTTTTATCCGTCATAGCAATGGTGTTAACACCCTGTCCGCCACGGTGCTGTATGGGATAATCAGACATAGGAGTGCGTTTGCCATAGCCGTGTTCAGTAATTACGAACAGCTCCCCTCCACGTGGAACAATTTCCATACCAAGAACCTCGGCACTTGAAGGGACATTGATACCTTTGACACCCATGGTGTCGCGCCCCATGGGACGGGCTTCTGATTCATCCCACATAATAGCCTTACCCGCTGAGGATACCATGACGACTTTTTGCCCTTCTTTTACTCGCCGAACAGCAATAAGGGCATCATCGCTTCTCAGGTTTATTGCAATTAATCCATCACGGCGCGAACGCCCATATGAAGACATCGCCGTCTTTTTGATCATGCCCTTTTTTGTCGCAAAAAGAAGGTATTCGCTTTCAGGAAAATCTTTCGTGGAAATGACGGCGGCTATTTTCTCGTCTGCTTCAAAAGGTAGAAGCTGAACAATAGCATGGCCCCGTGCATGGCGACTTCCCATAGGAAGCTCATGTACTTTAAGTCGGTAAACTTTACCCTTGGTAGAGAAGAACAGCATATAATCATGAGTTGAGGCAATAAATAGATGTTCGACAAAATCGTTATCTTTAAGGTTTACGCCCTGAAGGCCTTTTCCCCCGCGCTTTTGTTGCCGATAAGTAGCAACAGGCAGTCGTTTAACATAGCCAGATCGCGTAATAGTAACAACCATATCCTCTTCCGCAATAAGATCCTCAACTTCAAGCGTCTTAGCTTCTTGAGTACAAAGTTCTGTAAGACGTTTGGTGCTAAACCTCTGTTTAATTTCCTGCATTTCGTCTTTGATCACCTGGCGCTGCAGGTGATCATCAGCGAGAATTCCTTTATAATAGGCAATCTGTTTTCGGAGTTCAGCCAATTCGGCTTCCACTTTCTCGCGCTCAAGTCCAGTAAGTCGCCTGAGCTTCATTTCAAGAATTGCCTCTGCTTGAACCTGCGAAAATCCAAAGCGGACAATAAGACCCTCAAGAGCTTCTTTATCAGTACGCGAAGCACGTATAAGTTTGATAACCTCATCAATATGATCAAGAGCAAGAAGTAAACCTTCAAGAATATGAGCCCGCGCTTCTGCTTTCTCAAGATCAAATCTTGTTCGTCTAACTATTATATTTACCTGGTGTTCAACGTAATAATGAAGAACTTCTTTTAAAGAAAGCGTACGGGGAACACCATCAACAAGAGCAATCATAATGACGCCAAAAGAAGTTTGAAGTTGAGTGTGTTTGAATAATTTATTAAGTACTACCTCGGGAATAGTGCCCTGCTTAAGATCTATTACGATACGCATGCCACTGCGATCAGATTCATCATTGAGCCCGGTTATTTCAGTGATTTTCTTGTCATTGACTAACTCGGCTATTTTTTCTATCAATTTGGTTTTATTTACCATGTAGGGTATTTCAGTAACAACAATACGTTGACGACCTGTTGAGGTCTGCTCCATCTTCGCGCGTGATCGAATGATAAAAGACCCACGCCCGGTCTCATAGGCATCTTTAATTCCACTCAATCCCATAACCATGGCACCTGTTGGAAAATCAGGACCTGGCATTACTTTCATCAACTCTTCGGTTGTCACATCGGGATTATCGATATAAAGACAGGCAGCATCAATAACCTCTCCCAGATTATGAGGAGGAATGTTTGTGGCCATACCAACAGCGATACCTGAAGACCCATTAACCAGCAGATTAGGGAAACGTGAAGGTAATACTGAAGGCTCTTTTAGTGACTCATCGTAATTTGGTTGCCAATCAACCGTATTCTTATCAAGATCTCTCAGAAGTTCCATTGCAGGACGGTCAAGACGAGCTTCGGTATATCTCATGGCAGCGGCAGAATCGCCATCTACTGAACCAAAGTTGCCGTGGCCGTCAACAAGAGGAACACGCATAGAAAAATTTTGTGCGAGACGAACCATAGTGTCGTATACTGCTGAATCACCGTGAGGGTGATATTTACCAATAACTTCACCAACGGTCCATGCCGACTTCTTATGAGGTTTTGTTGGAACAACACCGCTGTCATACATAGCATATAAAATGCGTCTATGAACTGGTTTAAGGCCGTCTCGTACATCAGGCAACGCACGCGCAACTATGACGCTCATCGCATATTCTAGAAACGAATTTTTAAATTCGTTTACCATCTCATCTTGAACAACTCGTGATCCGCTTAGATCAAGTTCTTTCGTTTCATCAGCCATGATAATTTATTCTCCTGACTTTATATATCAAGGAACCGGACGTCTTTTGCATTTTTTTGAATAAAATTACGACGCGGTTCAACAAAGTCTCCCATGAGGTCTGAAACAATTTTCTCAGCCCCTTGCGCGTCTTCAACGGTCACCTGTAAAAGAGTACGGTTTGAAGGCTCCATCGTAGTCTCCCAAAGCTGCTCGGGATCCATTTCTCCTAAGCCTTTATATCGTTGAATTTCATATTTGGTACCTTCAGCAATTTTTGAAGTCTCAGTTGAAAGAGCTTCATCGCTGTAGATGTACTGCATGTTTTTCTTGCCTTGCCCAACTTTGAGGCGATACAAAGGAGGTTGCGCACAATATATATATCCGTTATATATCATTTCCGGCATATAACGGAAAAAGAAAGTGAGCAATAGAATACGAATATGAGCACCGTCTACATCAGCATCTGTCATGATGACCACTTTATGATAGCGCGCTTTTTCAATATTAAATTCATCTCCAAAACCAGTGCCTATGGCGGTAATAAGCGATGATATGGTTTCAGAGCTTAATGCACGGTGTTGTCCCGCTCGCTCAACATTTAATATCTTTCCTCTTAACGGCAAGATAGCTTGAAATGATCGCTCGCGCGCCTGTTTTGCAGAACCCCCTGCGGAATCACCCTCCACTATAAAAAGTTCAGTAAGTGAGGCGTCGCGGATTGAACAATCGGCAAGTTTTCCCGGAAGTGTTGAAGACTCAAGAGCACCTTTTCGACGAGTAAGTTCTCGAGCTTTTCGAGCAGCCTGACGCGCTTTAAGCGCTTGAGCGGCTTTATTAATGATAATTTTTGTTTGATTAGGATGCTCTTCAAGATATTCAGATAAACCCGCAACAACACTTTGCTGAACGAAAGTTCGCATTTCAGTGTTACCCAGCTTTGTCTTTGTCTGACCTTCAAATTGTGGGTCTGCTAATTTAACAGAGAGCACACAAGTGAGCCCTTCACGAATATCTTCACCTGAAAGATTTTCATCTTTTTCTTTAAGAATATTCAAACGCCTTGCATACTCATTTATCACACGCGTTAATGCATTCTTAAATCCATCGAGGTGTGTGCCACCTTCTGTTGTATTAATATTATTGGCGAATGCAAGAGTTTGACCATAATACGAAGTATTCCATTGTAGAGCAATCTCCATCTCTCCGATTTTCTCGTCAATGGTTTCAAAATATATTGGTTTCGAGAGGCCTGCTAATACTTCTTTTCCTTCGTTAAGAAATTTTGTGAAATCAACTACTCCTCCGGCATAACATAGTTCTTGTGAATAAGGAGTGTGTGTCTCAGGATCTTCTTCTCTTTCATCAGTAAAAACGATCTTAAGATTTTTAGTAAGAAACGCCATTTCTCGTAAGCGATTGATAAGTATATCTTTATTAAAAACAACGGTTTCTGTAAATATTTCAGGATCTGGCCAAAACGTTACTTTAAGCCCATGTTTACTAGGCGAAGCAGAGCTAACCTTTTTTAACTTCTCTTTGGTAATGCCACGCTCAAAAGCCATAGCATTAACTTCACCATCACGCGTTACTTCAACCTCAACACGAGAAGAAAGTGCGTTTACCACTGAAATACCTACGCCATGAAGGCCGCCTGAAACTTTATAACTGCCTCCTCCAAACTTACCGCCTGCATGAAGTATGGTAAAAACAACTTCTACCGTTGGCTTCTTTTCCTTTTTATGAATTTCAACGGGAATACCACGACCATTATCAATAACCGTTACAGAATTATCTTTGTGAATGGTTACATCTATTCTCGTACATGCCCCCGCGAGAGCTTCATCAACTGAGTTATCAACAACCTCATAGACTAGATGATGAAGACCACGAGGACCCGTAGAACCTATGTACATTCCCGGGCGTTTACGAACCGCTTCAAGCCCCTCAAGAACCTGAATGTTTTCTGCTCCGTATTCACTCTGTGATTGTTTTACCACCACATCTCCTTATAATCTCACAAACCCAATAAGCCTTTAAAAGAATGAAAAAGCTTTCCTTATATAGGAAAGCCACAAGTCTTAAAAAGAGGTTTTAATTGAATTCACTTCTTCCAATTTATATCTACTTAAACCATCTATCCTAACTTATGACCTCATTTTATCATAATTAAGCAGATTAAAGCATGATAAGCACGTATTTTCTATCATTAAAAAGCCTCAAAATGGCTTTTAAGGCTTTTTAATGGATGCTATACCCTTTTTCCATTCAAAATCAGCTTTTAGCGCGTTAAAAACCTTCTCCTTCAATTTTTCATCATTAATATCATCCACAAGAAGATGTGCAATATACTCTTCTTCCTCTGTCATAGGGAGAGATGGGATAACAGAGGAGCTCTGATTCAATTCATCTTGTTTAAGCTTTTCAAATTTTTTCCTAATACTAGCTTTTTTAGAAACAAAAAACTTAACTGAAGTAATTTGTTTGCCACTCTTTCTATTTAAAAGAATTCTATAAAATTCTTTCTGCATATTTAATTCCGCAGCCCATTGTGCACTATCAACAAACACCACAACTTCGTTCTCATTTTTCTTATCATAAATAATATTATCCGTATGATTTAAAACATTTTCAGAAGCAATGTCTTCCCAGTCGCTTTTAAGAGAAAATGACCGTTTATATTTAAACGGTACAGAATTAAAACAAGAAGGTAGTTCATTACATAGGCTAACTGTTCTACCCTTTCGCTTTTTTCTGTTATCCATTTTAAAAATTTCCTTCTGTAAGATCTACAATCGACATACTCGATAAAGCGTTCTTATTAAAATATTGTAATGATGTTGTTGTAATAACCGTCTGAACTCTTCCATTTATATAATCAATGAGGGTAGAGCGTCTCGATTCATCTAATTCAGACATTACATCATCTAATAGGAGAATGGGTAATTGTTCACTTAGACGAGATATAACATGTACCTCAGCCATCTTCCAAGCCAATGCTATAGATCTTTGTTGCCCTTGCGAACAAAATCTCCGCGCGTCCTTTCCATTAATATATACAACCAACTCATCTCGATGTGGCCCAACAATACTATGATGTCGATACATTTCATTTTGTTTTTTCTTAGAAATATCTTCCGACAAGAATTTATATATTTGGGCATTTTCCAATAAAAATAGCTTCTCTTGCGAAGACTCATTATATTCATCAAGAGAAACATCCCAAGATGGGTAATACGCAATTCTTATCACCTCACCGGGAATTAATGATTGATATATAGCAATAAGTTCATCTCTTATTACATGGAATAGGCGTACTCTATGTTTAAAAAATAAACTTCCCACTTCAACTAATTTTTCATTCCAGGAATCTAAAACTAGTTCATTAACTACACCCAATTTTAATAACTTATTTTTATTTTTTATAATTTTCATATAGTTATTTTTTAAATCACTATATGTTTTTGAAAGCTGAATACCAACAATATCAATAGCATCTCTACGTTTTTCAGCAGGTCCTTTTACTAGTTGTAAATCATCAGGAGTAAATAAAACAGAGGGAAAAGATCCTATAATTTCATTTACATTTTTTCTTTTCCCGTTGAAAGAATACTGACGTTTATTCTCTTTTAACAAAAGAGAATACGTAAGAACTCTATTATCTCCTTCTACATCCATAACAACTGAGGCTGACTCTTCTCCCCATAAAACCAAATCATTCCACGTAGGGTTACGAAAAGACTGAAATAAAGTCAGAAGTTCAATTGCTTCAATAATATTTGTTTTCCCGATACCGTTTTCCCCAACAATAATAGAAATATTTTTATCAAGAGATAAATGAAATTCTTTATAGTTTCTAAAATTATAAAGGCTGATATCTTTAGCAAATAAAGACACGATAATAATTATTTATTTAGTCTTACTGGCATGGTAAGGTAAAAAAACTTTTCGTCCCCTACCGTTTTAAACACACCTGGTTTAAGCGAAGATTGGGCCTCAAACACCACTTCCTCAGACTCAATAACCTGAAGACCATCAATAATATATTGAGAATTAAAACCTATTTCTAATGTTTCTCCCTCACATTCAATAGAAATTTTTTCTTCGGCGCCACCTATTTCCTGAGCATGAGAAGAAATAATTAAAAGGTTCGCGTCAGAATCAATAAAAAATGTAAGAGGAGAATGATCTTGAACCATAATTGAAGCTCTTTTAATTGAAGAAATAAGAGCCTTTACATTAACTGTTATGGAAACTGTTTTATCCTTCGGAATAATTTGCTGATAATTTGGATAATTTCCTTCAATTTTTCTCGTTACAATGATTGAAGAACCAAACATAAAAATAATTTGATTATCGGTATATCCAATACTGATAGTATCGTTTTTTGCCGCCAATTTAACAACTTCATCAAAAATCGAACCAGGAATAATTAATTTAAAATTTTCCGATGTTTGCGCTGATATTTTCTTTTCGACAATCGCGAGGCGGTAAGAATCAGTTGCAACCATTCTTATTATTTCATCTTCAACCATAAAGAATATACCCGTTAGAACAGCTCTTGTTTCATCTTTTGAAGCTGCTTTACTCACCTTTTTAACCATTGATAAAAGTATATCTAAAGAGATTTTTATTGTTGAAGAAGTTTGTATATTTGGGAATGAAGGAAAATCTAACACGTTTAATGTATTAAGTGAAAATAATGAGTCAAGACAAGAAAGTTTAACTTGATTATCTTCTAACCAACAACTTACCGCAGCATCATTTAAGTTCTTTACTATTTCAAAGAAATACTTTCCGGGAACAATTACCTCTCCTTCTTCTTCTATAAAAGCTTCCACTTCATGTTTAATTGAAATTTCGAGGTCAGTGCTTTGAAATAGTAATTTCCCGTTTATTGCCTGAATATAAAACCCAGAAAGAATAGGTAAAGTAGAGCGTGCTGAAATTCCTTTTGAAACAATCTGCAATGCTTCAAGAAGTTCAGATTTCGAAATAGTAAATTTCATCGATGCTACCTACCTTTTTATTATTTATTTAACTTTTAGTAGTAGTAATAATAAGCCCTGTGAGAAGTTTGAAAAATAATTCTTTTACCTGATAATCGAGCAAAAACGAAAGTAAATAAATTGTATATGTTATTAACTTACATTCACAAAACTTTTTAATACTTATTTTATTGATAACTTTCTAACACACTTTTTTATAGTTATTAACAAGTAATCACAAGCTGTTATATTTACTAATTAACGTTACCCTTTTACTAATTCAGTAAGTTTTTCAATTTCGTTATAAAAAGCCTTATCATTTTGTTTCTTATTTTCAATGTTGTTATATGCGTGAACAACACTTGAGTGATCTTTTTTAAATGCTTTTCCTATATCAGGATATGATTCTCCTGTTAGACTTCTACAAAGATACATAGCAACTTGCCTAGCAAGTGATATATTTCGTGGTCGCTGTTTTCCTAACATTTCAGCATGCGATATATTGTAATATTTTTCTACCTCAACCTGAATATTTGATATAGTTATTTTTTGATTATTATTTAAAAACACTCGTGTAGCTATTACTTCTGCTTCATCTATAGTTAATGGCATATAAATATTTTCTTTTTCATACTTAATATATGCCACTAAATTTGTTGCTGCACCCTCAAGGCTTCTAATATTAAAATTAGACCTCTCTACAATTTTAATACAGACCTCTTCAGGTATGTTCTTATAGATATCCTTAAGATTAAATTGTTGGCAGGAATACCTTAAATAATTTTTAAAAATAGCTAGTTTTGTTTCAAAGGTAGGCGGAGTTACCTCAACAATAACTCCTTGAGCAAACCTTGAAGTAAAACGTTCATCAAGCGCAATATCTTTTGGAGCACGATCAGCGCTTAAAACAATATGTTTTTTAATTTGTGTGAGTTTGTTAAATATATTAAATACTTCATTTGAAAGCGCTTCTTTACCTTCTAGATATTGGACATCATCAAGCAGTAACATATCATTCGAGTAGTATTTAAGACTAAAATCTCCCCAGTCTTGAATTTGATAGGCATTCATATAATCATTAAGAAGCTCTGATAACTGTACATATTTAACGCGCATATTCTGATAGTTTTTACTTACATAATTATATATTGCAAGAAGAAGATGAGTTTTTCCTAACCCGGACTTACCATAAATAAAAAGAGGATTAAGAGTTACTCCTGGGTTTTCGGCTACGGCATGTGCAACATTATAGGCCTGACGGTTACTTTCACCAATAATGAAGTTTTCAAATGTCTTAATAATTTCTCCGTCACCTTGAGTTTCATCCCTGAGCTCATTATTAACGGTTTGAATATCTGTTTTGTTATTTACTAAATTATCCGATGAAATAATTTCATTCTGTTGTGCAGTATCTAAAGGTTCACAAGGAAGATCATATTCTTGGTTTAAGTATTCAACACTAGGATGGTCTTCGACAACAATAAGAACCTCTAAAGGTTTTCCAGTAATACTAAATACCGCATCCTTCAACAAAGAAAGATAGGTTCTCTCTATATAGGATTGAGCAAAATGATTTGTCGTGGAAAGAATGAAAGTGGTATCTGTTATGACTTGAGGGTCAAGGGCAGAAAAAAATCCGTTCATTTTTATGACTTCAACGTCAGGATTTTCCGCCAGATAAGATTGCACCATATCCCAAACCCGAGAAATATCTTTCTGCTCCATATAATTATTCCTTACTTACATTACTGAACGTAATATAGATTGTAAATTTTTATTACATCCAACATTTTTATTAATAGACTAAAGAAGAAAGTGTTGGGCACACCGAAAATATCAGGCCTTTCTTATTTTTCACAAGTTGCAAAATAGTGTGAATAAGTCTACTGAAAGAGTTTCTGCTCTGTGATAATTAAGCCATATTTTACTTTCTATTTAAAAAGAAAGTAAAAGAACAAAAACAAAAGCAAACTACTTTAAAAGCCGTCTACTGGTTTTAGTCTTATTATTGAAAATTCATTTTTAAAGTTTCAAAATAAATATAACTACAGGTAAATCAAAGAAAACTTTCTAATATATTTTTGTCTCGCATACTTAGAATCATAGAAAATAAATTATCTGTCAATGACGAAATTTTGTTCGGTAATGTAAGTTTTCACAACCTATTGTACACAATTACTCGGTTTTTAACAGTTTTCACAGATGCAGAATAATTTTAAATAAATTACTTCACTAAATAGTAAAAACATATACCAAGCTTAATATACTTGTTGTATGGATTTAAGTGTATAAAAAAGAGATAGCGGTTGACATTGCTCAGTGCCCTACCTATACTTTCCTAGCTTGTCGAAAATAAATCCATCATGGAGTGTAATTATGAAACGTACTTATCAACCAAATAAAAGAAAACGCGCAAAGTGTCACGGTTTTCGTGCACGTATGTCAACTAAAGGCGGTCGTAGTGTTCTCGCCGCACGGCGGTTAAAAGGTCGCAAACGTATTTGTGTCTAGTGTATGCAGCTACTGATTGTAAGTTGGTAAGACTGTGAGGGATACAATTAAATCACGAGCAGATATTAATACTATTTTTAATGAAGGTAGTAGGTTGATGTCAAGTTCTGTGATTGTTATTATGAGACCAACACCAGAGCAGCGCGGTCAATATGGTCGCGCTGCTTTTGTTGCGGGGAAAAAATTAGGAAACGCCCCCACGCGGAACAGGGCCAAGAGGGTTATGCGCGAGGCTGTGCGATCTCTTCCCTTTTCATTTAAAGGCTTTGATCTCATCTTTATTGCACGTGGTAAGACCGCCCAATGCTCTCCCGAGCGTCTCAAGGCAGATCTGATCAATATACTTAAAAAGAAGGTTGTAAGCGATTAGAGATATATATA
Source organism: Coriobacteriales bacterium (assembly GCA_963665595.2). GTDB lineage: Bacteria > Actinomycetota > Coriobacteriia > Coriobacteriales > CADBOM01. Next base: position 777,641 of record CAXXJK010000004.1, on the reverse strand, counting down.
AACCCGTTTAATAAAAGGGTTGTAATGAAAACAAAGAGTCAGATATTTTGTTTTATTCGTCAAATACCCGCTCAAATGGCAATGGGTTGTATTACTGTGTACAGAAGTGTAATTTCACCCTTGTTTCCACCTTGTTGTAGATTTACACCAACTTGTTCGGAATATGCGTTTGAAGCATTTAAAAAGTATGGGTTCTTAAAAGGGTTTTGGCTCGCATTAAAAAGAATTATACGGTGTCATCCTTGGAACCCTGGTGGATATGATCCGGTACCTTGATTATTATTAGAAACCCTGGACATGGAGGTTTTTTGTGTGGGACGTAATACTGCGCTTCATTTTTGATATTCTCAGCTGGTTTGAAAGCTTTACCGGTGATTGGGGTATGGCAATTATCTGTCTTACCTTGGTAATCCGTTTGTTAATTTTCCCTATTGCAAGAAAACAGTTTAAATCAACTCATCAAATGCAAAAAATGCAACCCTTGATGCAGGAGTTGCAAACAAAATATGCTGATGATAAGCAAAAACTGAGCGAAGAAATGCAAAAACTATATTCTGAGGCTCACTTTAATCCATTAGCGGGTTGTTTGCCGATGATTATCCAAATACCTATTTTTATGGCATTTTTTCAAATGCTCACCAATCTTTCAAATTTTATTGATATCTCCACAAATCCTCTCTCGTTTTATAACCTTATCCCCAATCTTACTGTTTCTCCTTCGAGTTTTTTTACCGATGGAATATCCAGTGAGGCAATTATCGCAGTAATTCCCTACGCGATTCTTGTTCTTTTGTTTTCTATATCAACTCTTATTCCCATGCTTTTAAATAAAAGCACTAATCAACAGATGAAGTGGGTTAGTTATGGCATGGTAGTATTTATGATATTTATTGGCTGGAGTTCCCCGGGAGGCGTTCTTCTTTATTGGGATGTTTCATCCTTCTTTGGTATTGCACAGCAACTTGTGACTCAGAAGTTGCTTGATAGAAAAGATCAGCTTGAAGAAGAGGCTGTGGTTATTAAACCTGTCAAAGTTAATGTCGAACGGCGTCAGGCAAAACCTCGTCCCACAAGGAAGTCAAAGTAACTCTAACCGCATAATTAATTGAATACCTGCGGTTTGATGAGTAAGGAGAAGAGTTTATGAATCAAGAAGAGACACTCGATTCGGAAGGCTTTGTGCAATCTGATAGTTTAGGTAGCGACGCAGAGACTGACGAAGCATTAAATAATAATATTCCAGATAATGAATATAGTGATGATTCCGAAGAGGAATTCACCGATGAAGACCTTGATCATATTGCTGATGCAGCTATTGATGTTATCAAGATGATTCTCTCTTATTTCAATCTCGGGAATGTTTCAATTGATGAATATGAAGGCGAAGAAAGCGAAATCATATTAGATATTGTGGGCGAAGGCGATTTGGCTTCCCTTATCGGTCGTCATGGCAAAACACTAGATGCTCTTCAGCTACTTGTTACTTCTATTGTCTATAAACAGATTGGGTTTCGCTATCCTATTACCGTAGATATTGAAGGATATAAAAATCGTCGCCGAGGAAAACTTGAGTCATTGGCAAAATCATCAGCTTCACGGGCTGTCCGCCAACATTCAGATGTAAGACTTAGACCGATGAGCGCATATGAAAGGCGTATTATTCATATGTGCCTAAAAGATAATAACCAGGTTGAGACTGTCTCCGAGGGAGATGACCCCGATCGTTATATAGTGATAAAGGTTCTTTAGCACTAGGCTAAGCCAACTGTTTATATCAGCAAAAATATTAAATTTTGAGCTCTGTAAATGAATTTATAGGGCTCTATTTTTATTAGTACTCTTTGTTACAGGTTTTGGGCGGCATTAGTTTTACTGCTAATATGGTTTAATATTAAAACTGTGTATTACTCTTCAGATATATTGTTAGAAATATGTTGCTATTAAATGGTTATTAGACTAAGGATAGGTTATATGGAGTTTGAAAAACTTGATAGCGCGAAACAGGCTATGATAGAAAACTATCTCGATCTGTTACTTGAAAAAAATAATGAGCTAAATCTTACGGCTATTAAAAGTAAAAGCGAAGGCATGATTCTTCATATTGAAGATTCTTTATCAGCACTCCCCTATTTCGAAGATTCTCCTGAAGGATTATATGGTGATATAGGCACAGGCGGGGGTGTTCCAGGGATACCGCTTGCCATTGCCTCTGGCAGAAAAACACTATTGGTCGACTCTTCAAAAAAGAAAATGAAGGCAGTTAGCGAAATCCTTACAAAGCTTGGACTACAAGAACAAATTAGTGTATGTGATTTAAGAGTTGAGGAATTGGCCTTACAAAAAAGAGAAAAATTTTCTGTAATTACTGCTCGCGCCTTAGCTCGTATGGGCTCACTGCTGGAACTTACTTCCCCACTCTTACGTTATGAGGGTTTATTTATTGCTTTAAAAGGTAATCTGGATGATGATGAGCTTTTATCAGCCAAGAAAGTTGAGAAAATGGTAGGAATGGTGTGTATCTCAAACGATCCTGTAGTATCTTTTGAGAATATGAATCGTCATATTGTTTGCTATAGAAAAAAAGGGAAAGAAAAGATCAAATTACCAAGAAGAAGCGGAATGGCTCAAAGAAACCCTCTTTTCTAGTAATAAGGTATATATTCTTTATTCATGCTTAATTGATCTAGGCGGCAAAGTTTTCACGTGAAAACTTTGCCGCCATTTGTATTACCATAAAAGCAATAAGTTATTGTGTTTATATATGTGTTTATAAGTTATTTACTACGCAACAAAACGGAGACGTTGATAGCTCACATTTGTTAAGAAAAGTAATAGCTTCACCGGCAGATCAAAAGTGTATTGTAGATATATGAATGTACGAGTCTTACACTATCTTAACAAAAAATGAAGCAAACAAACGGTAATAAACTTTCAATTACTTAATAGGATTGTATTTATAAATAAACATGAATATAAGTAGTAATCAGTAGTTAGTTTATGTGCTGGATAGTTTTAAAACCTGAGATGTTTCTATGCACTATGAATTCTTTCTCTTTGTAGAGGAGAGCGACACTGTCAATTCTATATTTTCTGTAATCAAGCATGTTTTAAAATTGCCTCAAGAATCTATACAAAAATAAACAAGTATTGAAAAGATTTCACGTGAAATCTTTTCAATATGGATAAATGTTTAAATCTCAAGCGTTCCATTATAGTGGTTGCTATATACTTTTAATGTTTAAGAAAGGAGTATAAGTGAGTGATACGAAAAATGAGTCAAATAAACCGTTGATTCTTTCGATAATTAATCAAAAAGGCGGTGTCGGAAAATCTACTACTGCAGTGAACCTAGCTGCTGCACTGGGAGAACAAGGTCAGAAGGTTCTTCTGGTCGATCTCGATCCCCAGGGGAACTCAACGAGCGGGTTTGGTGTTGAAAAAGAAAGCGGTATGAATTGTATATATGACGTTTTGCTTAACGATACCCCCCTCTCTGAGATACTTATAAAAACAGAGTCAGCTAATGTGACTCTCATACCTGCAACAATTAATTTGGCTGGTGCTGAGGTAGAACTTGTCTCTGCAATATCGCGCGAGACGCGTTTAAAGGACTCTCTCACGGAAATTCAAGATAGCTACGACTTTATTCTTATAGATTGTCCTCCTTCTCTTGGATTGCTTACTATTAATGCTTTAACTGCGGCTAACTCTTTATTGATTCCTATTCAATGTGAGTATTATGCATTAGAGGGCGTGTCAAAACTTCTCGATTCGATGAAACTTGTCAAAACTCGCCTAAATAAGAGTCTTGATGTATTTGGTGTCTTGCTTACTATGTACGACAGCAGAACTGTTCTCACTAAACAGGTTGAAGATGAGGTAAAGAAGTATTTTGGGAGTAAAGTATTCTCGACGGTTATTCCTCGTACAATAAAGCTTGCAGAGGCTCCAAGTTATGGAAAGTCAATTTTAGATTATTACTCTTCAGGTAAGGGCGCTGAAGCATATCGTTCATTGGCAAAGGAAGTGATAAGTCGTGGCAACTAAAGGTGGACTTGGCCGAGGGTTAGAATCACTCATGGGTCAAGCTTCGGTAGAATCGGGAAGCAATACAGATTTTGTCGAAATGAAAATATCGAATATTGAACCGAACCCTAACCAACCAAGGAATAACTTTGATCCTGATAAAATATCTGAGCTAGCGGCTTCGATTAAGAAAGAGGGACTCCTGCAACCAATTATTGTTCGAGAGATTGGAAATGGACAATATCAAATTGTCGCGGGAGAGCGTCGTTACCATGCTTGCAAAAGTTTAAGTATGGATTCTTTACCAGTCAGAATTATCGCTATTGATGAAACGAAAGCTCAAGAGATTGCGCTTGTTGAGAATCTTCAACGAGATGATCTAAATCCTATTGAAGAAGCACTTGGCTATAAGCGATTAATCGAGTTAGGCGGACTTAAACAGAAAAATGTTGCTGAGGCCGTTTGTAAAAATACGAGCACTATTTCAAACGCCCTAAGACTTCTAGACCTTCCGGATGAAGTTCAGGAGCTTATGTATGATGGCAAATTAACAGCAGGCCATGCGCGCACAATATTGTCTCTTCCTGTTGACCAAGAAGAGGCACGCATACGATTGGCGAAAAAAATTGTAAACGAGCAGCTATCTGTTCGTGAAGCAGAAAATATTGCGCGACTATATTCCGTTCAAGGTATGGATCACGTCAAGAGAAGCCCTTCTCCGCGGGCATTTAAAATTGTTGCAAGAAAGCTTCGAGCAAAGCTCGATACCAATGTTAACGTGAAATCGTCAAGAGGTAAAAACTTTATTAAAATTGAATTTAAGGATGAAGAAGATCTCCAAAGGATTTTTGACGAACTAAAAGATTGAGTGAATAGGATTGTAGTGTTATATACAAGACAAGCCGGATAGATGTCCGGCTTGTCTTGTATGCTATCAGTAAAGGTGTTAGAAGAAAGATCGTGTGATGTATAACAATGTTGATTTTCAGGATGTGCGCAATAAAATAAAGCCTTCTCCTGGTAATACTACAGTGCTTATAGTGGATGACTCTACTTGTGAACGTTGGCTTCGAGAATGTCTCTCGGGGAAAGATTCGATGCGCTACGAAGTGACTACGTATACTATGCTTATAAAGAAATACTGGGAACTGTTTGGCGATGAAAGAATATTACTCTCAACCTTACAAAAGCGGGCTATGCTGTTTGAGAGTATTACCAAGGTTTCAAGCCAGTCAGGATTTGTTTTGACTATTAGGCAAGTGGTCGATTTAGCTCATGCTATAGAGCCGCTGCTTATTCATCTTTATCACATCAACTATGAAATATTGTTTGAGCATTCTCGAAATAGTATTTCTCAGCTATTGATTGATGTTTTAACTACCTATAGCAAGTTTGTATATAAAGATACTATTGATTATCTTGAGGCAGGGGAGACGCTCTCTTCAGACAAGCATTTACCGCCAATCCATCTAGTCAAATGTCGTCCGCTCAAAAGTATTACAAAATGTTTTGAACAACTATTTGCTATTAATTCAGTCTCTGAAATATTTCAAGACTCTTTTACCACTCATATGGCGCACCCCTTATTCACTGACGTGTCGAAATTCAGATTTTTAATAGGGGAGGGCGATCATACTGATATACCTTCAGCAATAGCTATGATTGAATGGTTTAGAGATTGTAATCAAGATGATGGCATTATTGTTATTCCACGGCTTGCTGATATGGCGGCTGCTCTGATAGACGCTTGCACAATGAGAGATATTATTGCGTCTGCCGAATTAGAGGTAACCCTTAATTCGATAGATATTTGTAAAGATTTTGTCACTCTTGTAACTCTTTTATTTACCGAGAATGATAAGTTTTTTGCTCATGGTTGTACTTTATGCCAAAGCAAAGGACTAAATATAAAATATAATGAAAAAATAACTATTATAAGAAATTGGCGGCGCTCTCCTTTGCTTTCGCAGATGGATGTTATAAGGGAACTGGCGGCTCATGTGCCTTGGCTTGATACAGTTATTTTGAAATTACCAAATCTTTTTGATAGACAGGGAATCGTAAAACTCTCGGAGTTGGTAATGATTCTCGAACAACTGATGCATGCATATAGAGATGAAGAATCTCAACGAGCGAAATCAAACATTCAGATTCTTTTAGAGAATATTTGCTATGACAGTATAGTCGATGTCAATGTTTTTATACAGATGTCTCATCAAGAATGCTTTTCACGAGTAATAACAAATTGTTCTGGCGATAAAAGGGGATCTCACTTTCGCTTCATAACGCCGAATAACCTTCTGTTTAATGAAACAGTAAATTTGGGCGTTATGCGAATGGATAGCGATTCTTTTCCAACACAGCAAGACCCGGCCCTACAAGACGTTTTGTTGTCACGTATGGGCCTTCCTCCTGATTCTTCCGTGTCTGAGAAACAGCAATTCTTTTTTAATCAGATGATTGCGGCTCATCCAAAAAATCTTGCTCTCCATTATCAACGAAGAACCTCAGGAGGAAATCTGAGAAATGCCAGTGCCTTGTTTGAAAATATTCGATGGGCCTATCAGGAAGAAGACGGTTTAGCGAATACATATTCTGGTACTAGTTTGATTTCAAATTCGGTAATCGATGAAGAATGTCCTGAAGAGGTTTTGAGAAGTCAGTCAGAAACTATGAGGCATATACGGCAAAAGGACACTCTTCCAAGCATCACGATTCCAAAAACCGGCTATTTATCAAAAGTTCCTGAAGAAATAAAAAACAAAGAAGTATTTTCCGTGACAGAGCTAAAAGCGCTGATGGAGTGTCCTTATAAGTGGTTTATTTCTTTATGTATTCCTCAAGAAGACAAGGCACAAAACACAACGCTCGTTCAAGGCACTATGATTCACGAGGTCATGGAGCGTTTTTATAAGAGACTTAAAGAGGCAGAACGTGACTTTCCGGAACACCGTGTGGTACCGTCAAATGTCAAAAAAGCAGAGCATCTAGCTGCTCAGGTTTTTGATGACGTGGTTAACGAATACAAAGAGAGAGCGCAGACTGAGTATACGGGAGAAACGAGAGACGGTGAACATGCGCGCGCCCCTCAAAGTTTCTTCTGTCCATCAACTGCACAAGATGATCTAACCCTGATGCGCATGAAACGTGGAATTACTAAACAGCTTTCGCATGAGGCTCATCTGCTTGAAAACAGTGGAGGAGAAGCCACGGGCGGGCACGTTTCAACATTTATTCCTCAACTATTTGAAGTCAAAGTATACGAAGAAAAAGGTTTTAACTGCCATTATGCAGGCATAACGGTGCGAGGAAAAGTTGATCGTGTTGATATTGATGAATACGGAAACATGGTAGTCATTGATTATAAGTCTGGCGCCGTTACGGGGTATGGGGCTCAGAATACTTCTCAGGATATGATTCGCGGGAGCGTGCAAGTTGATATCTATGCCACGTTGTTACAGCGACAGAGAGGACAGCGCTGCGTAGGGGGTTTCTATCGTTCTCTGAGCGCTTCTGCAACACCAAAGACATGTCTACGCGGATCTTGGGATTCTCACGCGATTCGTTTTGAAGAAGAAGGCTGCGTGCAAAAGAGTGACGCTGCAGATGAACAGAGCTATCAAGAGTATCTTATGATTCTTGAAAATACGGTTGCGGCGAAGGTAGATGCTGTTCGAAAAGGAATTATTTTGCCTGATCCGCGTTGCCCGGAGTCTTGCGCTTTCTGCGAAGTCTCGCCGTTTTGCCCAGTTTTTATGACGTCCCTTACGCAAAAAAGCAGGAGCGCGGAGTCTGATACGTTTCACAGTGAAGAGCCGAGTGAGCATCTTTTGATTTCTGATGAGGAGCGTAGAGTTCGGTGATAGCTAACAAAGAACAACAGGGCGCAATTAATAGGCTGAAGGGGCCTCTATATATTTCTGCTGGCGCAGGAACTGGTAAGACGGGCACGCTTACTATGCGCATAGCACACGCATATTCAAACGATTCAGAACACTACCTTACTGCGTATGATCAGTTTCTTGCGGCTACGTTTACGAAAGCAGCAGCAGCAGAACTTAAAATACGTGTTCAGCATGAGCTGCGTCACATAGGGTATATTGAAGTGGCTCAAAGCATCGATAATGCATGGATATCAACACTACATGCTCTCTGCGCGCGCATGTTACGTAATGAGGCATTGATTGCAGACATTAATCCTTTTTTCACGGTACTAGACCCTATGGTGCAAGCGGGGTTGTTACAGCAGTCATTTGAAGAGATCCTAGAAGAGTTGTCGGAAGGTGAGCGTACAAAGCTTCTGCAATTATTTGCTCACAATAAAGAAAAACTTTTCAACTGTCTGGTACGATTGGGTGCTGAATTACTGAATGTTTCTGATGGATATGAGGCGTTGATTCAAGATGAGGCATCTTCTACGGATGTTCTCCAAATTATTGCTCGATTGCGTGATTTGTCTGCGGCTAGCATTATGCGCTATCGTTTTGTAGACGGAAAAAAGGCTTCTCGATACATTGAAAACACGAGTCAGTTTTTGTCTGCCCTTGATTCGCTTGAAATGCTTTTGGGCGAATCTAGCGAGAAGGATTTTTGTTTATTAACATCTATGATGTTTTCACGTGAATTTACTTCTCGTGCTGGTTCTGAGGAAGAGAAAGATCTCTATGACCAGGAACAACAGGGTTTCTATGCATGCGCCGCTGAATTGGTTCTTCGGCATAATTATTCCAATAAAGTTCTTCTCATACATACTGCCCGTGCTCTTGAACGGCACTATAGCGATAAAAAAGTAGCACAGGGGGCTCTTGATGAGCAAGATCTCTTAAATAAAACGCTTCAGTTGTTTGATGAACACCCTGAGGTGGCTGAGCGTTATCAACGACAATTCAAACTTATAATGGTTGATGAATTTCAAGATACCGACGGCATTCAGCTTGCTATCATTGAATATTTAACTGGCACAGAATATGAGACTCTCTGCACGGTTGGCGATGAACAACAAAGTATTTATGGGTTTCGAGGGGCAGACCTTGAAGTATATCGTGAGCATAAAGCAACTATGGACGATAAAGGAGCGATGAGAGTTAAGCTCGATAAAAATTATCGTTCTCATGAGACTATCATTGAACTTTCCAACCGTATTTTTGGTAAAGCTTTTGGGGCTTCAGGCCTACCTCTTAAAGCTGCTCGTGAAGAAAAGAACTTCGACCAGCAGTATGGTCCTGAGCGTCTTGTTGTTTGTTTTCAAGAGGGGCAGCTGAGAAATAGCCGTAAGCACTACAGAGTTTCCGAGGCTCGCGCGATAGCTCAAGAGTTTGCCCGTTTGCGCGATCAGGGTGTTAGCCCGGGTGAAATGGTTTTGTTGCTACGAGGAACATCATATGCTGCAACCTATGTTTCAGCACTTCAGGAACAACACCTTGATGCCTTTGTCGTTAAAGATTCAAATTTCTATCATACTTTGGAAGTTCGGATTGTTATTGCCTTGATAGAGGTTTTTGCTTTTGAGGGAGACGATGCAAAACTTGCTTGGATATTAAAATCTCCTCTGTTTCGACTTGATGATTATGAACTCTTCCAGGTTGGCAAGATGAAAAATGACTGTTGGTCTCAATTACGGAAATGTGCGAGAGAGCAACAAGGAGAAGGCCTTGTTGTGGCAGAGAAAATATTACGTGATGCGTTTGCTCGCCGTAATATTGACTCGCTATCGATCATTCTTAAAGATGTCATTGAGTCATCTGCTTATGATGTGGTTCTTTTGAACAAGGGAGCTCAAGGAAGAGCCGAGTATGCAAACGTCATCAAGCTGATATCGTTAGTTGCCGAGCAGGAGGCCGCGGGACGGACTGATATTCATGAACTGGCAGCGTATTTTTGTTTTAACCGAGATGAAAATCAAAAAGAGGCGCCCGGGGTTTTTCTTTCATCACAAAATGAAGCAGTACGCATCATGACTATTCACGCCTCAAAGGGCCTTGAGTTTCCTGTTGTAGCAATTGGTGGCTTTGTTGACAAGCATGCCGATCATGATGAATCGTTTATTGTAGGGGCTTATAAAGAAAAGATAGTGTTTGTCAAAAATATTAACGAGCAGATGCTGATAGACAGTCTGGGTGTTGAGAAGACAAAGGGGCTTGAGGCCACACTCAGAGTTATAAGGGGCTTTCCAGCTCATAAAAGCAGTTCGTACGGGGAAATTCCTTCATTTTGTTCTTTGCTATCTGATGAGGTTGGGTTACGTCGTAAAAAGAAACAGGAAGCGTTTGAGGAAGAGCAACGTTTGTTCTATGTTGCTTGTACGCGTGCACAAGAGACTCTGATCATAGGGGCTACGTATAATTTTACGAGCAATGATACGGGCGATGTGGGGTCTCAGGCCGGTTTAGTGCAAGATTTAGTACGGGGACTTTTCGACGGCAAAGTACCGACAGAAAGTGGAGTTTTTTCCACCGGGGGATTTTCGGGCCGGGTTTTAGTATCAATCTGCACGCCTGATGATCCTACGGAGATCGTCTCTCAAAAAGAAGACTTCTCAATGGATGCTGGTCGCTTTCTTCCCATTGATGAACGTCCGCGACATTTTCTTGCCGCGCCATCATCTTGTTGGCTATCATACAGTGCGCTTGCTCACGAAATATCATCTCAAGAAGAACAATCTTCAGCTCTAGACGAAAACTATTCCGAAGACATATTTGTACCATCAGATGAGGTACGCCCGACCATTCTAGGAGAAGCCGTTCACAGCAGTTTTGAACGTATGATACATGAGGGTTCGTTTGCCTCTTTCCCGTCAGAGGAAACGCTGAAGGCATTGATGACTCGTAATGGTATGAATAAAGCGGAACAAGAGCGACTCAAACAGGCGCTCCTTGCAATGCTTTCTTCTTCAGAAGGAAGGTACATCGAGGCAGCGCTTCATGACGAAAGCTGCCACGTAGCCGCTGAAGTACCATTCTTGCTTGATCTTTTTGAAGAGGGGAGTATCTATCTGGAGGGTTATATCGATCTTTTGGTGCGTCCCGAAGATGATGAAACTCCTTGGCGTATATTTGACTACAAAACCGGTGGTGGAGAACTTGACTTTCTGGCACCACAGGAATGTGAAGCGATTCTTACGAAGCGCCACAGTTTACAGGCGCAAACGTACGCCTATGCGTGCTTTGTTGCCGGTGCTCCTGAGGTTCACGCTACGTTTGTGTATCCGGAACGGATAAGGCCAGATGGCGCCCTACTGTCTCATACGTTTATATTTCTCAAAGAAGAGGAGCTGGTTATACGCTCAGAGTTGCAGCGGCTTACTGGTGTATCGGGTTAGATAAGAACGGTACATCATTGTGCAGGATATGCAGGTACGTCAATTATGACGCTGTTCTTGGGCAAGCTGACCACAGGCACCCGATATATCACCGCCACGCGAAACGCGTATGCTCGCCTCGATACCAGCACGTAGAATCGTGCGTTCAAATAGTTGAGCACGACGTTTTCCGGCATCTTTAAATGAGCTGTCGGCTATGGAATTGAGTGATATGAGATTCACATGAACAAGCATATTTTCACAGAATGCGATGAGGGCCGCAAGATGTTCATCTGAGTCATTGACGCCTGCTATGAGGGCATATTCTAGAGTCGGACGTCGATTTGTCTTCTTGGTGTAAGAAAGCAGCGACTCTCGTAACGCCTTAAGAGGATAGTTTCGAACGCCTGGCATGATCTGGTCTCGCGTGCTTTGAATAGCCGCATGAAGCGAAATTGCGAGGGTAAACTGTTCGGGCTCATCAGCAAAACGATTGATCATGGGAATAATGCCACAGGTTGAAACAGTGATATGACGTGCTCCGATATGAAGCCCGTCGGCACTGTTCATCAGACGCAACGCACCAAGCGTAGCGTCGTAATTTGCAAACGGTTCGCCTTGACCCATACCCACTGCATTTGATACGCGACATCCATAATCCTCGGCAACTATCTGTAGTTGGTCAAGCATTTCGCCGGGAAGAAGATTTCGTTGGAATCCGCCATTTCCTGTTGCACAAAACACGCATCCCATCGCGCAACCTGCTTGGGTGGAAAAACAGACAGTCAGCCGATCTGACGCGGGGATGCCTACGCTTTCTACTCGAACGCCATCGGCGAGCTCGATAAGGTATTTACGCGTATTATCTGCGGCAATCTGCCGTTCTATCAGTCGAGAGGGTAACAAGGGATGAGTCTCTTCAAGAAACGTTCGTAGTGTTTGAGGAAGATCTGTCATATCGTCATAGGACGCGGCGTGTTTACCATAGAGCCACTTCACCAACTGATGAGCACGAAAAACCGGTTGATGGGCATCGCGTAGAATGCTTACAAGCTCCGGTTCGCTCAATGCTTTGATGCTACGAGTAAGTTCTTCAGAAAGATTATTTGACAAACCGATCACCACCCTGAAACGCATCTTACTATACGTGAGTCTATCAGATAATACGTAGCAAGATATAGATAGAAGATATTGTCTGTGTATGTGACGCGTGAAGTCATGATAACGGTTTGGCAGTAGTGGCTCAAAGAAAAATGCAAATACCTATGGTTACTCTATGTTTGACCGCTGGCGTTTGGCACACAGTAACAGTGGGCGATGTTACGTATCGCTGTATAGACATGCGTCCTTGTTAGCAAGATGCAGAGCTTTTAGATTCTCCGTATCTTGTCCCAGCAGAGACGTTAGACTGTTAAACTAGTCATAGAATTTCAGGTTGTATTTTCTATCGGCGAGGAGGCTTGGTGGCATACCAGGAAACTGATGTCTTTGGACAAACGACAGTCGCCGTGTTGTATGGTGGACGCAGTAGCGAACGTGAAATATCCATTGCATCGGGACAAGCGGTAATCTCAGCGCTCGAGACAGTTGGTTTCAGGGTTGTTGGAATTGATGCGGGCGTTATGGGTTATGTGTCTGCATTAGAGAAGGCAGCGCCTGATGTCGTGTTTATTGCCCTACATGGTAAGGGCGGTGAAGATGGTTGCGTTCAGGGTGTATGCGAAGAGCTTGGCTGTGTCTACACGGGCTCAGGTGTTCTTTCCAGCGCGCTGGCAATGGATAAAGTGAGAACTAAAATTATCTATGAAGCTGCGGGGCTTCCCACTCCGGCATCGGTCACACTTACTGATCCTAATACTTGGGCTACGTCAGAAATTATTGAAAAAGTGGGAAAAAAATCGGTAATCAAACCAGTGAATGAAGGCTCTTCAGTGGGGATGAGTATCGTTCATGATTCCGATGAACTACCCCATGCTATCGAATACGCTTTTTCTCTTGATGACACGGTGTTGGTTGAGCAGTTCATCGAAGGGGTCGAGGTCACTGTTGCTGTACTGGGAAATGAAGAAATTCTGCCGCTTCCGGTTATAGAAATTGTGCCCACGAATGAGTTTTATGATTTTGAGGCGAAATATACGCCGGGGGGATCTCAGCATATATGTCCGGCAGAAATTCCAGAAGAGCAGGCCAAGCTCTGTCAAGAGTTTGCCGTGCGTGCTCATCAAGCCTTGGGCTGCCGAGGTGTGTCGCGTACTGATCTCATTATTGATCGTCAGGGTCAGCCCTGGCTGCTTGAGACCAATACTATTCCGGGCATGACCGCCACCTCGCTGATTCCTGATGCGGCACGTGTTCAGGGTATGAGTTTTGAAGATCTATGCACCCATTTGGTTCTTCTTGCTCAGGAGAAGTAACTGAAAGAATGGTTTGAGTAGAGGTCAGTCAAGACATCTTTTAGCACCGCGGGCATCCTTCTACAGTTGTTTGTTATCAACGTATGTGGCAACCGAAAAGGAAGTGATCACTATGTATGATATCGCAGTTATCGGTGGAGGCCCTGCGGGGCTTTCAGCAGCTATTACAGCACGATCAAGAGACAAGCAGGTCATTGTGGTAAGCAATGACTTTCATCAATCCTATCTCGCAAAAGCTGAGGTTATAGAAAACTATCCGGGGATGCCCCATATATCTGGCGTTGAGATGCTTGAAATCATGCATGTTCAAGCGCAGGATCTGGGCGTTACGTTTTTGCAGGAGCGGGTTGCTTCCATACTTCCTTGGGAAGATCATTTTTCATTATCAGTAGGAGCCGATGTTGTTGAGGCAAAGACTATTATCCTTGCATTAGGGTTGGGGAGCGGCAAAGTTTTTTCTGGTGAATCGGAGTATCTAGGACGAGGCGTATCGTATTGCGCGACCTGTGACGGAATGCTTTATCGCAACAAGGAGGTTGTTGTTGTCGGTCTTTCAGAACAGGCTCCAGCGGAAGCAAATTTTCTTCGAAGTATTGGATGCCGTGTTACGTATCTGGCTTCAGGAAAGGAAACACCGTCACTTGAGCCGGATATAACCTTGCTGTATGGCACGGTACGTGAGATTATCGGTGACGAGCTCGGAGTTACGGGGCTTATCTATCAGGAAAAGATACCTGCTGCATCTATCGGCGAAGGTGTTTTGAAGACCTTGACAGCAGAGGGTATTTTTATATTGCGACCCTCGATTGCCCCGTCTGCATTGTTGGTGGGCCTTGAGCTCAATGGTAAGCTCTTAAAAGTTGACCATCGTATGAAGACCAATATACCGGGAGTTTTTGCTGCGGGAGATTGCTCCGCGTCTCCCGCTCAGATCGCAAAAGCAGTAGGTGAGGGGCAGATCGCTGCATGGAGCGCAGCCGAATATATTGATGAGAGAAATAAGTAGCTGTTATCGATAAAACATACGTTGCATCGGTATGTCACAGTCTTCAACAGGAAGAGAAGCGCGCAACTGTTCTTTAAAGCAAACCCCCCATATCTTACAGTCGCTATTTACTCGCGTGAGGTAGCGGTCATAAAATCCTGAACCCGATCCAAGCCGTAAACCATCTTCTGTAAAAGTTATGCCGGGTGCCACGACAATATCAAGCTCATCGGGTTCTATTCGTATGCAGTCTGACAGTTCTTCAAGTCTAACTGACCGAGCGGGGTGGATAAGTTGAGGCAGAAAAGGGTCAAGTTCCCGATGCGCCGTACCTTGGTAAAAGTTATCAGGAATGACAATGTTGTCATAGCGACACAGATGACTCTCAGCTTCGATTGCTTCTTTACTTACATGAGGATCAACATGGGGTATGCGTACGCAGAAGAAGTCCATGAAGCTGCTGTCAAGCACACGGGGAAAACAGACCGTGTGACCTCGCTTGAACAAGATATATGCGAGGGTGTCAACATCAACCTCGCTTCCGAATGATTCATATAGTCCGATGGTGTCAGCGGCGGGGTCAATCGCGTCAAGTAACTGAGTGCATATAGTGATACTTCTGGTTTCTCGCACATTTCTTGAAAGCGTTGCGCGACGAGCGCGATAACGGTGTCGTATTTCTTCTTTTGAATAGTATCGTGCCACGGCGATCTCTTTCTCTGGAAAGACGGGCGCAACGATTACCAGCACTGAGAAACGGTTAGGCAAGCCCCAGAGTGGTCATGACAAGATAGGCAATAGTCAAGACGACAACCACAATGATACAAAGCCATAAAAGAATGTTGGCAATCCGGCCGTTTGTGTATTCACCCATCACGCGTTTATCGTTGAGTAGAAAAACCATAAAGAGTAAAAGCACTGGTAACAGGATACCATTAATGAACTGTGCGGCAATCATGATACCCATGAGATCAATGCCTGGTATCAAAACGATAGCACAGGAAAATACAATAATAACGGTGAAGAAACCTTTGAAGATAGGTGCTTCTTTCCAGGTACGATCAACACCTCGTTCCCAACCAAATGCTTCGCAAATGGTATAGGACGTCGTAAGAGGTAGTACACATGCGGCAAGAAGAGATGCGCCGAGTAATCCCACGGCAAACACCGCGAAGGCGTATTGGCCCGCAATAGGTGTAAGCGCATTTGCGGCATCTGTGGCGTCTTGGATAACAACGCCTGCAGGAAAAAGAATGGTTCCGGTTGTGACGATGATAAACCACGATATAAGGTTTGAAACAAGCCCGCCGGTGACAATGTCAACGCGCTGGTAAAAGAGATTCTTCACCGTTACGCCTTTGTCGACAATACTATTTTGCGTAAGAAACAGCATCCAGGGCGCAATCGTCGTACCAATGAGGGCTATGATCAAAGAGTAGTAGTTGGTATCAGCAATCATCATAGGAGATATGGTGTGGATACCCACTTCGGTCCAGTCTGGATTGCTCATGATGCCTGCCACAATATAGGTGATGAACAGGCAGGATAGTACGAGGAATATTTTCTCCACACGGCGATATGAGCCACTCATTATGAGAAACCACACGGCTATACCAGCAGCCGGAACAGCAATATATTTATCTACACCGAAAAGCCCCATGGCTGATGCGACGCCAGCAAATTCTGAAAGTGTGGTAGCGGTATTGCCAACAAGCAGCGCAAGCATGGCAAACGCGGCCAAGCGGATACCATATTTCTCTCGTATGAGGGCGGAAAACCCTTTTCCTGTTTTAGCGCCCATACGCATTGCCGATTCTTGCGCCACGATGAGAAATACCGTCATAAGGGGAATAGTCCAGAGTGTTCCATAGCCAAATTGAGCGCCGGCCGTAGAGTAAGTTGAAATACCGCCGGCATCATTTCCCGCCATTGCCGCCACAATACCCGGTCCCATTGCTGCAAAAAAAAGCAACAGGCGGGTCTTTTTATTGCCGGAGCGCCCAGTGGGGAGAGACTCGGAGACGGCGTTGTTTGTCTTTTGATCAACAGACTCTATAGCCGTCATATCGAGGCTGGCTTGTTTGCTGTGTTTCATGTTCATAACTGTTTCAGTTTTCTATGTTATAGGAAGAGGAACGTGCACACATATGTCAGGCCAAACTGGAGTATGATGCCGATGCCCATTATAAGAAACACAAGGGGCAGATCTCCGGGAGCCTTATTTGTTCTTTTATATCGATGGATTACGATAGTTGAGATCAACGATGAGAACGTGACGAGAATAAACACGGTGGCAGCAGCGGGGAGCACAACAAGCCATATAAAGCTGTTAATGTTAGAGAACCACGTAGCGCGCGTCGCAAGAATACTGACAAATCCTGAACCTATCAGCAAGGCGATGACGGTTATGATGCAACCAACGACCACATCGTGCCCAACCAGCTTTTTAAGCGAGATAGTTTCGTTGCCATCGTAGTCAATGAGTTTCTGACGTATGGAAAAGGCAACCGTTTCAGCAATCACCAGCACAAAAGGCAATGAAAGTAACGTGCTTGAAAAAAGAGAAAGACCTCCCGCGAGCACTACGATAAATATCGCAGCGATCCATACAATAAACCAAGTCAGACGGCGCATAAACCACCCAAAAGACTCTGCGACAGTACCAACAGGGTTGAGATTGGCCGCTCCAGCTATGGAAAGATCTTCCTCATGTTCTTCCTCGATGACATCAAGTGCATCATCTATGGTGACGATGCCCAACAGCTTATTTGCATCATCGACGACGGGAAGTGCGAGAAGAGAGTATTTCGAGATAATATCAGTCACTTCTTCTTGATCATCGTCAGGATTGACGGTAACAAGATCGGTGTTGGCAAGTGATGCGAGCGTGCGCTCACTATCAGCGAGCACCAGTTGCCGTAGCGATACCGTACCCTGAAGACGACCTTCATGGTCGGTAACGTAGATGTAGTGTATAGACTCAAACTCTTCTCCCAAATTACGTACTTGGGCAATAGCTTCCTGAACAGTTTTCGTTCCCTGCGCACTCACAAACTCCGTTGTCATAATGCCACCGGCAGTCTGATCTTTATAGCCTAGCAGGGCACGAATACGACGCTGATCTTGAACGCCCATGAGCCAAAGAAGCTTTTCTGCTTTTTCATAGGGAAGGTCGCCTAGAATATCAGCGGCGTCGTCAGGCTCCATGTTTGCTAGAAGCTCGGAAGCTTGGTGCTCTGACAGATCGTCGATAAGATCGCTTTGATACTCATCTTCCATTTCCGCCATAGCGTCGGCGGCTTGTTCTTTGTCGAGATGTTCAAACACGCGTGCACGTTGTTGCGGATCAAGCTGTTCGAGAATGTCAGCTACGTCAGCGGGATGTAATTCATGGAGGCGCCGATGAGTCATAGAGAGTTGTACCTGCGAAAGATCTCGATCTACTAGATCGATGTAGTTCCAGGCAATAAGGTTTTCTTCGAGCGGATGATGAAAGAACTTACTGATCATTATCACCAGACGCTCAAGCCTAGGCGAAAGACCTCGCAACAAACCGCGAGCACCCACTTCGGCACCCATCAAACGCAATTGATTGCCAGATTCTGAAAGCTTGAGGTCGTTTACTCGAACGACTCGAACTCCCTGAGTATCAACAATCTGTTTGTTGAGCAAATCTCGTGCCAAGAGAATTTCATCTGGCTGTAGATAGGAAAAGCGCACATCTGATGACTTATCGATTAACACAACCCCGTCAGCCTGCGAAAAGTTTGCGACATATTTGCGCCACGAAACCATGAAAGGCGTTTTTGCGGGACCCTTGAAAGCAAAGGAGGTTATACGGGGGAACACTTCTCCGGTCGAAACGGCAAGATCTGAGATCTTTCCAATTTCAACCCCTGAAGAATCGCGCACTGAAGCGCCAAGTATCTGGGAAAGATAAAACACATGAAACTCCTTGATGGTCGATCTGCTCCACGCGACACACAGACACCCTAAGTAGGGTGTAAGAGAAACGTGCACAACAATAGAACAGATTGATACGGGTAACGTCGGGGATCGCCCTCGGCCACCCAGTTCAAGGAGACCGATAAGGGCTAGTTACTGTCCGGGTGGTCAGACAACTAGGTTCCTTTCTCTCGGTTGCAGAAGACCGGCATTACTTGCCGGATCGAAAAACAAACTCCATCTTTGCGATAATCATCACAAAGACGATGTTCACATAACACTGACATTCTAAGCCTTATGATCAAAACAAGGCAATCAGATACTAATGTTTTACACAAACATCGGCATCTAACATCATGATAGGTAAGAAATCGTCAGGGTTTTCACAATCTGCTAAAGCTCTGGAGACTCCGCTCGCACAGCATCAGCCGTATGCTCATGCGGTAAAATATCGTAGAAAAACAATGGCATAAACGTTAGGTGTCCTCTCGGCAAAAGACTAAGGAGCAATCTCGTGATCGAACGTTATACACGTCCTGAAATGGGTGCAATCTGGGAGCCTCAGAACAAATTTACCATTTGGAAAGAGATTGAATTATTGGCCTGTGAAGCCCAGGCAGAGATTGGCGAAGTCGGTATTACTCGAGAAGAAGCAGCATGGATACGTGAGCATGCAGACTTTACCATCGCTCGCATTGATGAAATAGAAGAAATTACCAATCATGATGTCATCGCCTTTCTCACCAATATGGCTGAGTATATTGATAAAGATGTGCCTGAGGGCGAGTTGAAACCATCTCGATGGGTTCATTTTGGTATGACGAGTTCAGATTTGAGCGATACCGCACTCTGCTACCAAATCACACAGGCTTTGGACATAATTCTTGCCGATGTGAGGTGTCTCGGCATCATATGTAGGCGACGTGCTCTTGAAAGTAAAGACATATTGTGTGTCGGGCGTACTCATGGCATACATGCAGAGCCCATGACCATGGGCATGAAATTCGGCACTTGGGCTTGGGCTCTCAAACGAGCTGAGCAGCGCTTACAAGGTGCACGCGAGATATCGGCTGCTTGTGGTGCTATATCGGGGGCAGTTGGTAGTTATTCTAACATTGATCCTCGCGTCGAAGAGTATGTGTGCGAAAAGCTTGGCCTCACTCCGGATCCGCTTTCCACACAGGTTATTGCACGCGACCGTCATGCACACGTACTTTCGACGCTGGCAGTGACTGCTGCTACTCTCGAACAAATAGCAACGGAGATACGCGCACTTCAGAAATCAGATACCTTAGAAGCAGAAGAGCCGTTTAAGCAGGGTCAAAAAGGCTCTTCTGCCATGCCGCATAAACGTAATCCTATTACAGCTGAGCGCGTTTGTGGTCTTGCTCGTGTAGTAAAAGCCAATGCTCAAGTTGCCTATGATAACGTAGCTCTTTGGCATGAACGAGATATTTCGCACTCAGGTGCGGAACGCGTTGTGCTGCCTGACTCCTTTATTGCACTTGATTATATGTGTGGAAAAATGGAATGGATTCTCGATGGACTGAAACTGTATCCTGAGAATAGCCGAGCAAATTTGGAGCGCACACGAGGTCTCATTTTCTCAAGTCGAGTTTTGTTGGCATTGGTAGAGAAAGCAAATATCACACGTGAAGATGCGTATAGTATCGTTCAGCGCAATGCCATGAAAGTTTGGGATGATTTGCAGCAGGCTCGTCCGGGATTGACCTATCGAGAATACCTTGAGGCCGACTCTGAGATGACTCTTACTGCCGCTGAGCTTGACGAAATTTTTGATCCGTGGGCATTTCTTGCACGCATTGATCAAGTATTTAAAAAGCTTGAGGCACTTGATTTTTCCTGAGAACGTCGCGCCTCTCGGAAAGGCTTCTGAAACAAAGTCTTAGGCATACGGGAGGCGTATCATGAGGTTTGAACAAGAGAAACGGGCGCGACACAAACCTCGGTTCAACTTCACGAGGATTATATTGTCTTC
This sequence comes from Coriobacteriales bacterium, assembly GCA_963665595.2. Classification (GTDB taxonomy): domain Bacteria; phylum Actinomycetota; class Coriobacteriia; order Coriobacteriales; family CADBOM01. Next base: position 756,975 of record CAXXJK010000004.1, on the reverse strand, counting down.
TGCAAGACAGAGTATACCTATAAGGGGTTAATCACATCTATCTATTGAGAGCAATATCTTTAAGAATTGCAACCGTATGATCGACTCCAAACGTCGAGGTAGATAGCGAAATATCATAGTTGAACGCATCGCCCCAACGCATGTCGGTATATTGCTCATAATAGATCTGTCGACTGCGATCGGTCTTCTTGAGGCGGGCGATCGCACCCTTTTCAGAAAGGTTGTTGCGCTGCATGACACGTTTGAGACGTGAATTAGAATCTGAGTAGATTAAGACGCTCAAAAGATTTGGATAATCGCGAAGAACATAGTCGGCGCATCGTCCAATAATGACGCAGGGACCCTCGCAGGTAATTTGTTTTATAACACGTGATTGAATAAGAAACACACGGTCAGGAAGAGGGAGAGATTCTTCTTCCTTACTCACAGAACCATTTGCAAAGGATAGGAAGTAGGAGAACATATTTCCGATGCTTTCGTCATCTCGTTCGATGAACTCTTCGTGAATGTCGCTTTCAGCTACAGCGCGGCGGATAACTTCTTTGTCGTAGTATGCATAGCCAAGTTCTTTGGCGAGCTTTTCTCCGACTTCCCGGCCCCCACTGCCGTACTGACGGCTGATGGTAATGATTTTGGCGGGCATGCAGCATCACCTCTTCCTATGTCTTTTGCTGTGTCACTTGCAGTGAAACTGCCCATGACCTCGTTATGAGTACTTTATACTAAATACGTGCGATAGGGGAGAGTATTTTGATGGTAGACAGAGAAATATCGAGACGATCCTTCGTAAAGGGTTCCATGGGTGCAATGATACTTGCGCTGGCGGGATCTTCTCTTGTGTTGACCAGTTGCTCAGGTTCAAAGGGTACGTCGGGCACCGATGGACTCTTCAACAGTAAAGACTCTCAACGTTTCATCAAGTCAAGTGGTTTCCATAAACGACTTTGCGAAACTTGAGGCTTCTGACTATGTTTATCAGGAAAGTTCTTACGATCTGCCCATGGGTTCAATACTCTATATGAACGCACCCCGTTTTTCGGCGGTCATTATGCCGAGCAAGAATTCTCGTTCGTTGGTTCGTTTTGGTTTTTTGGATACTAATAACGGAGAAGTTACTGATGCACTCACCACGGCCGTTTCTGCTGGTGATGACTATCAACTATATGATTTCAGAGCAAATGATTCTATCGCCATATGGGTGGAAGTAAAATTTTCAACGAGTGCCTGGTGTGTGTATTCGGCTTCTGTCAATGGATCACATGTGTTGGGGACGCCCAACTTAGTGGAGACCGGTACGGTGGATTACGATCCGCCACTTCTATGTGTGAGTGGAAATCAGGCGTTCTATACTGTTCTCCCTTACGAAAATGGGCCAAAAAGTACGACCAGTTCGTATCTTAAATGTATTTCAACAGATAGTTCAAGCCCGAGCATCGTCTACACCTCGCCTGGCCGCATGATTACAAATCCTCAGGCCAGCGACAATATAGTTACCTTTGTGCCTCGAGTTAACACGAGTGGCGTGTATTATCAGCTTTCCGCAATGGACGCAACAACACATGCGCTTGTTGCAGCTCAGGTGTTGCCGAAGGCGCTCAAAGTCAACGATGCTCTTTATCTCAACAATGATTTTATATTTGGTATCGAGCAAAACTATTCGACTGGTGATGGGATTTCAAATTTTGGCACCTATCGTGCCATCGGCAACAACAATTACATGCGCTTCAATAAAGTACCTTCAGACACTCCCGCGGCCATGGGCGATTTTCTCTACATCAAGAGCGCTCGGAGTATAGTGGGGGTCAATCCGGCGAAGAGGACCTATTTCATTATTGATGTCGTGAGCGACTGTGCCAGTTATGGCGATTATCTTGCTACGACGGGTAACTCTGACCGTATTGTCACATTTACGACTGTCGCCGATAACGATGGTTCGGGTGATGGTGTGACAAAGGTGCGGGTATTCAAAAGCATGTAGGAGTCTGATTTCAACAGTTACTATAAGGGATTTCACTTATCAGATAGGAATGATAAGCGTCTTTTCAGTTTAATTTCAGTGTCGTTCTTTATTATTCTCATTGTAGGATTTCGCCCCGGTAGTATGTTGAATGCATCTATCCTCATACACCACCCTCTTTTGCCTTGCAACGATTCTGAGACACGCGCTGAGTCTCACTGCCGGGGCGAAATTCCTCCTCCTTTAACTTATTTTTAGATAATCAAAAAATAATGAATCATTACATCAAAACGATTATTCTTTAAGAGAACTTTAAGGAATATATTCTACAATCATGTCAAAACAAGCTTCTGGACGCTCGGACCGGTATTGATATACCCCGATGGGATGTGTTTTAGCTGTTTGGAGGTAGAATGTAGGCGCGTGCCGTAGTAGAATGAACCAAACACATAATTTACCGTATGGAAATATGGAGAACTCGGCGATCTGATAAGGGAGATATGAATATGAATAATAACGCAAATAACGAAACGCGCCGTATCCTTCTCGTCGAGGATGAAAAAGCTATCCGTGACGCTGTCGCGGCATATCTTGAGCGCGAGAACTACTGGGTCACCGCTGTCGCAGACGGGCAGGAGGCTCTGGTTGAGTTTACCAAGCGTCACTTTGATCTTGTTGTTCTTGATCTTATGTTACCGCGTGTTTCTGGAGAGCGCGTATGCCGTGCGATTCGTGATGCGTCGGATACCCCTATTATCATGCTCACCGCCAAGGGCGAGGTAGAAGATCGCATTATCGGTCTCGAACTCGGTGCGGACGATTATCTTATCAAACCGTTCTCGCCGCGAGAATTAGTTGCACGTGTTCGTGCTCTTCTTCGTCGTGCTCACAGCGATTCTGATCCCCAGCGTGAAGTGCTGGTATTTGGGGATCTGACCATTGATATCTCTGGGCATAAGGTGACGGTTGCTGGTGAGGAAGTAGAATTGACCGCTTCTGAGTTCAAGCTTCTGACGACACTTTCGCGCTATCCAGGGCGAGTGTATTCTCGTATGGAACTTGTTGAGAAGGTTCTCGGTTATGATTTCGAGGGATATGAGCGGACCATCGACTCTCATGTTAAAAACCTGCGTGCAAAAATTGGTGATGATCCTCGAGATCCTAAGTGGTTGTATACCGTTCACGGTATTGGCTATCGATTCGAAGATCCTACCAAGAAGTAGGCGACGTATCTCAATCGCTGCATTCGGGAGGCATGCTCTGCTCGGGCCTTTTAATGTCGTCGACCTATGTCGATGGAGTGGATCTATTTAATGTTGATTGCTAAAGAAACTTCTATGGAAGATGAAGGTTATGTCTCGAAAAAAGGCATGACCTTCACCACCCGTATCTCTCTTCTCTTTGGTCTGGTGGCCATAATGACCGCGCTGATTGCTGCGGGTATTCTTGCTATGGTCTGGGAAGAGCATTTTACTAACTATAACATCTCGAATATGCAACGCATCGCTACGTCGACGGCATCTTCTATTGCTCAGCGTTATGGCATATATGGTTCGTGGTCTACTAACGTTTTGTCTCAAGCGGCTTCTGCCAGCGAGATATCAGGAAACATTGGTATCAAGGTGGTCGATGCCAGCGGAAATACCGTTTATGACGATTCGTGGGATTCTGCTGAAAATACGGTAGCGATCTCGCATGCCACCACCTCTGAAGATACTGTGCAGGCGGCTATTATTGTTAACGACCAGAAGATTGGTACCGTTTACATCTGGGCGCTTGAATCAAATGCACTGCTTACCCAAAACGATCAGGATTTTAGGACGAATTCTTATCAGGCGATTGTTATTGCTACGGTGGTAGCGGTGCTGCTTGCCACCATTATCGGATTTATCGTTTCTCGTGGCTTGTTGGGACCTATTCGTCGCATCACAAAAGTAGCTTCTGAGCTCAAAGAAGGTAATCTCGACGCTCGAACCGATCTTGTTGGCAATGATGAGATCGCTCAGCTGGGCATGACTTTTGACGCAATGGCGGAATCGCTGCAGAAGGATCGTGAGTTGGAGTATCGTCTTACTTCTGACGTTGCCCATGAACTTCGTACTCCGCTTATGGCGATCCAGTCGACCGTTGAAGCTATCATTGATGGTGTTTTGCCTGCAGATGAGCAACGACTGGCTGTTCTTAACTCCGAGGTTATTCGATTAAGTCATCTCGTCGATGCGCTTCTCAAGTTATCACGTCTTGAAAATCGTTCTGCGCCTATGGCACACCAAGAAGTTGATTTGGGAGAAACAATCCAAGAGCTTGCGCTGTCCCATGAGATGCTTGTTGAAGAAGCGGGTCTGAAACTTACCTACTCGTATGATGAGGGTGTCATTGTGAGGGGAGATCCTGAGCTTTTGCGCCAAGCGACAGCCAATGTTCTTTCTAATGCCGTCCGCTATACTCCCGCGGGGGGGCGTATCGATATTATGGTACGTCGTGGTCAGATCATGGGAAAGATAATCATCAGAGACACTGGAATTGGTATGTCGGAGGAAGACCTCAAACACGTGTTTTCCCGATTCTGGCGAGCCGATGCTGGCCGTAATCGCGCGACGGGTGGTCTGGGTATCGGCTTAGCCATTGTCAAGGAAATTGTCGATCGTCACCAAGGTTGGGTAAATGTTGAAAGTGCTCTGAGTATTGGTACGGTATTTACTCTTTATATACCATTGGTTGATCGCCTTAAAAAGACCAGCAAGAATACGGGAGGCAAGCAGAGTAGTTTTCGTTCGCACGGTTCGACTAAGGAACGAAATACTCAAAAAGGCAGTGGCAAAGAACGATTTGTTCAGAAAGCCGCTACCGAGCAAACCGGGAGTATCAAGACCGGCGAACTACGCGACGATGACATGGAGGAACAGTAAAACACCGGGCATCTCCTGTTAATAAATGAAACTCGCTTTTATAATAAGAGGTCTGGTTGAGCACGGTTGGGGTGAAAGGATTCATGGTGCAGGGGATAGACATCGAACCTGATTATCAAGGCAAGGTACGGGATATTTATGATCTAGGTGACACGCTGCTGTTTGTCGCGTCTGACCGGATATCTGCATTCGATTTCATACTCCCCGATTTGATCCCCTATAAAGGTGAAATTCTGACACGAGTTTCTCTTTTTTGGTTTGAACTATTAAAAGATGTTGTTGGTAATCATCTCGTGAGCGCTGACGTGGCGGCACTTCCGGCACGTTTTCAGCCTTATGCAGGGTACTTGGCCGGTCGATTCATGATTGTCAAGAAGGCTGACATGATGCCGGTCGAGTGCATCGTTCGTGGATATCTTACGGGCAGTGGTCTTAAGGATTATCAGCGCACCGGTTCAGTTTGTGGTGTGGAATTGCCAGCGGGCCTGATAGATTCCAGTAAATTGCCCGAGTCCATCTATACGCCTTCAACAAAGGCGGCGATTGGCGATCATGACGAAAATGTTTCGTTTGAGCATACCGTTGAGCTTCTTGGTGTTGAAGATGCAACGGCTATTCGCGATGCAGCTATCAAGATATATTCAACGGCACGTGAGTATGCTGTCAAGCGAGGGATTATTATTGCCGACACGAAATTTGAATTTGGAAAGGTAAACAGCGAGCTCATTCTTGCCGATGAGGTACTTACCCCAGATTCTTCGCGTTTTTGGCCTGCTGATAGTTACGAGCCGGGGAAGAGTCAACCAAGTTTTGATAAGCAGTTTATTCGTGACTGGCTTTCCGCTCATTGGGATATGCAAGGACAGCCTCCTCATTTGCCTGAAGATGTTATTAAAGCGACTTCCGACAAATATCAACAGGCCTATGAGCTTATTACTGGGAAGAAATTTGTTCCCACTGTCGTATGATACCAACAGACACGTAAGGGCCTTTTGCCACTATGGTGTAGGAGAAAATTTTCGATGAGGAGTTCTATATGACCCAGAGAAACCCGATGAACGAACGCTATAAAGGTGATGGCCCTTCAGGAAGGTCAAAGAAATCAGCATCTTCGGCAAAGCCGGCACGCCCTGCGGCTTCAACGGTGTGGGAGAAATCCAAGACGCTAACGCCTGCGGAGAAGCGCAAGGCTGAAAAGGCGGCGCAAAGAGCCGCTGAAGAGAAGAAGAAGGTTGAGGCAGAGAAGGCCAAGGCAGAAGGAAAAGAAGCACCGAAGGCGGCCCCTAAGAGCAAAGAATACAAATTAGACCCTGAATATCGAAAATGGCGTAAATGGTATTGGGGTTTGCTCATCGCAGCTATCGTCGCTACTTCGACTTCTTTTGTGTTGATCTATACGTTTCAAGTAGACAGCGCTCTTTCCTATATTCCGCTGGGAATTGCGTATGCCACCATTATTCCTGCGCTGATAATTGACTATAGGAAAGTCAGGCCCTTCCGAGAAGGACTTAAGCAGACGGGGGACAAAACTCCCAAACAGCTTAAACATGCTGAAGAAGCAGCTGCTCAAGCCAAGGCTATCGAAGAGGCGCGCAAGGCTTCGCGGCGTGTAAAGATAGGAAAAAGGACGACTGTGAAGAAAGACACAGAAGACCAAGCTGTCGCTGACCGCGTAGACGAAACCAAGAATAGCTCTCAAGCTGATACAGCAGACGCCACTTCTGTTACTTCGAGTGAGTCGCAGGAAAAGGGCGAAAAATGAAACGATACGAGATATTCGTGACTGGCAAACAAGGCATCTTTGATCCTGCCGGTGCGACTGCAAAGAATGCGTTAGGCAATCTGGGCTATGAAGGTATTGAAGATCTCAAGATTGGAAAGTTTATCCAACTGCAGGTTGCAGATGATATGGATGAGGCTGCGGTGCGTCAGATGTGTGAAAAACTTCTGGCTAATCCAGTTATCGAGGATTTCTCCATCGTTGAGTGTGGGGAGTAGCTATGCGGTTTGGCGTGGTTTCCTTTCCGGGATCCAATTGCGAACAGGACGCAGTCTACGCTTTGCGTCATTTAGGTTATCAGGCTGATTTTGTCTGGCATCAGGATACAGATCTTTCCTCATATGATGCTATTGTTTTACCGGGTGGTTTTTCTTACGGTGACTATCTGCGTTGTGGGGCAGTTGCTCGTTTTTCTCCTGTCATGGAATCAGTGGTTGATTTTGCCCATGCGGGTCAGCCAGTCATTGGTATATGTAACGGCTTTCAGGTTCTCACCGAGGCACACTTGCTGCCGGGTGCACTTATCCGCAATGTGGGACTAAAATTTCTCTGCAAAACCGTCAATCTGCGTATTGAAGACAGTGTCTGCCAGTGGCTGAGCGAACCGGCGGACACCGTGGTTCATATTCCCATAGCACATAACGAGGGAAACTTTATCTGCGATCAAGCCACGCTTGCCCAGCTACAAACCAACCGTCAGATTGTGCTTCGCTATTGTGAGGCTGACGGTCAGGTCTTGCCACACTCAGCCGATAATGGTGCACTTGATAACATTGCTGGTATCTGTAATGCCGCCGGCAATGTGTTTGGTCTTATGCCTCATCCCGAGCGCGTATGTGATGGTGTGGGAGGCTCACGAGAAGGTGTCGCTTTCTTTACGACCATTGCAACGTTGACAGAAGGGGTGGCATAGATGACCAGGTTTGATACCATACCAGAGCCGGTTGCTCATAATGTCGAGGTGTTGGATGAGGCCATTGCGCCTGTACTGGCTGGACAACTCGGACTTTCTCCCGAAGAATACGCGAATGTGATAGCGACTCAGGGGCGTATACCGTCGCTGACAGAGCTGTACATATATTCTCTCATGTGGTCTGAACACTGTTCTTACAAACATTCTCGGCTTCAGCTACGCAAGTTTTCCAGCGAAGGAAAATATGTATTACAGGGACCTGGCGAGAATGCGGGCGTCATTTCTGTGGGTGACGGTTGGGCTGTGGCATTCAAAATGGAGTCTCATAACCACCCGAGCGCTATTGAACCATTTGAAGGAGCCGCAACAGGTGTGGGTGGTATCATCCGCGACATTTTTACCATGGGAGCTCGTCCGATAGCCTGTCTAGACTCTCTGCGTTTTGGAACGCTTGATAAGCCGCGTCAGCGCTATCTGTTTGATGGTGCGGTAGCTGGCATTTCTGCCTATGGTAACTGCCTCGGTGTTCCTACGGTGGGCGGTGACGTTTTCTTTGATGCAGCGTATGAAGGAAACTGTCTGATTGATGTTATGGGCGTGGGCTTGATGCGCGAAGAGAACCTGACTCGCGCGGTAGGTTCGGGTATCGGCAATCATCTAGTACTTATCGGTAGCTCTACCGGACGGGATGGCATCGGAGGAGCCTCCGTGCTTGCCAGCCAGGAGTTTGATGAGGTTGCTGAAAACAAACGCCCCGCTGTTCAAGTGGGTGATCCGCTCGAAGAGAAACTACTTATCGAAGTATGTCTTGAACTGCTAAAAAAGAATAAATTTGTTGCGTTGGGAGACTTAGGTGCTGCGGGCCTTACCTCCTCGGCTTCTGAGATGGCTAGTCGCGGCGGCGTGGGACTTGATATTGATGTACGCCAAGTTATCCAACGTGAGAACGCTATGAAACCCTTTGAGATCATGGTTTCTGAGAGCCAAGAGCGTATGCTTGCTGTTGTGCTGCCGAAAGATCTAGCCGATGTGCAGGAATGCTGCAAACGATGGGGTGTTGCGTGCGCGGTCATAGGAACGATTACTGATACCGGCAGATTTGTCGTTCGGGATACCAGCTTGCCAAAGGAAGACCAGATTGTGGCTGACATGCCTGCCGAAAAACTCGCAGAGGATGCGCCCGTCTATGAACCGGCGATGATACGTCCGGCTTATCTGGATGAAGCGGCTGCGTTTGACCCGCATGAGGTAGACCTGCCCCGTGGCGAGACTGAACTTACGGCGGCATTTCTTAAGATGCTGGGGTCTGCCAATATTGCTTCGCGCCGCTGGATCTGGACGCAATACGATCATCAGGTACAGGCAAATACTGCCGTGCTTCCCGGTGCCGATGCGGCCGTTATCCGTATTGGGGATGCAGGGCGTGGTGAGGTGACAAACAGAGGTATCGCTCTTTCGACGGACTGTAATGGGCTGTATTGTTATCTTGACCCTTATGTCGGAGCGCAGGCAGCTCTTGCCGAAGCAACGCGTAATCTTGCCTGTGTGGGTGCCGAGCCTGCGGCCGTAACTGATTGTCTGAATTTTGGAAATCCCGAAAAGCCTGAAGTGTTCTGGACATTTGCAGCAGCGATAGATGGCTTATCTGATGCCTGTAAGTCATTTGGCGTACCCGTTGTTTCGGGTAACGTGAGTTTCTATAACGAGAGTTTTGGGAACCCCATTTTTCCTACGCCGAACATTGGTATTGTGGGTGTCATCGATGACCTCTCTCGTGTGTGCACCAACAGTTTCAAACATGCAGGTGATACCATCATGCTTGTGGGTGAGACAGAAGATGAGTTGGGTGGATCAGAATTACTACGCGGATTCTTTGGCATAGCCGCAGGGCGTCCACCACACGTTGACCTCAATCTTGAGAAAGCTGTGCAGGTGGTGGTGCGCGACGCGATACGCGACGGACTGCTTTCGAGTGCTCATGATTGTTCTGAAGGTGGTATAGCGGTTACACTTGCTGAAAGTGCTATTGCGGGTGCCATTGGTTTTACCGTGGCGCTTGATGATGATCTGATAGCTGCCGCTTCTCTGTTTTCCGAGACACAGAGCCGTATCGTAGTAAGTTTGCCTTCTGAACAGGTGGAAACTCTCGAAGATCGTCTTATAGCGGCGGAAGTCCCTTATGCGGTCATCGGCGAAGTTGGCGGAGAGCGCCTTACGATAGAAGAAAAAGTTGATGTATCCTTAAAAGAGGCTACAGAGATATATGAGAGCGCGTTGGAGAAGCAAGTGACCGCTCGTTAATGACCGTTATACGAAAATACTCCTTTATGTATCAGTGGGTTATAGGGAATACCATTAAATTGGTACCTGACAGATACAGATAAAATGGTTAGAATGAAGGAACACTGACAGATGTCGGTGATTTGTGGAGATACAAGGAGATGAGATGAAGAAGGTTTCTGTCGCTCTCAAAGCTGCGATTTTTTCGGCATGTATGATTGTGCCGATGTTTTTGGCCGGATGTGTTGATCAAGAAGTGCTTAATAAGCTTTCTGCTAACGCCGGTTCAGTCACCTTGGTTGGTTGTACTGCAGATCAGGTAATTGTAGATGGCATCAACGGTACTGGCTACATGAGTCTATTCGGCGTGGTTGTCTTTCCCACCTATTTTGCGTGGATTGTGGTAGCCATCATCGTTATCGTTGTTATCGCGCTGATTCTCAAAGGATTTTTCAGCGAGATAAAGAAATAGTATCGTATGGTTGCTCGGCACGACCAAGGTGAGAATGATTGCGAGCCGGGAAACAACCAGCGGTATTCAGATATGTCTGACAAGCGCTCTCCCATAGATCGTCCGTCTCGCGCATCTCGTGCGAAAGGGGCTGGTCTTGCGAGAGTGCTTATCGTTTTAGGGGCACTTCTCTGTGTTGTTTCCTTCGTGCTGATAGGTTTGACTGTTTATGGGTATTGGGATGCTCAGCGGAAGTACGATGTGCTCGTAAATTCGTCGGATTTCTCGACCGTCTTGGCAGATAAAGCCGTTAGTGATGAAGGCGATCTGGTTGCTCTCACCCTTGACTGGGATAAACTCCAGGCGGTTAATCCTGATATTATCGCTTGGGTTTACCTACCGGGCACCACTATTAACTATCCGGTAGTTCAGGCCGACGATAATGAATATTATCTAACCCACAATGTCGATACAAGCTATTCGACATCAGGTGCGGTGTTTCTTGATGAGGCGAATAAGGGTCTCTCCGATACCCAAGTACTTGTCTATGGGCATAATATGAAAGACGGATCGATGTTTGCTGCTCTGACGAACTATAAAAACCAGGAGTTCTTCGATGCACACCGGGATGTTGTCATTTTGACTCCCACAAAAAACTATCTTTTAAAGACTGCGTATGTCTTTACGTGTTCGGGTGATGCAAAAATACGGCAGATTAGCTATCCTTCTCTTGAAGATTTCCATTTAGCAGTCACCGAACAATACAATAGTGCTGTCGCACGTTCTTCTGATTTTGATCTCGGTGACGTGAACCAGGTGTTTGATTTTGTAACGTGTAGTTATGAGACTAATGATACGCGGACGATATTGGTAGCTACTGTTGTGGACGCGGTCGCCGTACATGTGCCCTAGAAAAGGGAAAGACTGAGGCGGGTAATGGTTTCCTATGATGATATTCTGAGCGAGAACTCACCATTCAAGGGGGTTGACCACCCTGTTGAAGAATGTGGCGTGTTTGGCGTATGGGCTCCCGGCGAAGACGTTGCACGGTTGACGTATTTCGGTCTTCAAGCACTACAACATCGTGGCCAAGAGTCAGCCGGCATAGCCGTAGGCGATACGGCCACTGTTACTGTTGTAAAGAACATGGGGTTGGTAACCCAAGTATTTGATGAGCCGGGGCTTTCCTCGCTCGATGGCGTTGTGGCTATCGGACATGCGCGTTACTCCACAAGTGGTGGTTCAAACTCTTGGGAGGCGGCTCAACCACACCTTTCGCTCATGGGTGAGGAGATCATCGCGCTCGCCCACAATGGAACGCTCGTTAACACCAACAAGCTACGTTCTGTTCTTGTAGATAAGGGAATCCCGTTCAGATCTCAGAGTGATAGTGAAGTTGCCACTCGTCTCATTGCGTATTATACGCAGCGAACCAACCATCTGAGAGAAGGCATTCGTCGGACGATGGAACTTATTGAGGGAGCCTATGCGATGGTTCTTATCAACAATTCATCTCTGTACGCGTTTCGTGACCCGCATGGTATTCGTCCGCTCTGTATTGGCAAGCTTCCTGATGATCGCGGCTGGGTCGTTTCCTCGGAGACCTGTGGCCTTGATATCGTTGGTGCTGAATACGTCCGTGATGTTGAACCGGGCGAGATTGTTCGTATGAACGAGCAAGGGATGATGTCAGAGCAGGCTATTCCGCAGCGGGCCCGTGCTGCCTGTATCTTTGAATATGTCTATTTTGCACGCCCCGACTCCATTATCGACGGCGCTAATGTGTATCGTGCTCGTGAGGCTATGGGAAGACAGTTGGCGCGTGAGGCACCAGTGGATGCAGATATTGTCATTGGTGTACCTGACTCTGGTGTACCCGCAGCTATCGGTTATGCGCGCGAGAGTGGCATTATCTACTCCGAGGGTATAGTAAAGAATCGGTATGTAGGCAGAACGTTTATTGAGCCGACGCAGGCATTGCGTCAGCGCGGTATTCGTCTCAAACTCAATCCTCTTCCTTTTGCGGTGCGCAACCGGCGCCTTGTGGTCATAGACGATTCTATTGTTCGTGGCAACACTTCAAAACAGTTAGTGCAAATGTTGCGTGAAGCGGGTGCTCAAGAGGTACATTTGCGTATTGTGTCGCCTCCCGTTACCTGGCCTTGCTTCTACGGTATTGATACTGATGATCAAGACCAGCTGATAGCCGCGAACATGGACATCGAAGGTATTCGTGAGTTTGTGGGAGCGGATTCCCTCGCCTTTCTTTCAGAAGAAGGGCTGAAGAGTTGTATCTATGCAACTCATCCGGGTTATTGTACGGCTTGTTTTACCGGTGATTATCCCGTACTTGTGCCGGATTCTCTGACAAAGAACTCATTTCTTGAGGATAACAAACCCATATGGTGGCCTCAAGAACGCGATGGTATGAATGAAATCTGGCAACTTGAAAATGAAGAATAGTAGGCAGATTTTGGGCGAAACTCAAACAAAGGATTCTCTATGAACCAGCACAGGCAGATCACGTACGAGCAGGCAGGTGTCAGCACTTCGGAAGGCGCGCATGCAGTTGATGCGATCAAACCTTTGGTGGCCGCCACGTATCGTGATGAAGTTATAGGTGATCTTGGCGGCTTTGGCGGGCTGTTTTCTGCTGCTGCATTTAAAGGGATGGAGGACCCTATATTGGTTTCTGGCACTGATGGCGTAGGTACTAAACTTACGCTGGCTCAGTCTCTAGGAATTCATGACACGGTAGGCATAGACCTCGTGGCGATGTGCGTAAACGACATAGTTGTCTCAGGCGCCGAGCCTCTCTTTTTTCTCGATTATGTATCGGTGGGTAAACTCGAACACGATAAGATGGCGCAGATTGTCTCAGGTATAGCCGAGGGCTGCAAACAAGCGGGTTGTTCGCTTATCGGAGGTGAGATGGCCGAGCATCCAGGGGTTATGGATCCTGATGATTATGACCTTTCTGGTTTTGCTGTTGGTGTCGTCGACCGCCCTCGTATGATTGGCCCGGAATGCGTTATGTCGGGCGATGTTATTCTCGGTCTTGCCTCTTCTGGTATACATTCAAACGGATTTTCTTTGGTACGGCGCGCCGTGTTGGAGCCGATGATACGTGAAGATGATCTTCTCGAGCCTCTGCCAGAACTTGATGGTATGAGCATCGGTGAGGCATTGCTTATGCCTACGCGCATCTATGTGCGTTCGATTCTTTCAGCGCTTGCCGCATCGTTGCCGCTCCATGCCGCTGCTCATATTACCGGAGGCGGCATCACGGAAAATCTTAACCGGGCACTGCCCGATGGCCTCAATGCAGAAATTGATCTCGGCAGTTGGCCGAATGTTCCTATCATCGCGTATGTTGCGACAGAGGCGGGCCTTTCTGAGCGTGAGATGCTTAAGACATTTAATTGTGGTATAGGGATGTGCCTCATCTGTCCGCCCGATTCAGTTGATGACATGAAGGCTCACTTTGAACAGGCGGGCGAGAAAGTTTTCCTGATTGGTCGAGTTGTCGCAGGAGATGCAGGCGTAAAAGGAGAGGTGGTATATCGCCGATGAGTGATATAGCAGTATCCACGTTTGATACGTCTTCGCGCTGCCCTCTTACTATTGGGATTCTTCTTTCAGGAAGTGGTACCAATCTTCAGGCGATTCTTCAAGAAATCAAAAAGGGAACTCTTAATGCTTGCGTCTGTCTGGTTGTCTCGTCGCGCCCTGATGCCAAAGGTATCGAGTACGCCGAGGAGGCGGGTATTCCTACGTTGGTGATGGAGAAACATGCCTATGATGACCCATGCGCCGCTGATTCAACTATTGCTGCGGCACTTCTTGAGGCAGCGGACGGCAAACCGGTTGAATATGTGGTGATGGCAGGATATATGCGAAAAATCACTACAGTACTGCTCGATGCGTTTCCTGACCATATCATCAATCTCCACCCTGCTCTTTTACCATCGTTTCCTGGTCCTCACGCTATTCAGGATGCGTTTGATGCGGGTGTCAAAGTTACGGGCGTTACGGTGCATATCGCTAATGAATCCTACGACGAAGGTCCTATCGTTGCCCAGCAACCGTTGCGGGTAAACGAGGGTGATACCGTTGAGACTCTTGAGCGCCGTATACATGTGGTCGAGCACGCTCTCTATCCTAAGACGCTTCAACTTTTCGCCGATCACCGCGTGACAGTTGACGAGAACCGTCATATCTCTATAGCTCCTAAGATATATTAGAGCCACTCATGGTCAACGTTGCGGTCATAGGCGGGGGTGCAGCGGGTCTTATAGCTGCTATTGCTGCTGCACGTGAGGGCGCGCATGTAACAGTATTTGAAGCAGATCAGCGCGTAGGGGCAAAAATTCTCAAAACAGGCAATGGACGTTGTAACCTGTCAAACCTTTATGTTTGTTCTGATGACTACAATGATCCGCTGTTCACAGAGCGGGCCTTTGAGGCTTTGACTCCTGCGCAGGTTCTCGGATTTTTTGGTGAGTTGGGACTGTTGATCCAAGCAGAAGAAGGGCGTATATACCCGCAGACCAATAAAGCCAGCAGTGTGTTGGATGTCTTGCGTCTTGCACTTGCCGAGACCGGCGTAGAAGTGTGTGTGGGAGAGCCGGTCAAGGCTATCGCCTGCGAACTGCCGGGCGAGTGCGCGCAGAAATTTCTTGTAAAAACGGATCGACGCTGTTGCTCCTTTGATCGAGTGATACTTGCTACGGGAGGCGATTATCGTTGGGGTCCTCCATTGCTTGAGGGTACTTTGAATACCTTGCATCCACGGGTTCCTCAGGAGCCGGTATTGCGACCACTGCGGGCTGAACGAGCGAAGATAAAAGGGTGCTCGGGCCTTCGCGTACGTTGTGAGGCCAAACTCTATGATTCAAAACATATGTTCCGTGAGGATATTGCAGCGGGACAAGTTTTGTCTGAAGCCCCCGAAGCTGTCGAACAGGGCGAACTTCAATTCAAAGATGACGGTGTCTCAGGCATTATGATATTTGATCTTTCGCGCTATGCGCGCCCGGGAATGACGTTGGTGGTGGATTTCTTTCCTCATTATGCGCGAGAAGAATTTTATGAGATGCTGCAGCGTCGCATTCAACAGTTTTGTGAACGAACGGCACGAGATTTTTTTGTCGGGCTACTGCAAAAGCAACTTGCACAAGTTGTGCTTGAGACTATGGAGCTGTCGCCAGATGCTCCCTCTTCCTCTATTGATGTGCAAGCGTTGTTTTTGTGTCTGAAGAATTATCAAATTCCCCTTACTGGTGCGGGCGACTCTCGCCAGGCACAGGTTATGCGCGGTGGATTTTTATCAGATGCCTTTGAGCCGGCGACGTTACGATCTCGAAACATTGCTGGTTTCTTCGTGGTGGGCGAAGCGCTTGATATCGATGGCCGCTGTGGTGGCTATAATCTTCATTGGGCCTGGACGAGCGGTATACTTGCGGGTGTCGAGGCTGCACGGAGATAGAACATCTTTTTAGGATTTGCAGAAAAGAGATATCATGCTCGTTCTTTCGAATGTTTGTCTTCCGCTTGACGCGGGTTTACCGGGTCACGAGGGACTCGTCAGAGAAGTGATAAGCACTTATCTGTCTGTGTCTTCCCATGATATCGTCAACTTTAAGATCACACGGCGTAGTGTTGATGCTCGCCGTCGCTCAGATGTTCACTTTACGGCAAACATACAGGTTGATCTGCATCAACATATCGATGAGCAAGAGGTTGCCGCGCGGGTTGCCCAAGCTAGCGTCGTTGCGGGCGCGCTTGATAATCACTCCTTTTCTCATACCTGGCCATTGAGTTATTCTTCAGAAATGTCAAAACATTCTGTCTGTCCACCGGTTATTGTGGGAAGTGGCCCTGCGGGGTTATTTGCTGCATTGCGTTTGGCCCAGGCCGGGTATAACCCCATTGTGGTCGAGCGAGGATCTGAAGTTGCAGAGCGCCAACATAAGGTCGATGAATTTTTGAAAACCGGAATTTTAGGGATGCAGAGTAACTTTCAGTTTGGTGAAGGTGGCGCGGGCATCTTTTCTGACGGCAAGCTTACCACCAATACGAAAAGTGCCTATAATCGAACGGTTCTTGAAACATTTGTCTGCGCGGGGGCGCCTGATGAGATTCTCTGGCAGGCTAAACCACATATAGGAACTGATCGTCTTGTCGAAGTTGTCAAAGCCTTACGTATGCGTATTCAAGAATTGGGCGGTACCGTGCTGTTTGATACACGATTAACCGGTGTTGCCGTGGAACAGGGTCGGATAACCGGTGCGCATATCAAATGTTCCATACCGCTCAAAGCGCAGCAGTTTCTGAAAATACGGCCCCGACTTGATCAGATTACCATGGTGGAGTCGGGCGCAGAACCTCTAGAAGTGACGATTGCCTGCGATACACTCATATTCGCGGGTGGTCACAGCACGCGCGATACCTATGAAGTGCTTTATGAACAGGGTCTTCATATGGAGGCAAAGCCGTTTTCCTTAGGAGTACGCATCGAGCATGAACAAGCAGCCATCGATCGAGCCCAATATGGTACATTTGCTGGCCATCCTGCGCTGGGTCCCGCCGAATACAAGCTCGTAGAGCATTTGAAGAACGGTCGCAATGTTTATACGTTTTGCATGTGTCCAGGCGGCATCGTTGTCCCTGCCGCAAGCGAGATTGAGGGTGTGGTGACCAATGGCATGAGTACGTTTGCGCGCGATGGGCATAATGCCAATGCGGCGCTACTGGTTGATGTGCGGCCGTCAGATTTTGGTAGCGATCACCCTTTGGCGGGCATGGAGTTTCAGCGACGTTGGGAACAGGCGGCATACGAACTGGGCGGCGGTAGCTATCAAGCACCTGCGCAGTATGTGGGGGACTTTCTCGCAGGACGTTCTTCAGAGCAGACAGAGATTGACCCGGCAAACGCCGTATCACCAAGTTATCCGCGGGGAGTAACGTGGTCTGATGTGAGACGTTGTCTGCCAGCATTTGTAGCTGATGCGCTCTCTGAGGCATTACCTTGTCTTGATCGTCGTTTGAGGGGATTTGCTGCACCGGGTGCTGTTATGACCGGCGTCGAAACGCGATCGTCTTCTCCGGTGACCATAGTGCGCGACGCTTCTATGCAGGCAAACATCAAGGGATTTTATCCTTGCGGTGAAGGGGCTGGTTACGCGGGCGGCATCATGTCTGCGGCTGTTGATGGATTGCGTGTAGCCGAGGCTATTCTTTCATAATCACGCATGGGGTATGGGCACAGTGGTGTGATCATGGTCTGTCTTTAGAAAATTCGTATGCCTTGTGCTTGTTTCGCGTTGCCTGTTCTCTGCGCGTAAGAAACACGTTAGAATCACTCAATACATCAAGGGTCAAAGTTTCAGGATGAATGACCTCCCGTATGGGGGCTATATATGAACAGATACGAGGCATTACGCATACTGGGTCTTCAGGAGGGATCGACTGAAGCCGACGTTAAGCAAGCCTATAAAGAGATGGCTCAAATACTGCACCCTGATAAGCAGGGGAGCAATGAGGCTCTCAAGAAGCGTGCTGAAGAGCAATTTAAGCAGGTAAACGAAGCCAGAGACGTTTTGATAAACGGCAAAAGTCACTCTTCTCGTCGTAGTGCACCCAACACTCGTACGGCAGCACAAACTCAGACAGCTTGGCATCCACCGACTACTTCAGGTTCATGGTCTTCTCAGCTCGAGGCTATTGCCACTGCGCGCATGGAACTTGTCGCCCAGCGAGACGCAGAGCGAGACTCACGAAAGATTGGAATCTGGCTTTTGGTAGCAGGGGCTCTTGCCTGTGCCATTCCATTTCTTCGTCGTTTTGCGGTGGTCATGCTTATCGGCCCGGTTGCAGCGGTTACAGGACTTCTCAAGATCATATATGCTCAGCGTCAGATTAATGCTATTGATCAACGTCTTGTTGAACTTGAGCGCATGAAGCAGGCCATCGAATCTCAGGCGTGATTTTGACAAAGGAGAAAGAGGATCATGACAGTACAGCCCTCAGCCATAACCCCTGAGCTTGATAGATTTGTCTGCGAGGTCATTGGCAACTGTCTGGATGAATTGGTGGAACAACACGAATTATGGCCATCCCTTTGCTTTCAAGCGGGCGATGAAATCATATGTGAGGTCTACAGCGAAGATGGCCCGGACCAATGTCTTGAAACGGCGCGAGCGGCGGTGGCTAAATTGCCCAGTAACAGTTTGTGCTATGCGATAGTATATGATGGGTTTTTTCAGATTGAAGAGACCGAGAAAAGCGCGGAGGCTCTGATCTGTGAATTTGCCGATCGGGGCATGGATTGTGCGTATTCTGCTTATGTTCCCTATGGTTTCGATGATACGGATGGTTTTTGGGCGGAGGAACCTGTAGCCGGCGGCGAAGAGCCTAATCTGTTCCGTACACTGTATTAGAATTAACGCATTATCGTCAATTGTACACAACACAGAGATGCGAACAAGCCATCCGCGATGGTCCATTCGCATGATCTATAGATGGAGAAAACAGAAACTCTTATGCTGCAGAACAATATTAGAAATATCGCAATCATTGCCCATGTCGATCATGGTAAGACCACGCTCGTAGACAAGCTTCTTAGAACTTCGGGAGTTTTCAGAGATAACCAACAAGTGCAAGAACGTGTCTTGGATTCAAACGATCAAGAGCGAGAGCGCGGCATTACCATTTTGGCCAAGAACATTTCCATTCGTTATGAGGGTGTAAAGATCAACATTATTGACACTCCTGGCCATGCTGATTTTGGTGGTGAAGTGGAACGTGTTCTTAAGATGGCAGACGGAGCATTGCTGATCGTCGATGCGTTTGAAGGTCCTATGCCGCAAACGCGTTTTGTACTCAAGCATGCATTGGCCCTTGGGCTGACACCACTCGTCGTGATCAATAAGATTGACCGTCCCGGGGCACGCCCTGAGGAAGTCCTCGATGAGGTATTTGGACTTATGCTCGAACTGGAAGCGACTGATGAACAGCTGGACTTCCCGGTTGTCTATGCATCAGCTTCTGAGGGATACGCTCGTTATGAGCCCAATGATGACAATACTGACATGATTCCACTGCTTGATATGATTCTTAAGGCCATTCCTGCTCCCGACGTTGACCCGAGTGGTCCGCTGGCAATACAGGTCTGTACCATAGATCATTCGCCTTTCGTTGGGCGTATTGGCGTGGGTCGCTTGTATGCCGGTTCTATTAAACGCAACGATCCCATCTTGGTTATCAAGCAAGATGGAACTCGCTACAATGCCCAGGTCAAGGGTCTGTATACCTTTGAGGCTTTGGGACGTGAAGAGGCCGAGACTGCTGAGGCGGGAGACATTATTGCCGTAGTGGGTATCGACGATGCTGACATTGGTGATATGTTCACAAGTCGCGAGAATCCGGTTCAACTCGATCCGATTACTATCGAAGAGCCTACGCTTGCGGTAGTCTTTGAGGCATCGACTTCGCCGCTTGTTGGGCGCGAGGGTAAAATCGTTGGCGCGCGTCAACTCAAAGAGCGTCTCTTCAAAGAGGCAGAGTCGAATGTGTCGATGCGCATTGTCGAACTTGAAGATAAATCTGGTGTAGAGGTTGCCGGTAGAGGCGTCCTGCATTTATCTGTTCTCATGGAGACCATGAGACGTGAGGGATTTGAGTTTCAGGTGGGACGTCCGCGTGTTCTTTACAAAAAGGATGAGCGCGGCTTACTTGAGCCTATCGAAGAGGCTACTGTTGAGGTTCCAAACGAATATGCGGGCAAGGTCATCGAGGTATTCGGTTCGGCTGGTGGCGAGATGGTTGACATGTTGCCCCGTCAGGATCAGACTCACTTGCTCTTTAAAATTCCAACGCGCGGTATCATGGGTCTGCGTACGCGCTTGCTCAACGTTACGCGAGGCGAGGCCGTATTTTTCCATCGCTTCAGCGAATATGGGCCGTTCCATGGTGAAATTGGGAGACGTAAGAACGGTTCGATGATTTCCATGAGTACGGAAAAATCAGTGGCGTATGCACTTGACACGCTACAGACCCGTGGCACTTTGTTCATTGGGCCCGGTGAAGACTGCTATGAAGGCATGATCGTGGGGCAACATTCTCGTGAAGGCGATCTTGTCGTCAACGTTGCCAAGAGTAAGCAGCTCACCAATATGCGTACGAAGTCAACAGATGCCGCCATCTTACTCACACCTCCGACGCGCTTTACTTTGGAAGAAGCGCTCGAATATATTGAAGATGATGAATTGGTCGAGATTACACCTGAGAATATACGTCTGCGGAAGATCATTCTTTCTGCTGTTGATCGTAAGAAGGCACGCAACCGGGTCTGATAGAAGGAGCCAAGCAGAGTGGCGAGGCCGGCGAAGAAGAAAGCGATGGCGATCTCAGCTTTGATGCTGAGCATGGTCTTGCCGGCCACATGCCTTTTTCCGACTGCCTGTGCTTCTTCGACTACCAATACTGATCCGGTCTTCTCACAATATGACAACACGCGTGCCGCGGCAACAGTAAACGGTATCTCGATTCCTGAAGGAGAAATCACTCGTGCCATTGAACTGATGCGTTATCAGGACAACGCATCATATTCTGATATTGCATGGGCACAGGTTTTAAGTGCCGCGGGGCTTACGCCTGAGACTTTGCGTGTAAAGATTATCAACCAGTACATTCAAGATGAGCTGGTGATTCAAGAATGCAACCGTCTGGGCATCGTTGCTGATAATGATGCTATCGACAAGCAGATCAAAGCAGCACGAGCAAATTTCTCAAGTGAGAGTGAGTGGATGCGTGCGCTGTATCGAAGCGGTTACTATTCTGAAGATGCTTATCATCAGATACTTGAGATGAGCGATTTGAATGATCGGCTGAAGAAGCAGGTTACGGGGAATGTTTCCCCTGCTGCTGAAGAGACCACAGGATATATATTCCAGAATGCCTATAAGTATTCAGGCAAACGATCTTCGTGCATTTTGATTGTCGGGACAGCGAATACCTCGTTTAACGACATGAAGACTACTGCTCAAGATATACTCGATCAGATCAATGCAGGAACTATAAGTTTTGAAGATGCGGCAGTTAAGTACTCGGCGGATAAGGCCTCGTCTTCTGCAAAAGGCGACTGTGGATGGAGCAGTCTAACAGAGATCCCCGATGCCTATCAAAGCACCCTAGAGTCGCTTTCGGTGGGTCAAATCTCAGGTCTTGTTCCCTGCAGTTATGGCATTTATATCATCAAGTGTACTGATGATTTTTATGTTTCTAAAGGCGCGGCTATTTCTGTCGAGAGTGTTCCTTCTGATATACGCACAGCATTATGGAACAACTATGGTTCTGAAAAGAAGAGTATAGTCTACACTCAATACGTGAACGCTCTCGCCAGTCAGGCGCTAATCACGATATATGATATACCACAAGGGCTCTCTTACGATGTCAACATGGATATTCTTAAACCGCCCACGGCACCCTCTCCACCTGCTTCTAACGAAGAAGTTTTGAGCCCTCGGGAGAAGGACTATGCGGAATTTTCCTCTACGGTTGAAGAGAATACCGTAGATTCAAGTAGCGCCTCCAGTACGAATTAAGGCAGGCACCAAAGACGCTCGGCGTTTGCGCTTTAGAAGAGTATTTGCGTTCAAGCCAATCAGACCAGCTGCAGAATACTTTTGATTATCAGATACAGTGCGATGATGAGGAAGTAACCATTTGCGAGAAGCGTTCCATGCTTCTGCATGAATGTTTCTATGGGTGCCAAGACCTTTTGCGATTGTTTTGGAATTATGTACTCAACAATAACGGGGAAAAGCATCAACGACATCGTAATGATAATCAGAATCACTATTGAGATAATATAAGGAAACAGCGGGATGTCAGACAGGAACAATGTCTTAGCAGCGGCAATAAAAGGTATTAAACTAGAAAGATTTATTGCCATATAAATAAAGCCACATATAAACAGTGGCAGACGAAGCTCCTTAGATTCCTTCTTCTTCTTTGTGAGGATATTTCTCAGAGTGATGAAAACGATCAAAATACCCAAGGCAATATCGATATAACTTGATACTGTTGGGTCACTATGTCGTTGCCCGCCAGCGAAATTGAAAAGAAGATCAAAGATCACTACCACGGCAGTTAGAAATGCGATGCCGCCAATGTCGAAGAGCAGTGCGCCCTTCTTACCTTTTTTGCTCGACATGATGAGCATCACGAAGAGCAGTCCGCTTGGCGAAAAAGCTGCTGCTATGGCTAAGGGCAAGGCTTCGATTATCGGTTTCATATCCATATACAAGCACCACACTCCGATGTTTTGGTTTCAGTATATCGTAAGAAAAGGCGGTAGCTTGTCTGATATTGCATTAGGCTTGTAGGAAAAAGGTGTCTGAAGCCTAGTCGATGGAACAAGTACCAGAATCAATAATTTCGATCAACCCATCAAGACATACTGATATTATTAATTTTTACTCAATATAGTTAAATTGACAATATTGTATATCATACAGTATACTTCTCTTGAGGTGATGAGATGGAATCTACAGAAGAATTGATTAGTTCTCTTACAACAGAACTCAGGCGCGGAACCCTTGTGTTATCGGTCCTCAGCCAACTGAATCAGCCGGAGTATGGTTACTCCCTCGTGCAGAAGCTGGATAGTAAAAACGCAATGATCGAGGCTGGAACTCTCTATCCCCTTCTTCGCAGGCTTGAAAAACAGAATTTACTAGTCAGCCGTTGGGATACCTCGGAAAGCCGTCCAAGAAAATTTTACGAACTAAGTAAAGAAGGAAAAGACGTATATAGACGCTTAAAAAGCGAATGGATAACTATTGCGAAAAATCTCGAAGTTTTGATGATGGAGGACAATAACAATGGAGATGATTGATCGTTATGTTCATGCCGTTACAGAACGGCTGCCGGAAGAAACAAGAGAAGATGTCGCGCGGGAGCTTCGTGTAAACATAGAGGATATGCTGCCGGATAATGCAACGAAAGAAGATGTCCGCACAGTCCTTGAGAAACTTGGAAACCCTAACGTTCTATCCAATGAATACAGACAGGTAAAAAGATACCTGATCGGTCCAGCCATGTACGACACTTATGTTCCCATACTTAAGCTTGTTGTAGGCATCGCAGCCATTGCGTTTGCCTTTCTAGCGTTGATTGGAGTTATAGCTGAGCCTACCAAACATATATCCGCCATGATTGTGGATGTCTTGTCGGCGGCTTTCGAAGGCGCCGTAATGGCTTTTTTATGGGTCACACTTATTTTTGTGCTGCTGGAACGAGTGAATATACAAGAAGGAAGTCTACCCTTAAAAAAGAAGAAATGGTCTGTTGATGATCTTCCACCGATAGTCCAACACCCCGGAAGTAGAATCAAACGCTCTGAGATAGTTATCTCCCTTTTCTTCACCGTTGTTTTTACATCAATTCTTCTATTCAGACCGGAATTGTTTAGTTGGTATGAGTTGAGAGACAACAGCCTGCAGCTTGTCGGTCCTTTTTTTGATATTGTTCAGTTACAAAACTATATACCGGCAATAGCAATCCTGGCAGTTATCCAGCTCGGCTTGTCGATTTACAAATTTTTAGTCTTAAGGTGGACCTTGCCGTTGGCAATCATCAATACTTTGAATAACCTAGGGATAGTCCTTCTGGTTTGCCTGATGCTGAATGACCACAGTCTATTCAATCAAAGCCTATTTTCTTATATTGCAGGTGTTTTCAACACATCGGTCGGCGGGGTGGAAGTCATCCTCAGCAGAGGATCGCTGGTGTTTATGATCATCTTTGTCATTCTGTGTGGCATCGACAGCATCAGTGGGTTTGTGAAATGTAGAAAACTTCAGGGCAACACACTAAAGAAGTAAAAAAGGAATTTTAGAATCCAATATTTTTAACAGAATCGAAAGAGGTGTAATCCGGGCGAATTTTTCGTTGCCGTGCGTGGTTGTGGCAAGAATCGGCATCAAAACTGCAGACCAACCTCTGATAACAGCCACCGGTGTTCCGGCACGACCATGAGGCAACAAAAAGAACCCTCACTGAGCTTTTCTCTTGGCGAGGGTTCCAACGTTGATCATCTGGCGGAGGAGGAGGGATTCGAACCCTCGTAGCGGGGGTTTCCCGCTAAACGGTTTTCGAGACCGCCGCATTCAACCACTCTGCCACCCCTCCGCGAGGTTAAGAAAACGGCGTGCCGTGGTTTGAGCTACGCCGGTGTCTTACTGGCGGAGAGTTAGAGATTTGAACTCTAGATACGGTTTATGCCGTATACACGATTTCCAATCGTGCGCCTTAAGCCGCTCGGCCAACTCTCCGTGTGAGATATGAAAGCAAGATTGCGGCTGCTTTTCTCAATCAAGATGATATCCTGCTTTTTCGCAAGGGAAAGTATAACACGAAACCTTAGGGGGGATTAAAAACGCATATTTCCCCAGATTTCGCCCATATCTGTTCACGAACGAACAGCGATAGGATACTCTGAATACACGAAAATATTGGACGGGTCGCTTCGCTGTATTGCACGACTCCGTAGGGAATACGAGGAGATAATTATGTCTGACGACGTAAGAGATATGCCTGAATTTGAAGACGACGCTACCGTGATCGTAGAGATAGACAGTGAGGAAACTTCTGAGCAGACACTTGATGAGGTACTTGAGAAGGTTTTGTTCTTTGCACTTGATGAGGCGGTTCAAAAACAGGAGCAGGGCGGCGTTGTGGTGCCGTTTACGGTTCTTGTTAAAGGAGACGATCTCTGCATTGAGAATCATCCGGGCGATACCGTCGAGGAGTGTTTTGACTCTGCGGAAATGACTGTGTTCAAAAATGCTTTTATGGTTGACGCGTACGTTTTTTGCTATGACGGGTTCATCGATCTAGACGACGGAGAGCATGACGCCATTATTTTGGAGGCGGCAACAAAAGATGATGAGGAAGCTCAGGCGTATGCGTTTACCTACGTTGAAGAGGGAGACACGCTAACCTATGGGGAAGCACTACTGGGCATAGGCGAAACTTCCAGTTTTTTCAAGGCAGACCGGCAGCAGGGTACTCCGTTGCTTGTGGATGATGACACTGAGGTATAGAATACAATTCTGTTATAGTTTTCATCATGTATTATGTGTTGTCGCATAGACATTTTGTGTTGCGATGACAATGGTATGCAAAACGGGTATATAAAAACAAACGGAGGGCTGTATGCAAACAGGATATTTCAAACAATCATGGCATGCGATGACATCAGAAAAGGGATGGGGAAAACAGGTTCTTTTATTGGCACTGGTCCAATTCATCCCTATATTTGGACAAATCGTTTTATATGGTTATTTCTACAATTGGGCTAAAGATGCTGCGTGGGGCGTGGAGTCATCCTTCCCCAAGAGAAAGTTATTTTCCGAAAAAAACCTGCTTATAGGTTTGTATGCTTGGGCAATTGTTTTCATATGGACATTTGTTTTTGCTTTCGCTTCACAAATTGTAAGCATGCTGTCTGTTGCTGTTGAGAATATACCTCTGTTGGGATATCTCGTGTTTGCTATTCTACAAATAGCAATTATCGTGATAGCTATTATTTGGGGTATGATGGCACAGGTTGCGGCAATGCGCGCTACCATTTATAACTCATTTTCCCCCTGTGTACAGATCAAACCTGTTTGGGTTATGTTTAAAAAGGACTGGAAAGGGCAGCTTAAGATATTTGGCATTTCGTTGCTGATATTGATTCCGACTATTATTCTGTGCTTGTTGTTCTGCGGAATAGTCATAGCCTTGGCGGGTTCAACCATTGTCGGCTTGGCTACCGCTGCAGCGTCTGGCACAGGGTCTACCGACACGATATCTCGTCTCGCGACCTCTCTTCTCTCTGCGATCCCCGTGTTGTTGTTGGTGGGCTTGGTATTCACCTACATATTCCTCGTCTTAGAGGTTTTTGTTACGGGACTGGTCGTACGCTCTATCGGCATCTGGTGTTCTCACTTCGATGTGCCGCATTGGAAGGGCCAGAACGATCCTCTGCCCTTTGAGACGGCGGGTCCTGATGCAGCGGCTGCGGTGGTTTATCCTGTCGCTCCTGATGAAACTCCGGCTCAGGACACACCGGATTCACCATCTGCAGTGAGCCCCGAGGCTTCCGCTGAGAATTCATCAGCAGATGAAACAACTTCAAGTGATGCCACAAAAAACGACGGTGACTAGAGAATAGCTATTCTCATAGTTTCAGCATGATGGGCGATTCAACCTCAGTATATTGAGGATGGATCGCCCATCTTCTTATAATTTTTGAACATTAGACATGAGTGGTGCGATTAAGCAAGCGTCGAGCCTCTGCGCCAACTAGTGAGTTCTCTGGTTCAGACTCTCCCAGTTCGCGAAGATATGTTAGCGTGCGTGGTCGCTTTATGGGTAGAAGCGAGAGAGCAAGCGCGCGTGCTCTGTTGTCGGGATCGGAGAGAAGCGTAGGGAGCGAAGGCTCGAGAAGAGCGTGGATGGTGTCGGCAGTATCAGAATCTTGACGATTCCAGAACGCTAACAATTGCAAGGTCGCTCGTATTGCTCGTATGCGAATAGCGGCCTGGCGGTTGGTAAAAAACTTTTCCAGATATACCATTGCGCTCGGATCGGCACCGTAAAAAGCCGTTTCTGCTGAATGTATAATCTCAGGTGCTTCAGAAAGAAGTCCTTCCATGAGAGCGGCATACGCACGAGGTGTGTGCACACATCCAAGTATTTCAATGGCGACCAGTTGTGCTTGCTTGACGAGCACTCTTTGGCCTTGAGCCAGAGATATGAGACGTTCGTAGCTTTCTTTGCAAGCGGTAGGAAGCTTACGTGCCTCGTTTTCAACTTCCTCTTGATGTACTCGAGTTTGATCGAAAGTTTCGGCCTGCTCTTCCTTAAGTATCACCTTGATGTGTTCGGGAAGATTTTCGAGCATCTTGACTGCTTGTTCATCTTCAAGTGCCGATGAAAGCAAATCGCTTGCTTCGGGTCCCCCACATATTTGAGAAGGCAATTTGTGATTCATAAGCCACAACATCATTATCGTCTTTTGTGCAGTTCAAGCAAGAGTCCCATAAGACGAGGCTCAATGTACCCGGTGCAAAAGACGCTCGCCAGTAAGCGGCTGAGCAGGCTTTTTTGAGATCAGCATCTGTTTTACAAGGTCAAGGTCGACCTCATCTTCGCTTCGAACGTAGGTGTGCCTCGAGCGCTGAATGCCATAGGACGGTGAGAATGATAGACTCTGCTACGAGTGTGTTGTCAAGCATGGTGTCAAAGGCGTTAGGGCGTGATGAATCCCATAAATACCAGTATCGTGGGAGCAACAAATAACGCGATCGAACAGATGAGAAAATCAGCTTCCCCGTACTTTCTGAACAGTAGTGCCAAAAGGGATGCATAGATACTTGCTATCACAAGAGTTATGTTTACGGGTTTCCAGAAGATGATGGAAAGCACCAAGAAGAGCAGATAACAAACAAGCGGTATAGTTTCTCTTAATATCCGTCGAGTTAGTAGTGGTTTTCAGAAAACAGAGCCCGCGTGGCATTACATAGTAGGTACGTGCAACATGATGAGCGAGAATGCCGGTGATAAGCCCGAGGATAGCTGCTCCCGTTATGGTTGCTAGGGGAAGAAGGGGAAGGGAATTGTATAGATCACCCAGTAATGCGAAGATCAATATACCGATACCCCAAGAAAAAAGCGAACATCCGGTAAACCAAGAGTAGGGTGTCTCGTCGCTTTCCTACCAAGCTGACGATATCGATGATTCAGGGAAGCGTTTGAGGTAGGATAAGGGCGCATCAATCTACTGGTGCGATCATTCGGCTTCAAAGATGATGAGGACGGAAGTATTCATATCCCTGTCAGATTTCTGTTAATTGTTGGCAAAACCCCACATAGTATAGCGTAATGACCAGCCAATCATTTGGATAGATACTATCTGCATCGAAACAAAATGTTCCCTACATGCGATAAAGGTGGTTTAATGCATTCATAGGCGCTGTGGAAATTCTCATGGGACAAACGTAGGTACGGCAAGACGTAGGTACGGTGAATTGAGTGGTAACTAATGAGCAGATGATATGTGGATTGATGGGAGATTTCACCTGAGGCCATCCGAGTAAAGATTCGATGATGAGAGCATGGTAACATACAACGGTTATTTTCCTGCTCCGAGATGCCTTCATGCTCGGGGCCGTCAGTCCAAAGGAGGTGACCTAATGAAGGCCTATGAATTACTGTTCTTTTACCGACCCGACGCTTGACAGAGGGAGTCTCGTCTCGCTCTGATGAAAAAGATCGATGTTTTGATCACGGGCAACGGTGGTATCGTTGATTCTGTCGACGAATGGGGGCTAGCGCAAACTTGCTTTTGAGATTAATAATCTCACAGACGGAAACTACACTCTGATCAATTTCCATACTGCTCCCGAAACTATTGCTGAGACTGATCGTGTTCTCCATATTACGGGAGACATCGTTCGCTACATGATAACCTGTCGTTTCGACAAGGCGTAGGATGATCTAACAGAATATATTGGAGTACCATGTGTCAACTGCGGCGAGGAAAGTGAGGAGTTATGAGCATCAACAAGGTAATCATCAGTGGTAATTTGACCCGTGATCCTGAGCTTCGCGCTACCACCAGTGGCATGCCGGTGCTTGGATTCGGAGTTGCGGTGAATGACCGTAGGAAGAATCAAAGCACGGGAGAATGGGAAGATTATCCTAATTTCATAGATTGCACCATGTTTGGCGCACGCGCCGAAGGTGTAGCTCGTTTTCTGAGTAAAGGATCCAAAGTAGCCATTGAAGGCAAACTGCGTTGGAGCCAATGGGAACGCGACGGACAGAAACGCTCAAAGATTGAAGTCATAGTTGACGAGATTGAGTTTCTGACTGCTCGCAATGATGGAGGAACATTTGCTCCTAGTTCTTCCGCTACAAGTGGATCTCAGGTTCCGCTTGCTCCTGAAATCGAAGTCTATGATGAGGATATTCCTTTCTAGTACATGCAGGAAGACCAATTAATGAGATACCGATGTTTTAAGCATCAGGTAATGATAAAGAAAAGGAGGGTTTGTTATGGCCGAATATCAACGCGTACCACGTCAGAAGTACTGCCAGTTCTGCAAAGAGCATGTGGAGTACATTGATTATAAAGACACGAATTTGTTGCGTCGTTATATGACTGATCGTGGCAAGATCAAGCCGCGTCGTGTTACCGGTGCATGCACCCAACATCAACACGAGATCGCATCTGCCATCAAACGTGCTCGCGAGATGGCGTTGGTTCCTTATACCGTACCCGTGGTGAGCGGTCGTGTTGATCGCAAATCGCGTTCTTAGGGAGGTGCGGTATAGTTATGAAGATCATTTTGCTTCAAGAACTTAAAGGTAAGGGCGGCGAAGGCGATGTCGTCGAAGTTTCACGAGGGTTTGCCGTAAACTATCTGTTTAAAAGCGGTATTGCAGTTGAGGCAACCGAAGGAAACCTGAAGCAGCTTGAATTGCGCAAGCACAACATTAAAAAGCGCGAAGCGGCACGCGTCGATACTGCAGACAAGATGTTTGAGGCTCTCAACGGAAAGTCTGTTGTTGTTGTCGCAAAAGTTGGTGCGGAAGGTCAACTGTTTGGCTCGATTACGGCTCAGGTAATTGCCGATGCAATTCAGGAGCAACTCGGAATTGAGGTCAATCGGAAGAAGATCTATATCCACAAGGCCATCAAGACTGCAGGACAGCATGAGGTCGATATACTGATCTACCGTGACATAAAGGCTGTACTTATTCTCAATGTTGGGGATACGTACGAGAATCCTGTTGAGGCAGAGACAGTTGTAGAAGAAGTGATTGTAGAGGAAGTTGTTTCCGAAGACATCACGGAATAGTATTTGTATTCAGTATGAATACGCACCAAGGGCCACCAACGGTGGCCCTTGGTATTCAGGCTTCAAGCCTGTCTTCGCTACGTAGTAGCGGAGACAAACAACCACCCGCTATGCGGGTGCGCGTCGAAGGTTTCACCACATCCAAAAAGACCACCTACCAAGTAGTAGGATACAAGTGTTCAAGTCGTATCTGCTACAAAGGGAAGGTGGTCAGTTTGGCAAACCAAGCACATAGTTTGTCGCACACGAAGTGGATGTGCAAGTACCACGTCGTGTTCACTCCGAAGTATAGGAGGAAGGCAATCTACAATCAATATCGAGATTCATTAGGAGAGATATTCAGGCAGTTGTGCAGCTACAAAGGGGTTGAGATTATCGAAGGACATCTCATGGTCGACCACGTGCATATGCTGGTAAGTATCCCACCTAAAGTATCGGTATCAAGTTTCATGGGATATCTGAAAGGAAAAAGCGCCCTGATGATGTTTGATAAACATGCAAACCTGAAATACAAGTTCGGAAACCGGCACTTTTGGTCAGAAGGCTATTATGTATCGACTGTCGGTCTCAATGAAGCGACTATCGCGAAGTACATCAGGGAACAGGAAGCCCACGATATCGCATTAGATAAATTGAGCATCAAAGAATACGAAGACCCCTTTAAGGGGTAGTCAGGTAATACAAAAGCCGCTTCAAGCGGCTTGCTACGAGTTAACGGCAATACGGCTTGAACGAAGAGAAAGACAAGCGCCTTTAGGCGCTGCCGGTACACCTTGGCCTTATAGGCCCAGAGCAAACCACCCCTTTGAGGGGTGGTTCATGATATTTAGAGTAGCTGAGTGAAGTCTTTAATATAGCCATCAGCAACGTGCATGATGGTGTTACTGTCTTGTGCTTCACTGTCGTCAAGAACGGCGACGGTAGTCATACCGACACGCTGAGCACTCTTTACCGCAGGCACGATATCTTCAAACACTAGACAGCGCTCAGGCTCAATGCCGATGGAATCGGCCGCCGCAAGAAAGACGGTACTTTCTCGTTTGTGCGTGCTCAGTTCATCGCAGAGAGAAAATGAACGGAAAAGATCATGGATACCGTTTGCCTCTAATCCGGCGGTGAGAAGCTTGACGTTTAGCGAAGAGGCAATGGCTAACGGCACATCTCGTGCGGCAAGTTTCTTGAGATAGTCGTAAGCACCAGGCTTCAAACGGATGTTGCTACGATAGTCTTCATAGACAAGTTCGTTGAATTTTTCGCAGCACTCTTCAACACTCATTTTAAGACCGAGCTCGTCGATAAAATATTGGGCGGTTCCTTCAAAGCCGAGGCCCACTATAGAATCACTATAACTGGCAGGTAATACCAAACCATAGCGATCACAAAAGTGGCGGTCAACGTTATCCCAGACATGCATGGAATCCGCAAGGGTGCCGTCAAAATCAAAAACGACACCCTCAAATGATGATTTTTTACAACCTATTCGGTCTATTTCAGGAAACGATATCATAGGTCCTTCACCAAGAAATATTTCGATGTTTGGATGTATGTGCTATTGTCGCATGTGGAAAAGTTTGGTGTTTGAATATGGAGAGAAAATCGCAAATGAAAATAGAAAAAGCTGTAGAAAACAATTCACTGAGTCCTGTGAAAAATGTGAAAATTTACAAAAAGCGGCTTGTTTGCGGCTTAGTATTTTCACAATAGCCTTTGACAATATTGGGTATTTCAAAAAATAGATGAGATACGCTGAAACAGCTTCATCGAAAGTGTCTCTCAGGTCTGGTACCATGTACAATCCAGAGGCTAAAAACAAGGAGTTGTTATGTCCTACGAAGATCGCAGAGCAACAGACGAATCCTATCGAGGAGAATCTTCCGGCGGTTTTCCTGCTCAGATGATTCCCCAAAACAATGATGCTGAAAAGGCAGTTCTCGCTGCCATGATGTTTGATAAAGGGGTTTGCGCTGAGGCTCTTGAGCGTCTTAACGCCGAACAATTCTATCGTCCGGCTCATCAGTTTATATTTCAAGCGATGGTCGACCTCGATGCCCAAGGATTTCCCATCGATCAGCTGACGGTATCCGATAGGCTGGAAACGCAATCTAATCTTGATAAAATAGGTGGTAAGGCCTACCTTTTTGAGTTAGGAGAGAACTCCTTTGCTATTACCAACTGGAGTTACCATGCGCGTATCGTAGAGCGTCAGGCGTTACTACGCGATCTGATTCGTGCCGCCACACGGATCAATGCGCTTTCTTATGATGCTCCCGATAATGCTGACGAAGTAGTCGAAGAAGCTGAGAAGCTCATCTTCGATGTGACTCAGAAGAGGGTTGGAAACTCATTTAAGTTGCTCTCTGATTCAGTAGGAGAGACGTATGAATTACTTGAGCGCCTCGCGCTTTCAAAATCTAATATTCAAGGTGTTTCAACCGGATTTCGCGATATCGATAAGGTTCTTGCGGGCATGCGAGCGGGCGATCTTATTATTCTTGCCGCTCGACCGGGCGTGGGAAAAACCGCTTTTGCTTTGAACATGGCGGTCAATGCCGCAAAGACGGGTACGCGCGTCTGTTTCTTCTCATTGGAGATGCCCTGTGAGCAGTTGACACAACGTATATTATGCTGCGAATCTCATATTGATCAACACAAGATGCGTAATGCTACGATGACTGAAGCTGATTGGACGTTGCTGGTTAAAGGTTCAGCCGACTTAGAAAAGCTTGATTTCTGGGTTGACGACACGCCAGGACTTTCTCTTACGGAATTACGTAGTAAAGCTCGTCGGCAGTTACGTGGAGCAGAAAGTGGGCTCATCGTTATAGATTATCTCCAACTCATGGAATCAAAAGGACGGCCCAATCGAGATCGTCACCTTGAGGTTGCGGAGTTTTCGCGTGGGCTCAAGGTGCTTGCCAAGGAGCTCAAAATACCCATCGTAGCACTTTCGCAGCTCTCGCGTAATGTCGAAAACCGACGTGATCGCCGGCCGATGCTCTCTGATCTGCGCGAATCAGGCTCTATCGAGCAGGACGCTGACGTGGTCATGTTTATTGATCGTTCTCTTTCTGAGGAAGAGTCATCTCAGGTGGGGCGCCCCGAAGATGGGACGGCTTTGGTGATCATCGGCAAACATAGAAACGGACCACTTGCCGACGTGAACCTTTCCTTCAAAAAGGAAATGACAAGATTTTCCGATCTGTATTCGCGTAACTAGCGATACCATGCGGCATGAATTCACTTTCATACACACAGCCGATTTGCACCTAGGGCGTGAATTCAAGGGACTCGCTCGACTGTCAGAGGCATTGCGCGAAGCGGTGCGTGAGGTGCTCTATCACACGTTTGATGATCTTATTCAGCTATGTATAAGTAAACAGGTTGATTTTCTTATCATTGCTGGCGATATCTTCGATGGACAACAGGTTTCCTATAAGGCGCTCAGCATATTTGTGCGTGGTATGAAGCATCTTCAAGATTCAGGCATTGCCGTCTATCTGGTCACGGGCAATCATGATCATTATTCAATCTGGTCGCGAGAAATTACTACGTTGCCTTCCAACGTGCACATATTTTCGCCGGAGGCTCCCTGCGCATTTTTGCACCGTGACTCAGATACCGGTGAACCCGTTGCGCTATTGGTGGGGCGCAGCTGGCTGATAAATAAACCTCTCGATGATCTTTCAAAAGGACTTTCTCGCGCAGAAGGGCTTGAGTATATTACATGTGCTGCGGGCACCGAAGACGTATCGCCGAGTGACCTTTATCCATTGCAGGACATCTATACGATAGGTGTGCTGCATACCGGCCTTTCTCTCAATCCAGAGCCCATCGAGATTAAACCGGCAACGCTCAGGGATCGCGGTATCGACTATTGGGCGCTTGGCCATATTCATCAACCACCTGAGGCATATCGGATACCCCCGCTGGTTTATTCAGGACCTCCTCAGGGGATGCAGAAAA
Organism: Coriobacteriales bacterium; assembly: GCA_963665595.2. Taxonomy (GTDB): domain Bacteria; phylum Actinomycetota; class Coriobacteriia; order Coriobacteriales; family CADBOM01. Next base: position 722,803 of record CAXXJK010000004.1, on the reverse strand, counting down.
AAGATGATGGCATGCAGAGCTGTTGTTGGGTGCATGTTGATGATCACAAGGTCACTACGGTGGAGCGCATACCTACATCCCGTATTGTCTGGCAAGAGATAGTGCTAGATGTGACCGACTGTGTCTCTTTGCTCGATGTTGAACGGATGCTTGAAGAAGACCAACGATTTCTGGCGTTACTGAAAGATCACATACAAGCTCGTTTGAAGTATTTCATTCGTCTTCATCTACGCGGAACATCCTCGCTCTTTCATGAACTCACTGATACCTATAGGGGTAATCAGTTTCTTGAAGCGTTGGAGACTCATTATCAAGATTTCTACTTTGTTGAACTTACGAATCACGTACATCCGGTTATTGATCGACAGGTTCTTATGAACGAAGGCCTGTTTCCTTCTGTACTGCTTGCTCAGTCATATGATCTTGAGAGGGATCCTTCGCGTCTCGCTGCATTGCTTGATGAACTTTCTACCACCGATCATCTTGACTATGCGTTTAGAGACTGTTCTCCTGCAGAGTTGCTTGCACGTGCGACGGACCGATGTCTTGAGCTGCTGGTGAACAGCGGTGATGATTATGAGTGATCAAACTGTCGACAAGGGGAATGTTTTTCTCAAAGAAGCTATTCTTACCTGTTTTGGAAAATACAATCAGCAGACGATAGGTCCCTTTGAGCCGGGCTTTAATATTTTGTTTGGTGTCAATGAAGCGGGGAAGTCAACGCTTTCATCATTTATCAGCCAGATACTATTTGGGTGGCTGACGCGCAAGGAGACTCCTAATCCCTACGAACCGTTTTCCGGAACACTTGATTCTCAGGGTGTGCCCAAACGTAGTGCTCATCGGCGGCGTGCGGGATCTTTGGTAATGGCAGGCGATGTGGGCGAATGGGAACTTATCCGTTCGTCTGAAACAACCGAACAGATGACCGTTATCACTCATCGCGGAGTATTTTGGGACGAGGCCTTCAGGGATCTCACGCAGAGTACTGACAAGATAACCTATAATTCCATTTTCAATTTCGACTCCTTTGAATTATCTGAACTAGAGGTTAAAAGCAACGCGCTTTCAAAATTGCTGTCGGCAAGCGCTGGCAACCTTGCTTCGCCCGTGGACGTCTATGAGACGATAACGCGACAAGTGAAAGAATCAGGGTCAGAGCGCAAGAATGTTGAAGGCGCTGTTATTCGCCTCAAGCATCAGTTAGAAGAAGCTGAGGCCATAGAACGTGCGTTGCAACGTCGTTCGGGGGATTTACTTGAAATTCGAGCTCAAGCTGCAGAGCTGTCGATGAGATTAACAGAGATTCGCACGCGCTTGTCTTATAGTGAACAGCGCACACGTGACCTGATCTCTCTTCAAGAATCTACACGCAGAACGGGAGCCGATCTTCTGAAGGCTCGAGAAAAACGAGATTCATTACGACGGGAAGAGGCAGAAACTCATAAGAGACTGCAAAGCGATGACGCACTTTCTCCTCATGAGGCTTATCGCCTTGAACGTCAGAAGGAGTTTCCTGCTTTTCAGGAGGCCGTCACTATCTATCGCAGTGCTTATGCGCGGGAAGAAGAAAGAAAAACCGAAGCTGCTTTCGCTGCTGAGGCTCTTGCCGTGTTTTGTGGCGTCGAGGGAGAAACTCTCGCCACTCCTTCCCCGAGAGTAATTCAGGCATCCGCTATGCGCAAAGGCCGTTCGAGTGAGAATCATCGCTTTTTTCTGATTGCTTTGTTACTCATCATTATCGGCGCGATTACCGGTGTGGTGGGATACGCGACAAACTCGATGGTGGATTACGCTCTCGCCGGTCTTGAGGGTGCGGCGGGTATATTCACGATGCTCATAGCTTTGAGGAAGAAGACTCCTCTCGCTGAGGATGCACTGGCGGAGCAGCAGAAGGCATCAGAGATGCAGTCACTGATGACAACGGTGGCACGGGCGGAGTTATTTCTTAAGCAAGCAGAAAAAAAGCGTCATGATCAGGAGCAGATACTGGTTGAGCATGCACGGCGTTTCGACGCGAGGGTAATGGATGGGGCATCGGCGGTAGCGCTTTTCTCAGAGCTTATCGCGCAGTTGCCTTTACTTAATGAGCGTAGCAGGTCGATGGCTCATCTTCAAGGTCAGTGGGAGGCGCTGCAAGATGCTTGTGCTGCCGCGGAACGTCATATTGCTTCTTTAGAAAGAAAACAACATCTTGTTATGGAGCAATTTGATGTTCAGACAGTTGATGCGCTTAACGAGAAACTTGTTTTGTTGGTAGACCAGCTTGAACATGAAGCAGCCGACGCCAAGTATGAGCTAGACGATGGTATTCATCGTGCTGGCGAGTATGAACAGATGTTGCGCGAAGGGCTTGACGAGACCGCCCTCGAAGAGGCAAAACGCATGTGTTTTGCTGTTGACGCTCAATTAAAACAGAGTATGAAACGTCGTGCTGAGCTCGTGATCGCGCAGTATTTGCTTCAGCAGGCTATCGAACTTTGGGAAAAAGACGCTCAGCCGGTGCTGCTGCGTCATGCAGGAGAACTGTTGACGCTGATTACCGGTGGTGCATGGAATGCCGTGCGCATTACGCCAGACCAACGCATCATCATCAGCGATGCTGCTCATCGAGAGTTTTCTCCTGAATTTTTGTCAACGGGTACGTTGCAGCAGGTGTATCTTGCTTTACGTATCGCTGTGTTGATTGTCGCCGATGATGTGGGTCGTGGATTGCCGGTTGTCGCCGATGATATTCTGGTACATTTTGATGATAACCGACGAATAGGTGCTGCTCGCGCTCTGATAGAGTTGGCTCGTCATCGGCAAGTTATCATGTCGACGAGCCATCAAGAAATTGTTATGCTTTTACGGCAACTTGATCCTAGCATCAATTGTATCGCTTTATAATGGGCGGGTCTTGAGGATACGTTGCTTTGGAATGATCAGTATCGCTGTTGCGCATAGGTAGAAAAGGATATCCTACATGTCTGGTACAGTTCTTGTCGGAGCTCAATGGGGCGATGAGGGTAAAGGGAAGATCACCGACCTCCTCGCACAAAACTATGATTACGTTGTTCGCTATCAAGGGGGCAATAATGCGGGGCATACCGTCATTCACGGAGATGTTACGCTTGCACTACATCTTATTCCCTCAGGAATCATGTATGAAAATTGTGTTCCCGTTATCGCCAATGGTTGTGTGATCGATCCTCGCGTGCTTCTTGAGGAGATGGATCATCTTGAAGATGCTGGATTTTCCACGCAACGTCTGATCGTCTCGAGCAATGCTCATCTCATCATGCCCTATCATGTCGACTGTGATGGCGCCTCAGAAGCCAAGCTAGGCGACAAGAAAATCGGCACAACCAATCGCGGTATTGGCCCTGCGTACCAGGACAAAGTGGCACGTATCGGCCTGCGTATGCAAGATCTTGAAGATGAAGAGCGTTTCCGCGAAAGACTTGCTATGGTACTCACGCAGAAAAACGCTATTCTTACCAAAGTACACGATCTCGCTCCTTATACCGTAGACCAGATAACCGAACAGTATATGGCATATGCTAAACGCATTGTTCCCATGATCGTGGATACCGAAGCGCTTTTGAATGAAGCGATTACGGCGGGAAAGCGGATATTTTTTGAGGGCGCCCAAGGTACGTTACTTGATATCGATCATGGTACCTATCCATTTGTTACTAGCTCGTCGTGCACATCTGGTGGCGCTATCATTGGCACCGGTGTGGGCCCCCGTCACATTGAGAAGGTTCTCGGCATCGCCAAGGCGTATGTGACGCGCGTGGGTATGGGTCCGTTTCCCACTGAACTCATGGATGAAACAGGAGATACGCTTACTCAGGTTGGTGGTGAGTATGGTGTGACCACCGGGCGTCAACGGCGCTGTGGTTGGTTTGACGCAGTTATTATGCGTTACGCGGTGCAGGTAAACGGATTGACTGATATATGTCTCACAAAACTTGACGTACTGTCTGTGCTTGAAACCATACGCATCTGCGTGGCTTATGATGTGGACGGTCAGATATATAAGACGGTGCCATCTCGCCAAGCTGACTTCCAACGTGCTGTTCCTGTATATGAGGAGATGCCGGGCTGGAAGGTCGACATCTCTCATTGTCGTAGCTACGAAGAGTTACCCGTTGAGGCGCGCAACTACATCGAATATCTTGAGAAGCTGGCTGGAGCTCCTCTGTCTATTATTTCAGTTGGCCCCGATCGTGACCAAACGATTTTTCGTAGCTGGAACTAGCCGTACGTTGAGTTGAACAATTCACTATGAATAGTTTGGTGGCTCTTTTGTGTTACTGAGCATTTTCTATTTCAAAATGAAGTCCAAGCGTACCGGCATATGGTCTGAATAGGCAAATCCGTTATCAAGTGTCTGATAGCCGGTCATTTCTATAGTGTCTGAGATGATAAAACCGTCGAGCATATAGGTTGCTGTCTTGCCGGGAGTGTACGGCTGTCCCGCATCTCGATTGCTGTTGACGAGAGCATCGAGGCTACTCGTATCAAGAAGATCAATAGCCATATGCGCACCGTCAGGGATGGATGAACGAGGAAATGGTTGTGCCCAGCTTGCTTCCAAAGATGCTTCTGAGGCACGCAATTCACTGTTGAAATCTCCTCCGCAGATTACATAATTCCCTTGTGCAATTTCACTAGATATATCTTTCATCAACGCATCGATCTGTTGCTGACGTACGGTTCCGCTGCTTGAGTAGGCAATAAGATGAACGTTATAGATTACCAAATCATGTCCGTTGGTGACCTTTGTGCGGCTTATGGTATAGCAACGGTCAAGCTCTGCAAGCTTTGACAAGTCGTCTGGCATGGGCAGGCTGCGTCGTAGTGCGCTTGAGATGGGGTACTCAGAAAACGTGGCTATGCCTGAACGACTGGCACCTATGGGTTTAGAGAACGGATAGAATAGATAGGCCGAATCATAGTTGACGGCAAAGTCGCTGTAATAGTTTGTCATTACGGAGTGTACCTGCTGATATTGATCTTGATGATAGCTGCGGTCAGAATTCAAATCAAGTTCTTGAAAGAGCACGATCGTTGGATTTTGAGTGCTTACATAGGATGCGGCACCCACTAGTGCAGCCGTGCAGCTAGAGGCACTCTCCGCTCGAGAACTTTCTCCGCCGTCCATGAAGAAGCTGTAGTTGGGCACGTAAGCACCAAATCCTACATTGTAGGTTATGGCACAATACGGTGTCCCCGTGGTGAGCGCATCGGTGCTCGCGGATTTGGAGGGAGAGACAACCTCAAGAGTCTGGTAGTCGCTGATACGATGATAAGAACAGATCACGTAGATGACATATGCGCCTACTGTCACGATGACAATAGCGAGAAGACCAAGCGCTATGCGCAATACCATAGAGAGCGGTCCACGTTTCTTATGGTTTGAAGTAGGCGTCGGCGCGGGTGTAGTTGTTGCATCATCAATCACGATAATTCCCCTGATTCTCTAGTGGTGTCAGCGCCACCATACACATCATTGCACATTGCTGCAGCGCGTCTGCAAACATCATCTCGAAGAGAAATGGGCTCTAAGACACGGGCACGACCCATTTTACCTATGATACGTCGCGTTAGCCATTCCGTATCCACGAAGGGCACGGCGATAATTTTTTGACCTGCCTCTTGTTTGATGATAGATGCACAAGGCCAGTCGCGTTCTTCAACAGGCTCGTCATCGGGCATGTTGATTAAAGCGACAGGAGCCTTCTCCAGTCGTGCGAAGAAGGGTTCCTCTTGATACGGACGGCGCTCAAAATGACCGGCAAGTTCTTCAATCGAAACAATTCGGTCTATTCTAAACGTTCGGGGTTTCTCAGTTATGCCATCTGACGATGTCTCTGCAAGAAATGCATCAACGTACCAATCACCTAGTTTGTTTGCATAGACACGCTGTGGCTCGATGAGATAGTTTTGATTTTCATTCGTCCTTTGAGGACGGTAAACAATGCGCGCTGGTTGTGTGTGTTCGACAAGATACGATAAGCGGCTCATATGCTGTTCATGAGTCGCAACATCAATGAGAATACGTGTCTCGGGTTCGTCATGGGTCATTCCAAACAGATAAGACGATATCTTTTGCCTCAGTGGCGCCGTCGGTGCAGCACCCATATAGTCGAGCGCGGCATTGAGAGCGAGAGCTTCTGCGCGTGAAAAATTGAAGGGTTGATCAAACGGATGGAAATCATCCCAGACCCATATGCCAATAGGGTCTTCCTCTTCCTCTGTATCGATAAGCTCTTTTCCTGCTTCAAGGGCTGAGTGCTCGTTTGCGCCTACGGTAAAGAAGGAAGGACGGTACTCTTGCATATCAATCGTTGAAAGAAGTTCGACTACGTCGCGTGCTTCTTTGTCATCGGTTCCCATCAAACGTCCTAGCGTATGAAAGGAGTAAAAGTAATCTCTTTTCAGCAGATGAAGAATAGAAAATATACGGGAGATTCGCTCATGCTCATTGGGGCGAGCCATCGAAATCTCCTTTCTCTAGGGCGATGTGCGACAATCGCGCAATCCATTCATCGATGAGCTCTCGTGGTTCTACCAGTTTGACATCTGGTGTGTTAAGGGCAAGCCATTCGAAAAATCTGTTACGGTCGGCTACAGGCAGACACCAAAATAGCCCTTCTTCGGTGAGTGTAGACGTTCCTCGACCTTTTATGAGAGTCTCGGCTTTCCAGAGATTCGATATGTCGAAAAATAGCGTTACTTCCAGATGCTCAGAACCGATATCAAAGGAAAACGAGGGTTCTTCGGTATGATAATCAGGAGGCAATTCGAAGTCGGGCAGCATCTTTCTGGGGTTGACGAGGCGAACATCTTCCATGCGATCAAATCGAAATGTTTTCACTTTCGGTGCGACTGGAAGCGTATCATGAGCGGCTGTCCGATCGAGCCCACTGACATACCAGTCGCCTTTCACACAATGCAAAGTATAGGGGTCTAGCGTGCGAGCGCCGCTCTTGCCCTTACTGGTGGTATAGGAAAACGTAAGAGTCTTATTGTTTTGAAGAGCAGAAAGAATGCGAATTGCGGGCTCGCTATTTCTACCTTCAAATTCATCAATGTGTTCAAGGTTGCTGACGTACTCTATCGGGTCATCAGTGAGTTTGTTCAATGCACGGAGAAGTTCAGCATGGGGGATAAGGGAAGGGTTGCTGAGGGCCGAGGCTCCGCAGGCTCGTAGCGTAGCAGCTTCTTCGGCATCGAGATGAAGCGCGCGACGCTCAAGGGCAGGTTGCATCAACTCATAATAGCCTTGGTGCTCATCGATCAGCACGCCAAGTTGTTCAAGCTCGCCACGATCCCGACGAAATTTGCGTTCAAAGGCTTCATCAGTCTCATGGGCATCATACCCATTGACGTGAGCGCGAATCGTCGTTGCATTGACCGGATGAGTCTGTGCGGCGAGAAAACAATAGAGAGCGGTAAGTCTCTGTGTTGCATTGAAAGAATTCATGTGTCTCATTTACTCGCGGGAATGCTTTTTGTCGGGTTATTGGTACCAAAAGCATTCAATCATGTGACCTTCTGCGACAATATTACCCGAAGAACGACGTTCTTTGGGAGTTTTGTGAGAAAAAAGAGTACTGACGAGCCCGGAAGAAGGCCTCAACACCGGGCCATCTCTAAAAACATGGGCAACGCTCAATATGATGAAGCACAAAGGAGTCGGGAACCCATTCAACAGGGGGCTCATACCAGACACCGTGCTTCAGCTGTTCATTTTTCTTATACGAGCTCTTCTCAATCAGAGCATCGTGATGAGGCTGAGATACATTCATCGATTGTTTTGAGTCAGTCATCTTCGTTGTCGTCTGCTGAGTCTCCTACGAGCGTGTGGTCACTCGACGATGTTCGTGCGCTGCAATATCCCCAACTTACCTCCGAATCTATCGCGCGACTTGAGTCCTATCATCGCCAGAATGAACGGCGCTGGCGTGAGATAAAGCGTCAGCGTTTACGGCGTAAGCGTCTGATTACTATTGTCTCTGTGGTAACAGGTATCATTCTTTTGGCCTTGATCGGGCTTATGGGGCTTCATTGGTATCGCGTGCAGCAAGACAATACCTATGCGCATGCTCAATTAGATGAACAGATTGCCCATCTGCAGAGTACTGATCAAGTAGTGGTGGCAGTTGATGAGGCGATCGACGATGAGGTTTCTGCGGATCGTATCGACTATCTCTCGGGTTTGATTTCTTCAATACCCGGTACCAAAGAAACACTGCTCTCTATCGCGGGAGCGATTGAGGGCTTTCATGATCTGTTCAGTGATGAAGAAGGCCGCTATATTGCCGAGGCAGTAGCGGAAAGCGCCGATGCGCGTAGCGAAATGCTCAACTACGGAAAAAGACTTCTTCAAAATGATGTCAATGCATTGAACGCATTCTCAGAGCTTTCTGATGCTCTGAAGTTGATCGTGGCTGCCGACTCTGCGGTGCGGGACTCGATTGATGCTTCTTCGATGAGGCTGAACGGAGGCATGGAAAAATCGTTGTCGCTTAGTCAGGACGCGCTGAGTTATCTTGGCAAAGCAAACGAGGATCTTATTCAGGTTCAGTCCCGCTTTCCCACGGCAGACCTTTCTGCTTATGCTCGATATGTGAATGCAAAAACTGCGGCAACCAACCTGCTCATTGCTATCGATCAAGCGCTGATTGCTGGAAATGCCGATGAGGCACAAACGCAACTCGATGCCTACAATGCAAAAGATGGTGAAGTCGTTGCCGCCGCCGCCGCTCTCCCCACCAATTCACCGGGAGTAATTCTTGTTCCTTATGAGGCAATTGCCTCAAACTTGAAGGTCTCATATATCGCTGCTCGTGACCGTGCGGCAACAGCAGACTCCATCATAAGAAGCTATTTGGGGATTGCAGAAATGGCGAATTCTCTCTCAACGAACGCTGACATACCGAGCGCCGATGGAGGTGCAGAGGAAAATAATGTCGTCAAAGGCTAAAACAGTGCTTCAAAAGAAAAATTACGTTGAATTGGCTATAATAAGAGGGTCGAAACTGTTCCAACGCACCCCATAACATACTCTGGACAGAAGACGATAGGAGTTTCTGTGAATGATCTTAATGCGTATGTCGCCGATATTACCTCTCGATTCGATACCCGACCCGCTGGTTCATCTGGTGAAGAGGGCGCAGCGCTGTATGTTGCTGATACATTGGATGCGTTGGGCATTCCCGTGAATGTTGAGCCGTTCGAAACATCAGGGTCTACGCGCTGGCACACGCTGTTGAGCTATGCCATCATAGGATTGCCGGGTATTTTGATCTATGTTTTGACAGGCATGCAGTCCCGTATCATTCTTTCTGTTGTCGCGTTCGTTGGTTTGGCGTTTCTTATTCTCAATAGTTTGGGGAAGAACCCCTTAGTTCGCGTGCTTGCACATAAACATAGCCGTAATATCGTTGCACGTTATGTGCCCCAAGCGCAATCTCCGGTAACTCGTCGTAAAAAAATAGTAATTGTTGCTCATGCTGATGCGCCGAAGAGCCTCGAATGTTCTTTCCCCTTTCTCGCTTCAAAGCATGCGTTTATTAACTACCTGCTTCTGATGGTTTCCCTGGTGATCGTTGTTTCGGATGTTCTTACCGCATTTTTTGACGAGATGGTTTTGATCAGTCTGATACTGAATATCGTCCTTCTCGTGTTGACGCTCGTCCTCGTAGTGCGTCTCTTTGCGCGGCAGGGTGTTGGAGCAAATGGAAACGCTTCAGGAATGGCGGCGCTCTTGGGTGTCGCAGAGAAGGTTGTTTCTATCGGTCTTACACCGGTATCAGAGTTTCCTGCTGGAGCACCTACGCCCGCGGCCTCTCCGGAACTCGGCGAGACTAGGGCGTTTTCTGTAGTGGGAGAGCTTCTCGACGCTCAAGCGGATGAGTGCTACGGCGTGGATACTGAACGTTTGATCGAGGAGAGCCCGAGACGTGCTTCAATCACGGGCTCGTTTGCGGCTATTGGTCGTCGCTTCAAAAAGCGTGAAGAGTCGATATCTGCAGTCCCGTTTGTGGAGTCTGAACCTGAGCGCGTTGTCGAATCAGAGTTGACCGAGTTTGTTGTGGTTGAGGAAGAGACTTCAGTGGTTGCTCAGATTTCTGAGCGTTATGAGGGTCGTCCAATTCCGCGGTCTGTTCCTGCGGTGGAAGAATCTGCTTCTGAAATCCCGGTGATCCCTGTCTCTGTCGAACCGGTCAAGCAGGCGCATCCGTCGTGGTGGCGCAAGGTCGAGGGGGAAGATGAGTTGGGCGCTGAAGGGGAGAACGATGATGCGAAATCATCGAAGCTTCGGTCAACGGCTCATAAGGACGAACGGGTTGACCCCCGATGTTCGCTCTTCGCTTTGCCGATGCGCCCGCGTATCGCGACACTGAAGATAGTGAAAGTGAACCTGAAGTACCACCTGTTGTCGTACGTTCCCGCTTTGCTGATGCACCTATATACAAGGAGATAGAGAAAAAACCGGAAGCGGAGGAGTCTGCTGTATCCGCTGACCACGATGTCTCCGGTGCCGATCAGGTGGTGGTTACTCCCGAGGCAACACCCGTTGCGGCTCTTGTATCTGACAATAATTCGCTTCCGGATTTTCTTCTTCCGCACATGGAGACAGAACAAGCTGCATCCCCTTCAAAACGTGTTCCAACAGAAGCTCAGGGCATATATGATGAGGAGCCCTCATCCTCAGAAACATTTTCTGAGATCAAGGCGGATCAGACAAAAAGCCTTCTCGACCTGCCTGTCATCGGTTTGAGTACCCCAACGGGCGGCGCAGTCTCTCCTGATGAAGGATTTGCTCAACGTGGATTAGATGTATCTGCGTTAGACGAGAGCGAGTTTCTCTCACAACAGCATGAGGCCTTTGTCGATATTCCCGCGAACGCGACGGGAAACGTTTGCAGCACTTGGCGTTACCGGCATTATGGAGCCCGTGAGCATCGAGAAACTTGAAGAATATGCAGGAGATGGCAATCTGTACATATCTGATGTTGATGATTCTGACTTCAGCGGAGATTATAACGATGCCGCCTATGGAACAGCCGATACGGTGGAAGTACCCACCTCGCGTTTCGGTGCATTATTCGGACGTGGCAAGGGAAAACAGAAGCGTCGTAAGAACAACAAAGGACAAGAAGAGACCTCATCGACTGAATGGCTGGGCCTTGATGGCGATTTCAGCGCTCGTCGAGCAGGTGCCGACATAGGATCGTGGAAGAATTTTGATGATGATGATTGGCGAGGTGGTGCGTATGGTGCTGCGCTGTCGCAAGACAATCATGCTGCAATCTCTCTTTTGAGTACCGATCTTCTCGATAAGGAGATATGGTTTTGTGGTGACAGGCGCCAGTACGGCGGAGCACACCGGTATGAAGTCGTTTATCGATCATCATGCTGCGGAGTTACGTAGTGCTTTTATTGTCAATGTGGAAGATGTCGGTGCAGGTATACTCTCATCTTCCTCTCTCGGAAGGGCAATTGGTCTCAAAACAAACAGATCGTCGTCTGCAAAAACTGGTGCGGAAAGCTTCTGATCGTCTGCATATGAAAATTCCGGAGGTGTCACTTTCATGGCGTAGGGACCGATGCGTCGATTGCGCTTGATCATAAATTACGGGCAATTTCGCTGGTCGGTCTCTCTGCGGGCGTTCCTGCACAGTGGCGCGCGGGGGTCGGACCACGACGATATCGTTGATTCTCAAAATATAGACGCAGCGGTTTCAACACTTCTTGAAATGATCAAGAATGTATGAGTTGAACGGCTTCAACGGTCAAATTGTTTAGAGATTTTAGAAAACTTGCACTACAAAATGTATCTTTACATAACCAAGAATATCGAAAATAAGCAAGTTTTTATGAAGGGGTTGTCTTTCTCGGGGATTATATCTTTAAATGAGGTTATTTGGGCTATCCTGTTACGAAAGCGTATGACAGTATTCTGTCATACCACGAATATTAATGTATGGTGAATGACTTTTTCGGAGGTGTTTTTGGTGGCAGAGGCATATTGTGTCAAGTGCAAGACCAAGAAGGAAATAAAAGATCCAGTTGAGGTTACCTCAAAGAACGGCCGTCCTATGCTCAAGGGCACCTGCCCCGATTGCGGTGGCAAGCTCAATCTTTTCATTAAGAAGTAACTCGCTGATACATAAGTGACGAAAAGGCATCGTGTCATCCGGTGCCTTTTTTGTTTTCAGGCTTCAAGCCTGTCTTCGCTACGTAGTAGCGGAGACAAACAACCACCCGCTATGCGGGTGCGCGTCGAAGGTTTCACCACATCCAAAAAGACCACCTACCAAGTAGTAGGATACAAGTGTTCAAGTCGTATCTGCTACAAAGGGAAGGTGGTCAGTTTGGCAAACCAAGCACATAGTTTGTCGCACACGAAGTGGATGTGCAAGTACCACGTCGTGTTCACTCCGAAGTATAGGAGGAAGGCAATCTACAATCAATATCGAGATTCATTAGGAGAGATATTCAGGCAGTTGTGCAGCTACAAAGGGGTTGAGATTATCGAAGGACATCTCATGGTCGACCACGTGCATATGCTGGTAAGTATCCCACCTAAAGTATCGGTATCAAGTTTCATGGGATATCTGAAAGGAAAAAGCGCCCTGATGATGTTTGATAAACATGCAAACCTGAAATACAAGTTCGGAAACCGGCACTTTTGGTCAGAAGGCTATTATGTATCGACTGTCGGTCTCAATGAAGCGACTATCGCGAAGTACATCAGGGAACAGGAAGCCCACGATATCGCATTAGATAAATTGAGCATCAAAGAATACGAAGACCCCTTTAAGGGGTAGTCAGGTAATACAAAAGCCGCTTCAAGCGGCTTGCTACGAGTCAACGGCAATACGGCTTGAACGAAGAGAAAGACAAGCGCCTTTAGACGCTGCCGGTATTCCTTGGCCTTATAGGCCCAGAGCAAACCACCCCTTTGAGGGGTGGTTCATGATTTCTGTCTGATCCAACCTCACGACTTTAAAATAAACCTTGCGAGATACTATTTTATAAGCAAAGTATTGACTCAAGCCAATCACGTATCTAAACTATGACTTGTAAGGTATTAGTAATATACGTGTTCCTTCAGGGGGAATCGAGAGGAGTCAGTGATGGATGTCGAGCTATTATCTCGGCTTCAATTTGCTTTGACGGTTGCTTACCACTTTTTCTTTGTTCCGTTTTCGATAGGCCTCGGACTTTTCATGGCCATTTTTGAAACACGCTACTACCGTGGTAGAAAATCATTAGATGAAGCTATCGCAAAAATGATCATGAAGATATTTGCTACCACATTTGTGGTGGGAGTGGCAACGGGTATAACGATGGAGTTTGCCTTTGGTACAAACTGGGCAACCTATTCTCGCTTTGTTGGAGATATTTTTGGAGCTCCGCTAGCAGCAGAAGCGTTGTTTGCCTTTTTCTTGGAGTCAGTTTTTCTCGGGGTACTCCTCTTCGGTCGTAAAAAGGTATCTGCTCGATTCTATATGGTTTCGGCTTGGTTGGTTTTTGCCGGGTCTTGTCTCTCGGCACTTTGGATCCTCATCGCTAATTCATGGATGCAGACACCGGCAGGGTATACGGTCATTGCGACTGATGCAGGGCTGAAAGCCCAAATTACCGATTTCTTTGCGGCCGCTTTCAACCCGTCAACTCTTTCTCGCTATGCGCACACGGTAGATGCAGTGTTAGTATGCGGCGCATTCGTCATGATTGCTCTTGGCGCCTATTATCTGCTTCGTGGAAAAGATATAAAACTCGTCAAACGCTTCATGGGTATCGGGCTTGTTGTTGGCCTCATAACGGTTTTACTGCAGGTTCCTTTCGGACATCAGTCAGCCATCATCGTGGCACAAGACCAGCCGTCTAAGCTTGCTGCACTTGAAGGGCAGTGGGACGATGGTCCAATGAATATGTCGCTCGTCGGGTATGTTGATGAAAGTAACCGGGTTACGTTTACGATTGATGTGCCTATTCGGGGCATGACCAGCTTACTGGCTTCAGGAAATGCAGATACATCATATGCCGGACTGAATAGTTTTGGTGATGATATTCCTCCTGTTCAGCTGACATTTCAGGCTTATCACATCATGATTGCCATGTTCGGTTTCATGCTGCTGTTTCTGCTCCTCGGTTTTCTCATCTATCGTATGCCTTCATTTCAGAAGAAAAAATGGCCTGCACGTGTGTTGCTGTGGAGTCCACTGTCTGCAATCCTTGCTATACAGTTTGGGTGGGTGGTTGCTGAGGTTGGCCGTCAACCATGGATTGTCTGGGGGGAGTTGCGCACATCTGACGCGATCTCAAAGTCCGTTCCTGCTGAACAGCTACTTATCACACTGGCACTGTTTATTGTGGTCTATACGATTATTGCCATAGCGTGGGGCAGAATATGCTGGGGAACCATCCGCAAGGGACCACAGCTTGGCGAAGCCGATTCGACTGCTGATTCTCTTTCAGCTGAAATCCTCCCCGAAGGCGCCGTTTGCACAACCGATGGTATCGCCGGTGACGCCACCGATGACACAAAAGAAGGTGAGTGACCATGACGACTCTTGCAACACTTCAAGTGACTTGGTTTATTCTTATCGGAGTTTTGATCACTGGCTATTTTGTGCTCGATGGATTTGATCTCGGGGCAGGCATATTATCGAAAATTCTTGCAAAGAATGAGACGGAAACTCGTATTCTTGTACGCAGCATCGGTCCTATCTGGGACGGAAATGAAGTATGGCTGCTTACTGCAGGAGGTGCTCTCTTTGCGGCATTTGCGCCTGCTTATGCGACCAGTTTTTCAGGATTTTATCTTGCTATCATGCTGGTATTGTTTGCTCTGATCGTGAGAGCGATTTCTATTGAATTCATGTTCCTTGATCCTCGGTGGAGTAAGCTTTGGAGCTGGTTGTTCCTGATTGGATCAGCGGTTGCAGCGCTACTCTTTGGCGTTGCTTTGGGTAACATCATACAAGGCATTCCATTGAATCGAGCGGGCGACTATACGGGGACATTCTTTGATCTACTCGGTTTGTTTCCCCTATTGTGTGGCGTTCTCAGTCTTGTTCACATCATGTGGCAAGGAGCTTCATGGATTGCGCTTAAGACCGAAATTGGCAGCCCAATCTATTTACGCGCCGTTACATGGCGTACTGGTTTAGGTATTGCCACGGCTGGTGCGTTCATACTCGCCACCGGAGCGTTTTTTATGCTGGTTTCAATACCCATGGAAGGAGGAGTGGTTGCGGTGCTCCGCATAGCTTTTGTCGCTCTTTTCGTGGTGGGTATGGTGAGTGCGTTGGTATTCATGACGCGAAAGGCGGACATGCCTTCCTTTCTTTCGTCCTTCATTACGGCTGCTGCACTAGTGGGTATCTGGGCCACCTCGACGTTTCCGTATCTCATCTATGCGAGCAATGACCCGGCCCTTTCTCTGACTATCTGGAACTCATCTTCGTCTGAATTAGGGTTAACTTGTATGACTATTATAGCTGCTATAGGCATTCCTCTGGTTCTTCTCTACCATGTGATAGTATATAGAACTTACAAAGGCAGGATTACGGCACAAGATACTGCTGGCTATTGAGAGAATGTGTCGATTTTCGACTGAGGAGACGTTCGAGATTACCATGCAATTCAAGTTAACAACAGATTATGCGTTACGGACCATGATTCTTCTTGCTACGAGAGGTGGTGTCGTTCCTGCGGGAGTTATAGCTAAGGAAGGCGGCATTGCTCAAAACTATGTTCCCAAGATAATGAAGGTTCTCAAAGATAATGACTTTGTTGGAGCAGTTGAGGGTATCAAAGGTGGATTTTATCTCAAGGCGGATCCCACTCATGTGACAGTCTATGACATCGTTTCATGTTTTGAAAGTACGATGAACGTGAACCGCTGTTTGGAAGATGATGAGTTCTGTTCGCGGAATATGACGGAGACCTGTCTGGCTCGGAAGCTTTACGAACAGTTACAGGCAGACACTGACAGTCGACTGAAGAGTATCATGCTTGCTGACCTGATCGAGAAATAGATCAGGGTTAGTCAAATCTGTTTTTGAATCAGGATGATGAAAAAGAAATGGGGCACTCAGTGCCCCATTTCTTTCGACAGGGGATAGTCGCTAGAGTTTTGCTACATACTTGCCAATAACGTAACCCTGGGTGTAGCAACGTCCCAGTGAGAGACCATATACCGTCAAAGGATAGTCGACTCCGCCATAGAAATTACCGGAGCAATTACCTACTGCGTACAGACCCTTGATGGGGCTACCGCTCGGAGTGAGACACTGACAGTTCTCGTTGACTTCAGCGCCAGAACAGATCGCAGAAATACGCAAATGCCTATTTATTGCATAGAACGGAGGAACGGCAATGGTGTGCAGATACTGGGGTGGAACACCAAAGTCTAGGTCTTTACCGAGGGTTGCAAGCTCATTATAACGTGCAACACTATTCTTCAAATTAGTCGGGTCAACCTTGATCTTTTGTGCAAGTTCATCAAGGGTATTGCAGACATACGTACGAATGAGGTCTTTAAAGACACCCGTTTTTTCTGTGGTGGTATCATCAGGTTCATAGGCCTTCAAGCCTTGAGGGTCAACAAGCTTGCCTGGCCAGCTTGCAGCAAAGGTCATGTACGTTGAGTCGAATATCTGAGAATACCACCCGGTGTTCTTCTGCTGGCGTAGATAGTTACTCAAAAGTGACATCTCTACGGTCTCATTTACGAATCGATTGCCGTCGGCATTGACATCAAGGAATGGCATATCACACATGGAGGCAGGGCCTGCATCAAAGTCATGAAGCATCTTCGTATGATTGAGATTTTCGATCCGTCCACCAGCCCAGACAATCATCTTATGTCCGTCTCCGGTCTTGCCATCTTGCTTGCGGTCAAAGTATTGAAGATCCGGAAGATAATAGTTAGACATTTTCAACATCATTTTGATAGTCGCCTGTTGCCATGATGACACCTTTATTGGCGTTGAACTGAATATAGCTTCCATCTTCAGCTTTGGCTATGACACCAGTGACTGCGCCGTTGCTGGTGACAAGTTGTTGGGCGGGTGTTGAGTAGAATATCTCGACACCTTCTTTAGCGGCGGTGTTAGCAAGGGCACGCATGCCCTCACCAACGGTGTAAGGTTTCGGGCCGAAGAATGAAGTAACATAATTCATAGGGCCATATCCCTTGATGTTCAGGATTGTTGCCTGTTGGAGATTTCCTTGATCAACAACCTGTGCACCACCTTCGGCAGCTTTCTTGATAACCCACTTTACCGCTTCGCCAGAGTTCTTTGCCCACATTTCAGCAAGCGCACGCGTGGTACGGTTTGCGCTGTCTTTGATCAGAAGGGAGGTCAAAGCTGCAACACCTGCGGGGTCTGAGTTGGCAAGATCTACACCCGTTCCTGAATTGCCCTGCGAGATTGCTTGGCTAGCCTTTTGGAGAAGAGCAACACTGGCACCGGCTTCTTTAGCTGAGAGTGCTGCGGGAAGTCCTGCTGCACCTGCTCCTATGACAACCACATCGTAGGTCTTAGTCGTCGCGATCTTGCTGATTGCTGCGGGAGTGTTGAAAAAGCTGGGCAATCCATCATTGCCAGCAGCAAGCGTTGGTACTTAGGGTTCCTGTTGTCGTGCTACTTGATGTGGTACTCTTGGGCGCACAACCTGCAAGACCGGCCGTGGCAACTCCTACACCGGCAAGTCCGGCAATGCCAAGAAAGCTACGACGTGAAATACCGCTGTCTTTTTTGTTTTCTGACATAAGTCTTCCTCCTCATTCTCTTAATTCCCTTACCTGTTGATACATAAACTTATTATCTACCCCCGTTAAATATCCGACTTAAAATCCAGCTTGCTGTTGTTGCGCGGCGCTGGAATGTTTCCATCGGCTATGGGTGAAGAGTAATCTTTCAGTCGAAAATAGGGAAGGATAAAGGCGGGTGGTTTTTTGAATTTGAGGGGGGTTATTTCCATAACCCCCCTTGTTAACCCCCTTATATGGGGTGATATATCCAGACGATTTTGATCGCTTATTCAATTGTTGGTTTATAATCACTACAGAGGGCAATAAAAAGTGAATGTCGTATCGTATGATCAGGGGAGCAAGGCGATGGGGGATTCCCAATCATCTCAACCAGACGAGCGAATTGACCTAACCGCTAACGAGTCGCTTGAAGAGGACCTAGGACAGGAAGAAGGAATCAACTGCGGTAACCGAGGGACGTTTTAAGATTCCACGGATACCCCTCTTCTTTCTCGGTCTTGGCGTGTATCGTGCTTGGATAGAGATCGTCTATATAAACCCCGCAATCAGCTATCCCACTCAAGTGGCGGCAGGCCACGATGTTTTTGACTGGACGATGATAGTTGTATTGCTTGTCATGGCGCTCTGTGCGCGAAGAATAACACCGCTCTCAGAAAGAAATGGATCATCGCAACGATGATTTTTCTTTTGCTGTGTTCGACTGCGTTGAACTTTATTGCGCTGTTTATCCCCGAGTTTGGCGGCGTCTTTTCTATCCTGCTGCATTGAGTGGAGGCGCAGGCATAGCGGTCATGATTCTTCTTTGGGCTGAGTATTACGGCACTCTTAATCCGTTACGCGTAACGCTCTATTATTCTGCTCGATCATCTTGGGAGCTCTCATTATTTACGTATATCGAGGATTCTATCTTCCTTGGATGTTTGTAGGAACTCTGGCATTGCGCGGTGATTTCGCTGCTTTGTCTGTTCTTCTTGTTATCGCAATACGTCTCCCGAGAGTATTCCCCGTGGGGTTTGGGGCAGTTTTACCTTTCCCTGGAAGCCTGTTCTGCTGATGGCTATCTACAGTTTTGCCTATGGGCTGCGTGAGGTCGCTGCGTATGACATGTTCGGTCCACACGCTGCTTTTGGTGCGCTAACAGTAGGCATCATAGTCTTTTTGCTGGGTTTCAGTACGCAGAGAACGCTTTGATTTGGCCATCATCTATCGTATTGGCCCTTCCCGCAATGGTCATAGGATTTCTTGTCATCTCTTTCTTTGGTTCTCTCGGAGCGTTTATCTCAAGTTTTTGTGTGACGGCAAGCTATACGGCATTTTCTATACTCATCATGATTATCTGCGCCAATCTCTGCTATCGCTATGGTGCGAGTGCGGTTTTTCTTTTCGGCATAGAGCGCGCGGTACGTGCAATCGCCATGTATTTTGGCCGTACCACGCAGGAGTTTATCGCCACGTCATTTCTTCCTGAAATTCAACAGTTTGCTATTGCTGGTGCGGTTGTCGTACTTTTGGTCGTTTGCACCATGATGCTTCTTTCAGAAAAGGAGTTGTCTTCAAACTGGGGCATGAGCTTTATTGCCGACAAAGCGAGCAACTCTCCGGAAGTGGCTTCGCGTAACCGTATCGGTATGCAGTGTGCATCTATGGCTCGACAGTACGGTCTTTCTCATCGTGAAGAAGAGGTCCTGCTGCTTCTTGTCACAACATAAATCGGTGAGTGTTATAGAGCGAGAACTTTATATTGCCAACGGTACAGCGAAGGCTCATGTACGACATATCTATCGCAAAACTCAGGTACATAGCCGAGATGAACTTTTAGATAAGCTGGGCATTTGACAGAATTACCGCGACTAAAAAGGATATGTTTGGACAAGTGCGGTCGAGTTGCGGAAATATGCTGCAACTTGTGGTGTAGGTATTTGGTTGGTGTATAATCCTTTCTCACTGCATGCGGGCATAGCCAAGCGGTAAGGCAATGGCTTCCCAAGCCATCATTCGCGGGTTCGAGTCCCGTTGCCCGCTCCAGTTATACTTTTGAAGGCTCGCACGTTGTGCGAGCCTTTTTCTCTATTAGTTTTGTATAGCCTGTATGGTTAGGAGATTGTTGTCATGAGAATTTTTACATGGGGTATGAATGGTATAGAGTTTGGTGTCTACTGGTTGCTCCTGTTTCCGTTTCTATTACTGATACTAGTGGCCATTGTTGCTGTCATTGTTGGTGTTCGTGCGCTGATGAAAGGATTGCAGACTTCTTCAGTGTCTGCGCCGTCACAAAAACAAAGTTCGACTTGTCGGTTCTGTGGTACCTGCGGTGCTCCTCACGCTTCGGATGCAAAGTACTGCAGTCAGTGCGGAAAGAGAGTTTAGCGCGATACGCTTTAGCATGACGGATGCCTCACATTGCCTTAAAAATATGTTATAATAAACATAATTTATTGAGCAATGAAGGAGATGTAGGCAATGAGCATTTCCGGTCGATCTTCTCAGATCATGTGGGTTCCTCGAATACTTGCCATTCTCTGTATTCTATTTTTTTCGGTATTTGCTTGGGAAGCGTTCAGCGTTGACATGCTCAATGCTTTCCCGTTGGTTGCTTTTTTCATACAGATGATTCCTTCCCTCATAATGATTGTATTGCTCATTCTTTCTTGGAAGAAACCTGTTATTTCAGGATGGGCATTTATTGTTTTGGGAGTCTTTTTTATCTTCTTTTTAATACGTATCGATTCTTATTCAATTTTCTCGTTATTTCGGGAATACCCGTTTTGATTGGCGTGTTGTTTGTCATCATTGCTGCTTCTCAGAAAAAAGAGCGTTCTGAGTGATGCGCCATGAGGGTCCTCAGGTATCTTTTTATACTTAATTTCAGCCTTGGCAGCGCGCTGGTTCCTGCAATCAATAGCACACAGAGCACTATAATACCGACGAGAAATATCCAGATACCCGGACGAGCGAAGTTTCCTGTCCACCCTATACCAAATCGTTTCGGTACGAACATGCTGGGATCATCAGGGTTGAAGTAAAAGACACCGGCTTTCCAGAATTTATCGTCGTCAGTTGTTATGGTCGTGTGCGCCTGCTTGGGATGTAGGGCAACCCGTGCTCCAGATTGCCCATAGAGTACCGCTATTATAAAAGCACCAATGATGAGAATCACTGCTCCCACCAATAGTAACAAGCCTGCTTGCATGAGAGTGATCATCTGCATCATGGCAAGAGGAATTCCGATCATCATGATGCACATAAAGAGACCGCCGACGATAAGATACCAGGCTTGGGCACGTGCAAATAACGCATAAGCAAGTGCACTCGATTGTGGAGCATCGGGGTCAAGTGCTCGTTTTGATCGCAGAATCATCCAATGAGAAAGGGTAAGGCATAGTGCGAGGAACGCTTGGATCAATACAGGAATCAAAATAACCCAAGGTGTTCGGTCTGCCCAACCATTAATCGTGCCATCAAAGCCTGCATGCATAGGGATGCGCTCAGGCATAAGCCCATAACCGAGATAACTGATGACTAGGGTAGCGGCAATGACAATCAGATAGAGTAGATTCCACTTTAGACTAGGCGTTTTGGGAAGATCTTCATTGGCGACCGCAACAGCTGTTTCAGAGAAAGGTTCTGTCCAGTTGTCGGATGTCTTGATGGCGCGCACACGAGCGCGATACCTAAGCATGAGGCCGAAAGAAAGCACACAGAGAACCAACGGTGACACACTGAGGACAATCATTGCAGCAAAATTCATGTTGGTAGTTGAGAGTACTGTAGCGGCTACGGTAAAGATACCCGTCGTTATGCCCATCCATAGAGCATAATTTCGACGAAACATTTTCAGGCGAGGATCATCAACTGCGTCCTTTGGTATAGTGACCGTGAAGCACTCGTTGCTTTTAACCAGCCAGGGAGTGAGAGCAAGAAGGGCTCCTGGTAGGATGAGCAAGATAATAAGTAGAATATTGAAAAGTATTGCCGAGCTTTTCATGACAACTGCTTTCTCTAATTGAAAGATTCCCCGTCAAATGCCTGATAGGCGGCGTGTTCGGCATAACGAACGAATTCTTCGTATGAGCCGTTACGTGCGCGGTGCGCTAAAGCAAGAGAGAGAAGCGCATCCTGCATTTTCGCCTCCTCTGCCTTGCCGCGCGAAGTTGCGCTCATATCATGATCTCCTGCTACAAACGCGCCTCTGCGGCCTTGCATGACGATATATCCCTCATCACGAAGCAGGGCGTAGGCTTTGTTAACCGTGTGAAGATTTATGCCAAGGTCAGAGGCAAGCGATCGAACGCTTGGCAGAGCGTCTCCCGTCTCAAGTTCTCCCGTTGCAATACCCCGGATAATTTCATCGCGGATCTGTGTGTAAAGTGAGTCAGGGCTGGAGCGGTCTACGCGGATGATCATAGGAACTCCTTTATAGATTTTGTTACATTTGTAATATAACAGATAGAACAAAAAGAATCAAGCACTTCAGTCTAGAAGCATACGTGTGCAGCTCTCAAATGTCTGAGGCAAGAGAAGCGTTCCAGACTTCCAAAATGAGGGGTGTTCTGCCGTTTTGATAGGCAGTTCGACAACGTCTCGGCAATACCGCGAATATACGATAAGAGCCCCTGAAATTACAAGCTCTTTCTGAAATAGCAATCCGTCGAATACGAGGGCGCGACAGAAGACGTATGGTCGGCAACAATACATTCTTCTAGCGCCAAGTCTGCACGCTCAAGTCTCGTTCTGAGAGACTCAACTGCTTGTATTATCTGAGCCGCTCGTTTGCCGTAGGTGCTGAGTA
Source organism: Coriobacteriales bacterium (assembly GCA_963665595.2). Classification (GTDB taxonomy): domain Bacteria; phylum Actinomycetota; class Coriobacteriia; order Coriobacteriales; family CADBOM01. The sequence continues at coordinate 700,217 of CAXXJK010000004.1, read as the reverse complement.
GCAGACGCAGTGCTTCTCGAAGTTGTTCGAGGGAAGCATCAAGGGGTAGCAAAAGATCTTCTTGCCCCATGCTCTGGTATTGAGCCTCTACTTTCTCAAGATAATTCAAGCCTATCGTGGGACGCCCTAAGACGTTCATGAGAATGGAGCAATGCAGTCGCATGGCAATACCGGTATATGACGAGGCAAGCAAAGAAAGAACTTCAGGAGCATGCTCGGCAAGTCCATACTGGATGGCTCGATCTTTGCGAATCATTTCCTGATATATCTTTTCGTGCAATTCGATATCAGAAGGATCAAATGAGATAAACAGCATGCGAAAATCTGTGTGGCGCGAGAGCAGTTCATCAAAGAACTCTGCCATACGATGTTCAAAGTCATGGGGAAGCCCCGTCCATCGTCTGAGAGATACTACAACTACTCGTTGCGACGTGAAGGAAATGTCATGAAGCTTACCCCATTGCCGAGCGAGTTTTGGGTCAGGCATTTGTGTGCTGAATGCAATGTCTGACACGACAGCAATCTGTTGACTTCTGATTCCGGCATCGTGTATATAGCGGGCCGATATTTCATCTCGCATGAGAAAACGTACCCCAAGTTCTCCCATGAAGTGCACCAGAGCTCTTGATTCCGTATTAACAAGCGGGCCGGCACCAGCACCATAGAAAAGCACGGGGAGACTATAGAGGTGCGCGAGTGTGCAAGCAGCCGTTAGGCCGGGAAGATCGGTGTAATCGGGATTTTCAAGGAGAGAGCGCCGGCCGGTTGTGTAATAGATTCCAATATCGAAAAGCAAGCCAGCGCATATGAGCATGCATGCAGCGTGCTCCATGTAAAAGGAAAGACTTCTGCGGTCAGAAAGTGCCACAGAGATGATACTGTGTCGTGAAAATATCTCGAGAGGTTTCTCACTTACTGCAACGGGAATACAGTGGGGGTATTTCGAGCAAATACGATCGATGAGAGTATCGAGGATAAATTCATCGCCAAAATTCCCCCATCCGAAGTAACCAAGTATCAATACATACCGAGGTTCGCAAATAGCCGTCATCGCAGGCGTAGCTCCTACAATGCGCTCAATAATACGTTGTATGGAGTCTTCTAACCATAGAACATTGGCTTCGGGTTTCCCCAGGTTGCAAAGGGGAGAAACAAGGTCATGTTCAATATGCTCTTGCAGGTAAGGCGCGCAATCGGGAGCATAACGAATAGATGCTCCGTTAAAAATAGGAAGCGTTATGCGACAGACGCAGGCGGTATCTTCCTCATCAGATGCATCGAACACGATAAGTTCACGGCAGTTGTGGGAAGCGAATACAAATTCGTTATCGCAGCCCTCACGGCCAAACGGCCCCTCCCAACCTGAACCATAACACTCCACATGTAGTCCGTTTGAAGGTATGCGGGCCTCATATTGTTCTTGGCTATACTGCTGCAGCAACTGATCTAGATAATCGAAACGTTCTGGAGTGTAGTCCTGTACGCACAGGATCACATTGCGGGAATGATCTTCTTCGGCAACAGTCATGCTGGCGTACTGTTTACTGGGAGCATAAGCAAGAAAACAACAGGGTATTTTTCGTGCCGCGAGTGATTCCTGACGTGTTTGTGATAGACAGACAATTTCATGGTAGATACCGGAGTTAAGAAAATCCTCAGAGCAGAGGAATCCATCCTCTATGATCAGGATTCGCGGGGAATAAGCTTTGCGCGTATCGTTGCAGTGCGATAGAGCGTCGATCAACGCATCGCCGCCTTGTGCGGATGTCGTAAACCGAGCACTGATAAGAATAATCTGAGTTTCGTATCTGTTCAGGATCCGCAAAAAATTTGTTTTATAGAACAAATCATGCTCGGATGAAAATTCATAGTGGGAAGGTTGTATGGCAACAAGTGGATATCCAAGAGTCCAGAGTGATTCTTGGATGCGATGAGAAATGTCGCCCTGCCCGAGCAGCGGTTCTGTCAGGTAGAAAACAACCGGTAGACTGTTTGATGGGACCGAAGATAAGTTTGCATGAGGTGTATCCGGTGATCGAGGGATCATTGTTCTGATCTACCTTTCAATATCATGCGTTGAATGAGACGGGGAATCCAGCAGATGAGACGTCCTACCTTATGTTCGGCCGAGTTCATCTGAGCATTAAATTCAGCGCTCAGACTCTCGTAGTGTTCTGTAATATCTGAGATACGGTTTTGCAACTCTGCGGTCTGTCTTTCAAGTCCTGCAATCTGTTCACGTTGAGAGCGTATTTCTGTGTCATATCCTGCAAGTGTTTCTTTGTTTTCAGCGGATACCGAGTGAAGTATCTCAACGACCGTATAGTATTCGCGCATATGCTCAAAGAGCAGTTGATCATAGTTGTCATCGAGGACTTCATTATAAAAAGCGGGTAATACGGGAGAATCAAAAATTGAGTTCTCCTGAAAGTAGGATGAGGGTATATCCAGAAGGTCCATCTGAGCAAACCCCCAATCCCGTAAATCAGAGAAAAACTTCCGACACCCATCAGGAGTACGCATGCTGATCAGATTATATTGAATGCCACTGAGCGCCCAGTATCGATAGGCGACAAGAAGACTTCGGTACACGTCTTCCTCTTGCAGAAATTCTTTTAATGTGATGAATGCTTGTATGAAATCATCAGGGTGTTCATCCTTACGAGACATGAGATTAGTATCGAGACCGATACGATGAAAAACCAACTCTTCATCTAGGTAGGTAAGCCTCTTTGCCTTTATCAAAGCGGGACAGGTAAACATAAGATCTTCTGTCAGGCTGATTTCTTCGAACTGAAAATTATTCGTTTTGATAAACGATGCATCAAAGAATTTATTCCATACGTAGTTTTCAAACGTCTTGAACAGGTAGTCAGGATTGTCTTCATAGGTGAAGACGCGATGAGATGAATAGCTGCTGCGCAGTTCTCGATTAACCGAACAGGAGACACCTGTCCGATTGTCAAAACTCCGATAGCCGAATACGACGATGTCTGCCTTGGTTTCTGCGATGTGCTCAATGCAGCGTTCTATTAATTGCGGTTCGATAAAATCATCGGCATCGAGAAAATAGAAAAATTTGCCGGTTGCCATCCGCAGACCACTGTTGCGTGCGATGGCAGGACCTTGATTCTCTTGTCTATATAGTTTTATGCGTTTATCTTGTTGCGCCAAAGCTGCAAGTATGACGGGCGTTGCGTCGTCTGATCCATCATCAATGCACAGAATTTCTATATCGCCAAATGTCTGAGAGCAAATGCTCTTGATACATTGAGAAATAAAATCTTCTTGGTTGTATACCGGTATGATGACAGAAACTTCAGGCATAAATTTTCTTCCCGACTGATGTTCACGTTGTAGGGGCGATGCTACACTATGGAGACTATTATATCCCCATAAAACAAAGATATATATCTATGATCTGAATATGAACCGCTTAAAAACCATTTTGGTGTATCACGCGGAAGCATAGTGAAAGCGTATTCAATAATTGATACAATGATAAGCGCAGGAGACATCAACACTATCGTATGATGATACGAGAAAAATGATCATAGAGGTTTCATGTTGCCATACATTGAAACGAGCAAGTTCCATGAGAGTTGCGTTTTTCCAATAAAATCTCCCGCATGCGTGTTGATTCGAGGAAGTCTGAGCCAACAGCGCCTGAGTTCGTTATAATATGCTCGTTTCGCATGCTAGGTGCATGTGGTGATGGCATGCGCTCTAAGCTATTTCAATTGTATACATAAGGAGGAACTATGCAAGAACTGCCCTTGGCATTGGTTCTTGGGGTGTTGGCTGGCATTATTGCCATCATCTATGCCAGCGTTCTCATTGTGAGAATCAACAAGATGCCTGCAGGTAATGAGAAGATGAAGAGTATTGCAAGCGCGATTCAGGAAGGAGCAATGGCTTACCTGAAGCGTCAGTATCGTACGGTCGCTATTGTTGCGGTCTTTGTCGCGGTCATTCTCTTCGTCCCCGGTATTTGGAATTCCAGTTTCGGAATTTGGACAGCTCTCGGCTTTCTAATTGGTGGTATTGCTTCTGCCGCCGCCGGATTCATTGGGATGAGCATTTCTGTTCGTGCTAATGTGCGTACCGCTGAAGCAGCACGCAGCGGATTGGGGAAAGCACTACAGGTTGCATTCCAATCTGGCACGGTTACCGGTATGTGTGTTATCGGTTTGGGCATACTTTCGGTTTCGATCATGTCCTTCTTTGTCTACGCGGGTCTTGCACCAAAGGCTGTGTTGATCGGTCTGGGATTCGGCGGCTCGCTTATTTCTGTTTTTGCTCGTCTTGGAGGAGGTATCTTCACTAAGGCTGCTGACGTGGGCGCTGATCTTGTGGGTAAGGTCGAAGCGGGTATTCCAGAGGATGACCCGCGCAACCCGGCTGTTATTGCCGACAACGTAGGCGACAACGTAGGCGACTGTGCTGGTATGGCCGCTGACCTTTTTGAAACCTATGTAGTTACTACGGTTGCCGCGATGCTCTTGGGCATGCTGGCGTTCAACGCAGATATTTCCTACACGCTTGGGTTCCCCATTGCTGTAGGTGCCGTTTCAATTGTTGCTTCAATTATTGGTACACTTTTTGTCAAGAAGAGTGAAAAGGGAAGCATCATGGGTGCTCTCTACAAGGGTCTTTGGGTATCTGCCATCATCGCAATCATACTCTTCTATCCCTTGACGGTCTGGTTCATGAATGGTGTTACTGTTTCAGTAACTGCTGCGATATCCTCGCTGGCCCCGCTTGATCTCAGTGCTACTCGCGTCTGGCTCTGTGCGGTTATCGGTGTCGTCTTGACCGCCGCTATGGTATACATTACCGACTACTATACGAGTTCTTCACGCAAGCCTGTTGAGTCTATCGCAGAAGCATCTGAGACAGGTCATGCGACAAACGTCATTCAGGGTCTTGCTGTTGGTATGGAGTCTACGGGTCTTCCGATTCTTGCCATTGTTCTTGCTATGCTGGGAAGCTTTGCGCTGGCCAACATATATGGTATTGCCATCGCCGCATTGGCGATGCTTTCCATGGCAGGAATTATCGTTGCCATCGATTCGTTCGGTCCTGTTACTGACAATGCTGGTGGTATTGCAGAAATGGCTGGCATGCCCGAGGATGTGCGCGTGTCTACTGACGCGCTCGACGCTGTTGGTAACACCACTAAGGCAGTTACCAAGGGTTACGCTATCGCCTCTGCAGCGCTTGCCGCAGTAGTGCTTTTTGCAGACTTTACTCATACGATTACTGAGCAGATGGGTCTGCCCACCCATAGCCTCACGTTTGATATTTCAAATCCTTACGTTCTTGTCGGTTTGTTCATCGGTGGTCTCTTGCCCTATCTCTTTGCTTCTCGTGCCATGACTTCTGTCGGTAAGGCAGCTGGACGAGTGGTTGAAGAAGTGCGTCGTCAGTTCAAGGAGATTCCCGGTATCATGGAAGGCACGGCGAAGCCTGATTACGCTACCTGTGTCGACTTGGTTACTCAGAGTGCTCTTAAAGAGATGATTCTTCCTGCCATGTTGCCTATCGGTGCGCCTGTTCTTATTTTGGTGATCGGGTTCATACTCAAGGCATGTGGATATACCGATGCGTTTGGCTTTACTTCCATGGTCTTAGGTGGAGCTCTTGTGGGAACCATCGTGACAGGACTCTTCATCGCTATCTCGATGACTTCCGGTGGCGGTGCATGGGATAACGCCAAGAAACTCATCGAAGAAGGAAAGTTTGGTGGCAAGGGTTCGTTTGCTCATCAAGCCGCTGTGACCGGAGACACCATAGGTGATCCTTACAAGGATACCGCTGGTCCGGCTCTCAACTCGATGATCAAGGTATTCAATATCGTTGCTTTACTTTTGGTTCCGTTGCTGGTGCTTCTGTAAGCTTTCATACAACGGTATCGTTTAAAAGGTCGGAATTCCCCGGAGAGGAGTTCCGACCTTTTCTTTACCGTGACAATGGCACCGATTTTTGCATCGAGAGTCTGACAAAATTCATTAACGGACACGGCGATGCGTTGGGTGAAGCAATAATAAGTCCCGCTGACTATCTTAATCAGATACGATCACAGTCTCAAATTAAACGAGGCGGTGTTATAGCCCATTCAATGCTTGGCTTATATCGGAGAAGATGATGAGCGACAACATCTGTACCCAGAGAAATTTCATAAGGGGTTTTTCAGATTAAGTGTTGGTTTAGAAGACACAGAAGATATTATTTCTGATATAGTGCCAGCGCTGTCAAAAATAAACTTAGATGCCTCGTTCTCGGTTGATTAGGATGCAAACAGCAGAAAGAGTTTTGCTAAACCGAATCCGATGAGGCCACACCCGGGAAACGTAAATACCCAAGTCCAGATCATGTTTTTTGCGGCGCTCCAGTTGACTGCCTTAGTACACTTTGCGGTGCCAACGCCCATGATAGCCGTTGTTTTGGTATGAGTAGTAGATATGGGAAGTCCGGTTTGGTTGGCTATCAGTATGCAGATGCTGGCTGCGAAAGTTGCCGAAAATCCTTGCCATTTTTCGAGCTTTACCACATTCATACCAACACTCTTGATGATTTTTTTACCGCCTATGGCAGTGCCGGCGCACATGGCAACTGAGCAGATCAAGACGATCCAGAAAGGGAATTCGGGTATTGAAGTCTGATCGTATCCCATAGCCAATATGACACCGAGTATGAAGATACTCATAAACTTCTGGCCGTCTTGTGCTCCGTGGAGAAAGGCAAGGAGCGCAGCGGCAATATCTTGTAATCTTCCAAAGACTCTCTGAGACGACCGGTGGTCAACATTACGACAGAGGCGTCCTATAAGCTTTGTGAAACCCCAGCCAAAGAAAAAGCCAAGAACACTAGCGGCGATAAGACCCCAGATAACTTTCATCCACTCTGCTCCGTTGACACCCCCCAGACCATTCTGCAAGGCTATGGCGGCGCCGGTCAGCCCCGCAATGAGCGCATGCGACTGACTGGTGGGAAGACCAAAATACCAAGTGACAGCACCCCATAAGACAATGGCAACCATAGCGGCAGCCAGTGCTATAAGCGCCATCTGATTGTTTCCATTGAAATTCACCATATTGAAGATGGTCTTTGCAACAGCAGTTGAAAGAAATGTTGTGAGGTAAATACCCAGAAAGTTACAGGCAGCAGCCATGATCAGCGCATGCAAGGGTTTCATGGAACGAGTGGCTACGCAGGTGGCGATAGCATTCGACGCATCATGGGCACCATTCATGAGAAGGGTTCCAATGCCCAGTAGAATTACGACCAAAAGAGCAGGGTTAGATAATATCGCAGGAAAAACTGCGGCAAAACTTATATCCACAGCACTCCTTCAGATAAAATCATACAAAGGCCTGGGTTATCAGACCTGTTCAGGATGACCATGTCGTTTTTGATACTGTGCTTGTTCAAAACGGCTATCTCTTTTAATGTCCCAGTATTTCTTCAATACATGGGGCCAACAATTCCATCGATACAATTGTGAGGAGTGAGTAAACGTTCGGTAAAGCATCATATCAAAAAAGCACGATAACTACGTGGTCAAAAGTGCATATTGTCGTCCATTGGCAAAAAAATGAAAGCAAAGGAAGCGCGCGGTAGTATCAGAGGCTTACCCAAGCAGTTCTGGCACTTCCTGTAAAAGTCGGGAAAGGGGCAGCCCTACGACGTTGAAATAATCCCCTTTGATTTCTTTCACGAGCAAGGAACCTCGTTCTTGGATGCCGTATGAACCAGCTTTATCTAGGGGCTCGCCGGTTGCCACATAGTCTTTAATCTGAGAAGGAGTAAGCGGCCAGAACGTGACATCAGTCGACTGAGTAAACAGTGCTCGCTCGCTGACGCTTGATCCTGCTAGTGTAGGCTTTGAGCCAATGACGCGCGTGCCTGTTGCGTTGATTTTGAGTTTGAGTACGCACACGCCGGTTATGACGGTATGGGTGCGTCGGCTCAACCGTGTTAGAGTATGGAAAGCATCAGCATCATCAGTGGGTTTTCCATAGACGACATTGTCGAGAACCACTATGGTGTCAGCGGCTATAAGAAAACGGTTAATTGCCTGTTTGCCAAATTCATGGGTAGAGGAATCTTTGAGGCGTTGTTTGATGAGAATATCAGCCGCAGTTTCAGCTTTGCGACGCGCAAGCAACTTGGCCGCTTCAGCTGGTTCAATATGTCGAGGCACAGACTCATCGATCTCAGAATTCAGTACTTCAAATTCAAGCCCTATGCTTTCGAGAAGTTCTTTGCGTCGCGGTGATGCCGAGGCGAGGATAATCTGTTTTTCAGGCATTGGTGCTCCCGGTGATGTGTTTAGGCACAGTGACATAGACTATATGACGATATGAGAGAAACTCGGATGTCATAATAGCAGAACTGCCTCAAAACAGGCTCGCCGTTTGTTGAGGCGACTTGATTTTCACTAGAACGATAGGCAATTCTTCGACAGAAGTCATGTACGCAAAAGTCGCTCTTAGCGGCCTAAATATGAAGACAAATGGTCGTTTTATCATGCAATTTGGCAAATTACTCCTAAATAACCCAGATAGGGTGATAGACAAATGGGCGCAACTCGACCAAAATCAACAAATCAGATTCATTAGAGTCTGTGTAATGCGAGCTTCGAGACCATATTGAAAGGAGGGAATTATGGCTGAAGAGATCGAGGAAGAGGTATCTGCCGAGCAGCCTGCCGAAGAGGCCTCTACCACCGAGGACGCTCCGAAGAAAAAGAAGAAGTGGCCGATCGTTTTGATCGCAGTGGTTGTTGTTGTTGCGGCACTTGGTATTGGATTTTTCTTCTGGCACCAGCAGCCCAGTTTCTGCAACGCTATTTGTCATACGCCTATGGACAATTACGTCAATGGCTATTATGACAATGCCTCGGGTAAGTTGGCAAACACGCATGCTAAGGCAAACGTGAAATGCTTAGATTGCCATGAAGCAACCTTCAGCGACCAAGTAAACGAGGGCATCGCCTGGATCACGGGTAACTACAAAGTTGATTCAAGTGGTAATATCGTCGGGGGAAATCAGGTTACTGCGACAAAGGCTTTCTGCGCTAAATCTGGTTGTCACGACTGGAACGCAGTTGTTGCTGTTACGACTGACTGGGGCGGATCCTCAGGGGTTAACCCACACAGCTCACACTTAGGCACCATCGCTTGCAGCAGCTGTCATAGCGTACACGGTACATCTACTATGTATTGCAATAGCTGTCATAGTTGGAAGTTGCCAACTGGTTGGACGAATCCTAAGTAGTTAGATTCCTCCCATGTGAGGAAGTATCTCTTGCAATTAAGCCGTGTCTCCGTTTACGGGGCACGGCTTTTTTGATGCATTTTTCAAAAGAGTACTATCGTGTTTTCAAACTCCAAAGAGGTATAATGCCTATATATTTGTAGGATATTCTTATACTGAAATATTCTTGTTAATAGACTTTTAAGCGTATTTCAAAATAGCAATAGGAGAAATGATTTCTTGGGAAGGATAGAAATGGATTCATGCACGAGCGGCGAGTGTTGCGGGGCCAAAGAAACTCATAAAGGCAAGATCGTTCTACCGGGAACGGACAGGCATGATCTTGCGTGGAAATTTTATAATCATCTTATAGGAGGTATTCCTGAAGATGTATTTGTTACCCGTGTGTGTGCAGGAACACACTGGACATATGTTGAAGCTGAGTCGGGCATGGGCACGAGTATGACCACGCGTGGAGGTTCTCGGCGTGTATATACGGGCCAGATGAATGGACTCAGACTCTGCGAACTGGCTCAGCTTTCAAAATCGTGGAACTTTACCGAGGCAACCATAGGAGTAGCTGCTCTCAATGCTTGGTACGCTCAACCTGAAAAGATCGAAGCCTTGGGTGCACTATATGATCCTACGGGTTCTGATGATGAGTGTACCTATCACAAAGCGGATGTATTCGAGGTTCTGATGCCGGATATGATAGGCAAAAAGGTTGCGGTTATCGGCCATTTCCCTCGTGTCGAAAAGATCGCCGAAGTTGCCGAACTCACGGTATTGGAACGAAATTGCGAGAGCAGTATCGACACACCCGATCCTGCCTGCGAATATGTTTTGCCTGTTCAAGACATGGTATTCATGACCGGTGTGACTATCATCAATAAAACTGCGCCTCGTCTGTTTGACTTATCCAAGCAGGCGCAGACGATTCTTGTAGGCCCTAGTACCATTCCCTCAGAGTTTGTTCTTTCATGGGGCGTTGATGTCATCGCGGGTAGCGTGGTGACCGACCCAGAGAAGACTCGGCTGCTTGTTGAACAAGGTGCTGGCATGCTCTTTGGGGATGCCCTACGTATGTTTCGTATTGATCGTCGCAATCAGGCGAGTGCCTAGATGCTCTATCTGCTTACCGGAGAGATCGAATCCGGCAAGACCAGTTGGCTCAAACGGGTAATTGCTGCCATGCAAGCCAATGAGGCAGCTCTTTCCGGGTTCATCTCACCGGCGGTATTTACAGGAGCAGACCAAACGTTTGAAAAAGTTGCCATTGACTGTCAGCTTCTTCCCGAAGGCATTACTCTGCGCTTTGGGTGGCGAGATGATCAAGTTGGCAACGGAGCAGGCGCTCTTTACAGTCCCCCTGTTTCTGCCGTCAGACTTCGTTGGCAATTCGATGATGAGGTGATGCGCCTGCTCAATGACAGGTTGGCATGCTACGATAACGAACACCCAACGCCCGGTCTTCTGATTGTTGACGAGTTGGGATTTCTTGAGTTCAGGGGACGAGGAGGCGTTACTCAGGCGCTGCGTATTCTTGATGAGGGGTGTTATCAAGACGCCATTGCCGTCATGCGTCCGTCGTTACTTGATGAGGCCTATCAGCGTTGGGCTCCAGGAGCAGGCGGCGACAACTTTGTGAGAATCATAGAACCTGGTGCTGATCTGCTGGTGGCAAATAGGTCCTATGTCATTTCCTAGGTGTGTTTGATAAAGCTGGCACCGCATTTTGGGCAAGTAACCTTTATCTTACCTTTTCCCTTGGGAACGCGCAGCATCTGTCCGCAGCTTTTGCATGTATAGACCTTGTTTTCTTTGAGATAAGGAGCAGCGGCGGTGGTACGTGTACGATTTCTCTTACTGTTATCACGCGCTGACTCGAATGGCTTACCAAATTTTGCAATGATGTCACGATAGCGTTGGTTTTCGCTCCGACGTTTGGTGAGGTTTTTCGAAAGCATGCGAAAGTAGATAACGAGGAGAAGAACAAGACAGAGAGGATCACAGATGAGGGCAACAATTGTGCCGGGGGTGAAGAAGCCTATGAGAAGTATTATAAGTGCCACAACGAGAAGAAATCGATTGAGTTCATCGGTACCATTGCGGCCCCTCATGAATTCCTGGAGTCGCTCGCCTAGATTTGTGAACCATTGTTTCATAACTGCCTCAATTCTTCACTATTGCATTTCAGCACAGTCTAGTCATCTTTCATAAGGATTGATACGGTACTCACGTTTATTACAAAATGAGAGACAGTTCTCGAAAGTCTCTCCATATCTTGAATAGAAAACGGTTCATAAAAAGACGGACATCAGATGGTAACACGGACACTTTATACTACATCTATCAGACTACGGTTTTTTGCCATGCTCATCATTAATGTCGTTGATGCGCGTGACACAAGACGAAAGGAACATTCATGAACGATACTTCTGCAATACGCATAGAGTTGATAAAGCTCAGGGAAATCCTTAAAGCAGGTGACACTATTACGCCAACTCCTGATCTTCGCGCGGCGTGGTCTTGTTTTTCAGCTGAAGAGTTGAATGATAATGCCCATGTTACACCAGATGATCTTGATAGTATTCTTGCGCAACTCTGTTCAGACGACATTCCTACATTGGACGCAGCGATTGCCGCCATTGATGCTGGCGAACAAGCATGGCTAGGTTTTAAGATTGTGACCGATGCAGGGGCGGCGCTCTGCAATGAGGACACAGCGGTGATGTCGTTTGTTCTTGATAAGAGAGGTGCCTCTGCTGACGATAAACCCATGATGTTTTTTGCAAACGAGCAACACGACATTGTGGCACCACGAAATTACTCACAACGAGATAGATTCCAGATGCTTGATATAACTCGAGGACCTCACATGCACGACGAACAGTATGCAGGTGTTGCCTGGGTCTCCCAATCACTTATCGGGATGGAACGCGTATTCATCATGGGCGCAGGCTCTGTAGGGGTCGAAGTTGCTGCACTGGCACATCATGTCGGATTTCAGACGATAGCCGTCGACTATGACCAAGCATATCTTACCGAAGAACGCTTCCCTGATTCTGAGCGTATCCTCATTGATAGTTTCAGCGATCTGGGAAGTCTTAAGATCACTACGAAAGATTATGTGTTGGTGCTGACTCGGGGCCACATGTACGATCCTGAAGTACTTATGCAAGCCATCAAGGCGCAGGCGTATTACATTGGCATGATGGGTAGTGGCCCAAAAAATGAGCAGGTATATCAGAAGGCTCAGAAAGAGGGCATCACACCGGAGCAACTTGATCGCGTATTTGCCCCAATAGGCATAAAGTGCGGTGGAAAATCACCAGAAGAGCTGGCCGTTTCCATTGTGGCCGAACTTATTCAACAGCGGGCGCTCCTGCGGCCCGTTTGTCACAATTGATTGTTTGCCAGATCGGTTTTTGGGGAGGGTTTCTCAAAACTCGTGTGCGGCAATCAGTCTTTCTCAGGATTTAGAAATACGGGTCATGACAAGTACCAAAAATTTCTCCCTGATCTCTGAATAGAGAGATCAGGGAGAAACAGGGCGATAACATCAAAATGTTGCTCTAGTTCTTCAGGCTGTTGAGAGGCGCGGGGAATCGTCCGCCGCGATGGGCAAGCACATCGCCTGCCCATGCGTTGACTTCCATAATGGGAGCGCTTCCCAAAAGGCCGCCCCATTCAAGACGTTCCCCTGCCTGCCTGCCAATGGCAGGTATAAGGCGCACGGCAGTGGTTTTTGAATTGATCACGCCGATAGCCATTTCATCGGCAACAATACCAAAGATAGTTTCAACGGTGGTATCTCCGGGAATGGCGATCATATCAAGGCCAACCGAGCATACGCAAGTCATGGCTTCGAGTTTTTCAATAGAGAGTGCCTTGCATTCAGCCGCACGAATCATGCCAGCATCTTCAGAGACGGGTATGAATGCGCCGGATAATCCACCGACGCTTGAAGAAGCCATGACGCCTCCCTTTTTCACCGCGTCGTTGAGCAGAGCAAGAGCGCATGTCGTGCCGGGTCCACCCGCGCATTTGACACCGATGGCCTCAAGGATTTCTGCAACAGAATCTCCTGCTGCAGGTGTGGGGGCCAGCGAAAGGTCGAGAATGCCTTTCTCATAGCCGAGACGCCGTGCTGCTTCACGTGCCATGAGTTCGCCTGCGCGTGTTATACGAAAAGCGGTCGCTTTTATGACTTCGGCAACTTGTGTTATGTCGGCATTATCAGGCAACTCCTTGAGAGCAGCTCGCACAACTCCGGGGCCTGACACGCCTACATTGATGACGGCTCCTGCCTCGCCCGATCCATGCATCGCGCCTGCCATGAAAGGATTGTCTTCTACGGCGTTAGTGAAGACAACAAGCTTTGCGCAACCGATACAGTTATCGTCTTTGGTAGCTTGTGCTGTATCAAGAATTATCTGACTCATCATCAGTACTGCATCCATGTTGATGCCTGCACGAGTCGAGCCAACATTGACCGAGCTCATAACTCGCTCGGTCGATGAGAGAGAGTGAGGGATAGAGGCGATAAGCTTTCTGTCAGCTTCGCTCATGCCTTTTTGCACCAATGCCGAAAAGCCTCCGACAAAATCTACACCCACTTCTTTGGCGGCCCGGTCAAGCGCAATGGCGAGCGGCGTCAAGTCGGTTGCTTTGGTTGCCGCTGCAATTTCTGCCATAGGAGTGACGGCGATTCGTCGGTTTACGATGGGTATACCATATTCACGCTCGAGTTGCTCGGCAACAGGCACGAGATTTTCGGCGGCGTGGGTAAGCTTGTCATACAGACGGGTAGCCATAATGTCGATATCTTCATGAGTACAGTCCCGCGTCGATAGACCGAGAGTGATGGTGCGGATATCAAGATTCTGTTTTGTCACCATGGCGAGTGTCTGGGCGACCTCTTCAGGTGTGATTTGCACGGGTTCCTCCTACTTTTTCGAGAAGATACGCTGTGGTAACCTTCGTAAATGGGTTGCCTTTGATGTGTTCGCTATTATAGAGAAGGTCACGGCTCCTGTCTTTCTCAGAAGATTTCCCTTGATACATTGCGCGTAAAAACCATGTACAGACGATTAATAAGGCATGAAACAGAGACAACCATGGGTTCTCTGTGTGCACTTCGGACATAATATCTGAAATTCTCATAGCACCACTCTATGGGGTATTGACCATCTCTTCTGACAAGGTAGAATCAACCTTATTGAACAATTTGTTCAATAATGGCCGGACCGTTCAAAAATACATAGTCGGGTTATTGAGTTTCAGCGGTGAGGGAGGACGTAATGCCTGCAGATGTATCAAGTGTCTCGTCGACAATGATGTCTCAGGATGACGCATGTTGTAATGAAGACAGGCGCATCATTCGTTCCAAGAAAGCCTTGCGTGCGGCTGTCATCGAACTTATGGAGAGACAGGGCTTTGAAAGCTTTACGGTCAACGATCTGTGCGAACAAGCAGATCTTAATCGCGGCACGTTCTACAATCATTTCAAGGACAAAGATGACTTGCTCGCTACCCTTGAGAAAGAGGTTATGGACGAGCTTGATGTTCTTCAAGATAAGATGAAAGGTTTGAATCTCTCTGACATCGTCATTAGCCAAAGCAGAGGACTTCCCCTGCCGTTTCTGGTTGAACTATTCGACTATCTTAGACAAGAAGGCGATTTTCTTCATGCGGTCCTTGGCCCGGGGGGCGATGTAGGTTTTGGTCCTCGACTGCGTGATTCGGTCTGTACTCATCTTATACACTCGATTCTTCATGAGAAGTATCGTTATGATCCGACGGTGTTTGTTAACTACTATGTAGCCTTTTTTGCCTCAGCCTACTTGGGAATAATTATCCGGTGGCTTGAAACAGGCATGAAGGAGAGTTCTGAAGAAATGGCGCTGATAGCTATGAGGTTACTGTTCATCAGACCGGGTGAACCCATCAAAATGTAACGGATATTTCATAAAGAGATATAAGAAGTCATGTGTCGCAGTACGCATAGATAGAGGGAAAGAACAGGAAATATGAAAAGCTCCAAGAAAGAATCTACTCCGGATCAGTTCGTTGAATATGAAACGGTTGTAACACACCTATCAGATAATGACAAACACAGTGTAGGGGGAGATCGTGATACCGCAGAGGAACAGTATTGTGTCATGACATGTCCGCTTGTCTCTGAACAACAGGCTATTGCCAGTGATGAGATTCTGCATCTTGGTTTAGATGTGGGATCGACTACGGTCAAGATAGCCGTACTCAATGGAAGGCGAGAGATCCTCTATTCTTGCTATCGGCGCCACCATGCAGATATTCGTGCGACTATCGCAGAGGTGATGAAAGAGGCTGCCGAGGAGTTTGGCGACCATCGTCTGACTGTGACGATTACCGGATCGGGCGGCCTGTTGTTGGCAAACTGGCTTGATATCGATTTTGTTCAAGAGGTTATCGCTTCTAAAACAGCGGTTGAGGCATTCATTCCTGAAACCGATGTCGCCATAGAACTGGGCGGCGAAGACGCAAAGATTATATATTTTGATCAAGGTATTGAACAACGCATGAATGGTACCTGCGCAGGTGGTACGGGCGCATTCATCGATCAGATGGCATCATTGCTCAATACGGATGCTGCTGGTCTTAACGAACTTGCGGGCGGATATGAAATCATCTATCCCATTGCCAGCCGCTGTGGTGTTTTTGCCAAAACCGATGTTCAACCATTGCTCAACGAAGGTGCTCGTAAAGAGGATGTTGCGGTTTCTATATTCCAATCAGTAGTCACTCAGACTATTTCGGGTTTGGCCTGCGGACGGCCCATTCGGGGTAATGTTGCGTTTCTGGGTGGCCCACTTCAGTATCTCTCAGAACTGCGCAGACGATTTATCGAAACGCTGGAGATTGACGACGATCACGTTATATATCCTGACAATGCACATTTGTTTGTGGCGTGCGGCGCGGCACTTGCCGGTGCACAGGGCGATACGTTCATTGTCCGAGAGATCGTCGAACGACTTGAGACACTGGGGAGTACGCAGGGTAGCGAAGTCCATCGTCTTAAGCCTCTGTTTGCTACGGAAGATGACTATCGTGAATTCAGAGAGCGCCATGATGCCCAGCGCGTGCCTATGAGCGATCTTTCCCTGTACCGAGGTGTCGCTTATCTGGGCATTGATGCAGGCTCCACCACATTTAAGGCTGCTTTGGTGGGCGGTTCGGGCGAATTGCTTACGAGCTGGTATGGGAATAATAAGGGAGATGTTCTAGGAACGGCTAAGCGAGCTCTCTCAGAACTGTATGCTCAGCTCCCTCGCGATGAATTTGGGGAAAGCAGGGTAACCATTGGGCATACCACTGTTACCGGATATGGCGAAGGCCTGTTGCTTGAGGCGCTGCGCTGTGATTCGGGCGAGATCGAGACGGTGGCGCATCTGAGAGGTGCCCAAGAGATGCTTCCTGGTGTGGAGTTCATTCTTGACATCGGTGGCCAGGACATGAAATGTCTACGGGTGAAAAACGGTGTCATCGAACACATCATGTTAAATGAGGCCTGCTCTTCGGGGTGTGGCTCATTTATCGAGGCGTTTGCTGACTCGCTGGGATACGATGCGCCTAGTTTTGCGCAGGAGGCAATCGGGGCAAGTAACCCGGTTGATCTGGGCAGCCGCTGTACCGTATTTATGAATTCCCGTGTCAAACAAGCTCAGAAGGAAGGGGCTTCGGTAGGCGATATTTCTGCAGGGCTTTCCTACTCGGTTATAAAGAACGCTTTGTTTAAGGTTATCAAGCTACGCGATGCGAGCGAAATTGGGGAAAAGATAATCGTTCAGGGCGGAACGTTTCTCAACGATTCAGTGCTGCGTGCTTTTGAATTATTGTCTGAGCGTCAGGCAGTACGCCCTGATAAGGCAGGCGCCATGGGAGCCTATGGTGCAGCACTTCTAGCACGCGATCGTGCATTCGCTGAAGCTGAAGTAAATGATGGTATCGTCACGCCGCACAGTATGTTGCTTTCAGTTGAGGAGTTGGAACTGCTTGAGCCGACGCATCGAACTACTCGTTGTAAGGGCTGCAGCAACGCCTGTCTGCTGACTATCAACGACTTTGGTGCAGATCCTCAGACGGGTAAGCATCGCCGCTTCATTACCGGTAATCGTTGCGAAAAAGGTGCGGGCGACAAGACTATCTCGACGACAGTACCTAATCTTTTTGAATATAAGACAAAGCGACTGTTTGGCTATACATCGCTCTCTGAAGAAGAGGCGATACGCCCGGCGGTCGGTTTGCCCCGCGCTCTCAATATGTACGAGAATTATCCTTTTTGGTTCACGTTTTTCAACGAACTTGGTTTTCAGGTGGTACTTTCAGATCAGTCAGACAAAAAGACGTATGAGGCAGGCATCGAATCTATGCCCTCTGAAAGCGTGTGCTATCCGGCAAAACTTGCGCATGGCCACATAATGGATCTTATCAACAAGCACGTTGATTTCATATTCATGCCTTGTATTCGTTACGAGCGTATTGAGGATGAAGGTGCCACCAATCATTACAATTGTCCTATTGTGGCAAGCTATCCAGAAGTTCTCAGGCTGAACATCGACGAAATTGGCCCTCAAGGTACCATGCCATTTCTCAATCCCTTCGTGCCCTATGATGATCCCGATGCACTGTCTCGTCGTCTGTATGAAGAAATAAGTGAGGGCTATTTTGGCGCGCATGCTCAGGCTAAGGGCACGCCACCTACTCTTGCCGAGATCGTACATGCGGTTAAGCGTGCATGGGAGGAAGACGAACGTTTCAAACATGATATTCGTGACAAGGGTGAGGAAACACTTGCTTGGATGAATCTCACCGGTGTTCACGGTATCGTGTTAGCTGGTCGACCCTATCACCAAGACATGGAAATCAACCATGCTATCCCTGAGCTTCTTACCAGCTTTGGGCTTGCGGTACTTACGGAAGATAGCGTGAGCCATCTGATAAAACCGGAACGCCCATTGCGCGCAGTTGATCAATGGATGTATCATTCACGACTCTATGCGGCAGCAAAGCTGGTTACCCGCATGCCAAATCTTGACCTTATTCAACTCAACTCATTTGGGTGTGGCCTTGATGCAGTTACTACCGACCAAGTACAGGAGATTCTTGAACCGGCCGGTAAAGTTTATACTGTGTTGAAGATTGACGAAGTCAGTAATCTAGGTGCCGCGCGTATTCGCGTGCGTTCGTTGCTCGCCGCATTGAGTGCGCAGGGACCGATTCATGCTCCTGATGCTGAGGCGGTTGCAGCGCTTGCCGACATCATGAAGGATGCTGATCAGTGGGAACGTGGAGAAGAGTTATCCCACGGAAACGGGAAGAGCGCCTTGGATATCTTTGCCGGGCGGACGGGCGTACAACTTTCTGAAGGAGAGAGTACCGCATTCCCCAAACCTCAATATACCGAACAAATGAAGCGGGATAACTATACTATCCTCACGCCCCAGATGGCTCCCATACATTTTGAACTTATCGCTCAGATATTTCGCGATAACGGGTATAACTTGGAATTGCTACCTGCTGTTGACCAAGGTGCGGTTGAAGCAGGATTGAAATATGTCAACAACGATATCTGTTACCCTTCGATTCTGGTAACCGGGCAGATTATGGAGGCAGTGCTTTCGGGTCGTTATGATATGGATAGAACCGCTGTTATCATCACGCAGACCGGTGGAGGTTGTCGAGCCACCAACTATATTGGGCTTATCCGTAAGGCCTTGAAAGACGCGGGGTATCCCCATGTTCCCGTGATTTCTCTTTCTTCTAGCGGCCATTTGGGTGAAGAAAATCCCGGATTTGCGGCTACTCCTAAGATGCTCTATCGGGCTATCATGGGTATTCTCATGGGCGACCTGCTGATGACCTGTCTCTATCGTACACGCCCCTATGAAGAGACGCCGGGCTCGGCTCAAGCACTCTTTGATTATTGGATGGAAACGATCAAGAAGGCTCTTAAGAATATGAGCAGACGGACCTTCAGGCGACTAGGAAAACAGATCGTGCATGATTTTGATACATTGCCTCTGGTAGACGATCGTTCTAAACCACGCGTCGGTGTGGTAGGCGAGATTCTTGTTAAGTTTCATCCTACGGCAAACAATCAGGTAATTGACGTGATAGAGTCAGAGGGTTGTGAGGCAGTTGTTCCGGGGTTGGCAGAGTTCTTCCTCTTCGGCATCTCAGGTGGTATATGGCGCTACGACATACTTAAGACTCCTCTGAAAAAGAAACTGGGCTCTCAGCTTGCTATTTCGATATTAACGTGGTTTCGCGCTCCCATTACCCATGCACTTGAAAAATCAGAGCGTTTTGAGCCTCCGATGGGTATTCTTGAACTGGGCGCAAATGCGAGTAAAGTACTTTCGCTTTGTAATTCAATGGGTGAGGGCTGGTTGCTTACCGCCGAGATGCTTGAACTTATTGAGCATGGCACGCCCAACATCATCTGCACTCAGCCATTCGCCTGTCTCCCTAATCATGTGACTGGGAAGGGCGTCATCAAAGAACTACGTCGACTTCATCCGGAAAGTAATATCGTTGCTGTTGATTATGATCCGGGAGCCTCTGAGGTTAATCAGTTGAATCGTATCAAGCTGATGATTACTGTAGCGCATGATAACCTCATGCGAAAACGCGCACACGATGCGAAATAGGAAGAGCGAGAAGTTCTAATTTATAACGCTTCTGTATCAGACGCTGTACATGAAATCAAAGACGTCCTTGCGCTGGAGAGTCGCTTGTACTCCCAGCTGCTGGGCGTCTTGGGCAAGTTTTTCTTGAAGATCGTTGAATGTACAGATCTCTTCGTTGACAGTGACGAGCATGGTCATCGCGAACACATTATCAAGAATCGTCTGACGAATGTCATCGATATTTGCGCCAGACTCACAGAGCGTGGTCGATACCGTCGACACAATGCCGGTTCGATCTTTACCGAGTACTGAAAGTATGCACGAGAACTTTGACATGTAAACCTCTTATTGAGTCGATTTGCAAACCTTGCACTAGTATAATCGACACAAAGAACCGAATGTATGGAAAGAGGATATGAAGTCATCAATCTCTATAACTGAGGGTCATTCGCAAGCCGGGAAGAGTCATCCGGTTTTCAGGCAGGTTTTGGCTACTGTTCAAGAGCATGAACTGTTGTTGGATACAGATGCCCCACTCGTCGCTTTAGTAAGCGGAGGCTGTGACTCGACAGCGCTGGCCTATCTGTTAAAAACCTGTGCCGACGCAGGCAAGATCTCTTTTCATAACGTACGGATCGTTCATATCAATCATTGTCTTCGTGGTGAGGCGTCTGAGGAAGATGCGCGTTTTGTCGATCAACTTGCATCATCGCTCGGCTTTGCGTGTGAGGTTGTTGTTGTAGACGTCCAGGGCCATCGAGAGAGACAGGGGGGTTCTCTCGAGGCGGTTGCGCGTACGCTTCGCTATGACGCTGCCTATGAAGCGTTGGGGCGCTTGTGTTATGAAAGGAATTGTCCGGTCAGCGACGGACGGATACTTACGGCTCATACATTAAACGATCGTGTCGAGACCTATTTTATGCGGTCCATAGTAGGCACCGGGCCGGGAGGGTTGGCTTCCATTCCCTATCGCAACGGATCGGTCGTCCGTCCGTTGCTCGACTGCCTGCGTGTAGATATCGAAGAGTATGTGCGCGCCGTCGCCGGTGATGATAAGCAGCTGTGGCGCGAAGACGCATCAAATACCTGCACCGATTTTTTTCGCAATTATGTGCGTCACGAAATTATTCCTCGGGCGCTTACCCAAAATCCCTCGCTGCATCAGACATTGCGACATACGATGAATCTTATCGCCGATGAGGATGAATTGCTCACAAAGGAAGTTACTATTCTCATCGATCAGATAGTTGAGTATGATCCGTCTATGGAGCCGGGTGTTTTGGTGGCTCTCAGGGCAGACCGGCTGTTTGTTCAACCACTTCCTCTTCAGAGGCGGCTTCTCTACGAGGTACTCAAGAACGTAGTGCCGGCTGGACAACGCCTCGAATCACAGCATATCGCAGATATTATTTTGAGGGGCAACCGCTCTGGCTTTGCCATTGATCTGCCCGGCTCCATACGAGTGCGCAATGAATATGGAACCCTTCTCGTGTTTCCCTTGGAAACTAAGGAAGACCCAAGGCAGATGAAAAAAGCATGCAATAAAGATGCATTTTTGCTGTTACGGGATCTCAGCTTCGAGTCTGTTGTCGTGCCGGAGGGTGAGAGTCCCGTAGTTTATGCGCGCGCTCATGCTGATGCCTTGTGCGTGTTTGTTGATGCGGAAAAATTACTTTCTGCTTGTAGAGGTGATCTAAACACTCTGGAGCTGCGCCGCGTTAAACCAGGGGAAGCGTTTTGTCCCCTTGGCATGGGATCAAGACATAAGAAAGTACAAGATATTCTCGTTGACCGAAAGATTTCTTCTCGTCGCCGGAGTGGACAGATGATACTGCTCGCAGGAGGCACACCTGTCTGGCTTATAGGCATTATGCTGGATAATCGCTTTAAGGCTGATGAAAGCCCATTGTTAATGTGTATAAGGTTTAGAGATACCGTGCAGGCATACGGCTCGGAGAATCACATCTAGTAAAGTGTGCAGGTGTTAAACGAACATGAGGAGTGGTTTTTAGCATGCATCCTGATATTACTTCGATACTTTATTCGGAGGAAGATATAGCTTGTCGCATACAGGAACTGGGTGCCCAGATTTCAAGGGACTACCAAGGTGAGAAGGTCATGCTAGTGGCTATTCTCAAAGGTGCCTGTATCTTCTTGGCTGATCTTATCCGTTGCATAGAAGGAGAAGTAGAGCTCGACTTCATGGCTATTTCAAGCTATGGGGCTGAAGCCAAATCTTCTGGTGTGGTGCGCATCATCAAAGATCTGGATAGTGATATTCGAGATGCGAACATCATTATTGTCGAAGATATCATCGATAGTGGCTTCACCATGAAGTTCCTCGTCAAGTATTTGAAGGCACGTGGCCCGAAAACTGTTGAAATAGCGGTGCTTTTGCGTAAGTATATGGATAAGCAGATTCCTGTTAATCCGCGTTATACTGGTTTTGACTGCAAGAATGAGTTTTTAGTGGGATATGGCCTCGACTATGCAGGGCGCTATCGGAATCTGCCCTATATTGGCGTTCTCAGTCGAGAAGTGTACGAATAGAATTAGAATTACCATAAGAGCATACAGCCGCTTTCATATCGGCGGTCAGTGCCGGCAAGCGCCTGAAAACGACCCTGTAAGGGAGTGTACGCGTGTCTAATAAACCTGATAACAAACAACAGAAGATGAACAACCGTATGAAAATCATCTACGCTGTGCTTCTGATAGCGTTCTTGGTGGTTGCGAGTTTTTCGTTTATGAACTGGGGAAAATCCAATATCGTTACTCTTGCGACGAGCGAGTTTGTCACGGCGGTTGAGAATAACAATGTATCTACCGCTACCTATAAGGTGAGCAGCGGTTCGGTTGAAGGTACCTACTGGCCGGATGGGGTTGCACATACCGATACGGGTCTGGTCAATTTTACGTCAACCTATGTGGGCGATGACTCTCTCAATAAACTGATGGCTGAACATCCGAGTGTCAAATTTGACACCGATGTAACGAGTTCTTCTATCTGGGTAAGCATACTTACCACGATCCTTCCGGTAATTCTTATCGTAGGTGTGTTCTGGTTCTTCATGTCTCAAATGAATGGGGCAAACAATAAGCAAATGCAGTTTGGGAAGACCAAGGCAAGCAAGACCACCGAGGAACGCCCGAAGGTACGTTTTTCAGATGTTGCCGGCATCGATGAGGCAGTCGAAGAACTCAAAGAAGTCAGAGACTTTCTGGCAGACCCCACACGTTTTCAAGAGATGGGTGCAAAGATTCCTCGTGGTGTGTTACTGGTGGGACCTCCAGGGACAGGCAAAACATTACTTGCAAAAGCTGTGGCGGGAGAAGCAGGCGTGCCATTCTTTGCCATCTCTGGTTCTGACTTCGTCGAAATGTTTGTAGGTGTAGGAGCTTCACGCGTGCGTGATCTTTTTGAGCAGGCGAAAAAATCGGCTCCTGCCATCATTTTCATCGATGAAATCGATGCTGTCGGCCGTCAGCGTGGCGCCGGCCTTGGCGGAGGTCATGATGAACGTGAGCAAACACTCAATCAGTTGCTCGTTGAGATGGACGGATTTGATGACCATGAATCGGTCATCTTGATTGCCGCCACTAACCGTGTAGATATTCTTGATCCTGCTCTTCTGAGGCCAGGTCGTTTTGATCGTCAGGTGGTGGTTGACCGCCCGGACCTGAAGGGGCGTGAGCAGATTCTCAGGGTACACTCCGCAGGAAAACCTCTTGCAAAGAGTGTGGATCTTGACAAGTTTGCGAAGCTTACGCCAGGGTTTACCGGTGCAGACCTCGCCAACCTTATGAACGAGGCGGCTCTGCTCGCTGCTCGCCGCAATAGAGGTTCTATTACTAACGACGAACTCAATGAGGCGATGGAGCGCGTAGTTGCAGGACCTGAGAGAAAGAGTCGTCTCATAACGGAGAGCGAGAAGAAGACGATCGCGTATCACGAGTCTGGTCATGCGCTGGTCGGTCATCTGCTCGAGCATGCTGATCCGGTGCATAAGATCAGCATCATTGCTCGTGGGCAAGCCTTAGGCTACACGCTTTCGTTGCCAACTGAGGATCGCTTCCTCAAATCGCGCAATGAGATGCTTGATGATCTGGCCATGTTTTTAGGAGGACGCGTTGCAGAGGAAGTTGCCTGCAACGATATAACGACCGGTGCGAGCAATGACCTTGAGCGAGCTACCAAGATGGCGCGTTCAATGGTGACTCGTTATGGCATGACGGAAGCTCTCGGATCGCAGGTATACGGTGAGGCTAATCATGAAGTCTTCCTCGGTCGCGATTATGGTGCGACTCCTGATTATTCCGAAGCAACTGCCCAGCGCATTGATGAAGAAGTGGCGAATATCATGCGCAAAGCACATGATATAGCAAAAGATATTTTGACGAAGAATCGTGCGCAACTTGATTTGATGGCTCATGTGCTTCTTGAGCGTGAGACTGTTGAAGGTCCCGCCGTAGAAGCCCTGCTCGATAATAAGTGGGATGACTATCTCGAGCATGAGGATGAGTATCTTGCCAAGAAGGCTGAAGAAGAGAAACAGCAGGCGGCCGAAGATGAAGAGCGTCTGAAGAAGATCCGTGAAGATGCGGCTCGTGTACGAGCGGAGACTGAGAAACGAGCCAAGGAAGAGGAAGTTCTTTATCCATCGTTTTTTGGATCCGATGATAACGAGGCACCCAAGCCACCAGAAACATTCCATTCCAAGATGGACGATTTCATCTTCGATAACAAGGATAACAAAGCTTCTGACGATACATCCGATGAGGTTGTCGAGGCAGAGGTAGAAACGGTTACAAAAAAGAACGAACCACGAAATAAGGACAAAGAGGCTAAACAAGAACATGCTGATAAGGATGCGGACAAAAACGCAGACAAGAAATAAATGGGTACCTATGCGGCGGGCGAGACCCGCCGCATAGATTTCAGGAGATGATTATCTATGATGGATCGTGAAAAGATAGAGCAAGGGGTGCGTCTTATTCTTGAGGGAATAGGTGAAGATCCTGAGCGCGAAGGATTATTGAAAACGCCTGCTCGAGTCGCAAAAATGTATGAAGAGATATTTTCAGGGATGTATGAAGATCCTTCGGCACATTTTGAGACAGTTTTCGATGAGGGACATCGTGAGATGATCCTTGTTAAGGATATTCCCTTCTATTCAACGTGCGAGCACCATCTGGTTCCATTTTTTGGGAAAGTCCACATTGCCTATATTCCTGGCGATAGTGGTCATATCTGCGGTCTTTCAAAACTTGCTCGGTTGGTTGATGTGTTTGCGCGGCGTCCCCAACTACAGGAGCGTATGACTTCGCAGATTGCAGATACCCTTATGGAGGAACTTGAGCCAAGCGGGGTTATGGTCGTCGTCGAGGCCGAGCATCTTTGCATGAGCATGAGAGGCGTGAGAAAACCCAGCGCCCGAACCAAAACAAGTGCGGTAAGAGGTCAGTTCAAGACCACCTCGGTAACACGTGACGAGGCACTGACACATATATATTCTGATTAAGGAGCATGTTTTTGTTTTCTGATGATTCTGCCCTACCTTCACTCTCCGATGATTTGCTTACTTGGCAGTGTGGACCGTTTGCGCTGACCCTTGATGAACCGGTTATTATGGGCATTCTCAATGTGACGCCGGACTCATTTTCTGATGGAGGCGCTCACGACGTTCCCGCTCAGGCTATCGATTTTGCTCAACAGATGATTGACGAAGGCGCACGTATCATTGATGTAGGCGGGGAATCTACGCGTCCGGGCTCTGACGAGGTCTCTCCTGAGGTTGAGTGTGCACGCGTGTTGCCGGTAGTAAAAGCACTCGTTGAGCGCCGTATGATTGTTTCGGTAGATACTCGTCATGCGGAAGTGGCTCGGGCGTGCGTGGATGCTGGCGCGGCTATTATCAACGATGTCACCGGTTTTCGTGACAGCGCGATGCGTCAGGTGGCTCGTGATTCGAACACCGGATTAGTGGTCATGCATATGGCGGGCGAACCTAAAAGCATGCAGAATCATATTCATTATGACGACGTGATCGCTGAGGTTGCTACCTATCTTATGGGACAAGTAAGCGCACTTGAGGATCTGGGCATCGCGCGCGAGCGCATCTGCATCGACCCCGGCCCGGGGTTTGGCAAAACAGCAGCTCATACCCTTAGATTGCTTGCCCACATGGATGAATTTGAGGCGTTTGGTTATCCACTTATGGCAGCATATTCGCGCAAGAATTTTATCGGCCAGATAACCGGTGAAGATATTCCGTCACAGCGTGTTTCGGGATCTATCGCTGTGGCATTGATGGCGTTGATGCGCGGGGCGCATATATTTCGCGTACATGATGTGAAAGCAACGCGGGAGGCTTTCGAAATCTGGAAGGCAGTACAAGATGCACGATAGGGAACAATCTCAGGGGTGCCGTACGGTCATATCCCTTGGCTCAAACCAGGGTGATAGTGTCGCGATACTTCAGAGGGCTCTCCTGTCGCTTGCGTTGCTGCCTGATGTTGAACCGCTGATGGCAAGTTCTTTTTATTCCAGTACGCCTGCGTATTATGCAGAGCAGGATCTGTTCGTAAATGCGGTTTGCATCGTGCAGGTTCATCAAGATCCCTGGGATCTCCTTCATGCAATTCAAGTGATTGAACAACAGTTTCATCGCGTTCGTTCTTTCAAAAATGCACCTCGTACTCTCGATTTAGATATTGTGGACATGGCCGGTCTGGTCTCTGATGATCAGATGCTCACACTGCCGCATCCTCTTGCCTGCGAACGCGATTTCATCATTACACCCCTGCGCGAGATCGCACCCGATTTCATATTTGCTCATGGCGTAAAGCTTTCTGACTGTCACCCTACCGTGGGAGCAGTGGGTGCTGTTGTCAAGCCGCGAGAAGAGGTGGCGTTTTCATGACGGGCCGATTATCCATTGTCTCTACGCCGATTGGCAATCTGGGCGACATTACCCTGCGTGCCCTTGATCGTCTTCAAGAAGCGCATACTATCTATGCTGAAGATACTCGGGTGACCAGTAAACTGCTTAAGCATTTCGAGATAACTACCCCCGTAAAACGCTGCGACGAACATGTTATGGATGCAGTTATTCCTTTCATTCTTGAACAGGTCCAAACAGGAGAATGCATTGCCTATGTTTCAGACGCAGGGACACCGGGAGTGTGCGATCCCGGAGTGCGTCTCGTATCTGCTGCTCGTAAGCGGCAAGAAGATGGTATCGATTTTGAGATAGAGGTTGTTCCTGGTGCAAGCGCGGTACTCACTGCTTTGGTGGGCAGTGGGATTATGTCAACCGCTTTTTACTTTGGAGGTTTTTTGCCACGCAAAGAAGGAGAACGTACGCGTCTCCTTGAATCTCTGGCGGGCCTTGAAGCGATGCTGATATTTTACGAATCAAATCATCGTACGGTGGACTCCTTGAAAACCATAGCGCGGGTGTTTCCGGGGCGTGAGGTTTGTGCAGCGCGTGAGCTGACCAAGTTATTTGAGGAATTCATGTGCTCTGAAGCTGTTGATGTGGCACATCGTATTGCCCTGCGCACTGAAGAACTGAAGGGCGAAGTTGTCTTGGTGATAGGCCCACCTATTCCGGTGAAAGTACAAGACACTAATGACTTGACTTCTTCTGATATTGCGTCTCTTGCGACGCGTGGAAATGTCTATCGGGGGGAGGGTCTCTCCCGGGCAAAAGCCGCTAAGCGGCTTGCTCAAGAATATGGGATTACTCGTGACGCAGCGTACGGATTGTTGGAAAAATCAAATGATGAATCTGACCTAAGCTGACCTAAGCTAGATATATATAAACTCTAGTATGTTCTCAATAGAAAAGAAATAAAAACTAGTATATACTTCCCTTAATATAAATAAGCACGCGTCTTGGTGACGCAGGTTATATTGAGGAAACGTTCGTGGCTGCTGGAAAATTAAATGTTGAGGGAATCGACGTTACTGATGCCGACAATATTCCCTCCCTCTCGGTTTTAGATAAAGTTGATATTGATACGGTTGAGTTGCAAGGTGAAGCTGACAAGATATTTGGCAGTAAAATTCCTCTCTGGGTAAAGATTGTCATTGCCGCAGTACTGCTGACAATCTTTTTTGTCTCTTTTGCATTAGGGAAATATCCGATTACGCCCTTAGAATTGCTCCAAGTCATTGGAGAGCGTATCGCGAGTCTATTTTATGGCTTAGGCAACGCACATAATCCGGTAGAATTTTTCCAGATTCTCGCCGCAAATTTCTCAAGTCCTGCAGGGTCGACCGCCGCTACGGTTGTATTCAACATTCGTCTTCCCCGCGTGCTTTGTGTCTTGCTGGTAGGTGCCGCTCTTGCGGTTGCCGGCGCTTCCTATCAAGGTATGTTCAAGAATCCACTCGTTTCCCCTGATATTCTTGGCGCAAGTGCTGGAGCAAGCTTGGGCGCTTGCCTCGCACTGCTTCTCAATCAGAGCTCCATAGTGCTTCAAATATGGGCGTTTCTTGGCGGCATGCTTGCGGTGGGCATGGCGGTATGGTTGAACAAGATGGTGCGCTATGATCCGGTGCTCGGGCTTGTTCTGGGAGGTATTTTGGTATCAACGCTTTTCCAAAGCGGGCTTTCATTGGTCAAATTCATGGCAGATGCTAATGATAAGTTGCCTACGATCACCTTCTGGCTCATGGGAAGCTTTGCTAGTATCGATCAACGCGATCTTGCCCTCTGTTTTCTTCCCATGCTCATCGGCTTCTCTCTCCTGCTCACACAACGGGCAAAGCTTAACGTACTCTCCTTTGGTGAAGAAGAAGCACGTAGTTTGGGTGTCAATACGAGGAGAACACGGTTTCTCGTTATATTTGCCTCAACACTTTTAAGTTCTAGCTCTGTCGCCATTGCGGGAATCGTTGGATGGATTGGTTTGGTAATTCCCCATCTCGCGCGTGCTATTGTAGGGCCTAACTACCGCGTGCTCTTACCTACGGCAATGGCTGTCGGAGCAGGCTATCTGTTGATTGTAGATGACTTTGCGCGCCTGCTTACCACCTTGGAAATACCGATAGGTATTCTTACGGCCATCCTCGGTGTTCCGTTCTTCGTGATCATCTTTAGACATAATATGCGGGGGTGGAAGTAATGACAGATACCTTATTACGGGTATCTAATCTCAAGGCAGGATACTACAAAAAAGAGATTGTCCATGGTATTTCGTTTGACGTTCATGAGGGTGAATTTGTCTGCGTCATAGGGGCTAACGGTTGCGGTAAGACCACTGTTCTCAAAAGTCTTCTGGGCTTGATGAAACCATTTTCCGGGGAAGTTTTCATACGCGATGCTGACGCACTCGCTATGAACGAATCTGAGCGCGCACGATACTTCGCCTACATACCTCAAGCTCATACTCCTCCGTTTCCCTTTACAGTGGCCGATGTTGTCATCATGGGACGTACTCCCTATATCAATCGTATGGCGAAGATATCAGATCGTGATCGCGTGATTGCCTATCGGGCACTTAAGCAGCTCTCCATCGCACATCTTGCTAATGCGACCTATACCAAGTTGTCTGGCGGGCAACAACAACTGGTATTGATTGCCCGGGCGCTGGCTCAACAGCCGGAGATGTTGGTTATGGATGAGCCGACGGCAAGTCTTGACTTTGGTAACCAGCATCTGGTGCTTTCGCAAATGCGTGCCCTTGCCAACTTAGGCATGAGCGTGCTTATGGTTACTCATGACCCGGATCATGCATTGTTTTGCGCGGATCGAGTTGTTGTTATGGAAGATGGGGAGATCATCGGCAACGGTACCCCAAGCGAAGTCATCACTACAGAAAATCTGATACGTATATATGATGCCAAAGTCTGCGTTACCGATGTTCCCGTGGGACGCAAGAAGCCCGTTCGGGTTTGCATTCCACTTCTCGATGAGTAATGGGATTCGGTGCCGGTAACGTATATAATACGCCTAATACATATATAATCTGATATATGTATAGACTCAAATGAATATAAGAAATATACTTAATAAGTTTTCAGCGAAGATAAAACTGTAAGAGGAAGAAGCATCAAGAAAGGGGAAAGATGAAAGGACTAGCAAAGAAGAGTGTTGCAGTGTTCGTGAGTGCTCTCATGATATGTTTGCTCTTTGCGTTGGCTGGTTGCAGTAGTCAATCAACAACGAACAACAATTCCAGCAATTCAACTAAGTCTGATACCATGGCATCACGTACCATTGTCGATGATGCAGGGCGTACGGTTACTATTCCCGGAGTAGGCGCCTTGACTAAAGTCTATTATACCGGTGCTCCAGGCGAGATCATGTGCTTCACCCTTGCGCCTGAACTTGCTGGTGGTACCACCATGCAGTACACTGCCGCTGAACTTGCCTATTTGCCTGCGAGTACGGGGTCTCTACCATATCTGGGAACTCTATCGGGCGGCGGGCAGCTTAATCCGGAAGCCATTATTGCTCAAGGTATTCAGGTGATTTTCTCAGTTACTCTTGATACTCCCACCGATAGCGACAAGACATCTGCTGATGACTTGCAAGCTCAGACAAACATACCGGTAGTTGTCATCAATGGTGCGCTCGATAGCCTCGGCAATTCGTATCGTGAACTCGGTTCCTATTTGGGTAAGGAAAGCCAGGCGGAGGTGTTGGCGAGCTATTGCGAAAAGACACTATCAGCAGTCGATGCCGCAGTAGCGACGATTCCGAGCTCCCAGAAATTGGTTGTCTACTATGCCGAAGGATCTGAAGGACTTCAGACAGAGCCGGTCACTTCAACTCACTTCTCTGCATTTACCCGTGCGGGTGCGATTGATGCAGCGACTCAGGTAGGGGCTGGTTCAGCTAAGGGTATGTCAAGCGTCTCTCTCGAGCAGGTCATTGCATGGAACCCCGATGTTATCATCGCGTGGGACGATGTAGTGCGCGGTGGTGCTGATGAGACGATTCGCACAAGCGCTAATTGGTCAAGCATCAAAGCGGTACAGACTGGTCGCGTCTATACTATGCCCAATGTACCGTTTTCTTGGTGCGATCGTCCGCCTTCGGTAAACCGTATACTGGGTATCCAGTGGTTGGCAAGCACGCTATACCCTGACTACTACAAGATAGATATGCTTCAAGTCACCAAAGATTTCTATGCTACGTTTTATCATGCTACTATTACCGATGATCAAGCAAAAGCAATACTAGGTAACAGCTATACGGGTTAATTGCATCGTGTTAGCAACACAGTAACAATCTACCAACGGACCGTCTCCATCATCTCGGAGGCGGTCCGTCTTTGCAGTATGATCAGTGTTGTACTTTATGGAGAGGAACCGAGTATGTTCGAGGATATATTTGATCGCATAGACTGGAATGAAGAGTGGATGCGTCGTTTTGAAAGTAAGAAGAATCCAGGTGACTCTTCCTATTGGGATAACCGTGCAGATGGTTTCAAGGTTTCTCCGGGAGGCATGCTGCATGCTTCTCAGTCATCTTATCTGGATATGTTTCTCGATTATATGGCGATCGAAGAAGGCGAAAGCGTTTTTGATATGGGATGTGGCGCAGGATCTACCACGATACCTCTGGCGCGTGCGGGGCATCAGGTGATTGCTGCTGATTTTTCGAAGCGCATGCTGATGCATCTATGTGATACTGCAGCGGCCGAAGGCCTTGATACTATCAAAACTGTTTCTCTGAGTTGGCAAGACGATTGGTCTGCGCAGGATATTCCCCGGACCGATCTTGCTATCGCTTCTCGTTCTATTGCTGCGTATGATCTGAGAGATTGTCTGGCAAAATTGCATAACCAAGCGCTTCGTCGCGTCTGCATTACTATTGCGGCAAGTAATGCACCGGCGCGCGATGAGACACTGCTTAGGGCCGTGGGACGTTCCTGTCCTAGCCCACGTAGTTTCATCTACTGTCTGAACATTCTCTATCAGATGGGAATTTTTCCTGAGACTCGATTCATTGATACACTCAAATGTGATAGCTATCCTAGCCTTGAAGCATTTGAGAAAGAGGTGCGCCATCAGTTGGGCGAGATTGCGCCAGAAGAAGAAGTGGCTCTTGAGCGCTATATCTCAAAGCACGTGGTGTGTGAACATGATAGGGCAGGCAACGAGAAATGGCATCGCACGTATCCTTTGATGATACGGTGGGCCTTCATCTCTTGGGATAAATGATCTCAAGAGATGATGTTCATGTTTTGTCAAAAGCATGTTTCGATTTGATCGGCAAAGACGCCTTACGTTGTTCCGACGAATTTGCGGTAGAATCGTATACTACCGCCGTATAATGAATGTTCGCAGCTTTGTCTGATGGTGATCGAGCTGTGACGTTTCGTCCGACTGAACAAGTGACAGAGGGAATAACCATGTCTGATTGCTATTCGATAACCACGCCCATCTACTATGTCAATGCAGCCCCTCACCTAGGTACGGCCTACACCACCATAGCTGCCGATACGCTTGCGCGGTTTGAACGCATGGAGGGCAAGACGGTATTCTTTCTTACCGGCATTGATGAGCATGGTCAGAAGGTTGCTCAGACTGCGGCAGAGAAGGGAATGACTCCCCAAGAGTGGTGCGATGCCATGGCTCCTCTCTTTGAAAAGCAATGGGAAGAGCTCTCTATCACCAACGACGACTTCATCCGCACTACTTCAGAGCGCCATATACGGGGCGCACAAAAATTTATGCAGATGCTTTTTGACCGAGGATACATCTACAAGGCCGCCTATGAGGATTGGTATTGTATTCCTGATGAAACGTTTTTCACTGATGAACAGGTTGAAACTGATGAATCAGGTGTGACTGTTTGTCCGGATTGTCATCGACCGGTTCAGAAAGTCAGAGAAGAGAACTACTTTTTCAAGCTTTCAGCATTTGCTGAACCGTTGTTGGCATTTTATGATGAACATCCTGATTTCATACAGCCCGTTACGCGTCGCAACGAGGTGCTTTCCTTTGTAAAAGGTGGCCTGAACGACCTTTCTATCAGTCGAACTTCCTTTGACTGGGGCATTCCTTTGCCTTTTGACGAAGAGCATATCATGTACGTGTGGGTTGATGCGTTGCTTAACTATATAACTGCCATGGGGTATGGTGGAACACCTGAAGAAGAAGCCGAGTGGGCCCGCCGTTGGCCCGCGCAGTACCACCTCATGGCTAAGGACATCATTCGGTTTCATTGTGTGATATGGCCAGCTATGCTCATGGCGGCTGAGTTTCCGTTACCCAAGCATATATTTGCTCATGGATTTCTCCTGACAAAAGGGGAAAAGATGAGTAAGTCGAGAGGCAACGCCATGAAGCCCGCAGATCTTATCGAGATCTTCGGAGTGGATGCCTATCGCTATTACTTCATGACCGATGTAAATTTTGGTGCAGATGGATCCATCTCGATGGAACGTATGGTACAGGTCTATAATGCTGATCTCGCGAACAGCTGGGGAAACCTGTGCAGTCGCGTACTGAACATGTGTGGCAAATACTTCGATAATCGGGTGCCGACACTTGACGCCGATGTTATTGCTCGTCTTGATTCAGAGCGTGGTAACCCACTCAAGGAGACAGCAGCGAATCTGTATGAGCGCTATGCTGCCTGCATGGAGCATGTTGAGTTTTCTGAGGCTGCTGTTGCGGTACACGAACTGTGCGCCCGCGCAAACCTCTACGTTGAGGAGAGCGCTCCGTGGAATCTCGCCAAGAGCGATGAGACGCATGACGCCCTTGCCTATGTCATCTATAACGCGTTGGAGGCTATACGTATTTTGGCGCTTTATTATGCTCCATTCATGCCTCATACTTCGCATGAGGTGTTCAGGCGTCTCTCGTGGAGCGAATCAGCTGCCGCACTTCCTCTAGCTCAAACAACTCGATGGGGCGGTCTGCCATCGGGCAATGTGGTAGAGAAGGGCGAGGCGCTTTTTCCGCGTCTTAACATTGATGCCATTAACATCGAAGAGTAGCGGGATCTTGCGCGATGGAGGAGTTTTTACTCAACGCTGCATTCACCAATGCTAAGGGGAAGCCGGTAGATCCACCCGTGTTGGCTTTTGGCGCACGGATTGCGGATACCCACTGTCACCTCAGCATGTTGAAAGATCCCGTAACGGCTATCGCGCATGCTGCATGGCATGGCGTCGATCTGCTTATTGATGTGACCGATGTAACAGATGATGCAGAAACGAGCTATGCGAACATCGATGAGTGGTTTACACAGGCTGCGGAGTTATTGTCTCACACCGATATATCGGTTCCCTCATATCGGCTTGCGGTAGGTGTTCATCCTCATAATGCAAAGGATTATACTCAGGAGACAGAAAAGAAGCTTCTCGGCTTTCTTAACGATCCACGGACGGTGGTGTTAGGCGAGATAGGCCTTGACTATCACTACGATCTTTCTCCTCGAGAGACGCAACGAGTTGTTTTTGAGCATCAGCTTGCCATTGCCCGGAATGAAGATATGCCCGTTACGCTGCACCTTCGCGAAGCGCATGACGACGCTCTCACAATACTGCGTGAAGCTGATATGCCACAGGGGCGCGTACTTATCCATTGCTACAACCTTGATTATGCAACGCTTGAGCCATTTCTCGAGTTGGGATGCTTGGTTGCTTTTGGCGGACCGGTTACCTTTAAGAGTGGTGGTGAGGCTCGCGAGTCGGCGGCGGCAGTATCTTTTGATCGCCTTATGACCGAGACCGATGCTCCTTTCATGGCGCCGGTACCACTACGTGGTGTCGAGTGCACTCCGGCACACACGGTATTCACGGCTGCTCAGCTCTGCGAGTTGAGAGGACTGCTTGAGCCTGATGAGCGGCAGTATGAATTCCTTGAGCAGATGCGTACTAATGCGCGCACATTCTTCGGCGTGTAGTATGGCCGGAGCTTCTTGTTTTTCCTCATGTTGATCGGCTATCGATCAGTTCTCTCTGATGCCCTTGCGCTAGAATGAAGATGTCAGGCAATAGGAGGCAAATATCATGACACGTGATCAAACGACACAGAGTGAACAACAGGTTGCCGAGGAGTCAACGGCGTATGATCTGCACGACACCCTTGGCCAGACATCTCAGTTCAAGGCTATCACCAATGATCGTCCAAAAGTTCTTATAATAAGCGGTTCGCCTCGCAAGCGCACCTGCACGACCTTGATTCATCTTATCGAAGAAGGGCTTCTTGAGGCGCGCGATGAAACGGGCACGCCGTTAGCTGAGATCCATGAGTTCTTTTTAGCGGAGAAGACTATCAATCCTTGCTTGGCCTGTGGCATCTGCTCTCAGACGGGTACCTGTGTCTTTCTTTCAAAACCTGAGGCATATGCCAAGGTGGCTAACGACAAAGATCGTTTCAAGGCAGATGATTATCCTGAATTGATACGTCTCATGGAAGAGTGCGACGTATTGATCTTAGTGTCTCCTTTGTACTTTGCTGGTCCTCCGGCACAGCTCAAGGCATTGTTTGATCGCTGTCAGCCATATTGGGCACGTCGCTATGTGCTCAAACAAGAACCTCTTCCCAAGCGTCGCGCACTGTTGTTTTTTGTCGGCGAAGGGGGCGACCCCCATGGGTTTGATCCTTTGGTTATTACCGCTAAAAGCGCTTTACAGGTTGCTGGATTTACCGTCGATAAAGTGAATAACTATGTAGGATTTCGTTCTCCTCACCAGGCACCTCATGTTCCTCCCGATGAGATATATGACAAGATGGGCGAGGGGCAGAGGTATCGTTTGAAAAAAGCGATCGAAGCTCAGGCGGATTTTGAGCAGCGTGCTGTGAATGCGGGACGTGCCTTAACTCGTCAGCTGATAAATGAGAAGACCAATGCAGCAATGCTGGCCGCTCTGTCTCCGCAGATGACTCAAGATTTAGACGAAACGGCGATTGCAGCATTGGTGTCGCTTAATGAGGAACCCGAAAACGCTCCCGTTGATTCAACGGCGACCACTGTTTTTGAGGATGAAAAAGATCGTCAAGAAGAGGTAACGGACACTATATCTCAAGCCCCTGAGGGTGATGTTGAAACGCCAGAAGATGTCGCAGAAAAAGATTTGACCGATAGATCTTCGGAGAAATGACGTACCGATGTATTCGTATCTGGCCACACCCCGAGCAACGCGCGAAGTGCTCGCACGCTATGGTCTTGCAACTAAGAAAAGCTTGGGACAGCACTTTCTCATAAGCGATGCCATCATAGGAAAGATATTGAGGCAAGCGGAGGTAGAGCCGGGTCAGTCTATACTCGAAATTGGCCCGGGTATTGGAACGCTTACGGTAGGGTTGCTACAAGTGGGGGCGCATGTCATCGCCGTTGAGCGTGACAAAGATCTGCCTCCCGTGCTACGCGAAACGACCGCTGTTGCCATCGATCATTTCTGTCAAGAACATCCCACGGGGGTTGTTCCTCGTTTTGTCTGTATCCGGGATGACGCGCTTTCGGTCACTAGCGATCAGCTGACCGCAGCATGTAATGAGGCGGCATTTGACGCTCCTCCCTCGGAGCTTGTGGCTAATCTTCCTTATGGGGTAGCAGCTACACTGGTGCTTGACTATTTCCAACGGTTTGCTTTTCTCAAGAAGGTAACCGTTATGGTGCAAACTGAGGTGGCCGACCGTATGATGGCAAAACCGGGCTCTAAGGAGTATGGCGCTTATACGGTCAAGCTGAATCTCTATGCTGCTGCGATGGGCAGCTTCAAAGTATCACCGGCAAATTTCTTTCCTCCCCCCCATGTGGGATCTACGGTTATTTCACTTGAACGTCGGGGGGCGCATCTTGACACCCTTATGAACGGGCGAGATACGAGAGAAGATCTTCTTTCAGCTGCAAGCCTCATGGCTGACGCGGCGTTTGCTCAACGACGTAAGACGATTCGTAACTCTATGTTGGGCTATGGGATACATAATTTATCAGCGTTCAAAGTTTTAACAGGTGAAGATACCGCTGCGTTTGTCGACGCATTATTGGCTCGTGCGAATGTAGCGGCGACACTGCGAGGAGAACGTCTAGGGACTGACGAATATCTTGCACTGGGTCAAGCATTTCTTGATCTAAAACGTTAAAGATTGCGCGCCATCTGTATGATTCATCTGAACTCAGTGTCTTTTGATTCGGTGCGTATCGTCTCATTCGGTCGCGACGATAGGGGGTCCGTGCTAAAATCATTTCATGCTTCAACGATATATCTTATGCAGTATTGTTTCCTTGGGCGGGCGCGAAGATAAGACGAATCTGAGAGGAATACTCTGTGGCAATCGCAATAATTTTGGCGGCTGGTGCCGGTACACGTATGAAGTCAGAACATCCAAAGGTGGTATTCAAGGCATTAGGCAAACCTTTGATTCGATGGGTGGTTGATGCGGCGATAGACGCGGACTGTGAAGAAGTCATAACCATTCTGGGCCACGGTAGGGAAGAAGTCGAGCCGCTGGTGGGCGACACGACCATCGCCTATCAGACTGAACAGCTGGGAACAGGTCATGCGGTTCTTCAGGCTGCAGACTATCTGCAGGGACATGCTGGCTCAGTCATCATATTATCGGGAGATTCTCCCCTCATCTCTTCAAGTACCATACGCGCCCTCATAGAGATGCGCGAGCAGAGCGACGCTCATGCGGTGGTGCTCACTCAGATGGCAGGGGATCCGTTCGGATATGGACGCATCATTCGCGACGAAACCGGTGCTCTTGTCGCTATAGTTGAGCAACGCGACTGCACGCCTGAGCAGGCCGAGATTAGAGAGTGCAACAGCGGCATATACTGTTTCGACATTGGTGTGCTCCTCACCAATCTTCCTAAGCTCAGTACCGATAATGGGCAGGGTGAGTACTACCTTACCGATGTTATATCGCTTCTGGTTGAGTCGGGCAAATCTGTTCATGCGATGGTGGCCTCCGATGC
The DNA here is from genome assembly GCA_963665595.2 of Coriobacteriales bacterium. Lineage (GTDB taxonomy): Bacteria > Actinomycetota > Coriobacteriia > Coriobacteriales > CADBOM01. The sequence continues at coordinate 662,380 of CAXXJK010000004.1, read as the reverse complement.
TTCAGAAGCGGTTGGCATCAATTCCCAAAAACAGCTTGCACAGGCTACTAAACTTCTACAGCAGCGAATCAACGACAACCTTATGGCTGGCGGCGTGACAATGCTTGACCCTGATCTGGTATGGGTCGGCCCTGATGCGGTGATCGAATCAGACGTAACTCTGCTTCCCATGACATTCGTGATGGGAAAGTCAGTCATTTCATCGGGGACTGTCATCGGGCCAAATTCACGAGTATATGATTGCAAGATAGGTAATGGTTGTGTCATCGATGAGACAGTCATGACAGAAGCCATTCTTGAAGATGACGTGCACTGTGGCCCGCGCGCTTATCTGCGTTCAGGTACGTATCTGTGCAGCGGTTCTAAAGCAGGCACGCATGTGGAGATAAAGAAATCAATCATCGGGCCGAATTCAAAAGTTCCGCATCTGAGCTACGTAGGAGACGCAACTATCGGTGCAGAGGTAAATCTTGGTGCTGGTACTATCACCTGTAACTATAATGGTACGACCAAGGAACCAACGGTTATTGGGGATCGGACATTTGTGGGTTCAGACACCATGCTGGTGGCACCGGTTAACATTGGCAGTGATGTCATCATAGGTGCCGGTTCGGTCATTACCAAGGACGTGCCGGACGGCCATCTTTCATTGGAGCGCAGCGAACAACTCATCTTGGAGAAAAAACGGAAGTAGTCGCCCCATCTCTGCCAAACCAGAAGAAGCGTTAAAATGAAAGATCGGTTGCGACGAATGCAACACATTGATTGTGAGGAAAGGGAATGAGCATGGAGCAGGTCACCAAAGAAATGAAGGTGTTTGCGGGAAACTATAACGGAGATTTGGCAGAAGGTATTTCTCGCCACCTTAACAAGGAGCTCGGCAATGTCAAGCTCGAGAAATTCTCGAACGGTGAAATCTATGCTCGGTACCTCGAATCGGTTCGCGGCGTTGATGTGTTTATCATTCAGAGCCTTGCTGGTTCTGTAAACGATGCACTGATGGAGCTTCTCATTATGACTGATGCCGCCAAGCGTGCATCTTCTCGTAGCGTCACAGCGGTTATTCCTCACTATGGTTATTCTCGTCAGGATAAAAAATCTGCGGCGCGTGAGCCTATCTCTGCAAAGCTGATCGCCAACCTGCTTACCACTGCGGGAGTAGATCGTGTCATCGTTATGGATCTTCACCAAGGGCAGATCCAAGGGTTTTTCGATACACCAGTAAACCATCTTACTGCGCTTCCCTTGTTTGCAGATTATTTCAATGATATGAAGCTAGACGATATCTGCGTGGTTTCTCCCGATGTCGGTCGAGCCAAAGCAGGAAAGAAACTTGCCGATCTGCTCAATGCTGATCTTGCTATCATGCACAAGGGGCGTCCTGCTCATAACGTTGCCGAGATCACCAATGTCATCGGCGATGTCAAAGGTAAGAATTGTATCATCAATGACGATATGATCGATACCGCGGGTTCTGTATATGCAGGCGTGATCGCCTTGAAAAATGCGGGTGCAAAGACTATCCATGTCTGCGCTACCCATGGTTTGTTCTCTGGTCCTGCCTATGAACGTCTGAGCATTCCTGAAATTGAGGAAGTTGTTGTCTGCAATACGGTTCCGGTTCCTCTTGAGCATCAAAACTCGAAACTCAGGGTCATTTCGGTTGCACCGTTGCTTGCTCGTGCTATCAGTAATGTGTATACCAACGAATCAGTTTCAGAGCTCTTTGACCCGGATTTTGCTCTCTAATGAATGATGCACCGTTTTATCGGATTATTATTGGGCTCGGCAATCCGGGGGATGAGTATGCGCGGACGCGTCATAATGCAGGTTTTGCCGTTGTAGATCATCTCGCCGATGATTGGAATGTCCGCTACTGGAAAAAACATCTCGGCGCAGAGATTGCCTCACATGTCCATCGGGGACAGGAGATAGTGCTTGTTAAGCCGCAGTCGTTCATGAACACATCAGGCGGACCTGTTTCAAAGATCATGGACGAGCGGGGAGCTGGGCCCGCCGATATACTAGTCATTCATGACGATCTTGATATCCCTTTCGGATCTGTACGCCTCAAGCGTGGTGGTGGTTCCGGTGGTCACAACGGTCTCAAATCTATCACTGATAAACTGGGCACACCGTCGTTTGCGCGCATCAAGTTTGGTATTGGCCGCCCGCCCGGGCGTATGAATACAGCAGATTTTGTTCTGGCGCAACTCCGGGGCGCCGACCTCGAGGAATTTGATGCTGCTGCCGTAACGGTTGCAGAAGTGGTACGATTTACACTTGATAACGGTCTTGATGCTGCGATGCAGAACTATCACACCACGAAGGATCAAGATTAAAAGAATTGCTGATGAGGTTGTTTTAAAGGGAGTCTCAATGTCAGAGGAAGACAACAAGGGAGCGAAGAGCTTTTTAGGAAAGGATTCGTCTGCAGGCAAAGTAGACGCTGAATCTTCGGCAACGTTAGATCGATTTTCCTCGCTCATGGCGAATAAACCCAAAAGTCGCGCACCTGGACAGTCACCCTCAAGTCAATCACAACAGAGAACATGATCGAATTTAAACAGGTTTCTTACGCATACGAACAGGATGCTCCTCAGGCATTGCGCGGCGTTGATCTGGTTATCAACGAAGGCGAGTTTGTTGCCATTATCGGTCACAATGGGTCGGGAAAATCTACTCTTGCACAACATATAAATGCTTTGTATCGTCCTGACGAGGGAGTTGTACTTGTCGATGGCATGGACACTGCTGATCAGGCAAATCTGTTTGCCATTCGTTCAACTGCGGGTATGGTTTTTCAGAATCCTGATTCACAGATGGTTGCTTCAATAGTTGAAGATGATATTGCTTTTGGTCCGGAGAACCTTATGCTTGAGCGTGAAGAGATATCTCAACGTATTGATGAGGTACTCGACATGGTGTCCATGCAGCGCTATCGCCGAGCAGATCCTTCTGTTTTATCAGGTGGTCAGAAACAACGTATCGCCATAGCAAGCATTCTTGCCATGCATCCCAAGATACTTATCCTCGATGAACCGGGATCGATGCTTGATCCCCGTGGACGCAGAGGTATCCGTCGTATTGCGCGTCAACTCAATGACGAAGGTCTCACCGTCGTACTCATCACTCATTTTCTTGAAGAGGCGGTAGCCGCCGACAAGGTTGTGGTTATGCACGAAGGCTCCATTGCACTGCAGGGCACACCACAAGAGGTTTTTACTCAGCGGGGGCGTCTGCTGGCGTTGCAGATGGATGTTCCGTATGCGGTTCAGATTGCTGAAGCACTCAACCGGCGCGGTATACCGGTACCTCTGACGATTGACATGGGAGAATTGGAGGAGGCGCTGTGCGGATTGTCTTTGACCAGGTAACCCATGAATACAAGTTGCCTTCCTTTTGTGAAAAGGCGCTCAGTAATATCAGCTTTTCAATAGAGCCGGGAGAGTTTCTGAGCATTATAGGTCATACGGGTTCGGGAAAATCAACTCTTATTCAGCATATAAATGGATTGCTGCTGCCCACGTCAGGAAAAGTATTGGTGGATGGGGAAGATATTGCCGGTCGAAGCGTGCGCCATCGTGCGCGTCAGCGCATCGGTATGGTATTCCAGTATCCCGAGAAGCAGCTGTTTGCAAAGACGGTGGCAGAAGACGTTGCCTTTGCGCCACGTAATGCCGGACTTTCGGGGGCGGCTCTGGACGAGGCGGTTCGCGGCGCACTGGAGGCGGTCAATCTTTCCTACGCCGAATTTGCCGATGTATCGCCGTTTGAACTTTCAGGAGGTCAACAGCGCCGTGTGGCAATTGCAGGCATTATTGCGTGTACTCCAGAATTGCTGGTGCTTGACGAACCAACGGCGGGGCTCGATCCTCTTCGCCACCAAGAGATTATGAATATCGTTACCTCATTACATGAGCAGGGTACGACTATCGTCATGGTCACTCATAGCATGGATGATACGGCGCGATTTTCTGATAGAGTCCTCGTACTTGATGCGGGCACGATCCTCTATCTTGATACGCCTGCAACGGTTTTTACCCATGCCGAAGAACTGTACAAGATAAATCTCGACATTCCCCATGTGACAAAACTGGTTAACGATCTTAACGCTTGTGGATTTGATCTTCCCACGACGCTTTATGATGTGGAGTCGTTTGCTGACGCGATTGCCGCTCAATGGGGGCCAAATGTTCAGGTGTGTTCAGATACGTCAGACGCAGAAGAGATTTTGTCATGAGGGCCGCGCTTGGCCGTTACTACGATGTTGAATCTCCGTTGCATGCGCTTGACCCGCGTATGAAGATTCACCTGCTTATTGTGTTGGTCCTAGGCATATTTTTTACGCATAGTTTTATGGGGCTTTTCATCGTTCTTGCGCTTGCACTGATAGCAATCGTGCTATCTCGCGTCCCTATCAACTTTGTGTTGCGCGCTATTGCGCCGTTCATTATCCTCTTTATCTTACCGGTGATATTTGCTCTTTTCTTTACGAGCAGCGGAGAGGTTTTGTTTGAATGGGGCATTATCAAAGTGACGGCAGAAGGGCTCTATCATGCAGGGTTTGCCACGTTGCGACTGGTGGTTTTGTTTTTGCTCGTGACACTGTTCACTCTTACCACATCCTCCATTGCAACCTGTGATGCGATAGATTATCTGCTCGCACCTTTCTCGCGATTCGGATTTCCCGGTCATGAAATCGCTATGGTGATGAGCATAGCGCTACGATTTATCCCTACACTTCAGGAAGAGTTTTCCACCATTCGTAAAGCTCAGCTTTCTCGAGGGGCTACCTTTGATGAAGGGGGGCTCATCAGACGCCTCAAAGGGGTTTTTCCCTTGGTAGTGCCTCTGTTTACTAGCGCGCTGCGCCATGCGGAGGGTTTAGCCTATGCGATGGAAAGTCGTTGCTATGTTGGCGGTGGTCACCGTACCTGCTATCATCGCCTGAAGACAAAACCCCTTGACTGGATGGTTCTTATACTGGTCATAATCGTTGATGTTATAATTGTTATCATCTGAGACGCAAAGAGCGCCTAGGTTTCTGTGTCTCAGTTTTTGATGGATGAAGTGATGAACTTGCCAAGATTATGTGTTATACATGACCTTACATTATAGGGAATTTGTCTGATGAGGGGTTCCCGCTCAAACAGCGGAGTATACTCGCAAAAAAGTAGCTTTTCGCGAAAGGAGAAGTCTCATGGGGTTCCTCGATGATGCACGTGACGCGATTAACAATGGTATTGATGTCGTTGACAAGAAGGGTTACGAATGGGGCGCACAATCACGTATTCGTGATCAGGAGGTCAAACGAGCAGGTGTGTATGCAAAGCTCGGTGAGCGTTTGTATGCTGCTGCTCAGGCAACGGATGAATATAAAGATTTTGCTCCCGATCTGTTTTCTCAGGTTGTCGAGATAGAAGCTCAGATTAAAACGCTTGAAGAGGACTTGGCTCAATACAAAGAGAAGAAAACCGATGCTGCTCAAGCGCGCGCTGCAAGCAAAGCTATGCGCAATGAGTCAGCTGTTGGCGCATCGACCGCCTCAGCAGCTGATGTACCTGCTGAGGCAGTAGCCGAGCCTGCGCAAGTGAGTGCAGATGCTCCCGAAGTCGGCTTTTGCGCGCAATGTGGTGCGACTTTTGTAGGTGATGATAAATTCTGCTCGAAGTGTGGTGCACAGAGAAATTAACGAACATAGTGATGATATAACGGTCGAATATCTTAAAGAGCAGAGGCATCGGTTAGCTACGCTGATCGATGCCCATCATTTTATAGTCTTTTTCGGTGGTGCGGGCGTGTCTACTGAAAGTGGCATTCCTGATTTTCGTTCATCCACCGGTATCTTTCGAGGCCAAAGCTTTGAGGGCTACCGTCCGGAAGAGATCGTCTCTCATTCATTTTTTAAGAATCATACTCAGGCTTTCTACGATTTCTACTGTGAGAAGATGATTTTTCTTCACGCTCAGCCCAATCAGGCTCACAGAAAACTGGCGGTGCTTGAGGCGCAGGGCACGTTGTTGGCAGTAATTACGCAAAATATTGATGGGCTGCATCAAGTAGCGGGCTCTCAACAGGTATTTGAATTACACGGGAGCATACATCGTAACTACTGCGAAAGTTGTGGGAGACAGTATGGTGTGGAGGCAGTCATCGAAGGCCATGCGGGTGCGGACACCTGCGGGGCATTAAGTTGTTATGCTCATGATGACTGTCCGGGTGTTCCGTTTTGTCCAGAATGTGGCGGCATTATTCGTCCGGATGTGGTTCTCTACGAGGAGCCGCTCGATGAGCGGGTCATAGTACGTACGGTGGAGACAATAGAGCGCGCCGATCTGCTCATAGTAGCAGGCACCTCACTCAATGTGTATCCTGCCGCCGGGTTTCTCAACTATTTCAAAGGTGATGCGCTGGTCATCATCAATCTTGCCCCTACGCCATTTGATCGTCAGGCAGATGTGCTCATAGAGGCTCCAGTGGGGCAAGTCTTCAATTTCTAGATCATACTATTTGGCAGAAATATTTCAGAATGCTGTACGGCAAAAATTGTCAGTGATGACCATTCCGCCGACGGAAAATTCTGAGTGTTCGCCGAGGGCACTTTACTTGTGGGCCTCGGTATCACCGAGGGTGTTAGACTTTGATATAGAGGTATATTCACATTTCGCGTAGCAGTGATCGCTGCGATGATCATTGCATCATTGAACTTTGAGAGGGGAGCATGTTATGGTAGATCCGAAAATCGCCCGTGTGCTGATTTCCGTTACAGATAAAACCGGCATTGTCGAATTCGCGCGTGCGTTGAGCGAAGAATTTGGCGCGGAGATCGTCTCGACGGGAGGGACGGCTAAGACTCTGACTGAGGCGGGTATCACCGTTCGTCCGATTGATGATCTTACCGGTTTCCCTGAGATGATGGACGGGCGTGTCAAGACGTTGCATCCGTTGGTTCACGGGGGTTTGCTTGCTCGTCGTGATCTTGTCTCTCATATGAAAGATGCTTCTGACCATGGCATTGGCATGATCGATATGGTGGTGGTCAATCTCTACGCGTTTGAAGCGACTGTCGCTGATCCGCATGTGACATACGCTGATGCCATTGAACATATTGATATCGGAGGTCCCTCGATGCTTCGCTCGGCTGCGAAGAATCATGCGTCGGTGACGGTCGTGACTGACCCGGTGAGTTATGACGATATCTTAGCTGAGATGCGTGCCCACGATGGCGCAACGACGCTTCCAACGCGCCAACATTTGGCGCTTGAGGTGTTTCAGACTACCAGTGTCTACGATAATGCCATTTTTGGGTGGCTTGAGCGAGAACTTGACCCGCAGGAAGCCGATTTTGCCCCCTCGAAGCGCATGGTTCTTAAGAAAAAGCAGGGCCTTCGCTATGGTGAAAATCCTCATCAAGAAGCGGCTTTCTATGTCATTGACGATGCGACGGCTACTCTGAACGGGTGCAATCCCGCTCTTACTCTGGCCCATGCTGAACAGATTCAGGGTAAGGAACTTTCCTACAATAACTATCTTGATATTGATGCTGCGTGGGGAGCTGTCCGCGAATATGCAGAGCCTGCATGCGTGATTGTAAAACATCTCACACCGTGTGGCATCGCAGTTGACCAGGATATCGTTGTCGCCTATGAACAAGCGCTCGTATGCGACCCTATCAGCGCCTACGGTGGCGTCATGGCCTTTAATACGACGGTGACTGCCGGTGTTATTGAGGCAATCTACAAGAACAAACAATTCATAGAGGCAATTATTGCTCCCGACTTTGAGCAGGGAGCACTCGAGTTGCTTACTCAGAAGCCCAATGCCCGCGTTCTTAAGACCGGTGGCATGAACCCTGTCGGCATCGCTCAGGAATTCCGTAGCGTAGAAGGTGGCATGCTGGTAGAAACCTATGATGTAGTTGCAGAAGATCCCGCTCAGTTTACCGTGCCGTCAAAGCGACAGCCAACATCTGAAGAGATGGAAGAGCTGCTTTTTGCGTGGAAGGCGATACGCCCTATTAAATCAAACGCGATTCTTATTACTAAGAATCATGCCACGGTTGGCATGGGCGCTGGTCAGACCAACCGCGTCAATTCTGCACGTATTGCAGCCGAGCAAGCGGGCGATCAAGCAAAGGGGGCAGTCGCTTCCTCTGATGCTTACATGCCCTTTGCGGACTCTCTTGAGGTTTTAGCTGAGGCTGGTGTGACGGCGGTGATCCAGCCAGGAGGCTCTATCCGCGATCAGGAAGTCATTGATGCGGCGGATGCCCAGGGTATTGCACTGGTATTCACCGGACACCGGCATTTCCGTCACTGACGAAGATGGCGTAACATCCTACTTATGAAGAACTATTAGATGATACGGCCGTTGGAGATATCTGACGGCCGTATGTTTATCGTAGATCCTCGAAGTATGAGTGATATACCAAACGATCGATCAGAGGGTGCTGAGGGAAAAGAAATTTGAATAGGTCGATGAGATAGTCATCTGTTGCGCTTGCCAGATAGTCGATGACTATGGTTTCAGGAAGCGATGGTTGTTTCTCGTTGGCGTAGTGTCTTGCGATATCGTAGGTATTCAGATGATGCGCAAATAGCGGAGAGTTCTCTTTTCCTTCGCGATAATCATCCAAGAGTCTGCAGAATAACAGTTCCATGATATCGGAGAGTACCTGTTCAGCACCGTTTACGTTGTGGTCATTGTAGATAAGCTCATGATTTTCTTTTCGTAGGCGAGAAAGTTCTGCGACTACCTCTGAATCCATTTTGAGACATGGCTGGCCGAGACTGTTTTTGACAAGATTTTTAATGGTCCGGTCAAGGATGGTCGCGTTGGTGCTTCCCAATAACTTCGATTCGTAGGTACGCGTAGGAAGTCCCGCTTTCTCTGCATCCTGGCGATCTTTGCCGAGATAGGCAAGAATATCGCTCACGCGTACGACGCAACCTTCAAGTGTTGAGGGCTTGAGCGAATCCACATATCCGGCAAGGGTGTAGCACTTTTCCATTTCTGATTCGAGCTCCTCAAAAGTATCGAGCTCGCCTGGTTCATATATCTCAAAATCTTTTTCCCCACAGTGACAGAGCATACCATCGTAGGTTTGCACGGTCAGATTGCACCAGAGAATGTCTTTAAGTGTACGGACGCTATGAACATTATGATGAAAGTAGCGTCCGGTATGGTTGAGGCTGATGCGATTAAGAATGGCTTCACCTCGGTGGCCAAAGGGAGTATGGCCCATATCATGCCCTAAGGCGATGGCTTCCGTCAGTTCCGCATTCAGTCCGAGCGCACCTGAGATGATGCGGCTTATACGGGCAACAAGCTGCATGTGTAAAGAGCGGTGAGTGAGATCGTCGTTTTTGTAGAGAGAGAACACCTGTGTTTTATCAGTGCAACGATTAAAGAATGGGTTGTAGAGGATCTTGTCGATATCCACTGAGTAGGGCGAACGCAGCAGAGCATTATTCGCATCAATAGTCTGATGTACGTGTTTACGTACGGCGTTTTCATCACGTGTGGCGTAGGGAGAAAGCGCCCTCAGGGCACGGTCGTTGTTTGCGTTAAGGGTCGCCTGTTCTTGTGCAGTGAATTCAAAGTAATTTCTGTCATTAATCATGATGTTGCTCCAAAACAGATGGGCTCGACTACCGGTGTAGAGCCTGATACTGATACGCGCGTTCTGGGTAAACAGAACCTACGTTTTCACGATTAGTATATCTGAGTGGGGGGACGCATACCGTAAAGATCGGCGGAGGTGGTAACCGCGGTGGCGAATTTACAAGAGAGACGTTAATAGGCAGTTTTTAATTGCATTACCGCCGCTCCGATAGACGCTAGGCATTGCATTCCCCGCTGAGGCTGATAAAATCAGGCTACAGAGTAGCATTATGCAACGGTTAGGGGTGTGCTATGGGAGTCATCGCCGGTTTTATCGTTCCGCATCCGCCACTCATTGTGCCTTCTGTGGGTAAGGGTGAGGAACACGCTATCCAATCCACTATTGATGCCTATCGAGAAGTCACACGTCGCATCGCAGCGCTTGAGCCCGATACCATTGTGGTGACATCGCCTCACGCGACACTGTATACGGACTATTTTCATATTTCTCCCGGCAGAGGTACGCGGGGTGATCTTCAAAACTTCGGTGTAAAGGGAAACGAGATAGAGGTCTTCTATGATACAGCGCTTGTCGACAAGATAGCTCAGCTGGCGCAGGGCATGGATATACCCGCAGGCGTCCGGGGAGAGCGCGACCCGCTTCTCGATCATGCTACGTATGTTCCCCTTCATTTTATTAATCAGATGTATCGCACGTACCGCTTGGTGCGTGTGGGACTCTCGGGGTTGTCTCCGCTCATGCATTATCGTCTGGGCCAGTGTATTGCAGAAGCGGCCGATCTGCTGAATCGCCGGGTGGTGTTTATCGCTTCGGGGGATCTTTCGCATAAGCTCAAAGAGTCCGGCCCTTATGGTTTTGCGCCGGAAGGCCCGGAGTTTGATACGCGCTTCATGGAGGCTGCTGGCAGAGCAGACTTTCTGACGTTTCTTGAATTTGACGAAGACTTCTCTGATAAGGCGGCAGAGTGTGGCTTGCGATCATTTCAGATTATGGCGGGTGCTCTTGATGGAAAGTCGCTCAACGCAGAAGTGCTTTCATACGAGGGACCCTTTGGCGTTGGGTATGGAGTGGCTTCCTATGAGGTCACCGGTGCAGATGTAACGCGTCACTTCGGTGCTGATTACGAGAAACGTCGCAAGAGAGAAGTAGAGGCACACCGCGTGCAAGAAGACCCCTACGTTCGTCTTGCTCGCCTGAGCCTTGAGCACTATGTGCACGAAGGAGACTATCTCGACGTTCCCCCCGACGTACTTCCCGAGCTGTTGACGCGGCGTGCTGGTGCGTTTGTGTCACTAAAAAAGGAGGACCGTCTGCGCGGATGCATTGGAACGCTCGCGCCCACTCGTGAAAGTCTTGCCCAGGAGATCATTCATAATGCAGTGGCTGCGGGGACGGAAGACCCGCGTTTTTCTCCTGTCATGCCTGACGAACTTGACTCCCTGGTCTATGACGTTGATGTGTTGGGCGCGATGGAACCAATTAATTCTCCGGCAGAACTTGACGTGAAACGATACGGTGTTGTGGTGACGAGCGCAAACGGATATAAGCGAGGTCTTCTTCTTCCCGATCTTGAAGGTGTTGATACTGTCGAACAGCAGATTGCCATTGCTCGGAATAAAGCGGGTATCTTTGATAACGAAGAGTGTTCACTTATGAGATTTGAGGTTATCCGTCATCTGTAACTGGTATCTGTTGAGTCATCTGTTTCAAACGACTTCTAGAGACGGAGATGATTCTCGTGAATGCTTTTCAAGAACCTGCTGCGGCCTGTCCCGTTTGTCCGCATCATTGCATATTGAAAGAGGGACAGACGGGCCTCTGCCATGCCCGCAAGAACGTAAACGGTCAGATTATTGCAGAGAATTATGGGCGCATTACATCATATGCTCTTGACCCGATTGAGAAAAAGCCCTTAGCGCGATTTCATCCGGGAGCTCTTCTCCTTTCTGTAGGAAGTTACGGCTGCAATATGACGTGTCCTTTCTGCCAGAATGCTTCTATTTCTACTGTCGGATTAGGCGATGTAGAGTGGGAAGAGATACAGCCGGAGCAGCTGGTAGAGCAAACACTAGCGCTGAGGGAGCATGATTCTCGAGTTATAGGTATTGCCTATACCTATAACGAGCCTCTGATTTCATATGAATTCGTGCGAGATAGTGCTCGCCGAGCGCGCGCCTCTGGTCTAGTGAACGTGGTTGTCAGCAACGGGATGGTATCCGAGGATATACTTGCTCAGGTAATACCATTCATTGATGCGTTCAATATAGATTTAAAAACCTATAACCCGACAATCTATCAACGATGGGGCGGCGATCTTTACGCGGTTAAACAAGCCATTGCGCTTGCCAGTAAGGTTTCTCATGTAGAGGTTACAACGTTGATTATTCCTGGCGTGAATGATAGCGTCGAGGAGATCGACGAGACTGCTCAATGGTTGGCATCCATCAATCCGGATACGCCCTATCATTTAAGTCGGTTTTTCCCGTGTTATCGCATGATGAACTGTGGGTCGACCCCTATTGAGCAAGTCTACATGCTTGCTGCTCGAGCACGACGATACTTGAACTTTGTCTATACAGGAAACTGCTAGGCGCTCAAACAACAGCGAGCTTCGTGTGAAGCTCGCTGTTGTTGTCTCATTTATGCTCGACACTTGTGATCAGTCAAGATCAAGGATCGGATGTAACGTCTCCATCTTGATCGTTCTCCGCGAGCGTGCGACAAGGCAGGTAAGGAAGAACGCTCCAGCGGTCATGCCGACGACGATGATAACGTCACGCCAGACCAGCATCATATCGACACCCGTGGTAAGTATGCGCATGGCGTTTACCATGTAGGTCATGGGAAGCCAGGGGCTGATGGCCTGGAAGAACAGAGGTGTTGTCTCTAAGGGGAAGGTTCCTCCTGCCGATGTAAGCTGAAGCATCAAAATGATGATGCAAATAACTTTGCCGGGCAATCCAAATGCTGCACTGAAGAACTGCAGTATGGCAGCAAAGCAGAGCGGCATCAGTATGCCAAACAAATAGAAACCGATCATGTGATCTATCTGAATGTTCAGAGCAAGCTGGAGTACCAGCATGGTAAGCACTGCCTGAATGACACCGGCAAAGGCGGCGGGCAACCATCCAGCAAAGGCAGCAGCAAAGGGAGACTCGCCGGATACGATCAGACGTTTGTTGAGTGGTTTGAACAGGAAGCTGATGACGATAGCACCTACCCATAAAGCGATAGACATAAAGAAGGGAGCAAAACCGGTACCATAGTTTGCTACGGTGGTGAAATATGATGATGAAACGACAACCGGCTCGCTCATCATATCGGCGCGATTGTTAACTTCATCGGTGCTCATGCTCATAGAACTTACGGCATCGCTGAGGCCATCGCCTAAGTCGTGTAATCCATCAAGAGCCTGCTGGTAATAATTGTCAAGTGACGCACTGCCTGTGGCGAGAGTCTGCGTACCGTCGTTCAGGGCGGTTGCACCCGTCGCAAGCGTTTCGGTTCCTGTTGCGAGTGTCTTCGTACCCGATGCGAGCTGCGTGCTACCCGCTGCAAGCGATGCGCCACCTGTCATGAGAGCATATTTATTGGTTTGAATGGTATCAAGTCCGGTTGCAATCTGCGCCGCGCCGGCTGATGCTGCAGATAACCCTGATTGAAGAGTCTTCAAGCCGGTAGTCAGAGCGGTCAGGCCCTGCGATCCCGCAAGTTCTTCAGCTCCGTTTTGTGCAGTAAGCAATCCAGAACTTCCCGGTGTGCCGTTTTTGAGTGCATATAATCCGTTTGCAATGGTGTTTGCGCCACCTATAAGCGTAGAGCTGTCTGAGGGTGATCCCAGATAAGCATTGGCAGTTGCAAGCCCTGTGGCGATTGCCACAGACCCACCGATAAGCGTGGAGCTGTCAGACGAGGTGCCTAGACTTGCCTCAGCACCAGCAAGCCCGGTCTGAAGAGTATCTGCGCCAGTCTTTATGCTTTCCAGTCCACTCGAAACGCCGTTTAATGTGCTGACGGCATAACCCATGTAGGTATCACCTGTTGCGATGTCTCCCTTATCATAGGCCGTCCGTGCTGCGGCCAAAAGTGATGCGACGCTGGATGGCTTTCCTGTATCGCTCAGTGTGGCAACAGCGCTTGAGAGTCCGGCCGAAATAGTAGTGGCCCCTTCTTTGGCTTGGGTAACTCCACCTTTGAGGCTCGTCAATCCCGTAGTAAGTTTTTGCGCTCCCGCTTCTGCAGCGAGGAGACCAGACGTGGTAGAGGTGCCATTCTTAAGGGCGTAGAGGCCGCTTGCCATCAGATATGAACCGCCGATGAGCGTTGAGCTATCAGATGTCGTACCCAAATAAGCATTTGCAGTGGCAAGCCCCGTTGCAAGGGATGCGGCGCCGGTTTGTGCATCTTGGCTGCCACTTACCAACTGTGTGATACCCGGGCTCGAGGCGGCAAGACTCGCCGCAAGGGTATTGGCGCCGGTGTCCAGAGTGGCCGTCCCATCAAGTACGGCAGTGACTCCCGAGACGTAGGTTTGGGCACCATTGGAAAGGTTTGAAGCACCGGTGCTGAGTTCGTTGACGCCAGAGGTCAGTGTCGGCACGGAGTCAGCGAGAGATTGGGTTCCTTGAGCTAGGGTCGTTGCGCCATTGGTAACCTGCGCATTGCCATCACGCATATCGCTGAGGCCGTCTTGAAGAGTGCTCACGCCGTCAACGGCGCTTTCCAGTTGGCTGGCACCATCATTGACTTTGTTAAATATGGTCTCGAGATAGGTTTTGGAAATTTTTGCCGTGAGTTCATCTTTAACCTCACGCCAGACGCTTGTTCCTATTGTCCCTGCAATCATATTTGCAGATTCGTTATAGCTAATATCAAGTTGGGCCTGCTGACAGTCGGCATTTTCTGCACTTGCGAGATCTGCGCTGAAATTTGAGGGTATGGTACAGGTCATATAGTAGGTGCTGTTCTCCATACCGTTTTGAGCTTCAGCTGCCGAGACAAAATTCCACTGAAAGCCGTTACTGGTTTCAGCAAGCTGATCGCATAACTCATTGCCGATGATACGTTGTTCACCATTGATTGTTGCGCCGGCATCCTCGTTTACGATTGCGACCGGGATGGTGTTCAGGCGTGCATAGGGATCCATAAAAGCCCACAAAAACATACCCGCATATAGTACCGGTATGATGATGATCGCTGCAAGCGCCACGCGCATCATCAACGAAGAACGGGTATTTCTGATCTGCAGGAGTCCCGAGAGAAAACCTTTGAAACGCATAGGTTAAGCCTCTTTTCCATGAATGATTTCGTTGCCGATGGGCAACGATGGTTCTTTACTGATTCGCGGCATGGTCATGATTTGATCAGCCAGTTTGGCAACTCCAGGCTCAAGGCAGATAACGGCTATAGCGGTATTCTGTTCGTGCGCGATGTTGCCAAGGTGTTCCATGATGCGACTGCTCTGATTAAAAGAAAGTTCGATTTCAACATCTTCGACACCAAGGAATACCGGGTCGTTAACCATGCCCAAAGCGATGCCAAGATATATGCGTTCTTGGGCGTTGAGATCTTTAATACGTTTGTCGGCAATGTCTTCGAGATGCCATTGTTTCAGGTAGTCGTTGACGGCGCGATGATTTGCCTTTTTGTTGAACATGTTGAGTTCAGTGGCAATGTGCGTACGTACCAAGACTCCCTTCTCAACTTCGTTTACCTTATCGAAAAATCCCAGTCCGGCGTAGCGCATCATCTTATTGCGTTGATGCGGTAGTGGGTACTGACCAAAAACAAGAGTGCCTCCGGTAGGTTTCATGCGTCCGGCGAGAGAAAGGACAAACGGGGTCTTGCCTGAGCCGTTTGGTCCGAGAATCGCGGTGACGGTGCCGGGGTAAAATTCTGCAGTGACGGGGGCGAACACCTGCTTGAGTTTATTGGTCATAGCAAGGTTCGTTGCCTTGATCAAAGGTTCACCCTCGGATACTCGAGGGCGATGAGAGTCAATTCTATGGATCTGCGCAGGCTGTTGAGCCGCACTCGTATGTTCTCGTGTTTGGGACAGTTGGTTGGTCACTCAATGCTCCTTTCAAAGAGGAGCATAATTCTATAACAAGACACTAGTACGTTGTTCGTCATCTGTCGAATAACGCTTGTTTTGAAGCTATGGTGTGGTTTTAGACATTAACAACAAATACAGTTGAAAAATGGCAGAACAAAACGCTGCTTTATGCGTAAATGGGGTAGCGGAATACGATGAGATTGTGAAGGGCACTCTCTGGAGTGGATAAAAAACTTCAGAATTCGCTGTCAGAGGCAGCAAGCTGACGACGGATAAGACCGACGATGCGCTGGTAGGCCACGGCGCAATCAAACTGTGTCTCGGCAATATGCCGAGCGTTCTGTCCCATGAGAGATGATAGTGGGCGATCATCGTGAAGCCTTAGTATGGCGGCAGCAAGCGAAGGAACATCTTCCGGATTAACCGACAGACCGAAACGCTCATCGTGTACTTTTGCCACGAACTCAAGAGAGAGACCGGTGTTTATCAAGGGCTTGCCGCTAGCAAGGTAGTCCCCAATCTTGGTGGGGATACTCTGAGCTGCTTTTTCAACAAGAGAATTCACGACTATGTCAGATTGCGAAAGATAGGCAGCCATTTCATCATGTGGTCGATAGCCGAGAAATACACAGGGACTGTCGGTTTCTTGAGCGATTGCTTCAAGTTTTTCACGGTCAGGGCCATCTCCCAAAAGCATGATGCGAATATCGGCGTAGCCCTTCCGTTTCAACAGTCCTCCCGTACGCACGAGGGTGACGATGTCGTAACTTGCACCAAATGTGCCTGCATACGTGACCCAATATTCGCCCTCCGGTTTTACGATATCGTTTGCGTGGGCAGCGACATCAGCATCAAATTCTGCGAGATCGTTGCCTACATATACAGTGATCGCTTCAAGGGAAGGCGCGCTCGTGTCGCGATCCTTCGAAGGACGCAACGCGTATTCTTCTGAAGTGCCCACCACGGCCGTGACGTGGTTATATACATATTTTGCATCGCGGGCGAGGGGGATAAAGAGTATATCGCTGACTACCGGAATATCAAAGGCCATGCGCATGGCCTCCGGCCAGAGATCGTTCACATCTGCGATAAAGGGAATATGATGGCTCGTGGCATAAGAAGCCGCTACGCGGGCAACATCATTAGGAGGTATCTCGCAGTAGATAAGATCGTACTCTGACGTATCAAGAAGTTTCTTAAGATTCTTTGCTGCGACGGCATGGCTGTGCACGCGTCGCAGATCAATATTTCGAGAGTATCCGGGTTCTTCAATGAAACGAACGGTAAACGTGTGTTGATTAGCAGAAAAATGTTCGACATCGCGGTGCATCTTTTCCCAGTGTTGAAAGGTGGTGGTGATAAGATCCACTTCAAAGCCACTACCGACCAGTAGTTCGGCAAGAGTACGAAAGCGTGTGTATCCCTTGGTCTCGTCACCGAGCATGACACCCATGGTAATGATGGCAATTCTTTTTTGATCAGTACCGGCGGCTGCAGTTGCGGCCATATCAGTTTCCTTCCCGGGGATTTGAAGGGGAGACGGTAGTTTCTATTATTTCAGAATCCTCAATCGTCTCCGGTGTGTTGTAGACACCCTTTTGTCCCAGTACTGCTCCGATGGTCTTAAAAAAAATCTTGACATCAAAGATAAACGAGACATGGTCAACATAATACACATCCAACATCAAGCGTTCTTTCCAAGGAATTGCATTGCGCGCATAGGCTGCGGCATATCCGGTGAGGCCGGGCTTAACATCAAGTTTACGACCTTCATCGCCTTCATAGAGAGCGGTTTCCTCTTCGAGATCGGGGCGTGGCCCGATCAGGCTCATGTTGCCTATAAGCACGTTGAAAAATTGGGGGATTTCATCGATGCTGGTGCGGCGCAGAAATGATCCTGTTTTTGTCATGCGTGGGTCATCCGGCGCGTTATATGTTGACCCGTCCGGCATCTTGAGGTCAGGTGCGTTCACGCGCATGGATCGAAATTTGTACATAATGAAAGGACGATAATTCTTCCCTATGCGCGGGGCATTGTAAAAGATAGGGCCATGATCTTCAAACCAGATACAGGGGCCAATGATGATAATGGCGAGTATGACGAAGGGCAGGGCGACAAGGCCCACCAAGATATCACACACGCGTTTGAAAAAATGAACATACACGGTCTATCGGCCACTTTCTCCCATGATGTGGTTGAATATTTCAATGATGTAATCAACCTGCTCATCGGTGAGGGTAGAGTAAAGCGGGAGAGTGATCTCATTGCGGTATTGTGCGAACGCATAGGGGAAATCTTCGATCTTGAAACCGTTATTGCGATATGCCGTCATCATGGGCAATGGTTTATAGTGCACGTTGCAGGAGATGCCGCGGGCTGCCATCGATTCGATGAAATGGTTGCGTTCGCTGACGGTATGGTTCTTCAGTCGTACGAGCATCAAGTGCCCGCTCGAAGAGCCGTCGGGGGTGTAGTGCTCAAGAACGGTAAGGGGGGTATCTTCGTGATCGGAGCCTTTTATCATCGCTGATCCATGAAGTCCGCCGCACAGATCGACCGAGTAACGACTCAGAATCTCCTTGCGTCGAGCGAGCATGCTGGGGTAGCGTTCCATCTGCGCCAATCCGATGGCAGCCATGATATCGGTCATGTTCCATTTGTATTCAGGCGCGATGACATCATATTCCCACGAGCCTGCTTTACTCTTGGCAAGAGCATCCTTGTCCTGCCCGTGTAGAGAGAGGAGCTGACAGCGGTGATATATATCATCATCGCTTACATCTTCAAGGCTGCGCCACGTAAGAGCTCCTCCTTCTGCGGTGGTAAAATTTTTTACGGCGTGAAAGGAAAATGAGGTGAAGTCGGCTACCGAGCCACAGGGTTTGCCTCGATAGGTGGCACCGAAGGCATGCGCTGCATCTGCGATTACCGCTACGCGACCAATGGCATCCTGAAGAGGAGATTTCGCACGGAATCGACGACGTTTTTCTTCGACTGCCGAAAACAGCGTTTCGTAATCGCACATGACACCACCGATATCGACGGGTATCACTGCCTTGGTTCGTTTGGTAATGGCGCTGCTTACCAGCTCATAGTCCATTTCATAGGAGTCGGGAGCAGTGTCAATCAGCACGGGAGTAGCTCCCACATGATAGATAGGAGAAACGGTTGCGGTATAGGTGTAAGCGGGTGCGATTACTTCGTCTCCCGGACCTATTCCTAAGACCCGTAGCGCGCATTCAAGCGATGCGGTGGCAGAGTTAAAGCAAGCCGCTTTCTTTGTTCCACAGAATTGCGCAATCTCTTGTTCAAACTGCTTGACCTTCGGACCAGTGGTTATCCATCCAGAGCGCAGAACCTCTGCGACTGCTTCAATTTCGGTCTCTGTTATGTCCGGAGGACTGAAAGGGATATTCATCATTGGTTATTGCCCCTTGGTCTGAACAAGTGTGTACATCGTTCACGAAACTGAGAAAACTGACATAGCCTCACAAATGAAGGATAGCTTGAATTATTATGACATGTTTTCAACCGCATCAAAGGATTATGATCTCATTCTGGCGTATCGTACATATGCCGTCTATCTTTTCCTGCTCGCCGCAGCTTACCTGCCCTCACGTCGTCTGCGCTTTATAAGATAGTTTTTCAACGCAAAAACGGTAAATGACAAACCACAGTTCTTCAAATTATAACTGCCTTCTTTTATAAGGCTGATCAGGTAGGGCAGCCGAGGGTTTTTGCGTGGGGGCAATCCTCTTAACTCAAGAAACAGGCTCTTGCAGCCGGGCGATATTTCAGGATCGCTCATCACAAGGTTGGTATCCATACGGGAAAACATATGAACAGCAGCGGCCTGCACGCCGTCATTCTCGATACCGACTACCTCAAGAACTCCACTCAAATAAGTGAATCCTCGACTGTTGTGTGCACGCAAAACATCCTCTGCGGTTACCTGCAGACGCTCAAGCACGTCTGTCATGTCATTCCAGCGCTCAAACGGTATAAAGGTATTTTTGAGAGCAAAATCCCAAGATTTATCCGGCGTCTCCTCGCGATAGCAGTAATATGCCTTTTCAAGATAGACGATGTTTTGAGCCTGGCAGAGTGTTTCAATGAGAAATGGATTGTCTGCCCAGCCGGCACCGGGAATCTCTTCAAATCGAATGTTATGCGCGCCGAGAAAGTCTCTACGATACAGCGCTGACCAAATCGAAGGATGATGTGACAGGAGATGAGCGGCGTGGGGATTATCAATCGTAAAAGGCTGATTAAGGTGTTTGTTCCGGCGGTAGTAGCTGCAATTGAGGCGTCTTTGCTGGGGCGTGTCGGGCATCCATATGCGCCAATACGGTGTCTTGATGATATCAATAGGAAGATCGAATGAGCGCGCAAATTCGATCATGTCGGCAAACATGCGAGGCTCTATCCAATCATCGGGTTCTACAATAGCAATATACTCGCCACATGCTGCATCGAGCCCCCGATTCATAGCGCTTCCGTATCCGCCGTTTTCTTTGTCGATCAGGTGAAAGCGTGGGTCGGCGGCTACATACTGTTCGATGATGTTTCGTGAGCCATCAGTTGATCCATCGTTGATGCAAAGCACTTCGATATCGCCGAGCGTCTGACTCCTGATGCTGTCGAGTGCCTGAGGCAGAAACTTCTCGACATTGTACACGGGAACGAGAACGGAAATTTTCGGTTGTACCATAGATATCCTTTTTTGGCTGATCGAGGACACGATTTATGTAGTGCCTGTGCGCGGAGCGACTCAGTCACGGGTGTTATAGCGTATCGCACTGATTTTAGCAGTAGAATACCATCTATGAACTTCAAGTTATCTACACGATCGATAATTCTATTGTTCTGGGATATCGTCGCCACGTATGCTGCATATTTGGGGGCGTTACTTGGGACGGGTCAGGGAAATGACTTCCTGGTATCTACTGATGTCCTTTTTTCCATAGGTCTTCTTGCCGCTGTCAACCTAGTGGTGTTTGGCGCGTTTCGTTTGTACAACGATCTTTGGGAGTATGCCAGCACGAGTGAATTGCTGCGATTCATTGCGGCAACATCGCTGGCGGTTTTCTTAAATGCGCTAATCAGTTTTATGCTTACGCCTCTTACCGGGCCTCGGTTTCCCTTGCGGGTGTTTCTGGTAGCCTGGGCGATTCTCCTTGTATTTGTGGGAGGAGCACGTTTCTTTTACCGTCTGCTTCATCAAGGTAAAGACATCCTCATCAAACGGCCGCCTAAGGCTGAGCTTGAGCGCACGCTCATTATCGGAGCGGGCGAGACAGGGTCTCTTACCATCAAGAGGATGAAGTCGGGTGATTATTCGCTGCAGGGTGATCCGTTGGTTGTTGTCGATGACGATGAGAGCAAGGTCGGTCTGCGTATTCACGGCATCAAGGTGGCAGGAACATCAAAAGACATCCCAACGCTGGTCAAAAAGTTTCATATTACTCAGATAGTCATGGCAATTCCTTCGGCGAATTCTTTACAGCGTAAACGAATCATAGGGATCTGTCTTGCAACGGATGCGCACCTTCTTACCATGCCCAATGTTCGCGATATTCCCATCGATGAGCTTGGCGACATTCATCTCAAAGAGGTTAATCTTGCAGACCTACTGGGGCGCGATGAGATTCAACTCAACACGCGGATTGTCTCGAGTTATATTGCGGGCAAGGTTATCCTGATTACCGGTGGTGGTGGCTCTATCGGTTCAGAACTTGCTCGTCAGGTGGCGCTCGCTGCACCCAAAACCATTGTTATCTTTGACATTTATGAGAATACTGCCTACGAACTCTATCGTGAGCTCATTGCCGCATACGATGACATCGACGTGCGTGTTGAGATTGGTTCTATCCGTGATGCGGTGCGTCTTGAACGGCTGTTTTCTACCTATCATCCTGAGGTGGTATTTCATGCAGCGGCTCATAAACATGTACCGCTTATGGAGGCGAGCCCGCGCGAAGCGGTACTCAATAACGTGTTTGGCACGATGAGTCTGTGCCAAGTGTCTGAGCGTTATGAGGTTGACAGATTCATTTTCATCTCCACCGACAAAGCGGTTAATCCCACCAATGTGATGGGGGCAACAAAGCGTATGGGCGAGATGATCATTCAGTATTTCTCAGCCAAACAAGATGTCAAGACCGTGTATGCTGCCGTTCGTTTTGGCAATGTGCTGGGTTCCCACGGCTCGGTCATTCCCTTATTTAAGCGGCAGATCGAGGCGGGCGGCCCCGTTACCGTCACCCATCCCGAGATCACTCGATACTTCATGACCATACCCGAGGCTTCTGCCCTTGTGGTCATGGCAGGCTCCATGGCAGTGGGCGGTGAGATATTCGTCTTGAACATGGGAGATCCAGTCAAGATTGTCGATCTTGCGAGAAATCTTATTCATTTTTCGGGTTTGCGTCCCGGTGAAGATATCGAAGTTGTCTATACGGGTTTGCGTCCCGGTGAGAAACTCTACGAAGAGCTTCTTATGGACAGCGAAACTACGATTCCCACGCGCCTTGAAGATATTCACATCTCTACGGAGAAGCCCATTGAGCGCGATGAAGTCAGTCGTAAACTCAGTGCTCTCGAAGAGGCAATAGATGGGACCAACGAACAGATTAAACACTGTCTCTCTGAACAGGTTCCTACCTATCATCCTGAAAGAGCGGGCATTGCAGAAGAAGATTCTGAATCAGAGTAGTGCAGGAAAGCGCGATCTGGTCCTTCCCCCCTAACTACTCCAAAACCTAGAGGGGCACCACCATTTTACGTTCCTTATGAGTTATGACATCGACGGTGATACCGTATACTGCCTCAATTAACTCAGGCTTTACGATATCTGCACTCCCGAATGCGTACACCTGTCCCTGTTTGAGAAACAGCAGGGTATCGCAGTAACGGAGTGACAGATTGATATCGTGCATTACTGCTACGGCCGCTATGCCGTCCTCGTCAACCACATCCCGGATGTTCTGCATGACCTCCAGTTGATTATAAGGATCCAGATTGTTCGTTGGTTCATCAAGAAGTAGGATATTTGTTTTTTGAACTAACGCGCGAGCAAGTATGACCTTTTGATATTCGCCACCAGAGAGCTCATCGACATAGCGTAGAGATAATTTGTCAAGTTCAAGGCGCTGAATGACTGATGCCACAATTTGAAAGTCTTCCTCGGTAGGGGCAAGACCGATATACGGTTTTCTTCCCAGAAGAATCGAGTCGAATACGGTGGATCTGCTGGCGTGGCTGTGCTGGGCAACGAGAGCTATGTTTTGTGCGAGTTCAGTACGTCCGAACTCGTCAAGTGGTTTTCCATCAATGGTGATGATGCCAGTCTTGGGTGTGAGAATACGGTTCAGGCAATAGAGAAATGTGGACTTCCCGACTCCATTATTCCCGAGAATAGCCATGAATTCGCCATCGACTATTCGTGCCGCCACATCTTTAAGAATATGTTGGTTTGCAGTGTAGGTAAATGAAATATTTTCGGCTGTAATCATCGAGCACTCACACCTTTGAATAGAAGATACAGGAACAGGGGAGCCCCGAGAAATGAAGTAATAGCACCAATGGGCAGAATAACCGGAGCAATGATCATGCGAGCAAAGAGATCGCTTGCCAGCAGCATGATGGCACCCATTAGCGCTGATGCGGGAAGAAGATAGCGATAATCATTGCCTATGAATCTTCTCATAACGTGGGGCGCAATTAAACCAATGAAGCTGATTATGCCGACGAATGCGACAACAGTTGCAGCCATGAGAGATCCCACGACCATGCTGGCAAGGCGTACGCGGTTTGCGTTGACTCCCAGACTCAGTGCGGAAGTCTCACCACTTTCCATCGCATTGTAATTCCATCGATTGAGCAAGAAAAATAGTGCCGAGATTGCCGTCATGATAGCTATGATGCCGACTTCTGTATATGACGTTCGCCCCAAATCTCCAAACGTCCAAAATACGACTGCCGCGATACGTACATCGCTTGCAAAGTATTGCAGCAATGCAGTACCCCCGGAAAACAATGCGCTCAAGGCGACTCCCGCTAAAACCATTGCTTCGGGCGTGATCTGCCTAAAGCGTGAAAGACCTAACACAACACCAGTGGAAAGCATCGCGCCTGCAAATGCGCAGGCAGTTACGATGTAGGGGTTGCTGATGTTGACTGCGTCGGCAACGTTACTCGAGACCGTTGACCCCGCGCCAAAAACAATGATAGCCAAGGCGGCCCCAAAAGCGGCACCTTGGGAAATTCCTAATGTTGATGCTGAGGCAAGGGGATTGCGCAGGACGCTCTGAAAGGCGCAGCCGGCAAGAGCAAGCCCAAATCCGCCAAGTAACGCGGTCAGTATACGAGGCATGCGTAGTTTCCATACGATATTGAGTGTCTGAGCGTCTCCTTGTCCGACTAGTGCTGCAAGAGCTGCTTGCAGGGAAAGCCCTGACGAACCGCAGCAGAGGGCCACGATAGTCAGAATGACAAGAATCAAAATTTCAACTACGAGAACCAGCTTCTTGTGGCGTGCGTATGTCTGATAACTGGTATGAATCTGTACGGCATCCTCAGGATGCCGTACCAGAGTGGTGTCTATTTCAGCCATGAAAACCCTATCATTGCAAACTGATAATCTGTGCTATGAGCCGATAGTCAAGCGGGTAAAGCCTAACCCAGCATTATTAAGTGTCTCAATATACGTGGTGCCGAGGAATAGCTTGAATATCTCGTCGGCCTTCTGATCAATATCGATATCGGCAAACTGGGTGGGGTACAGAACCTTGCCCGCGTAATAGGCGTCTGCTATGGCAAGTTCGAGGTTGGTGCCGTTTGAGTTATAAGCAGGCTGCGAATAGACGTTACCATTTTGAACTGCCTGAAGATTGTTATAAAAGTCAGGGTTTGCTGCATATCCTTGATTTACCAATGACATATTTTGAGGATTTACAAAGATATAGGCAGGATTCCATGTAGCGACTTTCTCAAGATCGACAATAAGAGCACCACTCATGCCGGTTGTATCGACAACGTTCTTGGCATTGATCGCTATGAAGGGGGCAAATTGTGCATAGGTACCTTCAAAGCCGTGGGCTCCCTTGAAGCTGACTGCGCCCGCATATACGGTAGGTTTTTCATTGTCAGGAATATCAGCGGTTCTTGCGTTGAGATCTTGCTGCCAAGATTTCATGGCAGCTATCAGTTCATTGGTGTGAGCAGACGTGCCCAAGATCTCTCCCAGTAATGCAAGTGAGTTATATGTTGAGTCGCCAAAGAGCGTGTTCTGATCAATTACGATAACCGGTATACCAGTCTTTTCCTGAAGTTCATTGCTGGCGCTGACATCGGTATCCGTAGAGATAATCACGTCTGGTGAGAGGGAAATAAGCGACTCGCCGTATATGCTATTGCTTGCGCCACCAGTGCACACACTAGGTAGCGTGCTGAAATGGGAGTAGTTTGTGAGCGCATAGGGCATTGCGGCTGCCTGACTCTTATCTGAGTCGCTCACTCCCACGAGTTTATCGGCACCGCCCGCGTATACTACCATGCGTGCAGCGAATCCGTTTACGGCGACGGTTTTTACCGTTGCGGGAATAGTGACCGTCCTGCCGATAGCATCTGTGACGGTACGAGTTGTATTTGACGTGGTACTCGTAGTGTTTTGCGAAGCACTACAGGCAGAAAGACCACCGGCAATCACAAGGGTACATAATGCTGTTATCAGCGCTAAAGCAATATTTGATTTTTTCATTAGAACCAACCTCTGTGATACGCTTCAAAACAGTCAGAACAGACTACTTTTCCCTCTTGCAAATGCATGAGATGCTCGGGTGCTCCTTCGCCGCATTCTTCGCATATAACGGTCTTAAATAACCGCGCTTTTGTAGGAAGTTCAAAAGAAGGCTGCGAATAGGCAAAGACCTCATCAAGGGGAAGTGACAGAAGAGTTTTTTGCCACTCTTCTCGAGAGATATCTTCCGTATTGCGTGCTATCAGATACACGCGAACCGAATCTCCGTTGTTCCTATTGAAAAATGTGAATGCCTGTTTCCCCGTTGGGCGATATATGAGATTGCCTTTGCCGATGGTGCAGCTGAGCAGAGCTTGGACGGCGTCTACTCCGCACGCATCATTTTCCGTTACGCAAACAATCTCTTCATCTTCACTAGACCCGATGCCAAGTTTCTCAACCGCTGCTTCGACAGCGCGAAATCCTATTGCAAGGCCAGGACAAGTATGCCCGTGAAATGTCGCCGCTTTGTTCCACGCTTCAGTATCCATGGTGTCTACCTTTTCTCGATGATCATGCCTAATCATGCATATGATGTGATGTTACGAATCATTGATAAATAATATCAACACTATGCGTAGTAGTGTTACGGAAATGCAGTAAGTGTTACAAGCGGCATAATAATGCCGTCGAAGGGAAATCAAGCGTTCGGCATGGGAAGCAAAAGAGGGATTGTTGTTTAGTAATGCATACAGAGATCGTAAGAGATATTCTGTGCTATCGTCAAGTATCTCTTGCATAAGTATTCACATTTTATGAATATTCAAGGCAACATAATAATTATTAGTGAATATTTAAGCTATTTAGTTGCATTTTTGAGCATTCTGAGCGATAATCTGGAGCACTAGGTACGCGTAATAGGTCGAGCCACCTCACAGAGCGCGTGCGCGGCCATCCAGTAAGAAGAAGGTAGATATGATCAGAGCAGCAGTGGTGGGGGCGGCTGGCTATGCGGGCATTGAGTTGGTTCGGACGCTTGCGAACCATCCTGATATCGAGTTGATTCAGGCGACATCAGATGCCGACGAAGGTCACTTTCTCTCTGATGCATACCCTGCTCTCATCGGAGCGACTGAGCTGAAGTTTACCTCACATGATATTGCCGCAATCACGCAGACATGCGATATCGCTTTTCTTGCGGTACCTCACACCGCTGCTCTATCAAGCGTTCCGGTGCTCCTTCAGGCGGGCGTATCTGTCTTCGATCTTTCTGCAGATTATCGTCTTCAGGACCCGGCAGTCTATGAGTCTTGGTACGCAACGCCGCATACTTCATCTCACCTGTTGAAAGAGGCGGTCTATGGCCAGCCAGAACTCAATCATGCGGCGCTTGACGCTCTCGGTGTACGCAAGGCAGCGGGAGAGTCTGTTCTCGTAGGGTGCGCTGGCTGTTATCCCACAGCTACGATACTTGCCGCCATGCCGGCACTTGCGGCAGATATGCTCTCTGATGACAAGATCATTGTGAATGCACTCTCTGGTTTGTCTGGTGCTGGCAAGGGGTTGCGCTCGTCGTCTCACTTTTGTATGGCCGATGAAAGTGCTGGTGCGTATAGTGCTACCAGTCATCGTCATACGCCTGAGATCGAACAGGCTCTGAGCCAGGTAGCCGGTCGTCCGATACCGGTGGTATTCACACCGCATCTTGTGCCGATGAAACGAGGATTGCTTTCGACGGTGACGGTCTCGTTGAAGCCCGGCTATACCTTGGATGCGGTGATCGAAATCTATCAAGATACCTATGCTGCTTCTCCGTTTGTTAACGTACGGGGTACTACGATGCCTCAGACCGCTTCGGTAGTGGGTACAAACAATGCGCAGATCGGGCTCGCTCTTGACTCACGAACGGATACGTTGGTAGTAAGTTGTGCGATTGATAATCTTGATAAGGGTGCTGCTACACAGGCGGTGCAGTGTGCGAATATCGTTTTAGGGCTCGATGAAAAGACAGGTCTTACGGGGATTTGCCCGATCGTATAGGAGAGTGTGATCATGGAAGAGCTATCTTCGATAAACGGGGAAGGGTTTGGTACCTCGACGGCATCACTTGATGCCGCTGGTGCGGTGACCCTTGACTATATTGACGGAGGTATTACTGCGGTATCGGGTGTACGGGCAAGCGGAGTCTATGCAGGCTTCCGTAAAAACCCCGATAAGAATGACTTGGCGCTCATAACGTTTCCTGAGGGAACAGTTGCTGCAGGGGTCTATACGCGTAACATCTTCTGCGCGGCACCGGTTACCGTTTCGCGTGCGCATACGGCGCACGGTCATGCCCGTGCGATTCTCATCAATTCGGGCAACGCCAACGCGGCGACCGGTACTGAAGGCCTTGCTGTCGCCGAGCAGAGTGCTTCTCTGGTTGCTTGTGCACTCGACATTTCTCCCGAGGAGGTGCTCGTGGCATCTACCGGTGTCATAGGAGTGCCGTTATCTCTTGAGTGTATTCGTGCAGCGCTCCCTTGTTCTGTTGCGGCTCTCGGGCCAGATGACGGCACAGATCGGGCTGGTGGAAATGCTGCGGCGCGTGCCATTATGACGACTGACACAAAAGCTAAAGAGGTTGCGGCTACGGTCAGTCTTTCCCAGGAAAATGGTACCTCGGTTACGGTGACGGTTGCGGGCATGTGCAAGGGTTCAGGTATGATCATGCCTGATATGGCTACGATGATTGGTGTCCTGACCACCGACGCGCTGTTGACGCCTGCCGCCGCCGATGCTGCTTTGCGCGCTGCGATTGATGTCTCATTTAACAAGGTAACGGTTGATTCAGATACCTCCACTAACGATACAGTATTTCTTGCGGCTACCGGTGTCTCAGGCGGAGATGTTATCGATGTTATGCATGCTTCTTTTCCGGTATTTGCACATGCGCTTGCTCAAGTATGCGAAAAACTTGCGCGCATGATTGCTGCCGATGGTGAGGGTGCCAGCAAACTGATCACCGTTGAAGTCACCGGTGCCTCCAGCGCATCTGACGCAGATCTTGTGGCTCGGGCGATCGCAAATTCACCACTCGTCAAAACGGCTATTGCTGGCCATGATGCCAATTGGGGGCGTATCGCCATGGCTGCTGGCAAGAGTGGCGCGCAGTTTGCGCAGGAGCACGTTGCTATCGACATCATGGGTCTGCCTGTCTTACGTCAGGGTTTGCCCGTTGTGTTTTCAGAAGAAGAAGCGATTAAGCGCTTCGAAGAATCTGAAATTGTATTGCATATTGACCTAGGCGCAGGGAATGCTGCTACCCGTATCTGGACCTGCGATTTTACTCACGACTATATCTCCATCAATGCTGACTATCGGACATAGGATTGAGCCTGCGAAAGATTTTGGTGATAACGGGTGATTCGACGAGGTGAAGAGCGAAAGCGAGGAGTTATGAATTTTGCAAAAGATACACGCGGCGATGAGATGGAAGTGTCATTTCAGCGTGCTCAGATTCTTGTAGAAACACTTCCGTGGATTAAGGCAGCTACTGGTAAGACGGTGGTGATCAAATACGGTGGAGCAGCCATGGTCGACGACGAGCTGCGCTGCGCCGTTATGAGCGATATCGTACTGCTCAAGATTATCGGACTTAATCCTATCGTGGTGCATGGTGGTGGTGCCGAGGTATCTGATATGATGGAGCGCCTCGGGTTGCCGGTCGAGTTCAAAGATGGTCTGCGGGTCACCTCTCTTGAGGCGATGGATATCGTCAAACAGGTGTTGGTGGGGAAAGTCAACCAAGAGCTTGTTGCCGCTATGAACAGACATGGCAATATTGCCGTAGGTATGTGTGGCGCTGATGCCCATATGGTCGAAGCTGCGCAGGAGTCTTCGGAATTGGGGCTGGTGGGACATATTACCCATGTTGACACCACGTATCTGGAAGATGTCATCTCGGCTGACTATATACCAGTTATTGCAAGTGTTGGAGTCGGCGCCGACGGCAAGACCTTCTACAACGTGAATGCCGATATGGCAGCGGGCGAGATCGCTGCGGCTATCGGTGCACATAAGGTTATATTTTTAACTGACGTAGACGGGCTCTATGAAGATTTTCACGATAAGACTTCGCTTATCAGCAATATGACGCTTTCCGAAGCAAAACATCTGCTCGCCGAGGGTAAGCTTACGGCGGGCATGATACCTAAGATTCAAGCGATTACCACCGCGTTATCTGCAGGGGTGAATCGTGCTCACATCTTAAACGGCACGATTCCTCACTGTATATTGCTGGAGGTTTTCACTGATGAAGGTGTTGGCACGATGGTAAAACGCGAAGCACATGACGCATATAGTAATCCTCAGTTCGAGACATTTCCTGTCGAGGGTGTCGCAAGCAAATTCTAGGAGAGACAAATGGTTGAAACTACAATAGATACCGTGGTCGGTTACGATCAAGAAACTGCTCTAGAGGATCGCTATGTTATGCGCACGTATGGGCGTAAACCGGTTGAGTTTGTGCGCGGCAAAGGCACGCGGCTTTGGGACGATGCCGGCAAAGAGTATCTCGATTTTTTGGCAGGCATCGGCACCACAGGCTTAGGACACTGTGACGATGCAGTTACTGCTGCTATCCAGCATCAGGCCGAAACCCTATTGCATGTAAGCAACTACTACTATATTGAGGGGCGCGGCGAATTGGCCGAGCGGCTGAGCACAATGCTTAACGCATATAATCCGCTGCCCAACCCTGCTTCCTGGAAGACATTTTTCTCTAATTCGGGAGCGGAGGCCAATGAGGGGGCTATCAAACTGGTCCGGCGCCGCGCGATTGCACTCGATATGCCAGGGCAGACCATCGTTACGCTCGACCGCTCATTTCATGGACGCACGCTTGCTACATTGGCGGCGACGGCGCAAGACGCTAAGCAAGCAGCGTTTCGTCCGTTGCCTGCCGGATTCGTGCATGTGCCGATAAACGATGTGGACGCACTCGTCAAAGCGCTTGACTATCCTAAAGGTGGCGGCGTATGCGCGGTTATGATAGAAGTTATACAGGGCGAAAGCGGGGTATGGCCGTGCTCGCCTCAGTACCTGAAGGCTGTGCGTGAGGAAACCGCCAAGCGCGGCATCGCATTGATCTGCGATGAGGTTCAAGTGGGCATGTATCGTACCGGGCGCCCCTTCGCATTCCAGTATGCAGGAATTGTTCCTGACGTGGTTACTATGGCTAAAAGTATTGCAAACGGTGTTCCCATGGGTGCGGTTTCCGCCTACGGATCATTTGGCGACGTATTTGTTCCCGGCGATCATGGCAGCACGTTTGGTGGTAGCTGTCTGGCCGTGGCTGCCGCAAGCGCTACGCTGGGCAAGCTTACAGCGCCGGGGTTTGGCGCACATATAGTTGAAGTTGGCTCGTATCTGGCATCTCAACTGAGCACATTGCCCGGAGTTTCTGAAATACGGGGCCAAGGGCTTATCTTGGGTATTCAACTGGCTTCTCCAGTGGCAGTTGAGGTGGTAACTAAGGCGCTTGAACAGGGATTTGTGCTCAATTATATTGGAGATTCTATCATTCGTTTTCTTCCTCCGCTTATTATTCAGAAGGAAGACGTAGATGCGCTGATACCGGTATTACGTAAGATTCTGGAAGAGGTGGCCGAATCATGAAGAAAAATGTTCACGGTTCTGAGAAGCGCTCGGTAACTAACCCCTATGCGGGTAATCTGCTGGCGGGGCGTGACGTGCTCCGCTTGCTCGATCTTTCGCCTGAGGAATTGTCTTTCGTGTTGGATACTGCTGTTGCACAGAAGTCTGCGTGGAAGGCAGGGCGATACGAACATCCCTATAAGAATAAGGCGGTCGCCGTCATCTTAGAAAAACCTTCATTGCGCACACGTAATTCTTTTGAGGTGGGCATTCGTCGTCTGGGCGCACAACCACTTATTATGAGCGATAGCCAGTCGGCATTTTCAAGAGGCGAAACGGTGAAGGACACCACCATGGTGCTCGAGCGTTTTGTTGATGCTATTGTCATCAGGACGTTTGGACAGGAGCGTGTCGAAGAGATTGCTCATTGGGCTTCGATTCCGGTTGTAAATGCCTTGACCGACGGTTTCCACCCCTGTCAGGTGCTTGCCGATTTTCTCACGATTATCGAGCACAAAGGTACTCTTGCCAAACAGGTTATAGCCTATGTGGGAGACGGCAACAACATGGCAAATACGTATCTTGAGGGTGCGGCGCTTGCGGGCATGGAGATTCGTATAGCAACGCCTGAAGGGTATGAAGTAGCATCAAATATCATTGAGGAGTGTACTGCCGTTGCTGCACAGACCGGTGCGGTTTTAAGCGTGGGGACCGATCCTATACAGGCTGTTGCTGGCGCAGATGTGGTGATCACTGACACCTGGACGAGTATGGGCGACGAGGCCGAACATGACGCGCGGCTTGCTGCGTTTCAGGGTTTTCGGGTTGACGCAGCCCTCATGGCTTATGCGGCAGATGATGCAATCTTTATGCATTGTCTACCGGCCCATCGAGGCGAGGAAGTTACCGATGAGATCATGGACGGACCTCATTCGGTTATCTACGATGAGGCGGAAAATCGATTGCATGCACAAAAGGCACTGCTTTCCCTGGTTATGGCCTAAGGAGATAAGAAGGATTATGGCGCTCAATAAACGCAATGAACGGCAGAACGCGATCCGGCAAATCATACGGGACGAAACGCTATTTACTCAACGTGATCTGGTCAATGCCCTGAAGGAACGCGGGCATGTGTGTACACAGGCAACGGTGAGTCGCGATATCGCGGAGATGAATTTGCACAAGATGTCCGATGGCGGATACGTGCTCTCCGAAGATCTTTATCTGCAGAGGATGATCTCTGAACTTGTTGTCGACGTGAATCGGCAGGCAACCTGGTGGTTATCAAAGCTTCGGTCGGCACCGCCTCAGGTGTCGCAGCAGCTCTTGATGCGGCGGCCCTTTCTGGGCTTCTCGGCTCAGTTGCAGGCGATGATACCATTCTTGTCATTGCTGCCGATGACGAGCAGGCTCTTGCGTTTGAGGCTATGGTCAGTAAGATTCGAAGAAAGCAATAAACGGTTTTGACCGTATCTCATAGTAACTGTAACGCGGAGCCTGCAAAAGGCTTCCGATGAGGAAAGGAATATATATGGCGCAGGAAAAAGTGGTATTGGCATATTCGGGTGGTTTGGATACCTCGGTATGTATCAAATGGTTGATGGAAGAAAAGGGATTGGACGTCATTGCGGTTATCGGTGATGTTGGACAGGATCACGACGATCTTGAGACTATTCGCAACAAGGCGCTCTCTACCGGTGCCATTGAAGCATATGTGGTTGATATGCGTGAAGAATTCTGTAACGATTTTCTTGACAAGGCACTGGCAGCTAACGCGCTCTATGAAAATAAATATCCCTTACTATCGGCGTTGTCACGGCCAATTATTGTCAAACACCTCGTTGATGTGGCCCTAGATCGTGGGGCACACTATATTGCGCATGGTTGTACGGGCAAAGGTAATGATCAGGTTCGTTTTGAAGTGGGCATCCACGCGCTCGCGCCTGATGTTGAGATCATTGCGCCGGTACGCGAATGGGATCTGCATACGCGTGATGAAGAGATGGACTGGGCTCTTGCACACGGTGTGCCGGTGCCAACCACCAAGAGTAAGCCCTATTCCATCGACGATAATCTCTGGGGCCGGGCTATTGAGTGCGGTGTACTTGAAAACCCTTGGAATCTGCCTCCTCAAGATATTTACACCATGACAGTTGACCCTGTTGATGCGCCCGATGAGCCGGAACAGGTCATCATTGGATTTAAACGGGGGTTGCCTGTTTCGATCAATGGAGAAGAAGTCAGCTACCACGAGGCTATTCTCAAGATGAACGAAATTGCCGGTCGCCACGGCTATGGTCGTATCGATATGATCGAGAATCGCCTTGTAGGCATCAAAGCACGCGAGTGTTATGAGACTCCTGGCGCGCTTGCCTTGATACTTGCGCACAAAGCACTTGAAGACATGACGCTTGAGCGCGAGGTGCTTCACTACAAGCTGAAGCTTGAGCAGGATTGGGCGACGCTGGTCTACAACGGTCTCTGGTATTCGCCGCTCAAACAGGCGCTGGACGCATTTTTCGCTAATACTCAAGGAGCAGTTACCGGAGAGATCCGCCTTGCATTCTACAAAGGTTCTTGTACGGTGACGGGACGTCGTAGCGAATACTCGTTGTATGACTACAGTCTTGCTACCTATGATGCAGCCGATCAGTTCAATCATGCGGCGGCGGCCGGTTTCATTGAACTTCATGGATTGCCTACGAGAGTTTGGGCACGACAAAAGAAGGACTAGTTGTATGATCTTTTTGCAACATGATAGTGAGTGTTGTTCTGTGGCGAGAGAGGTGAGACATGGCGGCTGAAGATAATAGCGATCTTGAGGGCAACGACGCTTTATGGGGAGGGCGTTTTGAAGAGCACCCGGAAGAGTTCACCCAGAGATTTGGAGCTTCTTTGCCAATTGACCGGCGTATGTGGCGCAGCGATATCAGGGCTTCTCAGGCGCATGCACGCATGCTCGGTGCGCAAGGAGTCATTTCATTAGACGATGTTGAGAAAATAGTCTCAGGTCTTAATGATGTGGCAGCGCTCATTGAATCGGGCGATTTCGTTTGGGACATCAACGACGAAGATATCCATATGGCGGTGGAGTCTGAACTTACTGCTCACATTGGTGAGGCAGGCGGAAGGCTTCACACGGGGCGCAGTCGTAACGATCAAGTTGCCACCGACACACGTCTTCATGTCAAAGGCGCAGCGCTTGATCTTATGTCGTGTCTGCTGACGCTTCAGCAGACACTGCTTCAGGTTGCTGAGCGTCAATTTGGCGTGATCATGCCCGGCTATACGCATATGCAGAAAGCACAGCCAGTGTTGTTCAGTCATCATGTCATGGCCTATTTCTGGATGTTTACGCGGGACTTTACGCGCATGAGGGCTGCATACGATGCTGCCGATGTGTCGCCATTGGGAAGCGCTGCTCTGGCGGGTACCACCTACCCACTTGATCGCGTATATACCGCATCTCAGGTAGGATTTTCTGCTATAAGTTCAAACTCTATGGATGCTGTTTCTGATCGAGATTTTTTGCTTGATCTTGATTATGCATGCAGCGTAACGATGATCCATCTTTCACGTCTGTGCGAAGAGATTATTATTTGGTCAACCGATGAATTTGGATTTATCACGCTCTCCGACGCGTATTCCACCGGCTCATCCATCATGCCTCAGAAGAAGAATCCGGATTTTGCTGAACTTATCAGAGGCAAGACTGGTCGTGTGGTAGGAGATCTGGTCCAATTGCTTATGACGCTGAAGTCGCTTCCCCTTGCCTACAACAAGGATATGCAAGAGGACAAAGAGGGCGTCTTTGATGCTATCGACACCGTAAGCGACTGTTTAACTTGTATGAACGGCATGATAGATACGATGAGTATCAACGCTGATCGTATGCGTGCTGGTGCCGAAGGTGGTTTCATGGCTGCCACAGATCTTGCCGATTATTTGGTGGGCAAGGGTGTTGCCTTCCGCAGTGCGCATGAAATAGTGGGGCGTCTCGTGCTCGTCTGCGAAAAGCAGGGTAGAACACTTCAATCGCTTTCTACTCAGGAACTGTCAGCGCACTGTGCAGAGTTTGGCGATGATTCGCGGGAAGCGGTGGATGTTGAAAAGATTGTAGCGCGGCGTGTCACCGCTGGTGGTACGGGACATGAGGCGGTACGTGTGCAGATGGAAGAGGCGGCTCAGCGATTTGCTCAGGAGCAGGGTTGGCTTGCAAGTCAAAATGAATCTGCGTACTGAGATACCTGTGTTGATATCAGATAAGAAGAGGCGGTCTTTCGAAGGAGCGCCTCTTTTTATGTGCTTGACGCGAACAGTTTGTTTGATATAATGAGTGAGAACTCAATGAGTTGGAGGTCAGTGAATGACACACAGCAAAGGTACTGTGCGAGAACTTCAAAAGCAGGCGACGCGAGAGACGATCATGAAGGCGGCTCTCGAGATCTATGCCACGCGGGGATTTTCGACACCTACGAGCGTGATAGCTCAAGAGGCTGGAGTATCGCATGGTTCAGTGTTTGCACACTTTTCTACACGGGAAGATTTGCAGCGGGCAGTTGTCAGGCAGTTTTCGTTGGAGATGGCTGATCGGCTTCATGAAAGCGTGGTATCAGGAGGCAGTATCGAAGATGTACTCTACGCACATATCGACATGCTCGAAGAATACGAATCGTTCTATCGAAACTTGATATCTGAGATGCCTCATTTGCCCGAGGGAACCCGTACGATTGTATTTGCGCTCCAGTCTGTTCTCTCGCAGCATTTTTCTTTGGCAGTTGAGGAAGAAAAACAAAAAGGGACGATCAGGGATCTTCCGCTTCACGTGTTTTTCAACACGTGGATAGCACTGCTGCATTATTATCTGCAGAATACCGAGCTGTTCGCACCTGAGGGAGCGGTTCTGAAGCGTTATCGGGACGAACTGGTGAGCGACTATCTGATGCTCATCAGAACATGATAGTGATAGGAGATTGATATGGAAGCAGAGAAGAAATGTATTGCCTGCGGTATGCCCATGAGAGAAGTATCGGAATATGCAATGGGCGACACCACGAAAGATTATTGCGTCTACTGTGCAAGGCCGGATGGATCCATGCAGTCGTTTGAAGAAAAACGTGAGGGAATTAAAGCCTTTGTCGTCAGGACGCAGCGCGTTGACCCCGGAGCGGCGTTGTACATTACCGAAGCTATGATGCGCGAACTTCCCGCATGGAAGGACCATTTCCCTCCTCTGAAGATCAAGTCTGTATGAGTGAACTTTCGGAGTTGCCCAACGTGGGTCCTGTCCTTGAGTCTCATTTGCGGGCAATTGGCATCGACACACCTCAGCAGCTGCAAGAGGTAGGTGCCGAGGAAGCATTTATGCAGATACGAATGTACCGAGACTCGGGTGCGTGCTTGCATATGTTGTATGGAATCAAAGGCGCACTGCTGGGTATTCCAGATAGCCTGCTTCCCTCTGATGTGAAAGCTGAGCTGAAAGCGTTCTACCATAATCTCTAGATTACGACGAGTCATAGTGGAACATCTTAGGAAAACGATGTACGCATCGTTTTCCTGTTTCTCTAGGATTTTCATAAAGATTGCTACCGCGCGTATGTGCCGTATTTTTTGCGTGAGACCGTTTATAATGGAGCGGTAGTGCAAAGCTCTCAAAACGGAGTATATATGAAGGACATGCATCTGACTTCTGTGGGGTTTCTGATAACCCCTATGCTGTTTTCTCGTACCTTCATTGCGTTTTATCCCCTGATTAGTTATTTCGATTTTCGTCTTCTTCTTGCGTCGGCCGCTGGTGTCGTGTGGGCGATGCTTGCTATCTTTTCTTCGGTACAAGGGCGACGCCTTTGGGCGCTTTATGGGCTTTCGGCATGTTTGCTCATTGTGGGATTTTTCATGCAGATGGCTGTCATCGAAGGTCTCGTTGTTGCGGGCATGCTTAGCGTGCTCATCAATCTTTCCACGATATGTTTGGGCGCGGGTTACGCGATTTACTGCTGCCTTTGGATGCGTGCGTTTGAGACGAAAGCTCCCGCAACGTCGCTGGTTTGTATCACGATATCGCTGGCGCTTGGAGCGGTGATATCGAATTTACCGATTCTTCTTCTCGCGGGATCTCCCGCCGGCGCAATGATTTGCTTTTTCATTCGTTTGGCGGCACTGATACTTTCGTTTATATGTCTGTTACAAGAGCTGAGGCGAAAGCAGATCATAGATTCTCGTGAATGTGTCTCTGCTGAGAAAGGCGAGATCCTCCGTTACGCACGCCGCCCATTTCTCGCAAGCGTTGTTTCTGCCCTAGCGATTGGTTTACTGGTCATCAACGTATCTGATTACAGCGCCTATGGAGGCTGGATAGTTATCGTATCGCTCCTTGCCTTTGCTGTTCTGGTATTTTTCCTCACGAGGCGAAACAGTACTATGCCGGGGTATATGGATATATTCTTTTCTTCGGCGCTTATGTTTGCTACGGTTCTCTTACTTGCGAGTGCTGCTATCTCGGGTAGTTCGAATGGATTTCTTTGGATGCTTTCGTTTGTGTCTGCACCTATCTATGACATAGTCATCTTTTCATCCTTAGCGGCGGTTGCCTACTTATTTAATGTCGCTTCTTGGCGTTGGATATGTATAGGATATTTTCTGAACGAAGCGGCATATCTTGCAGGTTCAGGACTTGAGTCGGTTACCCGGGATGATATGGGCAACATCATATGTGTGATAGTGCTCATCTGCTACCTGCTCTTTCTGATCGTGACGACGGCATTAGAGCTGCTGAGATCTTCAAGAAACAATGAGTCGCCCGTCAAAGAGCAGATAACCGATACGATGGCAGAAGAATTCGGGCTTACTCGTCGTGAGAAAGATATTCTCTTTCATCTTCTTCAAGGAAGAAGTTATGAAAGTGTAGGGAAGAAGCTCTTCATCGCGCCGAGTACGGTAAAGACACATGTGTCTCATATCTATGCAAAAGTAGGTGTCAAAACCCGTGATGAGCTGATCGATCTTTTTGACCCAGAAAGCAAGTCGGGTGAGAGAGCCGGACTAAGATAATATGCGTTAATGGTTGATTCCAAGAGAAACGCCCCTGCACCAGTGCAGGGGCGTTTCTCTTGGAACTACGAGCAGAAAGGAAAGGATTATTAAAGTTTACGGGCGGTAAGATTACCAGCAGCGACGGCTTCAGAAATAGTTGATGGTGTAGCACAGTCACCAATCGCATAGGTAGTGTATTGAGTCTTCAGTGTGTCATATAGTGCGGTGTTAGCGACCATGTTTCCGCATTCAATGAGCGTATTGCAGGCGATAGTCTCGGTGCTGCCGTAGGTGGTTGTGACGGTTACCGAAGCATCGTTGACCGCTTTGACGCTTGCATTGTTAATAATGCGTACGCCTTTTGACTTGAGGTACGGCAGTACAGCTGTCTTTACCCATCCAGGCTGTTCTTTGTCTACGTCATCTGCAACACCGGAGTTGATGATGTAGATGGTCTTATCTTCTTTGAGCAGATACATAGCGAGGTCTGTGGCTTGGAAGTTTGCCCCGGTGATGACAACGGCATCGCCAATCGTGCTTGACGAGACGTTTTGCATTTGAACAACATTGACACGTGATGAAGATGAGAATTGAGCATCGGGGCGCTTAGCACCGGTAGCCACGAGAATGACATCGGGCTTTTGCTCATTGACGAACGCAGCATCTACTTCTTTACCGGTAACAACAGTTACGCCTTTTACCGTTTGCTGCTTGACCAAGTAACTGCTGAAGTCAGCGATTTTCTCATGGGTGCCTTTAATGGCAGCGGCAAAGGTCATCATACCGCCGAGCGAGCTCTTCTTTTCATAGAGAGAAACGCTATGTCCGCGTTCTGCGGCAATACGGGCTGCTTCCATTCCAGCCGGGCCACCGCCGATGACCATGACCTTCTTTTTGACGCTTGCCTGTGTGGGCGTTGAGCCTTCAGGCATAGCGTCAAATCCTGCGCGTTGTACGGTCGCGTTGACGCGACAACGTTCGGGGATATTCGCTCCAACGAGAGATTCAAAGCAGGTCAGACAATGAGTACACGGTGCAACTTCATCGCGACGTCCGGCTTTAAGCTTGTTTGGCATCTCCGGATCGACGAATAGGGGACGATTCATGCACAGGAAGTCTACATCACCATTTGCGATTGCATTATTCATCAGATCGGGTGCCAGACGTGGGTCAAGTCCACCTACAGAGCCGACAGGAATACCAACGGCTGCCTTGATCTCTTTGGTAACGTTTAATAGAGCGCCAACGCCACCATAGGCACCGATAACCTTGCCGTTAAGATGCTTGCTGTAGTCAATTTGATTTCCAAACGCAGTGTTGCCGGGTGCTCCTATATGAAGTGAGTCGTGGAGAAAACCACCGGCATGATGTCCGAACGTAGCGGAGCGAATCTGTAGGCAGTCTGCACCAGCTTTTTCAAAGAGCTTGGCAAATTCGACTGCTTCGACCACTGAGATGCATTCGGAGTTGTTGCCGAGTGTAGAGACGACATCCTCAACACCACTGTAGAGAACCTCTACGATAAAGTTGCTTCCACAGGTTTGCTTGATACCTGTAATGATTTCCGTCAGGAGCCGCGCACGGTTCTCCAGACTCTGCGGACCATACTGATCGGTCCGCTGATTGTTCCAGTAACGCGAGAGGAATGATGCAAACATATGATCGCAAGAAGCGTTGAGATCGATGCCATCAAATCCTGCTTTTTTCATGCGTCCTGCGGCGGCAACGATTTGTTCAACATTTGATTTCACATCATCGGTGGTCATCATGGTGCGCGCGACAGCCATTTCGTAAGGAGATACATGAGTCGTGCTTGAAGACGACTTACTCCAAAAGCCATAGGCTTGGCTGCCTACGTAAGCGCCATAGTTGTGAATGGTGTCCGTAAGGGGCTTGAATTGTTCGGCGTCAGAATCTTTCTGAAGTTTGACGGTGCCGCGCCCGGTTCCGTCGGTAAATATATTTACTGACTCAACCCATAACATTGCGGCGCCGCCTTTAGCGATATTGCCATAGAAATCGAGAGCAGGAGCGCCGATGGAGGCGTTCATGCTATCACTGCCAGCACCCGATTTTATTATGCGGTTTCTCAGCGTGAGATCGCCGATCTTCAATGGTTGGAAGATCGCTGAATAGTCGGTGGTTGCCTTTAGGTAGGAATCGCTTTGTGGGTTGATGCTGGTTGTCGTGTCTGTTGCCGTCGCTGACGTGCTGCTTGAATTTTGTTGTGTGGAGGGCGCGCATCCGGTCAGTGAGCCACCCATGGCTGCTGCGGCAACTCCCACACTTGCGATCCCTGCTCCCCTTAGAAAGCTTCTACGGGACAATGACCCCGCTGAGTTTTCTTCATGAGCCGGATTTTTTGGAGTTAATTTCATGGTTCCCCTTTCTCATTTTCTTAACATGGCGCATGACAGGTTTGTTTGATTCTTTTGGGTGCGCTATGTCTGTACAGAGATTAAAGGGGGCGGCGGCGACACAAAATAGACGATTTGGCCGAATTTTTACAAAGAGGATGCCTAAGGGATATAGACGATTTGGCGGACAAGGCCTCTACCCTTGGGTTATGCAAGCGAACAAGATATTCCGTGAGCGCGTGCAAGACTTTCAAGTGTACATATCGTCTTCCAGTTTCTGGTGGTCCAGGTGGCGTTAAGGTGCGAAAGATTTCCCGCAAGCTTGGAATGTCGAATACTGTGATGAAGCAAAAGGTGTGCGTTTCGGCCATTGATGCGGACGTGATCATCATTACTTTCAAAAGAAACCAGCAATGCGGTTTCTTCGGGTGTCAGCGCACGATCGAACAAAATGAGATAACGGCTCTCGTCTTCGTCGTTTGCTTCTTCAGCCTGAACGACCTCTCCTTCAGAGAAAGGAAATTCTCCAACAATACTTGTAATCTCGTCAGCAGTTCTGAGGATACCGGGAACGCATAAGTCAAAGTGCTCCCTGATGCTATGTGCCAATATCTGTTCAAGCCGCGCTTCTTTCTCCGAAGAATCAAACAGAATATTGCCACTTCAATTGTTTTGTTTACACGTCTGAAGTTAAACAGTACACGTCCCATGATGACATTTCTGGTCAGCAACCACGAAATCCCACAGCTGATAACCAATGTAAGTATCAGTAGAGTAACAACTTGGATAGGGGCCGACCAGCCGGGCAATCCGGGAATCAGGCGTCTGAGCGCAAGCAGCACAAAGTAATGAATGAGAAAGATCGGAAAGGAAAAGCGTGAAAGTAATTCAATCGGTCTCAGATATCGTTCGCCTCTCGTACGATCTCAAAGACCGCATCAAGATTCTCCAACTTGACGGGATTTTCATAATCTGCTGACTGATTTGTTTTAGCAGCTCCCGCTGGTTCTCCTAGTATCTTGGTGTACTGAATATGCTCGCGAATGTGTTCTGGTATTCGATTATATGATTTTAGACTCCAAGGGTCATCTGCTGGCGCAGCTCCTACGGCGACGACGATCACCTTTTTGCTACTCAGGGCATCCCAATGGCGTTTGAGAAATTTGGTCAAAGGCATAAAGCCCGCGTAGGTCCCTGAACTCACGACGATCATATCGTAACCGGAAAAATCATAACCTCTCGCAATCTCATCAAAGGATTTAAGATCAGCATCGAGTTCTTCT
This sequence comes from Coriobacteriales bacterium, assembly GCA_963665595.2. Taxonomy (GTDB): domain Bacteria; phylum Actinomycetota; class Coriobacteriia; order Coriobacteriales; family CADBOM01. The sequence continues at coordinate 620,645 of CAXXJK010000004.1, read as the reverse complement.
GCAAGCCACTCCATGTATTGTTCTGTTGTTCCGTGCTTTGATTTGAAGCATATAAGCGTTTTCATGAGTTCCTCCAAGTTGGATTCTAGAAGGCTATTATGCGGTCAATCTGAATCATATCACGCATCAGCGTTTAGTTTATGCTTGCAGAAAGTTCTTTTGAATAGATCTCAGCAATGGAGAGGAAGAGCTGTCGTTTTCATTTATACGGTTGCTATTTCTTGTTGTGAGGCTCATTATTAACATTGTAACGATTATATAGTTAACTGATAGAAGGAGTTGCAATGAACGATATGGCACTGTTCTCTTCAGGAGAGTTTGCCACTATGTGCAATGTAAGCAGGGAATTGCTTCTCTATTATGACCGCATCGGTATTCTGAAACCCAAAGTGGTGAGAGATAATCGATACCGGTATTACTCCGTAGAGCAGTTGTATCTGTTCGATGCTATCAGGTTTTTTGTGGATGCTGGCATGTCGACGAAGGAGGTCAAGGATTACTTCGATCATCGCTCGACCTCATTGTTTCTGGAAAGCATTGAAGGCAATATCAAAAACATGGAAGAGCAGCGAGACATCCTAGATGCCAAGATAGGCATGATGGAACGCATGCTCTATATTACTCATCGCTCATTGTTATTTCCCAAAGAAGAGCCTCGGCTTTCGTTTTGGGATGAATTCTGCATGCTGGTTACCGATATTCCCGACGACACAGAGAGCGCCTACATTCAGGCTGTTTGCGATCACTCTGATTTTTGTCGCAATGTTGCCCATGTATCCAAATTTCCCATGGGCAGAGTCGCAAAGGCGCTTGACAGAAACAATCTCTCAGACATCGAATATCAGCAGATTATGACATGGACTTCAAAGCCTGCGGAGACCTCCCAGTTGGCAAGTCGTCTCAAAATACGACCTCGAGGAAACTGTGCAGTCATTCTTCATCAAGGGGGAAGAGAGGGTCTCCCTGAGGTATATGGGAGACTGCTCGATTATATTGAAGAGAATGGTCTGATTGCATGCAGCCCGGCGTATGAGCTCGATGTTAACACCTACCTCATGTCTGATTCGTCAGAAGACTATCTCATTCATATTTCCATACTGGTGGATGCTGGCCCTGAGAGCACCCATATTCCTTCGCGGCAGCCTGTATAGTAACGCACTGACAGTACTTGAGGTCTATGGGGCGTGGGGGGATTCGAAGAGCAGGCACCATACGAGTTGCACGTATGGTGCCTGCAAGTTTTGCGGACTCAACACTGAGAAGGTGGCTTCTCGATCATCTCCCCAGTGAGGTCCTTTGTCTAGCTGCGTGTTGCGAGCAATGAGTCGACTACTGACGAGTCAGCCAGTGTCGAGACATCTCCCAGATCCTCAACATTCCAGCCATCAATATCCCAGGTTGCGATCTTACGGAGGATGCGTCGCAAGATCTTTCCGCTTCTCGTCTTAGGAAGCGCGGGAGTAAAGTGAATGACATCGGGCGTGGCGATGGGGCCTATCTTTTCGCGCACATGGACAATCAATTCTTTCTTAAGACTTTCAGTCGCATCCACCCCTTCCTCAAGCGTTACATAGGCATAGATTCCTTCGCCCTTTACCGGATGAGGATAGCCGACAACCGCTGCTTCTACCACCTTATCATGGGATGCCAGCGCATTTTCAACCTCTGCTGCTCCAATGCGGTGAGCAGATACTTTGATGACATCGTCTACGCGGCCGAGCATCCAGAAATAACCATCTTCGTCTTGGTATGCGCCATCCCCGGTGAGGTAGTATCCGTGATGAGGGAAATAGGTGTCCTTGAATCCGGACGGATTCCCATAGATACCCCTCATCATGCCCGGCCATGGTCTGGTCAATACTAGATTTCCACCCTCATTGATACCGGCTTCAGAGCCGTTGTTGCGCAGAATTTTGGGAACAATGCCGAAGAAGGGCAGCGTTACCGATCCGGGTTTCATGTCGATGGCACCCGGCAGAGGAGCAATCATGATACCGCCGGTTTCTGTCTGCCACCACGTGTCGGCGATGGGACAACGTCCTTGCCCGATCACGTTGTAGTACCACATCCATGCTTTGGAGGTGATGGGCTCTCCCACTGATCCGAGGATGCGCAATGTGCTGAGATCCCGGTTGTTAGGCCAATGGTCGCCATCTTTCATCATGGCGCGTATCGCGGTAGGAGCGGTATAGAAGATATTGACGCCGAATTTCTCCACTATTTCCCAATAGCGATCTGGCTGTGGATAGGTCGGGACACCTTCAAACATCAGGGTGGTGCCGCCGTTTGCGAGTGGTCCATAGATAAGGTAGGTATGTCCGGTGATCCAGCCTATATCAGCGGTGCACCAGTATACGTCTTCGTCTTTGATGTCAAAAACATATTTTACTGTCATCATGGCGTGCAGAAGATATCCGCCGGTGGTATGCAGAATACCTTTTGGCTTAGCGGTACTACCACTGGTATAAAGAATGAAGAGAGGATCCTCTGCATCCATGGGTTCAGGCTCACAGGTAAGTGCTGCATCAACCATCAGATCATGCCACCACAGATCACGTCCTCTGACCATATAAGTTTCGCGTTCGACGCGCTCTACAACAACGCACGTTCTGATCTGGGGAGACAATTCCATGGCCTTGTCGCAGATGCTTTTGCACTCAAGGAACTTACCTGAGCGATATCCGTAGTTTGCCGTAATGATTATGTGCGCATCCGAGTTTACAATACGATCGCTCAGTGATTCAGCACTGAGTCCGCTGAAAACTACGCAGTGTATGGCACCGATACGTGCGCATGCAAGTACGCTAAAGACAAGTTCAGGAATCATGGGCATGTACAATACGACCCGGTCGCCTTTACTCACGCCGATATTCTTGAGCATATTGGCGGTCCTGGAAACTTCGCGGTGAAGCTGCTGATAGGTGAAGGTGCGCGTTTCGTCGCTAGATTCACCTTGCCAGATGAGTGCTGCTTTGTTTCTCCGCGATCCAGTAAGATGACGGTCCAAGCAGTTGTACGAGGCGTTCAGTTTTCCCCCCGAGAAGTACTTGACATAGGGTCTGTCTGAGTCAAAATCGTACTCTTCGACGGTATCCCATTTCTCAAACCAATCAAGATGTTTGCTGGCCATATCCGCCCAGAACTCCTGGGGATTCTCAAGCGATTGTCGGTAAAGCTCATCGCGCTGCTGTTTGGTTTTGACCACCGCGATCGCACTGGTCGCCTGCGATGGCAGAATCAATCTTTCCTCGGTGGAGAGGTTGTCGATACTGATGTTCTCTCTGTTTTCCATGGTAGTTTCCTTTTCAATAGATCCGATGCCGAGGCTCACACAAATGCAGGAGCCAGAACACGGTGATATTCAATGACAGTGTTTACGATGCCAAAATCTATGGTTCGATTCATATAAGGCGTTGTCCACGTATAGGAGAGGATGGCCTGTCTTAAATCGAGACGAGATTCAAAAAGTTGCTGGATTGCTTTCTCCAGTAAGGCAATCTCCTTCCATATCTTGTTCTGGACAAAGGCATCGTGCATGACGCTTACCGTGGTGTCATTGCAGTAGGCGTACCAGTCACAACCGCTTTTTTCCATAGCATCGATAATGAGTGCCATAAGCGCACGTTCATGGATGAGAGTCATGAGCAGAGCCGCGCTCTTCTGCTCTATCCGATTTATGTCACATACTTTTATTAGCCGCTGTAGTGCATGTCTGCGAATGCTTTCTGAAGTATTGTTGGTAATTGCCAGTACTAACTTTCGCGGATCGTTAAGGACTGAAATTGCTGCCCGTCGAACCCAGGTATCGGGATCTATATAGGCGGCCAATGCAGTATCTTCGCAATCTCCGAGCCTCTTGATAGCGCTCTCGCGTACCTCGGGATCGGTATTACTCTGTGCAATCTGTAAAAGAATCGAATGGTCGTTTATGCATCCAACTGCTGCTATTCGGACTTCTGTATAGACGTGTGTCTGGGCAATACGCAAAAGAGAGTCGGAACTTCTGATTTTGCGCAAGGCCACAATAGAGACATGCTTATCCTTGCAGGCATAAAGAGCGATCTTTTCGAGAGCGGCATCTTCCGATAGCGTTTCTATAGCGATTTCTGAAACCTCAGAGTCTCCTTCACGGATAGCAACCTCTGCGAGCAAGGATGCTGTTGTCAGCTTGCTTATGGCAAGTAGACGCGCGTCGTGATAGGGACTGTACATACAGTGCGATGCTAAGAGTTTTTGATCATCGAGGGATGCGGGGTCAAGCTGGCTAATCGTAGCTAAGCTTTCTTCTAGGCTGAGTTCTCTCTGCTCTGTCATTTCAGTTCCTCCTTTCTTCAGTGTCATTGAAGCTGCGTGTGCAATTGGATTGGTTTATCATTAACTTTGTAACCATTACAAAGTCAAATAAAGAGTGATAACAGTCTGCAATCGGCTGCATTTCTGCCTTCACTGGATAGTAAGTGTGAAGAGAGTGCAGATTTTGTGATGATGTATTTCCATTTGTGCTGGTAATTTGCTTGTTTAAACTTAGTTTTCAAGTTGTGTGATGAGTGAAATAAAAAAAGCTACCAGCTTTGAGCTGATAGCTTGCGGTATATAAATAAAATAACTATATATTTATTCCGTAAATCATAACAATGTTTGCTTTACGGTATAGGCATATAATGGTGAGAAAAAGTCTCGCCGATTACGCATGAGTGCCTTACATTTCTGTCTCGTGTCACCAGAAGATATGCACCAAATTACTCATAAAAGGAGGCACCCCCTGAAACTGATGACGTGAATTCAGTTTCAGGGGGTACTCGCGGTCATTAATACCTGTGTGGTGGTGGTTTTGTGCTGCTGTAGGGAAGGGGAGTCAAACTGTATTGCTATTTGCCCAGATAACGCTTTGCGTTTTTCATGGCAAGACGACCGGAGTTTACTGCCCATGCTGCCTGCGAACCGGGTGCCCATCTCACGTCATAACTGTCACCATAGAGTCCGCCCGCATCTGATCCTCCCGCATAAAGGCCAGGAATTACGGCACCGGTGCTGTCAAGAATCTCAATGTTTTCATTTACTTTGATACCGCCACAGGTGGTGTAATACCCATCGGCAACCTCAACGAGCCAGTAGGGGCCAGAGTCAACCGCATGTAGATACATGGCGCGCTTGCCGAAGTCTTTATCAGCGGTTACATCTTCTCCGTTGAGTCCTTTAGCGGCAGTGCATAAAGTGTTGTAGCGGGTAACTGTTGTTTTGAGCGCAGTGGGGTCAAGCCCAGCAGCTTGTGCAACTTCTTCAATCGTGTTGCCGACGTGAACTGAAGCACATTTTTGAAGAGTGGCGCGCGCGTCTGAGAGAGGCTTGTCCACTCGGCCGAATGAGAAGACGGGACCGTAGCAGCCAGTTTGCTCCCAGTATTTCATATCTGCTTCAGTCCACATGACGAAAGTCTTCTTCTGGTTTCGTACACAGATGCCAGCACCTGCGAATTCATCCATCCAGAGATCCTCTCGGCAGAAACGTTCAGCGTTCTCATTGAGCCAGAGGGTAGGTTGCACACCGGCGCAATACGCGTCTGTTGTCCACGTTGCCTGAATGGCTCCGATGGGTACCGGACCGCACCACATAACGGTGCCCACGCCTTCAGCAAAAGCCGCGCCGGCATCTTTTGCCATGATGAGACCTTCTCCATTACGGCAATTCATACCAAGTGCCTGAATACTCTTATTTTTGGTTTCAGATATTGCATAGAGTATGTTGGTGTTGTTCGCATAACCACCGCAGCCACAGAGGACTACCGGTGCTTCAACCTTGAGCACCGATCCGTCGGCCTGTACTGCGAGCACACCAGCAGCCTTCCCATTGTTCATTACGATCTTTTTTGCGTAAGCGTTGAAATAGGCTTCGACACCCAGACGCTCTGCCTCTGCACCAAAACATTGCATAAAGTAGCCACCGGGACTTGCGTTATTGCCCTTATCGTAGACATGCCATGCAACAGGAGAAAGACCCAATGCGACTACTTCATGAAACTTGATACCGTGGCCTTCAAGCCAGGTAATAGTCTCAGCGGTCTGTCCAAAGAAGTTATCATACAGCTTGTGTTCTGGGATCCAGTGGTGAAACGTAAGGCAGTTAGCAACAGCCTGTTGTACGGTGTAATTGACGCCTGCGGCCTTGGTCCAATGTGTTTCGAAACCTGTCATGCCTTCAGTGCCGATGAAAGAACCGCCATAGGTACCCAGTCGTTCGATAACGACAGGCTTCAGCCCCAGATCAATTGCCTGAATAGCCGCGGCGGTACCCGTGCCGCCTCCTCCAATGATACAGACATCGGCGGTTACTGTTTTGCTCGGCTTTGCGAGATCTGGAATGGCCCAGATATCGTTGCTTGCCGTAGATGGTGCAGCGCTTGTTGAGCTTGACGCGGCTGCATTTGACGACTGTGGGCTGCATCCTGCGATACCGAAAGCCGCAGCGCTTGCTGCGGCCAAACCGGCACCGGCAAGGAAGGAGCGCCTGCTCAAACTCTTTCTACTGGTTACTTTCTTTTCGTCCATGATAATCCCCTTTCATGTAAATACATTTTTGAATTAGGGCGCGCTTCGCAAAGGCTGGTGGCCATTTTGCTGTCTCTGATTTCCTCTATGACTATGCCCTTCGGATGGGTTTTTATATGCCCGTTCCGTCGATGCACATTCTGAAAGGCGGACGTGTTTTATTCAAGAGTTTATGCGGATACAAAAAGTTACAGTTTTGAGCTAGCGGTTTCCATGGGTTGCGAAGTCAACGTATGCGTAGCATCGTATAATAATCATGGGGAACTGTACGATGCCACGGGGGAGATAAGAGGTATCGCTATGAACAGGGAGCAATTGGGCTACTTCATCGTTGCTTATCAACTGAGGAGTTTTGCTGAGGCCGCCGCACGCGTGCCGATGTCTGTGCAAGGTTTCAATAAGTCGATTCGTACCATTGAAACTGAATTAGGTGTAACGCTTTTTGAAAATGATGGGCATGGTATGCGAGCACCCACCGCATATGCTGATGAGCTTTACAAATTTGCCGAGAAATTCGAGAGCGACTACGAGATGCTTCTCGATGAGTTTGATCGCGTTCGCTCTCAAGAGCGTAATGTCATACGTTTGGGTACTTCACTGGGAATTATCGGACTTCTTGGTCCGGATTTTCTCACTAACTTTCATGCCAATCATCCAAACATACGAGTTGAATACGATGAAATTCCCGACATTCTTTGCGATAAACGACTGGTGCAGGGTGCCTATGACATGACATTGATGCTCTACCCCTATGAAGAAAGCGCGGTTACGACAGAGCTGTATTCATCTAAGATATGTTTTTGGGTACGTGACGATGATGTATTGACGAAAAAAGAGCGCATTAGTCCTGCCGATTTTGCTGGCCGCGCCATCGCGATGCCCGGTAAGGAGATCAAAGTCTATTGGCGCATATTGGCGGCATGTGAACAGGCTGGCATTGAGCTGGAAGATATATCGACCTCATCTGAGATATTTTGGATATACAATCATACGCTTTGCGGCAAGGGTCCAGGATTTTGCGTAGAGCATCTTATTCAACTACCCGTGTTTGCACGAGACGAAGCTATCAAAAGCATTCCGTTTGACGATATGAAGTGGCGATTCGGCGTATCCTATCTGCCGACACATCGGTTAACCAGTGCCGAGCAAACGTTCTATGACTATTGTGTGGCGTATGCTCAGGGATTGCCGCGATTCCTCTAGCAATCTAAACACATGACCGCCGGTCACCCTTCTATGAGAAGGAAAACCAGCGGTCATGAATTGTCGCTATAGTTGGTATATCTAGCGGTTTTACTTACGATCAGTCATCGGTGAAGAGGATCATCTCTAGATCCATAATCTTTGCAAAATCTTTCAGATCCTTAACATAGTCGCCATAAGCCATTACCATGTGTGATCCAAATTCTATCTGATTCTGGAAGAATTCGTCACGGTCGCTGAGACGGTAGTACAGACCTTCAGGACATCCGTAACGATCGTAGCCAGTGCCGTCAAGAATATGCGAGCGCGTGACGAGGATCTTGTTTCCCTCAGGATTGAAGCGCAAAAACGTTATTACTTCCCCTTTGTCTTTTGAAAAGTCATATCTAAAAGTGGCACCGAAGCGCTCAGACGAAGTGAAGGGTCCGATTGCATACGCTGACTGTTCGTCAGAATCGTAGCCGGATTTCATCTTGCGGCTGGGAACGGCATGCCAGTTGCAATATAGCTCATTGGGATACTGTTCGATTACCGGGCTCGGCTGGAACCATACGCTTGCAAGCATGGTGCCATCTTCATCGAGTACGATAGGCGAAGTGTTCGACATGTAGGGAGCTTTACGCGCGATGCAAGCCATGACAGTAATAGCGCGCAGGGCATTCATGTCACCTTCGCAGGCAGACGCGATACGATCTTCGTGGTTGAGGGAATTGCCCAGACACCAGGTAACTTCTGCTTCGTTGATGCGTGTGGTGGCGCAGCACTCTTTGCACTGACCGGTAAACGCATTGCAGTTGAAGCGTTGCATGAGTTTTCTGGTCATGATATTGAACCGTACTGACTTGATGACCTTGTCGCGATCCATCCATACTTCATCTGCGCCGGCAATAAGCTCATCTGCTACGCGCGCTGCTTCGGCGTCATCTTCGGCATCAAGATTGGCTACTTTGCGCAGCGGCAGCGTGTAGTTTCCGGTACCGTCTTCACTTGTGTTCATCATGTCAAACATTTCATGAACATTGATGTTGGTTACTTCTACGCCAAATGAACGATCCGTATCGGTGTCATCTGTCAGATAGTTTTTCGACTCGTAGCGGAATAACTTGAGAACACGGGTATTCTCAAGGGCCTTTTTTACCTTCAGGCAACGCAGAAACTGTGCGGATTGCTGCCAGGAGATGGCACCCCATATCTGCTTATATCCACGGTGATGCATATGGGAGATATTGCCCTCGGTAATGGTTCCTGAGGCGGCAAACAAAATGATCGGTTTGTTGAAACGATGCGACATCTCGCCGAGAAGACGGCTGGTTGCCGGGCTGACGGACTGCATAAAGAATGCATCAACAGTTCCGATATCCTCACCAAGTTTTTGGAAGATATCTTCTTTATAGGAAAACTCGTCGGTGACCGTTGCGAGTATCGGGGTCAACATGTTGATATCTGGGTTGCCCTCAGCCATATCAGCGATGCGTTTTTGGAATCTTTTAAAGCCTGCTTCGGTGGACATGGCATCGAATTCATGCGTCAGCTCATCTTTTTCGCCAAAGCGGCAGGGTCCTTCGTAGGCAAGATCATGGATCATTGCATTGTAGATAGGTCGGACATTGAGTTTCATGTCCACAGGCCTGTTTATCTCGTATCGATCATACATGCCGTTCACTCCTTCTTTTATTGAGAGCGTTATCTGTACTGTCTTATTGAGATGTATTAGCAAGTAACGGTCCGTCCGGCGAACTGCTCAAATTGTAGCAAGCTTCTATCAAACATTGTTTTGTGCATATGGCAGAAGCTTCACGCAGTTTTTTGGACAAATATGCAAATCTCCCGTTATGGGCGCTTTGTTAGAATGAGTACGAAATTGCTGTACCTTGATGCGGTACTGTTTAAAAACAAAGGTTTGTGTTGATAAGCGTAATTTCATCGCGTTATTACAGAAGCAATCGGCTGGAGGCCTAGGCTGGTTAGGAAAGGCGGTCTTTCGTGCAATCGATGGAATTAGTCCAGCAGAGTTTAATAGAGGACTTCTCCAGTTTAGGCGACGGCCTCGGGCAGTACTCGTATCTGATCGAGCGGTCAGCGAGTCTCCCTCATATGTCGGATGAACTTAAAATGCAGAGTATGCTCGTGGACGGTTGTCAGTCAAATGTCTGGATGCATATAACAAAAGATGATGGAGGCCGCATACATATAGCGGCCGATAGTGACGCGTTTATTATTCGTGGCGTGCTCTACGCGATAGGTTTGATTTACGAGAATCGGACCGTGTCAGAAATCGAAGCGTTTTCATTTGAATTCATTGAGCGCACCGCATTATGCGATGTGTTTTCTGATAGTAGACGCATCGGCGTCAGCAACATCACGAATCTGATACAAAAGACCGCGCGGGAAGAGTAGGCCATCATGGGCTTTGATAGTAATGCAGTCAGAAACGATTTTCCTATTCTGTCAACGAAGGTCAACAATCGTGATCTGGTGTATCTGGATAATGCCGCAACAACCCAGATGCCTTCTCAGGTGCTTGATAGAATCGTAGAACAATACCAGTGCCGCAATGCCAACGTTCATCGCGGTATTCATACGTTATCTGAATACTCCACCTCCGATTATGAAGAAGCGCGCCATCATGTGGCACGATTTATCAACGCTGCATCCGCTGATCAGATTGTATTTACCAGCGGCACTACTGATAGCATCAATATGGTTGCCGCTTCGCTTGCACACACTGCGTTATCACCGGGAGATCGAATCGTTATAACAATCATGGAACACCATGCAAACTTTGTTCCCTGGCAGGTAGTTTGTAGTCAGAGGGGATGTGAACTGGAGATTATTCCCTTAGACTCAGACGGAGAAATCGATAGAAGCGCTCTTTCTGCTGCACTCAAAAATCCCCGTACGCGTTTGCTCGCGCTCTGTTGGGTCTCTAATGTCACGGGCGTTGTTAACCCGGTTGAAGAGATTGTTCGAGAAGCCCATGAAACCTCGACGATGGTTTTGATTGACGCGGCGCAGTCGGCTCGAGACATTCCCATTGATGTGGAACGCCTGAGCTGCGACTTCCTCTGTTTCTCAGGCCATAAGATGTTTGGACCAACCGGTATCGGAGTACTCTACTATGCGCCGGCTGTGTCTTGCCTGCTCGCTCCGATACGCTTTGGCGGGGGTATGGTCAAAAAGGTTACGCGCGAAGGGGCAACATATGAGCCATTGCCCCTGTGCATGGAAGCGGGGACACCCAACTACGTAGGCGCCATCGGGCTTTCTGCTGCGCTTTCATACATTGAGCGTATTGGACAAGATGATATGCGTGAATGGGAGAATAGGCTGACAAATTATCTCTGTGCGAAGCTTGCTGCCATGCCGGATGTGACGGTTATCGGGTCACCAAAAAGTAGAAGTGGGATCGTTTCATGCTATGTTCAGGGGTTTAGTCCCTTTGATATTGCAAAACTTCTTGATCTTCAAGGTATAGCCGTGAGAACTGGAACCAACTGTGCGCAGCCGCTGCTTGATGAGATGTATCACGTTGAACGTGTTATACGCGTGTCGGTTGCGTACTACAACACGAAAGACGAAATAGACCGATTCGCCGCAGGCTTTGCTTCGACACTTGAGCTTTTGAAGACTGTTTGATAGCAAAGGAGACGCGATGGAATATAATATCAGCCCTCGATCAATCGACTACGACTTGAAGAAACGTTATCAACAAGCCGATGCTGATGCTCAGCAAATTGCGCAACGATTACGCATGATATCAGAGGATGATCTACGCGTATCTGATATATATGATGGTGTCAAAGAGATTGTTCGTATCAAATATTTTCTTGATCACGACGACATGATTACCGACTACTTTAACGGTCTCGGCGAGATATCTATTGCCCGGGCTTTGGGGGTAGATCGCAGTGCCGTGGTGGGGATCGATCTTGAAGCAAAATGCAACGGCACCTCTTCGGTTATGACCAAAAAGATACTGCTTATCATTTTTATCAATCGGGAGTTGGGTATAGAAATAGACCCTCACACGGCAGCGGAGATAACCAATATCTCGCAGCTTGCGACCGCGATTTTTGTCTCGTTGCTTGAAAATTTTTGAAAACCTGAGCAATCAAAGATCTAGATGGCCCTCAAGGCGCATCCAAGTGAGAAGAAAGCGAAGATACACGCGCATCGATAGGTCGTCAAAGTCGATGGCGTAGTTTTCACTCATCTTTTTGATCCGATAGTATATTGAGTTGCGGTGCATATAGAGGCTTTGGGCGACCAACGCTGCATTACAGTCAAGATGTAGATAATAATAGAGAATCCTGATATCTTCGGAGGCGTTTTTTGGGTCTTCGGTATCGAGCAATTCTCTGATAGGGTTATGAGCAAGCAAGAAGTTGACAAAATCAGTCTCACGTTCTCTTCTGCTGTCGAGAGCCCAAAATATTGCGCATGAAGGTCAAAAAATGAGATAGTGGCATCTCCGGGAGCATATTTTGTATCGCACGACACCACAAACTGCCCGTATTGAAGAGCAATTTCTGACTCTCTGAATAAGGGGCCCGCTTCAATGATATTGCAAAAGAGGTTGGATACTCCATCGCGAATACTATGTACTTCAAGGTAGTTTATTAACTCTATGGTTTCAAAAATCTGCTGCTTTTCCGAAAGGTTCTCGTTTGCGCATAACGCAACGAGATGGGTCGTCTTTCATGGTTGTCCAACAACGCCCCAACAGTTTTCTGATATCGCGGATCACCTGTCCGGTTGAACAGTCATGCCCAATATCAAAGAGATGTATTCTGAATTTTCCTTGTTGCGGTACGCCATAACGCTTGCAGAGGTTTATGAGTTCAGCTTCCCGTAAGGTGGTGTTCTCAAGCAGAGAAAGCACAAATTTACTCTCTCTGCCGCCCGAACCCCCGCGTAGAGACCAGTCTTTTGCAACGCAATGCCCGATACTTTCGACGAGGATATCAAATAGTCTTTCCAGACCTCTGGTAGAAGGTCGGTTATTACAGCGCATGACGAGATGTGCAAAGAATACGCCGTCGATCGTATAGATGTGATCCATGAATTCGTAAGATCCGACACCCATTCTGGTTTTCTTGGCGTATTTATTAGCGATAGGTATGCAGTTAGTATCAATCAGATGAGCCTCTTTGAACGTATGTAGTGCTTCTTTGTCGTAATGCCCCTGATCTATCAACCGATTGGTGGTTTCATCGTCGATAGATATAGTTTTGGTATAGGCAAGAAGCTTGTAATCATAATCCGTTATCACAATTGAGTTTTTAAAAATTGGTTCGCTCAGATCGAGAATAGCCTGATACATGCCACCGCAGAGCATGGCACTATCCATATTGAGTTTCCAATCATTGAGTTTACGGAGATAATCTTGCAAAATTTTGGAGAGTTCCGTCGGAGTTTTTTGAGTTTTGCAGATGAAGATCATCATATCAGAACTATCGGATGCCGTTATATGTTCGTCGTTATCGGTGATGTATAACAGATGCAGGGGCTCTTCAGGGGAAGTATCATCGCGTTCCGTCGAAACTACGTCTGCGCGATTTGATCGAAGCCGTTTTCGGTGATAGGCGGCAAGACTCTTTTTGTTGCAGACGTATAGGGTATCAGGACGAATCACCGATTCTACGGTAAGTTCGTCGATCCACTCATACCATGTCTCGCCGATATTGCAGAAAGTCACCTCGCACAAGGATTCGAGGTGGTCCTTGAGCACACTGGCTTCAATCTGCATAGAGCAGCCCTTTCATCAAAACCATAGAAAAAGGGGGATCACTACTGAGACGGTAATTGTACCATATCCGTACCTTGGCATCCATTGTTTGAGGTGGTCGAAGCCGCGTTCTGTGCAGAATATTACTGCGTTGTTCTGAGCATTCAGTGGGGGGCAGTCAATCGTTTAGGGCGTGCGGTACTACGCCTTTTTCGGCAAACACTCACGGGTCGTATCTCATTCATCGTCAATAGTACAAATTAAGGTGTTGCTTCCTATGGTTGCCTTCAGATGGCTCCTATACAATGCGACGGGAAAAGCCTAAAGGTATCAGGGTTTGTTGGGGAGGATGTCGAGAGGAAAAACGTTATCTCTACGGTGATTGCGCTTGATTTTGTGTCCAACAAGAGACCATGTCGAAGACGAGGGGCTTTCGATATATAACCCATAGTTCAAAGGAGAATGATTGATGGTGCAATTCATTACTGCGCGTGGAAGCGGCTGATACGATTGCCGACAATTCGGTTTTGGGCGTTTGCGGGTTTGGGCTATCAGGTTTTGCGGAGGAGGGTTGCCGCGGCAATTGGCCAGCGTTTTGTGGAGACGGGCCATCCGAAGGCTATTCATCTTCGGCAGTCAAGTTCGCTTGGGGATGGTAAGGAACGCGGACCTGTTAGATTTGCTCACGAAGGTTTAGTGGGCTGTTGGACGACAGCAATGATAGGTTTCAATTTTGAGTTAGGCAAGATGGTCTCTGATAACAAGATCAAGTGTTACTGCATGCCTCAGGGCGTGCTGATAAATCTGTGGCGCGAAACCGCGCGTGGAGGCCCAGGATTCATTACCAAAGTAGGACTCGGCACCTATGTCGACCCTCGTCTTGACGGCGGAAAGATGAACGACATCACCACTGAGGATATGGTTGAGCTTATTGAATTTGATGGTGAAGAATATCTGCGCTATAAAAATATTGTGCCTGATGTGGTAATCGTACGGGGCACTACTGCCGATGAAGATGGCAATATCACCATAGAAAAAGAAAGCGTTATCAACGAAGGTTTTGCGGCGTGCGCCGCGGCCAAGGCAAACGGGGGCATTACTATCGTACAGGTTGAATATGTCGCACAGGCGGGAAGCCTGCACCCTAAAGAAGTGAAGATACCGGGCGTGCTCGTTGACTATGTGGTGGTGTCGACAAATGAGGCCAACAATTGGCAGACTGAAGGGACTTTATACGAACCCTCTTTCGCGGGTCATCTGAGAAAACCCTCTGATCGCCTTCCTCGGCTCGATCTCAACGCGCGCAAAGTTATAGCGCGCCGCGCGGCCCAGGAGCTTAAGAAGGGCGATATGGTTAACCTAGGGATAGGCGTTCCGGCAAATATCGCGTATATCGTTGCAGAAGAGGGGTTTGACGGAGAGGTTGTTTTCTCGGCAGAAGCCGGTGCCATAGGAGGCGTTCCTGCTCCCTTACCTAACTTTGGAAGTTCGTTTAATGCGCAGGCTATTCTGGAGCAGGGATCTATGTTTGACCTTATCGACGGGGGTAATCTTGACGTTACCTGTTTAGGTTTGGCTGAAGCAGATAAAGAGGGCAACCTCAATGTCAGCAAATTTGGGGGTCGGGTTAATGGCCCCGGTGGTTTTATAAACATAACCAGTTTTACTCCCAAGATTATTTTCTGCGGTACGTTTATGGCGGGAGATAAAAGCGAGATAAAAGATGGAAAACTCATTATTACTCAGCCAGGCAAGGCATCGAAATTTCTTGATTCCGTTGAACAAATTACCTTCAGTGGGCAAGAAGCCGCTCGTCGTGGACTTGAAGTGTTCTACATCACTGATCGATGTGTGATCAAGTTGATCGATGGCACGATGACGATCATCGAGATTGCTCCGGGTATCGATCTTCAGACAGACGTGCTTGACAATATGGGCTTTACGCCTGCGATTGCCGATGATCTTAAGGTGATGGACGAAGCTTTGTTCTCAGAGAAATGGGGAAAGCTCGGCGCGACGTTTGCGGAGTAGCTGCTGACTAGATAAAGACGATAGTACAAAGAGAGGAATCACTATGGACTTCAAATTGACAGACGAGCAGGAATTATTATTTGAAAGCCTTGCTGAGCTGGTAGAACGCGAGTGGGATGAAGCTGACTATAATAATTGCTACTATAACACGCACGAACTTCCCCAGCGCTTCATAGATGTTCTGATCGAAAATGGATTCACCATGCTCGGAGTGCCTGAAGAGTTTGGTGGAACGCCGGTTGATTATCTGACTTTGGTCATGTTTGCCAAAGAGCTCGCTCGTTTGACTGGTGCCAATCTGCCGGTTGCTTCTAACGCCATTTCGATCGACGATATTCTTTCGTTTGGCAATGAAGAACAACAGCGCTACATTCTCGAATATGTGACCGAGCATGGTACACCGCCGTTTGCACTGGGTTTTTCGGAGCCGCAGGCGGGGTCTGACTCAAGCAGTATTCTCACCACCGCCACCCGAAGAGATGGCAAGGTATATATCAATGGTCACAAAACCATGGTGACCGACGCAGACATTGCCCCGTATCTGCTGTGCATTACTCGTGATCTTGAGGGCGAAGTACCGATGAAATCGATGTCTATGTGGCTTGTTCCCAACGATGCCAAGGGAGTGCGCCTTGAACCTCTCCATAAGATTGGTTTAAAAACTGGTCACTTTTTCGAGGTTTATCTTGAGGATGTCGAAGTTGAAGAAAGTGCGCTCATCGGTATTGAGGGTAATGGTTTCATGCAGCTAATGAAAAACTTTGAAATCGAGCGGCTCATGCTAGTTGCTGCGGGTGTCGGCATGGCCGAAGCGGCATTTGAGGAAGTTGCGCGCTACGCCAACGTGCGTGAGCAGTTTGGCAAGCCTATCGGTTATTTTCAGATCACGCAAGAGAAACTCACCGATATGGCAATCAAGATAGAAAACATGAAAAATTTCATCTACAAAACGGCATGGGAAAAGGATAACGGCGTATCCATCATGATTAGTTCTGCGCTTGCAAAACGTTACTGTGCTATCGCCTCCTTTGAGGTTCTTGACGAATGTATGCAGCTCATGGGTGGCATAGGTTACACCGAGGAGAGCCGCATATCACGTATGTGGCTTGATGTAAGGCACCTGCGCATTGCAGGGGGAACCGACGAGATCATGGTTCACATTGGTGGCAGACAGTTGCTTAAGAAATATCGTCAGTAATCTGCGGTGTCTCATGATAAGAGACCGGTTTTGAGAACAATACGTGCGCGCCAGTTAAGCGCGCACGGGTTAGGAATGTGTATATGAAAATCATCAGCTGTTTTAAGGTTGTACCTGATGAGCAGGACATCATCATTCGCGAAGATCGAACCTTGGATTTCAGCAGGGCGGCGGCAACGGTCAGCACCTATGACCTTAATGCAATTGAGGCGGGGGTGCAATTTGTAGAGGAGTACGGCGGAGAAGTAACCGCTCTGAGTGTTGGAGGAGCTGGAATTGACGACTCCAAGTTACGCAAGAACGTACTTTCTCGAGGGCCAGCATCATTGACTCTGGTGGCAGATGATAGTTTTGAAGACCTAGATACCTACAACACGGCGTGTGCCATCAAAGCAACTCTGGGAAAAATTCAAGAGTATGATCTGGTACTGTGCGGTGATGGCTCTGCAGATGTGTACGCCCAGCAGGTAGGTATTCAACTGGGCGAGTTGTTAAACGTTTCGGTTCTCAACGGGGTCAGCTTGTTGCGCATGGAAAACGATACATTGGTGGTTGAGCGTACGCTGGAAGACGAAGTTCAGATCATAGAAGTGCCGCTCCCGGCAGTTATTTCTGTAACTTCGGATAGCTATCAGCCACGTATCGCGACTATGAAGCAGATTCTTGCGGCAGGGAAGAAACCAGTTACTCTGTATACGGCATCTGACCTAGGTTTTTCACCAAATTCTACTACGGAAATTCTATCAACGTTGGCTCCGCGACAGACAGATAGAGCACATGACATTACCGAAGGCGATACACCTGAAGCAATCGCCGCTTTTGCCGCGAAGCTTACCGAAGCGTTGAGATAAGGAGACTGACAATATGAGAATTATGGTGTTGGCTCAACACGCTTTACAGGCTCAGTCGCTTATAGATAACGCACATGCACTGGGGGCAACTGCAGAGATGATTGCTTTGAGTGATGAGGTCAGAGATAGCGTTACGGCGGATGTGATTTACGAAATCATAGTTCCTGAGGGATATATGTTTGAAGACGCAGCGGAAACTGTTGCAGAACTGCTGACAATAGAAGAACCTGCATGGGTGTTCTGCGAACCAACGCGACAGATGAAGTTGTTGGTAGGCAAGATCGCAGCGCGTCTGGGGGTAACTGCCATAGGCGATATCATGTCTCTCACCGATGAAGGCATCGTTGAGCATCTGGTATATGGCGGTACTGCTATCAAATCCGAGAAAGCAGCTACCTTCACTGCGCTGCTCATGGTACCTGACAATGTATTGCCACGTGAAAACATTGAAGGTACCGGCATACGGCGCACCTTTGAATTTCAGGTACCTGCGATACGGCCTCATGTCAAAGAAACCGCGGTCAAGAAAAAGACTTCAGTCAATCTTTCGGGGGCAACGCGCGTAGTGGGTATTGGACGCGGCATTGCAGAAGAGAGCGACTTACAGATGGTGCGTAACTTTGCTTCGGTGCTTGATGCTGAGATAGGTTGTACGCGCCCTATTGCTGAAGAGGAAAAGTGGTTACCCCGCGAAGTTTATATCGGCGTTTCAGGTGTGATGTTAGCGCCTGATGTCTACGTCGCCCTAGGACTTTCTGGTCAGATACAACATACTGTGGGAATCAACCGAGCACGGACTATTATCGCCATTAACAAAGACAAAAATGCACCAATCTTCAAACAGGCAGATTTTGGTATCATCGGCGATCTGTATACGATTGTTCCCGCGTTGACAGAACTTTTGTCTTGACGCTGACAAGAGGCGGGTTGTAAGACGATCATCTCACTTTTGACCAAGGCTGCGGCATTCCTTTGATGGTATGAGCCTGAGGTCTGCCCCTTCTAGGGGGGCACTGTAACTACGAGAGGATAGTATATGTCGGATGAAAAATTCGATTGTATTGTTGTCGGTGCGGGGATTGCCGGGTGCGTCGCTGCTTTTCTTACGGCACAAGCAGGTTTGAGCACGGTCTTGATTGAACGAGGAGGGACACCGGGGAGCAAGAACATGACCGGAGGTCGCCTCTATGCTCATAGTCTTGAAAAAGTCATGCCCGGTTTTGCGTCTCGTGCTCCTGTTGAGCGGAAAATTACCCGTGAACGTATCTGTATGCTCACTGACGACTCATCAGTCGGGCTTGATTTTCAGTCAACGCAACAGGGAAAGTCCGGATCTGAATCGTATTCGGTGCTACGCCGTCCGTTTGATCAATGGCTTTCCGAACAGGCCGAGGAAGCCGGAGCAGATTTGATATCAGGTATATGCGTTGAAGATCTGCTTATTCGAGATGGCGTGGTCTGTGGTGTTGTTGCCGGTGATGAAGAGCTTGAATCTCAGGTGACCATTCTTGCTGACGGATGTAACTCACTGCTGGCTCAGAAGGCGGGGCTTCGCAGAGAGTTTAGTCCTGATCAGCTGGCGGTGAGCGTAAAGGAGCTCATTGGACTTCCTGCGTCAGTCATTGAGGATCGTTTTCAGGCGAGTCCTGATGAGGGTACAGCGACTATGTTCGTGGGCACTTTTACGGGTGGAAGCATTGGTGGGGGCTTTCTCTATACCAACAGAGAGAGCGTATCGCTGGGAATTGTTTCGACTTTGGGAGATCTCGTCAAGCATGATCGTTCCACGCCTGAGATGATGGATGCCTTCAAACGACATCCCGCTATTGCACCTCTTATCGCAGGCGGTACACTTCTTGAATATTCAGGACATATACTTCCCGAGGGAGGTATTGCCATGATGCCCGATATTATTTCGGACGGTGTCCTCGTGGTAGGCGATAGCGGCGGTTTCTGCGTGAACCTCGGGTATGTGGCGCGTGGTATGGATTTTGCCGTGAGCAGTGCTGAGGCGGCGGCTGAGGCGGCTATTGAAGCGGTGAACAGTGGCGATGTCTCGAAAACGGGGCTTGAGGGGTATCGTAGGCGTCTTGAGGAAAGCTACGTGCTCAAAGACATGCAGCTTTTCAGAAATTTCCCTCACTTTATGGAGTCGACACCACGGCTTTATCAAGACTATCCTCATCTGGCCGCAGAGGTGATGGAACGCCTATTTACCGTTGACGGCTCGCCGTCAGTTCCGCTTAAACAGGCATTAAAACCTCTCATCAAAACAGTTGGTTTTACCACTCTTCTTCGTGATGGATGGCGAGGCCTCAAGGCTCTTTGATATCGGCACTGTTTGTCTCTTTGTAAGGAGTACGCTCATGAGCAATGAAGTTCTGTCGCTTGATGATCTGTTAATGGTCGATAAATTTGATGTCGACGAAGAGAATGCCCACATCGTTGTCAGGGATTTGGCACCTGAAGACATGATGGAATTTCATAAACTTGAACTTGCGTGCCCCGCGGGACTCTATAAACGAGATGCCAAGGGCACGGGGATATTTGACTATGCTGGTTGTCTGGAATGTGGATCGTGTCGCATTCTCTGCGGAGATACCATTATCGAAAAATGGGAGTTTCCACAAAATGCCAGCGGGATTGAATATCGATATGGTTAATGCGGCGTGCCCGAAATAATAACTTCTACAAACAGTCGATATATCAGGCCGGTGCGCTGTCTTCTTGAAGCAGGGCGGCAAGCTTGCGATATACCACAAGAGCAACTCCGCCATTGATCACTGCTTTCACCAGATTAAACGGAAGCAGAGCAGGAAGGACCAAGGCGGCCACATCCTCGTAGGTTGCAGGCAGATACAGTGGGGTGACCACGAAGTTCAAGCAGATTGATACCAAAACGGAAACTACGGCACCGATACAGGCCGCGACGATCGCCCGTTTGAACGTTGGATTTTGCCGATATATGAGACCCATCACGATAACCATTGAGACGGAGGCCATGATGTTCATGAAGGCCCCCAAGGGATCGGTAACCAATCGAGGAATCCAAGCCAGAAATGCTACGGCAGTTCCTACCCAGGGGCCATACAGCAGTGTGGAGAGAACGGCAATGATGCCCGAGGGGTCGTACTTTAACCATTCAGCCTGAGGTATGAGAGGTAGTTCCACAAAACTGGTGACCATTGCCATCAGGATGAGTATGACGAGTGCGGCGAGCTGCTTGGGCGAACGCCGGCGAGCGCCTGTTCCATCAAGATTCATGGTCCTCCTCTCGTCAATATGTTTCGTCGTCACATAGTATAACACCCGGGTAGCGCCAGAAAAGCAGTACCCGGGTGTTATGGTTAATAGTAGTGCTCGAGCCTGTGTTAGGCTTGCTGTGCGGCGGCCACTGCTGCTTTGGCATAGGCGGCGGTGTCAACGAGTGTAGCACCGGACACCGCATCAGGTCCGCTGATGGATACCGCAGATATCTTCTGTCCTGCGAGAGCGCCTTCGATGGCTTGCATAGAGGTCAACCACGGTGTGGTTGCTGCAGCTTTCGTAGCCATCTGAGCGCTGTAGCTCGTATTGTTTACCGATTTCGAAGCAAGCACTTGTCCGGAAGTGTAATATGTGCCAAATCCTGCATTTGAGTTCGGTACGCCGACAAGACCCTCGGTGGTGGAGGCCATAAATTGGAACTCGTCGATGCTGGTGGCGATGATAGTGTCATCTTGGACTAAGGTTACTGCGCTGGCAAATGCCTTATCCCCATGAGCGGCAGCCGTTACACGGCCAAGCTTGAGCGAGGTGCTCGCACCATCGAAGCTGCCCGTTGTGACCAAGGTAGCGTCGTTTGCCACCTGAGCGATCCCCGCAAGATAGTCGACGGTGCTTGCAAGCGTGGCTCCTGATACCGCATCGGTACCAGACACCGAGGTCAACTCGGAGGGTTTCTTACCTACGGCAAATGCCTCGATTGCCGACATCGACTTGACCCAATTTTGCTTTGACCCTGCCTTTGCCATCATCGCAGAGTACGCTGAGTCGTTTTCCTTCTTTGACATAAGCACATTACCGCTGGTGATGCCTGCGCTGAATCCGCCATTTGAATTTGGTACGCCCGTTATGCCGGCAGTATCTTTGGCGATGAACTGATACTCATCAACATTTGCGGCTACGATCTTTCCATCTTCGCCTACCGCTACCACGATCTGCGTAAATGCCTTGTCTCCGTGTGCCGCGACATAGCCTCTGTGCAAAGTTACCTTGTGAGAACTACTAGCGCTGGTAGTTGAAGCGGTGCTAGTCGCTGTCGCGCTACTGGCGCACCCTGCAAGAGCATACGTGCTTAAAGCTCCTGCGGCAACGATAAGACTGCCCTTGAGAAAGTCGCGTCTTGAAATTGAACCGTCCATGTCTCCTCCTAGTTTCTATGATGTATGGTCGACATCATGTATCTCTGTAATTGCCCGAGTGTGGGGGAGTTTGAAATCAGCCCTTCATCTCCGGCACGCCAGAAGATACTCGCTGATGATCAGGAGGTATATAGTCAAAAGAGAGTAACTTGACCTCTATTGGTCCGAGATTATCTAAACGAAAAGGGGTAGAAGCACTGTTTGCGCTGGTAAACACCGATATAAGTACGCTTAATTATGGGAAGAAGCGTCAACTTCAGCAGACTGAGCATCAAGCATTTCTAACAATTCTTCACGAGAATTTATGCCCAGCTTGCGGTAGATATTCTTACGATGACTCCGTACGGTGCTTTCAGCTACCACCAATACATCAGCTACATAGGCAGAACTGTGTCCTCGGCCCAGATAGACAAGGATCTCGCCCTCGCGTGTCGTAAGGCCGTAGGCGTGTGCTAATGTAGCGCAGCGCTCGGCGAATGAGGCCGTCGAAGAATTATCGCTCTGTTCGTCAGTCGTTACGCCTTCAAGCATAACGTGCCACATCCGTGAGCCAGGGGTGATCAATAGCAGCGCGACTGCAAGCACAAAGAGGCCCATGAGCATATAGAGCTGGTAGGCCTCCAGCGCGCCTGCGTCCATCTTGGTGTAAGAGAGCAGGGCCACAATGCTTACGGCGATGAGTAACATACTGCTCGCAGGTAGGATGAGTGAGCGCATGCATCCTGCCATGGTTATGATCATAGCGAAGAGCAAAAAGACGTAGAGTGTGCAGAATACATCGATGCCGATGCCCATGACAGCCCCGCGCGCATCAGGTGAAACAAACGAATTGACCACAAATACGCAGAATGCTATGAGAGGCAGGTAGAGACGATACGATGCGTTGATGAGCACCTGATCAGTTTTGATAATCAACAAAGGAACTGAGCAGAGGACAGCGATTATACATCCTATGGTGACGGGTGCAGCGAAGCCATCTGCAGGGGCCCACACGGTTCTATTTATCACGAACAGCAACAGTATGATAAGTGGTGTTGCCACAAAAAACAGCACGCGAGAGGCAGGAGCCTTGAACTCGTCTGCGCCTTCGACTAACGAAACGTCCATTTTGCCAAACACGTCCCACCAGTTAGCGTCCCTGTTGTCAGAATGTAACCTACCCGTACTTGCATGTCGTGATCCGCGCAACGCACCAGCACTACCCGCTAGAGCAAGCACAAACGATACAAGTATCGCAATTGAGGGCGTAAGCAGGCGCAGCACGATACCTATCAATGCGCAGAGTAAGACAACAACGAGGATTGTGATAAATGATGTGCGAAAATTAGACAGCCGTACTCGTGTCGCCCATGTCATACACAGTATCGCCAGTCCAAAGCCTAAAGGAATGCCACCAACAGTGAGCAGTATCGGGGGATGATCAGGGCTCCATACGGTCAAGACAATCATGAGATAACCAAGCACGTACGCGCAGCCTCCCACTAATACGAGTCTCTTTCCTAGATGGGTGTAGGCGGTTTTAAGAAGACATATAAAGAGGAAAGCAAGCGCGGTGAACATGACTGCTAACGGCATGGTCCACAGAAAGGGAGCTCCTTCTGCTGATAATTCCATCTGCCAGCCTGCGAGTACCAGAATATCGTGCAGCGCATCAAGGCTTGGTAGCAGCATGGGCATGCTGGCAAAAAAAGCGAGCAGCGTTATCTGCCCGAAAGGGTCCAGCTCATCTGATATGTTCCAAAGCGTACGTAGATGCATAGTTGAGCCTGTCCTTGCGAATGTCGAGGCGCGTTGTGTATTTCAAGAAGATGATATCAAGTTGGCGCGCTTTTGAGGTAGAACGCCTGATGATCATAGTATCTGATACACAGAAGCATTTCTACCTGTTGTAGGCGTATCATCTGCAAGTTGTTTTGATAATTCTTTGACCTAGGTTTATCTGAGCATATACCAACAGAGATGAGATTTGTTCTAGTGGCGGCGATCTTGTAAAGAAAGAAGCAAATATTCTGTCATGCTATATAAGAGTTTTAAGTAACTTTTCTATAATCCATGATGTAGACGGCAATGATGTGGTTGAATGGATCGCAGAATACAAGGAAAATATCGTATATGATGACGATGGGTCGCCTTGAGGCCACCCATCGGTATATGGAAAACAGAATAGGGAAGAATCTGAGAGGATCAATCCCTTACTTATTACTTCTTGTTGAGATAGAGTAATAGCAGATACGTTTTCCGTGCTTTTCTTTATGGGAGTGACTATGTCAGAGGCACCACTTTCTAAAGAGTTGTTTGCATTCAATACCACTAATACCATTACTGCCTACACACATGATGAGGAAATTCTTGAAGAGGCGGCACGTTTGTGCGCCCGCTACGAATTTCTCTTCTCACGAACTCGTCCCGACAGCGAACTGGCGCTCATAAATGCATCTGGTGGCAAGCCGGTTGTAGTCGATGAGGAGTTAGCAGCGTTTATTCAGACGGCACTCGATTATTGTGAGCGTAGCGGCGGACTGTTTGATATAACAATGGGCAGCGTTACACGGCTATGGGATTTCAAAGAAGGCCATATTCCTGACCGCGAGCAGATAGAAGAGGCTTTGACCCACGTAGGCTATAGACGTGTGCGGGTACGAGGAAACACCGTGACGCTTGAAGATCCCAAGGCTTGCATCGATCTGGGGGGAATTGCCAAAGGCTATATAGCAGATAAACTCACGGAACTTCTTGCATCAAGGGGAGTGGGCAGTGGGTTGGTGAATCTTGGCGGCAATGTTGCTGTGCTTGGGGGAAAGCCTGATGGATCAGCATGGAACATTGGGCTTCGTATGCCGATACCTTCTTCAGACATGATGACGATGGATTCATTCGCCGTGGTCTCAGTGCGCGACATGTCAGTGGTTACCAGCGGTATCTATGAGCGTTCATTCACGCAGGATGATGTTTTGTATCATCACATTCTTGATCCGAAAACGGGCTATCCCGCTCAGACTGATTTGCTCGGAGCCTCTATCATTTCTGAACAATCTTTGGATGCCGATGGGTTTACTACAGCGCTGATTATCATGGGGTTGGATAAGGCCCTTGAGTTCGTCGAATCGGATCCATCCCTAGAGGCAGTGTTTTTAACTACAGAGGGTATGGTATTTGCCAGTTCTGCGATAGGGGAAGAGATTCCCTTTCGTATGCTCTTAGGGTCGCAAGAATAGACGAGCAGTCTTTCGTATGGCTTTGACTGATTTTGTATGGTAGAGAGCTTTTGAAAGGGTAGCGCCTTGATGCGTGGATTAGTAAAAACCCTGTTGGCTGGTACAGTGCTGCTAACTCTGTTTGCAATGCCTGCGGGGGTTGCCTCTGCACAGACGGTTGCTGCTGTCTCATCAACATCTCCGGCCGTATCTTCTACGGCATCCCCTTCATCATCTTCTCACTGCGATGTTCCTGCGGGAACCTACGTTATACGAAGCGCCTCGTCTTACACTCGTGTGCTTGACGTGGCGTGGTCAAACACCTCCGATGGGGGAACGGTACAATTATGGAGTTCAAATACTTATCCCTGCCAACGATTCATCGTAACGGTGGAGGATTCAGGCTACTGCACTATCACCTGCGAAAACTCAGGCAAGGTACTTGATATTGCTGGTGGTTCGGCTGTTTCAGGGACTCCGGTGTGGCAGTTTCACGATGGAGGATGGGCAAATCAGCGCTGGGCCATAGAGTCAAACCACGATGGCACCTACACTATTGCATCGTCGCTTGATAATAACATCGTGCTCGATAACGCGTGGGGTAGTGATGCCGATGGCAACGCTATTCGTGTATGGTCGCGTAATGGGTGTGCTTCCCAGAAATGGTACTTTATTGCTCTTCCCGCAGAGGTGTCGGGCACTCAGACGGTTGCAGATGGAGTCTATACGGTGTCGAGTGCCAGCAACGCTTCCTACTCGATTGATGTGCCTGATGCAACAGATGACGTATGCCGCATGCAGATGTATACGGCGCATGATCAACTGAGTCAGCGCTTCCAAATTACCTATTGCGGGGACGGGTTTTATACCATCACGTCGATAGCTTCAGGTATGGCACTCGATGCCTCTATGGGGAACGTGGTGCCGACCACAGCAGTGAACCAATATACGTATAGTGGTGGTGATAATCAGAAGTGGGCAATTCGCCTGAATTCCGATCATACGTATACCTTTATCGCCAAAACATCTGGTATGGTCATCGATATTGCGGGAGTAAATCCCATCGACGGCTCAGTGCTTCAACTGTGGACTGATGGCGGTTATACCAATCAGAAATTTTCTCTCACTGCCGCTTCGGATGAAACGGCTCTTGCGGAAGGTACCTATTCAATTACCCCTCGTTGCGCTGACGGCAAATATCTCGACATCGACTCAGGTTCTCTATCTGAGGGTGCACGGTGCCAGATATTTACTGATACGGGCGTTGACTGGCAGAAGTTCAATATTTCTCGTGCAGAGGGGGGTGTCTATACCATACAGTCGCTTCTATCAGGGTTGTATTTGGCCGATGTAGACGGACAGGTGGTCCAGATGTCTGATACGACGGATGCATCGCGTCAGTGGGAAGTCACACAACTACCCGGTGGGCTTGCTCTTCAAAACAAGGAGACGGGCAGGTATCTCAGCGTTGAAGGCGGATGTTCCGGCGATCTTACGCGGTTGATAACCTCTGTCTACCGCGGTAATGCCAGTCAGATATTCTCGTTTGTTTCGATAGCACCGCTGATTTCTTCTGGCCTATATCAGATGGTGTCTGCTTACGGAGAACGGGTGCTTGACGTAGCAGGATATTCATCAGCGGATGGAGCCAATGTTCAGCTATGGGACAATCACGGCACGGGTAATCAGAAGTGGTATGTTTCGCGGAGTTCAGACGGGTCATATACCTTTGAGAATTGCCTATCTGGCAAATTTTTAGACGTTGCATGGTCGGGGGATACACCGGGCACCAATGTCTGGCAATGGAGCGACAACGGGTACCCTTGCCAGCAGTGGACGCTTGAATATGCAGGTGACGGATGGTATTTCATACGAAGCCTCAACGGACTCTATCTGGATGAGTGCGCCGGTGATTTCAATGGTACCAATGTCCAGATATGGACCGGCAATGCGACATCTGCACAAAAGTTTAGCTTTGAACCTACAACGTATGAAGACACCGTCATGGAGTCATCTGAACTCTACGCTAAGGCTGCCTCTCGTGGATATGATTTAAGCACCATTACCTATACTCAACTGGTATTCGTGTATTCAGACGACACATCCGCTGAAGTCTATTACTGCGAAAAAGACCCTCAGGGATTTTTCCAGGCACTTGATGTGTCCGATGGCTATGTGGGACGTGGCGGAGTGGGAACGGCAAGCGAGGAGGTGTCGGTAACGCCTGAAGGTCTTTTCTCGCTGCCGTTTGCCTTTGGAAACAATGAAGACCCTGGTACTGCTCTGACCTACCATGCGGTGACACCTGAATCTATCTGGGTTGATGATCCAGACTCTGAATACTACAACACCTGGCAAGAGGGAATGGATGTGAGTGGGGAAGTGCTCAGCGAGGCAACGCTCTCTTACGCATACGCGATTGTCATTGGTTATAATGACCCGGGATATCTGGGCGTATCGCGTGCCGGATGTGCGAAGGGTGCGGGCTCGGCAATATTTATTCATGTGGGCGATGGAGACCCGACCGCGGGGTGCGTTTCTGTCTCTGAAGATATGATGATCTACCTATTGCGGCATATTTCCTCTGATACCTCAGCGGGCATACTGATTCTCTAGAAGAAACAAACGATGGCTATTTACCAGCGGATAGCCATCGTTTGTTTCTTAGATTCTTCGATATTCCCTCATGGGCTTATGGGTATGCTGCCAGTCTCTAGTGAGCGTCTGTCTCTGAGGTAGCGTTGTTGTCCATGACGTACAGGTTTCCTGTTTTAGGGTCTAAAACGGCAGAGCCAACGCTATCGTAGGCATTGACGGTCTGCATCTGCTTGGTTATCTCTTCAGGGTTTTCAATCTGTATCAGTTGCGTTTGGTCGTAAACAACCACCAACCCATTCATGTTGATATTCCAGTAGATGATGATTGACATCAAGTTACTATCCATTGGTTATTACAATTTTACAGATGAGCGAAAATCTTCTTAAGTATTCAGTTATCATGACGAGATATGAAACATGAAGGAATTAACAGAGGCCATACTGAAAAGAGTTTCTGGGTTGCAGTGAGTAGTGCTCTCTGCGCTTGTATTACGACGTTTTTCATCTGTCTTGAGACATCTGCTGCCGAGTATCTTGAAACGGTAGGAAAACAAAACCTGATAATCTATGTGCTATCCTGTTTTGTCTTTTTGATTGTATTTTTGATCGTATATCGCCTGACTCGTCGCATGGGGGACTTCAGCACTGTGCCTCTGAAGTGGATATACGCTCTCATCATCATTACTGCAATCTACTGCGTATTCTGGTTTATTCATCTGGTCATCTTCTGGGGTGCCCCAGAAGAGTTTGCCTCAAATGCGGGCCAGCTGCCATGGCACAACATGCCGTTTTGGATAGTTGTGGTCATCTTTCTCATCTGTACGATTCTGGCGATTGTGATCTTCAGATATGCCATGAAAGCAGATGCTGAAAAAGAAACCTCTTGGAAGGCACGAGTAAAGCAGGTTGTTTTTCTAGTCGTCATGCTCTGCTTTGCGGTTCTCGCATTTTTCATGGTGTTTTACTATCTCGATACAGAAATCGGGTTTGCTACTGACGGCGACCCATTTGCCGGATACCTTATGAATCTCCATGCGGTGACGAACTCCATAGTAAATGTCGCAAACGGTATCCCTTATGGTCCTCTCAATGTGTCTATCTACGGCCACTATGCTCTATTCTTTTTACCGATCTTTAAGGTTATTCCTTTTGGAATATTTCAGATAGGCGTTCTCATGGGCGTGCTCAACATGATCGCCTTTCTCTGTTTCGTGTTCGCTGCCTATCGGTTTTCGCACTCACGCTTTCTGTGCGTGTTGGTTGCAGGTGCATATTTCTTCTGCGGATTTGCCTTTGGCCCTTATTTCCAAAATTTCCCCATCCGCATGCTGTTTCTCTCCATTCTTTTGTGGTACGCATCCATTGTTCTCACGAACCCTCGGCTTTCTTTTACGCGCATGATGTGCGGATATCTTATCTGTGCTCTCAATATGGTCTTCAATCTTGAAACGGGGTTGTTTTCTGTTGCCGCATGGTCCATAGCCATGATATTTGTCTGTTTTCAGGCGCGTCCCCTTAGGGTAAGAATGGCGTTCGGGGGAATAGTCGGCAACATAGTAATGATGCCGATTACTCTTTGTGCTGCCTGGCTTCTTACTAATGCCTGCAACATACTGTTCTTGCAGGGGGATTTTCTCTCATTTGAAACGTTTCTCTTCCCCTTTGTTGGGTGCTCTCTGACAGAGATCATCCAATACGATCTGTCATTTCAACCGTCGGCGTGGTGGCTAGCCTTCATTATATTGCTCGTCACTGCTGCTCATGCGATACATAGGGTCAGGGTTTCTCAGGAACACGAGCAGGCCGTGAGAGAACGCTTCCCCTTCTTCTTTTCTATGCTTGGCATCTTATTGTTCGTCTATTTTATAAACAGGCCTGCTATAGGCAATATGAATATCGCATTTCCTGAAGTGTTGCTCTGCGTCTTATACTGGCTGCAGTTTTTGAGAGAGCGATATCATCAGGCGGTTCGCATGAGCATTGAACAGGTTCTTGCGGCGGCAGCCAGTATCTGTTTGATCTCATTTCTCCTTATGACAGCATGGCAGGCGCTGGAGTTTCTTCCTAGTCAGATTGTCTATCAGCTCAAAGATCGCGAGCAGGCCATAGCTGCAAGGGACGCTGCTTTTGATGATATACGTGCAAATATCCCGGAGAATACACGGGGGCTTGGGCCGTGGCTTCCTGAACTGTATACCCAGTTGGGGTGGAGTGCCTACATACCCTCGGTAGATTACTCTGATCTAGAACTTGATGCGAATGCAACAGGCATGATAGAAACTATACTCGATACCGATAGAACACCGTTTGTTTCTTCAATCCATACGTTTGTTGACTACGGTAATATGACTCAGACGCTTCAAATATTCATCGATGAACGTTATGTAGAACAGTATTCCTGTGAATATAACGATATCGTATTCATCTATTACGTACCCCGATAGGTATAGCGTCTACGTTATGTGGGGTAGTCCACTCTTCTGCTACGTTCTTTTCGGCAGCCGGAGCGAAGATTATTCTGTTCGGCGTGACGTGCGTATATCGCGCGGCATATTCATGGAGTACAATAAGCGTGAGCCTCGAACTACATGAGGTGTTATCTGGGTGGCCATGAGGGGTATCCGAAAGCGTAGAGAACAGACCGTCAAGCTTGGAGCCGCACCAGTCTGACAAGCGCTAGAGTTAACAATCAATGTATACGACTCGATCATAGGAGTGATGAAATGCCGGTTCTAGTTATTGTTATCATTGTTGTCGTACTTATCTTTTTGTTGGGTATCCGCATTGTCAGACCGACGCAACGTGGCCTGATAGAGACACTGGGAAAGTATAAGAAGTTTGCCATGCCAGGATTTCATTGGGTGATTCCGGGCATCACGAAGCTGTATCGTGTCAATATCACTGAACAGATGATCAACGCTGAGCCGCAAGAAATCATCACCAACGATAACCTCAACGCTACCGTGGATGCGCAGGTCTACTTCAAGGTGAAGGAAGACGAGGAGAGCGTTAAAAGCTCTCAGTACAATGCCAATAACTATGAATCTCAAATTGTGAACTTGGCACGCACCACGCTCAGAAATATCATTGGCACGATGTCATTGCGTTCTGCTAACAGCGAGCGTGGGCGAATCAACACCGAACTTCATCACACGCTCGAAAACGAAACTCACAAGTGGGGTATTGAGATTGTTCGTACCGAACTCAAGCAGATAGATCCTCCTAAGGATGTCCAAGAGACTATGAACAAGGTCGTCAAGGCCGAAAACGAGAAGATAGCAGCTATTGACTTTGCTACGGCCGCCGAGACAAATGCTGATGGTGCCAAGCGTGCAGAGATCAAACGTGCCGAAGGTATCAAGCAAGCAAAGATTCTTGAAGCAGAGGGTGAGGCGCAGGCCATCAAACTTGTAAACGAGGCTGCAGAGGCCTATTTTGTGGGAAATGCTCAGCTCTTGAGAAAGCTACAGGCAACAGAGGTTGCGCTGCGGGGTAACGCTAAGATAGTGGTTCCTTCAGACACTGAGTTGGTCAACGTCATCGGTGATTTGTCTGGTGTTTTGCCGTTAGAAAAACGTAAGGATGAATCTTCGAAATAGGTATAGCGACGACGAGTGAATCATATGTAAATGCTCGTATGATGAGCTCAGTCAGATACGCTCGCTACTCGAGCGGTGGTGTAATAGCGCGCGAGTAAGGCACAACTATTATATCTGAGGTGTACATGATGCAAGATGAAACGAATATGAAATGGGAGTCTAGGCAGGGTCTCGCCATGGACTCCTACGGTACGTTTCGCATGGGTGATGTAAGCTACTGCATGCTTCTCGAAGCTTTCAGAGGTCTCGATCTTCTGCATGTTCCTGATAACTGCCTCAGAAAATTTTCTTGGTATGTGCCGATACTCAATGACAAAGATGCGCTTGAAGAAGATTATCGTAACGATACGCTGTTCCTGTGTCATAGCGACATAGCGCACGAACTACTCGATGGCTGTTCTGCTCGATTTTGCGTGATAATAACAAGGGACGAGAACGTGCCTGAATGGGTTCTGGAAAAGGGGTATCGTAATCGAACGATAGTAATCCGACAGTTTGAGAGGTTTTTCTACTATGACTCTTTGCTGAAAAGCCTCTTTTTCAACGATATCATCTGGGAAAACGAGATGGATCGGGTCGTGTATAACAAGGGACGTCTCGATAAGATTATTGCTATCAGTGAGAATACATTAGGAAACTTCATATGTATCACTGACACGGGCTATAATTTGATTGCGTTTTCTCACTGCATAGAACCTCCTGAAGAAGGAGGCTATCGCTACCTGCTGGAAAATAATTGCTACGACAAGGACGAAATTCAGTTCATAGAGAAAAAAGTGCTCTCGGTAGCAAAGGAAAAGAGCCAACTCATCGTATGTGAGCCTGATGAGAAGCACCCCTATTGGACGCTGCATTACCCTGTGTTCATAGACAACGCCTATCTCTTCCATGTCGTGGTGGTCTGTACTTCGGGGTCGATAGAATATCTGACCGATATATTCCTCAAGTTTATGAGAAGAATCATCTCCATATGTAAAGATTTTTGGAAGACGACCGTCAACCTCGAGTCTCCTTGGCATAGAGTCCTTATCGGACTCATCGAAGGCGAACAAATGACAGATGATTATATTGACGCGCAACTCAAACAGACCAATATCTCGGTTGCTAAGCAATTCAGGCTTCTGTACTTTCAGTTTGATTCTCAAATGTCGTATCAGACTCGTTCAAAACTGGTTGAAATGACAAAGAGTCTCAACGGCGGGCTTTGTTATCCGTTCATGCTCAAAGATAATCTACTGGTGTTGTACTACTCGACCTCAGCTAATGATGCCATGCTCTCAGGTAACAAAATATTTAATGAAGTAAATCAGCAAATATTCAGTTCGTTTGGGATTGCCGCAGGTGCTTCTCAGGTCTTTTATAGTATTAGCGACATTGGGTATGCATTCAGACAGGCATTCACCGCATATTCTATGCGTGGGTGTATGAAACGAGAATATGAATCGTTATACGGCGCTCCCGGCCTGCCCTGCTATGCATTCGAGCATACGCTCAAATATTATCTCCTCACTGAAGGCCACGACACAGATCTCGTGGAGTTTTCCTTCGAGCACAGCATTCTGCAGAGACTTCTTGAAGAAGATAGGAGCGCGGGAACAAATATCGTACAGTTGGTCTGGATATATCTCAACAACGGGCAGAACGCGACTGAGACATCTAAGATCGCCCATGTTCACCGTAATACCGTGCTCTATCATATTTCAAAGTTAGAGAAACGCTTTGATATCTCGTTTGATTCGCCGCTGCTCAGAAGCCGGATGATGCTTGATTGCCATCGTCTGTTCATCGACAGCTGCATCTAAACGATTCTCTCAACAGATCGTGATAATTCTCGCAAGAGGCAGTCTTGCCAAGCGCGCGCTGTCAGATTTCACAATTAGCTGAAGACATTTTGTTATAACAGTCGTTGAATACGAGTTTGTTCTAAACCTACTATTAAGAAGGTATACAACTCGTACGAAAGGACAGCCATGTGTTTCAGACCTGCTGAAGTAAGCGCGGGCGCCCACTGCC
Organism: Coriobacteriales bacterium; assembly: GCA_963665595.2. Classification (GTDB taxonomy): domain Bacteria; phylum Actinomycetota; class Coriobacteriia; order Coriobacteriales; family CADBOM01. The sequence goes on along the minus strand of CAXXJK010000004.1, from coordinate 587,283 downwards.
CCAACTGTGGTAAGAAGATCAACGTCACTCAAGGCGTGCTTCCTAAGAAATGCCCCTTTTGCAAAACCAATCTTGAAGGTATCGATCCCGCTTCTCTGGTATCAGAGGCAACTCCTGGCGCTCCTGCGGCTCCGGGTGGAGCAGGTGCCCCTAAAGTTCCCGGCGCTCCGGGTGCTCCTGCGGCACCGAAGGCACCAAGTGCTCCGGTGGCTCCGAAAGCACCTATTCAGTAGTACTGTGAAGAGGAAAGAGCTATGTGCTTCGGGTGGTTGCAGAGTAACCTGCGATAATTGCAAACCAAAATTCGTATTTTGTCCCGACTGCGGGCACAAAAATATGCTCGTATTCAGCGTATGCAAAAAATGTGGGGCAGCTCTCACGGAAGAACTCAAAGATGCCAGCAAGAGAGACGTGGGAAGCACAGGCAAAAGAACGCGAAGCACAATCATGACCAGGTAGTACAGACGGCCGGTGAGCTAGAGCGCCATCGGTCGTCTGCGCGTAGAGATGGTGATATTGGACTATTCAGTCGCAGTGCTCCATCACCGACGTTATTAGAGATAGTTCCAAAATAACCCGGTCGCTTCATGCGAATTACCAGTTCTGCCAGTCGATTCAAAACTATACCATTCAGTTATTCCCAGCTTCTTCATGCGAACTGCTGTTGTTGATGTTTGCATGTTGCGGGTTTTGATATGCGAAGTAAGAGAAGGAGGAGAGTTATATGGCAATGAGCAAGGAATGGAAGACCGAAGACGGTGAGCTCATCTGTACTCGCACCTGCGGTTGGTCGCCTCCGGGATGTCATCCGGTTGGTTGCGGCATGCTGATCTATACGGACAAAGAAGGCAACTTTGTGAAGGTCGAAGGTGACCCCGATCACCCTATCAGTCAGGGGCGTCTCTGCCCGAGATGTCTTGCGATGGGCGAATTCTTGAATCACCCCGACCGTATCAAGTATCCTATGAAACGCGCCAAAGAAGATCGTGGCAAGGATACATGGGAGCGCGTCAGTTGGGATGAGGCGCTCGATATTCTTGAAGGAGAGGTTCGTAAGATCTGGGCAGATTATGGTCCAGAAGCTATCTATGTATCAAAGGGAACAGGCCGTGAAGCTACCGAATACGCGCCGCCTATGGCTCAGGCCGTATTCAAGACTCCAAACAATGCATTCATGATGTCGGGTGCTTCCTGCTATGGTCCGCGTACGGTTATCGGTGACTTTCTGTTAGGTGCGGGCTACCCTGAGCTTGACTACGCAGCATTTTTCCCAGACCGCTATGATGATCCGCGCTATGAGGTACCCAAGTACATTATGCTCTGGGGCAAGAGCCCGCTGCAGTCTAACCCTGATGGGTTCTATGGTCACGCTATCGTTGACCTTATGAAGCGTGGTTCGAAGCTTATCGTCATCGATCCTCGTTTGACGTGGCTTGCTTCTCGTGCTGAGTTCCATATTCAGTTGCGTCCCGGAACCGATGCCGCAGTAGGTCTTGCATTGCTCAATGTCATCATCGGAGAAGACCTCTACGACCACGAATTCTGTGAGAACTGGGTATTTGGCTTGGATGACCTTGCTGAGCGCGTCAAAGACAAGACACCTGAATGGGCAGAAGAGATCACATGGGTACCGGCTGAAGTGTTACGCGGTGCCGCCCGTGCCTTTGCAACGAATGCTCCTTCTTCTATCATGTGGGGTCTTGCTATCGATACCCAGCAAAATGGTGCACAGGCGGGTCAGTCGCTTTTGGCCATTGGCGCCATCTGCGGTTACATGGATGTACCCGGTGGCATCACGTTGGCATTGCCCTCAAGTTTCCTCGGTCGCTGGACATACGAGACCATGCAGTTTGTGGGCAAAGAAGTCGAGAAAAAACGCATCGATGCCAAAGAGGAGCATCCTGCGTATGCAACGGGTCCCTATGCTCATCCTGATGCCGTACTCACTACGCTTGAAACCGATGAGCCGTATGCATTCCATATGTTCTACTTTTACGCTTCAAATCCCATCTCACCCACCTGCTATGCAGAGCCGGAGCGTTGGTATAACCACATCTTGAAGATGGACTTCAATGCAGCTCAGGATTGCTTCATGACACCGACCATCATGGGTCTCTGCGACCTCGTGCTGCCGGTCAGCTTCTTCCCTGAGCATGATGGATTCGTTCTTCCTCACTTCGGACGCAACACCCACTTCCTTGGTGCGATGAATGCAGCGGTTAACCCGGGCGAAGCACGTTCAGATTTAGAGATCGACATGCTCGTTGGCAAGAGGCTCAACCCCGGAGCATGGCCTTGGGATTCAGTCGAAGAGTTCTTTGATGCTCAGATACACACCCAGTATGAGTGGGGCTTCAAAGAGCTCCGTGAATACGGCGCATTCCAGCAGCCCTTTGAATATCGTAAGTACGAAAAGGGGATGCTGCGCCCTGACGGCGAGCCAGGATTTAACACACCCACTGGCTTGATCGAAGTATGTTCCTCCATCTATGACGACTTCGGCGAAGACGAGCTTCCCTACTTTATGGAACCGGCGATGAGCCCCTATAGCACCCCGGATCTCTACCAGGAGTATCCGCTGGTTCTGACCACCGGAGGACGCAGCTTCGTGTCATTTCACTCCGAGCATCGCCAGATCCCCTCGTTGCGCGCTATTCACCCTGACCCGCTGCTGACTATCAATCCTCACACGGCTGCAAACTTGGGTATCAACGATGGCGACTATGTCTGCATCGAGAACCCTCTGGGTAAATGTGTCGAGCGTGCGCGCGTGTCAAATGAAGTACCTGAGCGCGTTGTTCATGCTGAGCATGGCTGGTGGTTCCCCGAAGATAAGGCTGAGGCTCCTAATCTCTTTGGCACGTGGAAGTCTAACATCAACAAGCTCATCCCTATGTATAAGGTAGGTGTGACCGGTTACGGTGCTCCTTACAAAAATGTACTCTGCAAGGTTTATAAGGTAGACGGATATGAAGCCGGCAATGGCGATCCTAAAGCGTACATGCCGCGTGCAAGCCGTGGTCCTGAGAGCATGACAAGCGGAGTTTCTTCGCCGCTCAGCTACGAAGAAATTCATAAGAATTAGGAATGGTGATAAACATGAAAAAGCATGCATTGCTTATTGATTACAAGTATTGCACCGGCTGCCATTCCTGCGAGGTTGCCTGTCGTCAAGAAAAAGGTATCAAGTCTCAGGATGAGTGGGGCATCAAACTGGCTGAGTTTGGCCCTGAAAAACTCGATGGTAAGTGGTATTGGAACTATGTAGCGGTACCTTCCTCGTTATGCGATCTCTGCGAAGACCGTATTGCAGAAGGTAAGAAACCTTCTTGTGTGCATCACTGCCTTGCTCAATGCATGGAAGCGGTTTCGCTGGAAGATCTTCCTCGTCGCATGGAAGAACTCGGTACGGGTGTTACCTGCTTTTTGCCGTAGTAGTTATATGCGTGACTGATTGTTAGAGATAACAGATAACGGTCAAGCGGTCTAGCCAGACGTTGCTTTGGCTAGACCGCTGAATTATTCGCCTGCTGCTTGTGGGTTGCTTCTGTGGCATCGGGTTGCTGTGATACGCGTTAGCAAAGCGTTTGCAAAGAGCGCCGGCCGCATCGTCTGCAACAACAATGGTTTGAATTTACAGTTTGATTGGCGATTGTTGTAGTTTTGAACAGTTCTTCTTGCCGGAGCGGGGACGTAAACTTTCCGTATGCTCAACAATCGGTTAAGACAAAGAAAACGCACAGAGGAAGAACGCACCTAAGCGATTTCATACTCGGCATCTTTGTCAGACAGGTACTGTGCACGGGGGAGAGAAGTGGATTCTGTAATGAAGAGGGAATATGTTTCAGACATTATCGAAAAACCTGGAGGCTGGAAGTTTTCGGTCCGCATACTGATTTTTGTTGGTTTAGCTATGATATTTGACGGATTCGATTACATGATTGTTTCCTTCACCATGCCACAAATTACTACCGAAATGCAACTGGGCTTTATCGCCACGGGAAGTTTGGCTTCATTTAGTTTGCTGGGCATGCTCATTGGCGGTTTTCTTGCGGGGTATCTTGCTGATAAGTTTGGCAGAAAACACGTTATGAATGTCAGCATCATGATATATGCGATTCTGACGGTACCCATCTTTTTTGTGCAGTCCTACGACATGTTTGCACTATGTAGGATTCTTTCGGGTCTGGGGGTCGGCGCAGTTATTCCCTTAAGTGTTACGATCGTTTCTGAGTATGCTCCCACAAAACATCGCGGTTCATTTGTGACCATAACAAAGACATTTATGATGCTTGGGTGGGTTATCGCGGGGCTGACCGCTATGTGGGTCGTGCCAAACTTTGGATGGCGCGTGTGCTATCTCATCGGAGGATTTCCCTTCCTGTACGGCATTCTCATGTATTTTGTTTTACCGGAATCTGTTCAGTGGCTTTTGAGCAAAGGTAAGACCACTGAAGCTCTTGCGATTGTCAATAAAATCAATAGTAGACTTGATACGCCCAAGGAAGGCGGCTATTCGATAGAAGATATCGATGTACCGCCGGTAATGCAGGAAAATCAGCTGCGCCAAGTGGTGTCAAAGAAGTACATAAAGGTAACGGTGGGAATCTGGCTTGTGGCATTTACCACCTGTGCGCTTTCGTATGGTTTGACTAACTGGATGCCCACGATACTGATTCAGAGTGGTTATTCTGTCAGCGCAAGCTACGGATACACCACACTCATGAATCTACTGGGATGTGTTGGCGCAGTGGTCGCAGGCGTTGCGGCTGACCGCTTAGGACGCATCAAAAGTGCTTATATTGCATTCTTGTTAGCAGGCCTTTCGGTTGTGTTTACCGCCGTGTTTGGTTTTGGCGGGCTCATGATACCCGCCTGCATATTTATGGGCTTTGCAATCAACTACGCGTATATGTCGCCCGCCCCCATAACCATCGAAGCATATCCTACCGAGATTCGCGCAACAGGCCAGGCCTGCGTCACCACGGTAGCGCGCATCGGTGGCTTCGTCACGCCCATGGTGATAGGCGGAGCCCTCCAGTCAGGGTCGACGTTTTCGGTAGTACTCGTTACATTTCTTATCCCGCTCTGTCTGGCGGCATTGTTTACAAAACTGCTGATCAAGACCGAGACCAAAGGGGTAGTCATCGAAGATTTGGGGATCAACTCTTAACTGCCTGAGGTGGTTGTTGAGGTTTGACATAAGGAAAGGAGAAGGTTTATGCCAGATAATGAATGGAAAAAAGAGGAAGGGAATCTGATCAAGGTTCGCACGTGCGGTTGGTCGCCTCCGGGTGATCACCCCGTAGGTTGCGGCATGTTCATCTATACGGACAAAGAAGGTAACTTTGTAAAGGTCGAAGGTGACCCTGATCATCCTATCAACCAGGGGCGTCTCTGCCCGAGATGTCTTGCGATGGGCGAATTCTTGAATCACCCCGACCGCATCAAGTACCCCATGAAACGCGCCAAAGAAGATCGTGGCAAGGATACGTGGGAACGCGTCAGTTGGGATGAGGCTCTCGATATTCTTGAAGAAGAGGTCCATAAGATTTGGGACAACTATGGCCCTGAGACGATCTATCTCTTCCAAGGTACGGGGCGTGAGGCTACGCTGTATGCGCCGCCTATGGCTCAAGCGTGTTTCAAAACACCTAACTGTTCGTTTTCGATGAGTGGTGGCTCCTGCTATGGCCCGCGTACGGTTGTGGCCGACTTCTTGTTAGGTGCGGGCTACCCTGAGCTTGACTATGCCGCATTTTTCCCGGACCGCTATGATGATCCGCGCTATGAGGTCCCCAAGTACATCATGCTCTGGGGCAAGAGCCCACTGCAGTCTAACCCTGATGGGTTCTATGGTCACGCCATCGTTGACCTTATGAAGCGTGGCTCGAAGCTTATCGTTATCGATCCTCGTCTGACGTGGCTTGCTTCTCGTGCTGAGTTCCATATTCAGTTGCGTCCCGGAACCGATGCCGCAGTAGGTCTTGCATTGCTCAATGTCATCATCGGAGAAGACCTCTATAATCACGAATTCTGTGAGAATTGGGTATTTGGCTTGGACGATCTTGCTGAGCGCGTCAAAGACAAGACACCTGAATGGGCAGAAGAGATCACGTGGGTACCGGCTGAAGTGTTACGCGGTGCCGCCCGTGCCTTTGCAACGAATGCTCCTTCTTCTATCATGTGGGGTCTTGCTATCGACACCCAGCAAAATGGTGCACAGGCGGGTCAGTCGCTTTTGGCCATTGGCGCCATCTGCGGTTACATGGATGTACCCGGTGGCATCACGTTGGCATTGCCCTCAAGTTTTATGGGCCGCTGGCGTTTTGAAACAGCACAGTATGTATCTCCTGAAACAGCGGAGAAGCGTATTGATGCACGCGAAGATCACCCGGCGTATGCATGCGGGCCCTTTGCTCACCCCGATGAAGTACTTTCTGTCTTGGAGACCGGCGAGCCCTATGCCTTCCATATGGCGTACTTCTATGCTTCAAACCCCATTGCGCCTACTGTGTACGCAGAACCTGAGCGTTGGTATGAGGCTTTGCGGAAGATGGACTTCAACGCAGCTCAGGATTGCTTCATGACGCCGACCATCATGGGTCTCTGCGATCTCGTGCTTCCGGTTAGCGGATTTGCCGAGCATGATGGCGTAGTTCTTCCTCACTTCGGACGCAACACTCACTTCCTTGGTGCGATGAATGCGGCGGTTAACTGTGGCGAAGCGCGTTCCGACATCGAAATCGATATGATTGTTGGCAAGAGACTCAACCCTGAGGCATGGCCATGGAATTCTGCGGAAGAGTTCTTCAACGCTCAGATTCGTACCCAATACGATTGGGACTTTAACGATCTACGTGATATGGGCGTGTTCCAGCAGCCCTTTGAATATCGTAAGTACGAGAAGGGGATGCTGCGCCCTGACGGCGAGCCAGGATTCAACACGCCAACTGGCATGATCGAAGTGTGTTCCTCTATCTATGACGACTTTGGTGAAGACGAGCTTCCTTACTTCATGGAGCCCGCGATGAGCCCCTATAGCACCCCGGATCTCTACCAGGAGTATCCGCTGGTTCTGACCACCGGTGGCCGTGCGTTTGTATCGTTTCACTCTGAGCATCGCCAGATTCCCTCGTTGCGTTCCATTCACCCTGACCCGCTGCTGACTATCAATCCTCACACGGCTGCAAACTTGGGTATCAACGATGGCGACTATGTCTGCATCGAGAACCCTCTGGGTAAATGTGTTGAGCGTGCGCGCGTATCAAACGAAGTACCTGAGCGCGTTGTTCATGCTGAGCATGGCTGGTGGTTCCCCGAAGAAGAGGGAGAAGCTCCTAATCTCTTTGGCACGTGGAAGTCTAACATCAACAAGCTCATCCCTATGTATAAGGTGGGCAAGCTGGGTTACGGCGCGCCCTATAAGAACGTGCTCTGCAAGGTTTATAAGGTAGACGGATATGAAGCCGGCAATGACGACCCCAAAGCGTACGTGCCGCGTGCAAGCCGTGGTCCTGAGAGCATGACGAGTGCGGAACCCTCACCGTTTAGCTACGAAGAAATTCATGAGAATTAGGAATGGTGATAAACATGAAAAAGTATGCATTGCTTATTGATTACAAGTATTGCACCGGTTGCCATTCCTGTGAGGTTGCCTGTCGTCAAGAAAAAGGTATCAAGTCTCAGGATGAGTGGGGCATCAAACTGGCAGAGTTTGGCCCTGAAAAACTCGATGGTAAGTGGTATTGGAACTATGTAGCGGTACCTTCCTCGTTATGCGATCTCTGCGAAGACCGTATCGCAGAAGGTAAGAAACCTTCTTGTGTGCATCACTGCCTTGCTCAATGCATGGAAGCGGTTGCACTGGAAGATCTTCCTCGTCGCATGGAAGAACTGGGCGAAGGAGTCACCTGCTTTTTGCCGTAAGGCTTGTATGGTCTGCAGGATGGATTGAACCGACGGTTTGATTCTTTCTTATGGAGATGGCAGTTCGAACGATAGGAGATTGAAATGGCGTACAGTCCAGACCAGAAAGATGTTGAGGGTATTGAGGAAATCCCCGACAAGGCGCCAAAGGTATGTCCGAATTGTGGCAAACCATTGCGTAAGATTGTTACCAGTCGTGAGTTTGGAAGCTTTACCACGAAATGCCCGTGGTGCAAAACAAAATTTGAGTATAAGACCGAAGACGAGTAGTTCTTATACCGGTATTAGTGGATGCTAGCAGCAGTTTTGCAGTACAGATGCATCGGGAGCCGTCTTAACACCAGACGGCTCCCGGTTGTATCATCTGCGTTGCGTTTACCATCCGTAGTATTGACGTGCCGGATACACTCCGCTCTCTAGGGAGCCGTTGACACCCGGTCGTATCTTCTGCTGTCTTTATTGCGTGATATCGGGGTTCTGCATGAAATGGAGGGCATGCGCGCGTCGAGCATAACGCGTCTGTCGATAAGTCACTTCAAGGGAGAACCATTATGGCTGTGATCATCGTCTGTACCCTGCTCATACTGCTGTGCATCGGTGTGTTTGGGCTTATGTCTCGTGCGCGCGAACACGAGATGCTCATGAGGGTACGCATGATTGAGCAGGAACTCTTGTCACGGAAGTGTGATCAGGCGGCCGAAGAGGGCATCGAAGATGTCTTGCCGGTGCTTTCAGGGCGCGAGCAGGTTTTGAGTGAGATGATAGAAGAAGCAGGATTGACGAGTAGGGAAGCCGAGGTTTTCCATATTATCGTGCGCGGCCATAATGCGCACTATGTTGCAGATACTCTCTGCGTATCTTTCAGCACGGCAAAGACGCATACCTGCAATATCTATAAAAAGCTGGATATTCACTCGCAGCAGGATCTGATTGAGGCTGTCGAGCACAGGGAAGCACATCTGAAGAAGACAAGAGAACGCATGGCCAGCAGAAAACGGTCTGACCATACTGCGGTTGTGTCTCCATGCTTCCTGCTAGATAGAACGGCATAATCACTTACTCCAACAATTCATATACTATCAATCTCACTGTGACCGATCTGATTGACAGGTGGCAAATCTTCATTCATAATCATTGAACAACAATTCAATGAATGAAGGTTCAATATATGGGTATCAGAAATGAGCAGAAGGAAAAACGTCGCGAAGACATTCTCAGAGCGGCGCTCGACCTGTTCATCCGCAAAGGTTATGCGGCAACAAAGATCAAAGACATCGCAGAGTCTGTAGGCATGAGCGTGGGGCTGCTGTTTCACTACTTCGACTCAAAAGAATCGCTCTACGAAGAGTTGATTATCATGGGCCTGTCAGGCCCCTCTGAGGTCATGGCTCAATCTGGCGGAGATCCGCTTGAGTTTTTTGAGATGGCCGCTGCACAGATTTTCTCCTATATAGAACATGATTCGTTTACCGCTCAGATGTTTGTGCTCATGAGTTACGCCTACTACAACGAAGGCGCCCCGCCAAAGGTCAAGGAGCTTCTAAAAGATTTTGACCTCTATACGCCAACGGCACAGTTAATCAAACAAGGGCAACGTGACGGAACCATTAAAGAGGGCAACCCATTAGCTCTCGGCATTGCCTATTGGTGCGCCATCCAGGGTATCGCTGAAGAATATGCCGTCAATCCGGACTATCCACTGCCCGAGAGCTCGTGGATAGTCGATATCATCAGGAAAGGATAGAGTCATGAAACAGGTTGTCATCGTAGGGGCGGGGATCGCCGGTCTGACTGCGGGGATTTATGCACGCCAGAGCGGTTTTGATGTAACCATCTATGAGAGCCATACGATTCCGGGAGGCGCGTCTACTAGTTGGCGCAGGAATGGTTACCTGTTTGAAGGAGGTATTCATTGGCTCACCGGGTCTTCTCCTCGCACCGAGTTCAATACACTCTGGCGTGAAGTGGGCGCACTCGATGACAGCGTAAAAATCATAGACAGCGACCCGTTTTTCACTCTCGAACATAAGGGAGAAACGGTGCATCTCTACCGAGATATCGACAAGTTGAAGCAACATCTGCTCGAGGTATCGCCGCAGGATGCTCCAGAGATAACGCGTCTGTGTCGTGATGTCAGACGGTTCATGAAATTTCAGATGCCCCTCACTGACATCAAGGGTGTAAAAGTTAAACAAAAATCTTCTGTGCCACTATCCACCATGCTGGAAGTGTTACCTGCCTTGCCACGCTTGTCATATTATTCAAAACTCACCTCTGAAGAGTATTCGCTGTTATTCAAAAACGAAGCGATACGCCTGATGTTACAAAACGTAGCGGGCTCCGAGAATTGTGCGGTGGCACTGGTTTTTACGCTCGCGACATTGGCGTTTGGCGACGGTGGTTATCCGGAGGGCGGCTCGCTTCCCATGACAGCACGGATGGCTCAAAAATTTTTGGCGCTGGGGGGAGCCATACAGTACGGGAAGTTTGTGGATCGGGTGGCCGTAGAAAAAGGCACCGCTACAGGTATCATGGTTGAAGGGGAGTATCTGCCGGCCGATGCGGTGATAGTTACTCAAGATACGCGCTGTGCTATCGATACGTTGTTCGACCTTCCGATTCAGGATTCGTGGGCAAACAGAATGCGCGAGACTACGGTGCCCATGCTCGATACATTCATCTGCCTGGGAGTTACGGTAGACCTTTCCGATCTGCCACATGGCTTAAACTTTTCTCTTGACGAGACCTTGCACTGCGGAAACGTACCAATTGATCTGGTCGGCATCAACAATTACGCAACGTTTGAAGGGTATGCACCAAAGGGCTGCACGGCTCTTACCACGATCCTTACCGGTGACAGCTACGATTTTTGGAAGCAGTGCAAAGAAGACGGAACCTATGAAGAAGAGAAGCGTAAGCTAGCCGAAGCCTATATTCGGGTAGTGTCTGAGAAGATTCCCCGCATTGCAGGAAATGTTGTGGTATGGGATGTAGCAACGCCGCTTACCTATGAACGCTATCTTCACTCATTCAAGGGGTCATGGATGACCGAGATGGGTGCACGCGACGCGAATAGAGAGTACCCATCGCAGCCGGAGCACATCAAGAACGTCTACTTTGCGGGTCAGCGTCTTATGAAGCCTGGTGGGTTGCCGGTGGCAGCGGAAACAGGGCGCAAAGCTGTTCAGCATTTATGTAGAGATACGGATAGTGTGTTTCAGGGAGCTGTCTGATAATTTCGCCACTGAGCGCGTCTTATCAGCAGGCAAAGTATGATCGCGATGCTTGAGGCTAATGCCGCGTACCGTCTGAAGGCAGAACTTGCTTGCTGTAAGGCACCGGCGTTGGTGGTGGCGGGAAGCAAAGAACGTCCGGTTATGAGGAGCTCTGCTCAGATGATTCATCAGGCGATGGAACGCTCTGAGTTGAGTATTTTTGAGGGGTTCTACCACGGAGACCTCAGCATCAATCATCCCGATCTGTTTGCTCAGAAGGTCAAAAACCTTGTAGGCTGAGAATGTTCTGAGAACTATCGCAATAGACTCTTCTTGTGAGCGTTACAATGGTTTTCTGACATCATATGCTGAGAAAAGGAGAGTCATGGCGCACAAGATTTTAGTGGTCTACGGAAGTCCGAGGAAAAACGGGAATTCGTCCATGCTGGCTGATGCCTTTATCGAAGGTGCAGAAGAGGCAGGAAACGAAGTATTTCGCGCTGATGCAGGGCATGCGCATATCGGTGGTTGTCTCGGATGTGAATACTGCCTTTCCCATAAAGGGCAATGCTGCCAAGACGATGGTATGCAACAATTCTACCCGCTGCTCCATGAGTGCGACGTGCTAGTATATGCAACACCGGTGTATTGCTTTACGTTTTCTTCCCAGATTAAAGCGTTTATGGACCGCATGTTTTGCGGTCTTGGTAATCCGTTTGCCGTTGAATCGTCGGTGCTTCTCACCGTCTGCGAAGATAAAGATGCTTCCGTTTTGGACTGTATCGTTGATACCTACCGTGGCTTGGCAAAGTACACCAGCTGGAAAGACCGTGGGGTTGTGGCGGTGCATAATGTGTACAGGATAGGTGACATTGTAGGCAACGCAAAGCTTGAAGAAGCCCGCGAACTGGGACGTAGCTTTACCGCGTAGTATTACACAGCGGAAGGCGAGATACCGTTCAGTTAATCTGTAGCAGTATGATGGTAGCACACGTCGATATGTGAGCACTCTGTATGTGTATCGCTTCAGATTCTTCAAGAGAGCGTCACCCAATATACCTAATGCTTAATATTAGAATATTCTCTGGGATAGTAAAGGTGCTGCATAGGGCCACAAAATAGAGTAGATAACTGTCGAGGTATTTGAAAACACTGAAAATTTGTGCGTGAGAGTGGTTACGAGTTGCATAAGGGATGCGACTGTACAACATAGCAGAGAGGAAGTTTCATGGAGGCAGCTTTAGAGTGGACGTTGATTTCAGAATGTGCAATACCTGATGATGTAAACCAAGTACTGGTTCAGGGTGAGCAGCCTATTGCCGCCTATAAGACCATTAGAGATTCTGCCATTTTCACGACAAAGCGACTTATTGTTCGTGACGCACAGGGCATGACGGGCAAAAAGGTAGAAGTGTACTCTTTGCCGTGGCATGCCGTTGATATGTGGTCCTCAGAAAATGCTGGCAAACTGCTAGACTTTAATGCTGAGATGGAATTTTGGACGCGGGCGGGACATATAAAAGTAAACCTTAAAAAGGGTATTGATATCCGTCGTCTGGACAACCTTATTTCCGCTTGTATCTTGAAATAGCGGGCAGTGTTTGAGTGGCCTACTAAGACACATTGGTTAATCAGGTTTCAAACTTACGCCCTCTGCATAGCAGAGGGCGTAAGCGACTCACTATTTAACTTGTTGCGCTGGTGGTGATGTATCAATTTGATAACAACCGATTACTTATTAGTTTGCCCATATTAGATATGTGTTCAACTATTTGCCAATAATTCTCAATATCTCATTTTATCTAGTTCTTGGGATATGTTGTACTGGATAATTGGTTACCGTCTGCTCCAATGATTGACACGGTGCAAGAAACGGGTTGACCAGCAATCTGCTGATAAATGCAAGCTGCCACGTAATACTTTACCGGCAGCAGCGCTTCAGACAAACCAATTTTATTGGTAGTGAGGTAAACTTTTATATTGGAAAAAGAGTTATCGTAATCAACCTTTAAAACATTCGGAGAATCGGCGCTGCCAACCGTGCTATTGAGTAGCGTGACAATGTTGTCATGTAGCGAATCTACTAGCTGATTGTATTGGTCAATGGAAACCGTGACCGTGTAAGAGCCATCCTCATTTGCAATAACGTCGCTATAGCCTTGACTTTGCAGTGCCGAAACCACATCGCTCTTTTCTTTTCCTTGGAAATACCAAGCAGGAAAGGTAATAGTCTTTTTCAACAATGTTGCGGAATCGACGGCGCTGTTTTGATCAGTTGCTTTGGTAACATTTCCGGCATTTTGGGTTGCGCATCCCGTCAGAGTCGCTAATAGCAAACATCCTACGATAAAAGCGATGCAAGTGCTTGCGATGCCTATTCTGTCCTTCTTTTCTGATATACAAACATTCATAGTATTCTCCTCATGCTCTTTCCTCTTCACCAAACTCTTAAAAATCGGTCATCACTATCTGTATAGTAGCATAAAGGTACTAGCCCTTTTTCTATAGACTCAATTCATTGATTGAGTAGCTGCGAACTCAGGGGAGGCGTTATTGACGATATCAATCGAGATAGTGGGGGCTCTCGAGATATGTCTTCACTATTCTGCATGACGTACTAGTGAGGTACAGATTGTAACGATTGCTCTGTGATTATTGCTGGTAAAGGTACGTTCAAGACAAGCATAGACTTCTCGAAAGATAAATAAAAAAGCAGGCTCTGGGGGCTACATCCTAGAGCCTGCTTTTTATCTCTTGTGATGCGTGCTGCTGCTGACGCGTATTGCTACTTCGAAGCGTAATAGGCTGCGATAGCCGCGGCCTGATCGCTCGTCAGAGAGGGCACCATACCCCTAGCGGTCGTAGCAGTAACATCGGCAGCGGTCCACGAATCCACTGCTGAGAGACTATGGCAGCCCGCGCTGCATGCCTTCTCAACATCATCTTTGGTGTATGAAGTGGCTGCCGGTGTTGAACTTTTTGATGTATCCGTATTGGTCGTGTTGCTCGATGTAGTGCTGCTACAGCCTGCAAGCGCGAACATGCCGAGCGCGAGGGCAATAGTCGCCGTGCTCAAAAGTATCGACATCTTCTTTGATTTCTTCATGGTAGTTCTCCTATCTGTGCGCGAGTTGACTGTCTCGCATCATTACTACATCGTGAGAGGCTATCGCGATAGGTTCGGCTTGTCTCCGGTTTTATCGCAACGTAATGCTACTTATTGCTCTTTGCGCGTGCTACGGCATTCTCTGCGGCGATATAGCCAGCGCCAACGCAAAAGCCTTGGCAGGTTGCACCGATGATATAGGGTGTCGACTCGTTGTCGGCATCCATACCAGCCACATAGAGGCCGTCGATAACGGTGAAGTCGCTGTTCAGTGCATGGCATTCGCCATCGGTCCGTATGCCACCTTGTGTGCAGCAAAGACCCAGGTAGTTCTCGACCAGATAGAATGGCCCATCAGATTCATTGTAGGGTTTCAGGAATGCGGGGTCCTTATAGAGGAGCGTGTCTACTCCCTGAGCGCACATCTGGTTATACTCATCCATCGTTGTAGCGATATTGGGGATACCGGATTTCTCTTCAAGTTCCTTGAATGTTGTGCCCTTCCAACACCAGCCCTCTTTAATAGCCTTCTCTGCATCGGTATCAAAGTTTGGCATCGGGTTTGCGGCGAGGAATATCAATATCATGGCGTTGGTGATCTTAAAACCATAACGTTGGAGACAAAACTCTGCGAGGTTCATGGTCTTGAGCATGTTCATTTCGGCTTGCGTCATGATGGCATAATATTTGCCACCTTCACGTGTGACGGGCTCAGAGCAAAACATCATGGTCTTCTTGCACATAACGGCTTCATCTACAAACCGCTTGCCGTATCTGTTGATAAGAACATCGCCCATCAGGATGGAACGAAGCATAGAGCTGTACCCTGAATCCATCACGTTGATGCCGCATGAAGCCTTGGGGTTCATGGCACCGCCTTCAGTGGCATTGATGGCATAGTTCTTACCCATCTGTCCGCCTACGGCCTGCAACATCTTGATGCCGGCACCATCGTTGTTAAGGCTTCCCGTTACCATTGCTGTTGCGCCGCCCATATACTTTTTCATCATTTCCGTGTTGTTCGCGAAGCCTCCTGTGCAGACGATGACACCGCCTTTTGCATTATATTGTGTGATGACGCCGCTCTGGTCTTTTGCGTAGACCCCGGTGACCTTGCCGTTGTCTGCCAGAAGCTGTATTACTTCGGTTTCCCAGCACAGGGTCAAATTACTGTATTGCGTGAGCATGTTGCTGATTTCGTTTCCTCGCTTGGTACCACTCTGCGACCACATATGCTGTACTGAAGGTACACCGCTTCCGGTAGAGGATGCGGGAATCGTGACCGTCGAGATGCTACATCCCTTGCTGATATAGCGGGCTACTTGGGAGTCGATTATATCCAGATAGCGCCGTACAAACCGATTGTTGTACTGATAGTACGTGGTCGAAGTAAGATACTTGAAGTTTGCACCTATGTTGCTTGGGTCCCCCACACCATACATACCCTTGACCATGGTCGCGTTGGTCCCGATAGGGCCAACGGCGCGGTCGATACCAACAACATTTGCCCCCAACTCCGCGGCCTCAACGCAAGCGCTGATACCAGAGACACCCACACCTACAACTACTACGTCGCAATCAACGGTTTTGCTCGGAGTAATCTTGGTGCCAGTGCTGGACTGACTCCCTGAATTCGAGGTACAGCCTGCCGCACCAAGCGCGGCGAGCCCGGTTGTTGCAACAGCGGCAACTTCCAGAAATCTACGTCGTGACATTTCCATATCTATCAAATCCTCTCTAATCTAAGACACGTTTCATCGCATGTTCTCCTGTAAGCGACTTCGCTATACTATAGAAATGTGAGAGGATGAGGCATCTGATGCAGAGTCGTATTGTTTCGCAGGAATCAGATTTAAAATCAGATTCTTTTATGAGACGGCTATGCAATGATGAAATGCTACGTGGTGAGTGTGAATAGGTGGCATATATGGGTGCAGAAACCCAGATTACTGGTCAGAACCTGATTGAAAAGTTTATAGGGCTGGCTGCGGGTAACCGCGTGTCAAATCGTTGGCTTATACTATCCAGCTTGGGGCTTGGCTTTTGTATTGCGGCTTCTAAGGTCGATAGATATACCATGTTATGGAATGTGGGCCACATAAACCTTCTCGAAGATTTTCTTATCGTCGTTCTTCTTGTTGTGGGCACGTTATCGCTTATCGGGATATCAAAAAAGCATGTGATATATCGTTCGCTGCCTCTATTGATAGTCCTGAATCTCCTTCAAATCACCTACTTTGTCATCAAGATTCTTTGGGTATACGGCAACATACCCGACTGGCTGGTGTCGTCTTCGACGCTGCTCACACAATTTTCTATATTCATGTTCTTGGTTTATGCAAATTTCTTTCTTAAGTCGGGCATCAAAAAGTCTGTGATCGCTTTGGCGTTAGGCTTGATAGTCGCGGGAATTCTTCAGATGACCATTGCGCTGTTGCCTCAGCTATTCAGTATCTTCTTGGCATTTTTCTTCTTGCCCATCTCAACGGTGCTTCTTTTGGTGGCCGACAAACTGCGGACACCAGATTTGATACAGAAGGAACGTGAAGACCGCGATATCGAAACTGAAAACGGCGTTAAGAGCTTCAGTAAGAAGGAGTTTGTAGGGTATTGTCTTGACTTATTCCTGCTCAATACATTGGGCATAACACTGCTTTGTCTGGGTATGACTCTTCAAGACGGCGGCGTCATATCTATGAACATCCAGGTTGTCTCTGGCATTGGGACGCTACTAGGTGGCGCATTGTTCATTGTCGCCTTGCGGTATCTTCATGAGGTTGAAGTACTTGAATTACTCCGTACCCTCATATTGCCCCTCATCATTGCAAGTCTGTATCTGTCAGACTATTTTGGCAAGAGCTTGGTGTCGGTATACTTCATGCCCCTGGGGATATGCTACGCTGTTCTGCTCCTTTTTGTCTGGGTGGTACCCCGCCAGATGTCTGATGAGAGCCGTCGTTTCAGCTACACCTGCATAACGCATCTCTGCTTTATGCTTGGCTGGGCTATGGGGATACTCAGCACGACTATTCTGCCCGGGCTTGTTCCCGGATTCTCAAGCGTGTTTGTGATCATCGGCTGCTTTGTGGGAATATTCATCTTGTACATACTGAATATAATTCATACGTTGAAGCAGAATAGAGAGCGTAAGAATGCCTCTCTTGACACTAGCGATTCTGAGGCAATGTTCTTAAACGCCTGCAACCAGGTGGCGCAGCGCTATAACCTCTCAGCGCGCGAAAACGAAGTGCTCATACTTCTGGCGAAGGGGCGCAATGCTCATTATATTGCGAGCACTCTCATCATCTCAGAAGGCACGGCGCGCACGCATATCATGCATATCTACCGGAAGATGGATATCAAGTCTCAGCAGGTTCTCATGGACAAGGTTGAGCAAGCGTTGACGGAGGACGTGATAAGTGAGTAGGGGGAGCAAACAATAATGTCCGCCTCATCTGAAATAATTAGAAATGGCGATATATAGCTATCGTTTTGGGGATAAGAATAGATGGTAAGCATGCAGAACTTCAATTCCATGATATGAGGAGTGAGAAAATGAACCTGATAGATTATGCATATAGTTTTGCTCAACGAAAACATGACGGTCAGTATAAGAAGGCGGGGGGCCTTATCGAAAGCACCCTATATGGGTCTGCTTTTTGTCATCCTTGGTCATGATGTTTTCTGTGCCGCTGACGGCTTTTGCCGCCACCCAGACAGGAACGCAGTCGACCAACGCCATAACGGCTCAGTCGCTTGTCGATCCCGCAACAAACCTGACGTATACAATCAATACTTCTGATGGGGGGGGTTACGTGGAGCGGGAGTTTATATTGATGGTTATGTGGGGACTTCAAGTTCAGTTACTATACCCGCAACTCTTGACGGTGTAGCTGTGGTCTCGGTACAAATCAATAATAGTTCGACACTTACCGCAATCGATGTCAGCAACTGCTTGACGCTTGTTGGGCTGGAATGTAGTTCAGATCATCTTACTTCTCTTGATGTGAGCAAGAACAAAGCTTTAGCATTCCTGTATTGTCCCGATAACGATCTTGCTTCCCTTGATGTCAGTAACAATACTGCCTTGAAGTCTTTGTCGTGTCAGTCCAATGACCTCGTTTCTCTTAAAGCGAGCAACGACACGGTACTGACATGGCTGGATTGCTCTGGAAACAAGCTTATTTCTCTTGATGTGAGCAATGACACGGCTTTGGAGAGCCTAAATTGTCGTTCAAATCAGCTTACTTTGCTTGACGTCAGTGATAGCACGGTCTTAACAAATTTGGATTGCACCTCGAACCAACTTATCTCTCTCGACGTAAATAATAACAAAGCTTTAGTAATGCTACAGTGTGGCTCGAATAAACTCGTCTCTCTTCGCGCGAGTAATATTGAAACTTTAACAAACCTGACGTGTACTTCAAACTTGCTGACTTCTCTTGATGCGAGCAATAATACAGCTATGACATACCTTCAGTGCGATTCAAACCGCCTCGCCTCTCTTGATGTGAGCGGTGATACGGCTCTGTCATATATGACGTGTACTTTAAATTTACTCACTTCTCTTGACTTGAGTGGCTGTAGCGGTTTGGGATACTTGGACTGCAGGAAAAATTTGCTCACAAATTTGGATATAGCTCAGAACAAGAAGCTCATTTACCTTAAATGTTCCTATAACTACATCTCATATACGCAAGACCTCGAAAGATGTGTTTCGAGTCATTTCGGCGAAGCCGTCCCACAATATGTGTCTATGTATCATGATATCGATTCAACTTCTTGGTATGTGACAGGCGGTTGGTTGAGCTATGTTCTTACTAATGGTCTTATGAGCGGGTATTCTGGCACAGATAGTTTTGGCCCGTATAATGATATAACTCGCGCACAAGCGGCTACTGTCATGTATCGCTATGCATGCGGTCAGGATTCAACGATATCAAAAACGTATGGTTCGACAACTGATCCAGCCAAATTCGCGCTGACGAGCAACCACTTCTCTGATGATCCAGGTAACCAGTACTATACCGCAGCGCTTAACTGGGCCTACGATACGGGCATATTGACTGGCAATGCCGACTCGGATGGTCGTTATGCGTTCCCGGATAACTCAGTTACGCGTGAACAACTTTGCAAAATGTTTCAGTGCTTTGCTAATGTTTTTGATAGTAGTTTGGCAAACTCGTTTGAAACCGTTGACTATAGCAACACAGAGGGCATGAACACAGTGAGCGATTGGGTTACTGACGCCAGCCACATCAATTATGTAAAGTGGTGCGCATCTCGGGGCATTGTTGGCGGAGTATCTCAGGGCGACGGTACCTATCAGATGAATCCGCAAGATACTGCATGGCGCGCCAGTATGGCTAAAATGATAACGGTCACTTTGCGGGATATACTGGGCTAAGGCGAGAGCTGACATTTTAGGAAGATTCATTATTTGCCGGTCGTAGGCAAGAATTATCGTATGAGCAGTGAAATCAAAAGGCGGATAGCGCATAGCGTTGTCCGCCTTAAATCGTTCAGGCTTCAAGCTTGTCTCTGCTGGTTAGTAGAGGAGACACGAAAACATTTGGGCTTTTCAGCAATAATGTCCGGCTTATCTGAAATAATTTGAAATAACGCTATATAACTATCGTTTTTGGTAATAAGATAAGAATATTTGGCGAGGAGTATAGAAATGACACGTAACAGCTCTATTCATAATGCTGTATTCCTATTTCGTGGAAGCGCATCAATATCGGTCTTAAGATGTTCCGAAAGGACGAAACGAAGAAATCCCCTTGCAGGGGACTTCTATTCTCATCTAAATGAGGCCATCTCTGGCGGTTAGGGCTGAGCCTTTATTTTGACTCGCAGTGTCGCTTTAGGTGACTAGCAACGGAGACATAATAACACAGAAATGAGGTAGTCGTACATGAATATTCGAAAAGTTGATAATTATGCCGTGGGACTTGACATCGGGACCAATTCTGTAGGCTGGGCGGTTGTCGATGACAAGGGGGAACTCCTTAAGTTCAAAGGCAAAAATACGTGGGGCAGCAGATTGTTTGATAGCGCTGACACAGCTGCGAGAACAAGAGCATACCGGACTCAAAGGCGAAGATACGATAGAAGGAAATATAGGATCTCCCTACTCAGAAAGTTGATGGAGACTGATGTTTTCGCACTGGACGAGAATTTCTATCACAGAATGGAACAATCATATCTATGGCATGACGATAGGGATTTCAATGAAAAGTGGGTTTTGTTCAACGACGCTAATTTTGACGAGAAGAAGTATTATGAGACGTTTCGAACGATCTATCATCTTAGAGATGCTTTAGTAAATACGCATGAAAAGATGGATATTAGGCTTATCTATCTAGCACTTCATCATATGATCAAATACAGAGGTAATTTTCTCCGAGAAGGTGATCTTACTGCTGCTGACTCAAATATAACTGCAGCGTTGGGCGAATTTCAAATTCAGCTCATGGATTATTGTGAGAGATACGGCATAGTTTGCGGCACTGTTGATCTTGTGGCGATGGCATTTGCAATACAAAGTGGCTCAGAGAAGCGTGCTTTTCGGGCTGAGAAAGTCCAGAGTGCCTTAGGTTTTACTGGCGAATGGAAGAATATAGGCAAGCAGCTTTCAAGAGCGATGTTCGGTTATGAAGTCAACTACGCGAGCTTCTTTGAAGTTGAGGGGACTGAGGCGAAGTTTGCACTTGACGCTGAAGAAAAGGTTGAAAAATTCGTCGATGAAGTACTCCCGGAAGATGATGCCCCTTTCTTTGAGTCACTCCGGTCAATATTCAATGCATATCTTCTTGCAGGGATATTGAAAGACATACCTGAAGGAAAGACGATTTCTTACGGTATGGTCGGGAAATATGAACAACACAAAAATGATCTTGACACCCTCAAGACGCTAGTAAAAAAATACGTTCCCGGCCGCTATGATGAGGTTTTTAGGGGAGCGAAATATGCTGATGGAGCATATAAGCGAGAGAACGCCGAAGGCTACACGGCATATATACTCAGCGAGAAAAAGCTGAGTAAAGAAAACTTCTATAAGTATCTGAAAAGTATCTTTGCAGATAGCGAAATGCTACCTGAAGATGCGGATATATGGGTAACTGTCGAAGCTGCAATGGAAGAAGGCAACTATCTTTCTAAGCTGCGTACCCGCGAAAATGGAGCCATTCCGCACCAACTTCACCTTGAGGAAATGAGAAAAATCATCGAGAATCAAGGAGAATACTGGCCAACTCTTAGAGAAAATCAAGAGAAAATAGAAGCAATTTTGACTCATCGCATTCCTTATTATGTTGGTCCGCTTGGCAAAAACGGTGTCCCGAATAGGAAAGAACCGTTTACTTGGGCAATAAGGGTTGAAGGACAAGAGGACACAAAAGTCACACCATGGAACTTCGATAAAGTTATTGATAAAGACGCTTCCGCAGAGTTGTTCATTCGTCGAATGACAGGGAAATGCTCTTATCTCCTTGGCAAAGATGTCATTCCGCGTAACTCCTTACTCTATTCGGAGTTTTGCGTTCGTCAGGAATTGAATGTTTGCACTATTGCTCGTGACGGTGAACGCCCTGTACGTTTTGACTGTGCAGATATAGATCGTATTTTCAATGAAGTATTCAAAAAACAAAAGCGCGTAAAGGTCGATATGTTGCGGGACTGGATACGGACAAATCTAGGGTATATGAACAATGTTATACAAGGGACACAGAAAGAAGGAGAGTTTGCTTCATCGCTTACTTCCTACTGTGATTTTACGCGGATTCTTGGGCATGAGCCTGAATCCATTTCTGATAGAGAGATGGTTGAGCAGCTTATTACATGGATAACTATATTTGAAGATAAGAAAATCTTGAAGCGTAAGATCGAGCAAAAATATGGGACTCTTGGACAGGATATATTCGACAAGGAGCAGATTAAGCAAATCTGTAAACTTCGTTATACGGGGTGGTCGAAGCTTTCGAGAGATTTACTTGAAGGGTTGAAGGCTGATTATAACGGGCATCGCGTTTCAATTATTGGAATACTGCGTGACCCCGAAGGTGCTCGTCCTCAGAATCTCATGGAGATACTCGCAGACGAGAGATTTGGGTTTTCGGCACTCGTAGAGGCTGAGAATCAGGAGTATCTGAGCAATGTAAGAGGAGCCTATGAGCTAGAAAACATACCCGGTTCTCCGGCTATCAAACGAGGTATTAACCAGAGTTTAAAGATTGTCGATGAAATTGTGTCAATTGCAGGCCACACTCCCAAGAAAATATGCGTCGAAATTGCTCGGGAAGAGCAAGGCAAAGGAAAAGGCAGCAGAACGAAAACAAGATATCAAATGCTTCAAAATGCCTACGACTCGTTGTCTGATGAATTAAAGGATGCCGACATCAGTGATTTGAGCATCAAGCTTAAAGAACGTTCTTCTGAACTTGATAAAGAGAAAGTTTTTCTTTATTTCCTGCAAATGGGAAAGTGCATGTATTGCGGCAAATCTTTTGATATTTCATCTTTGAATGACTATCATGTCGACCATATTGTCCCGCAGTCTTTTATCAAAGATGACAGCTTGGATAATAAGGTTCTTGTGTGCCGCCATTGTAACGAAGAAAAGCTAGATACCTATCCTATTCCTGAAAGTATCCGTCGTCGTAACTTGCGTCTATGGCAGGCAATGCAGAAAGCCGATCTTATATCGAAAAGAAAACTCGACAATCTTCTTCGAGAAGACCTCAACAATAGGCAGATAGAAAAGTTCATTAACAGGCAACTTGTTGAAACTCGTCAGATCACCAAACATGTAATCGAATTGTTAAAGACAAGATATCCCGATGCTACGGTAGAGGCGGTCAAAGCTGAGCTGACACATGATCTGCGGGTCGAGTATGATTTTCCAAAGTCTCGTGTGATAAATGATTACCATCATGCGCACGATGCATACCTTGCATGCTGTATCAGTCGCTATGTGTCTATTCGCTACCCATCTTGGGAAAAGGAGCTGGACTATTCCGCCTTCAAGAAGTTTTCTGGCTCGGAGAAAGGACAGCGAAAAGGTTGCAAAGGTTTTATCGTCGGCACGTTCTCTATGAATGGGTTTGACAAGGAAACCGGCGAAATTTTTCGTGATATATGGGATGCCGATGAAGAGCTGTTGAAAATGCACCGTTGTCTTACTTACAAAGACTGCTTTATTTCTCGCAAAACTGAAGAGCTGACAGGTGAATTTTGGAATGCTACCGTCTATTCTCGGCGCGTCGAAACCGACAAGGCGATTCCTCTTAAAAAGAACAGTGATCCCAAAAAATATGGTTACTACCAGAGCCCTAATTCTGCCTATTATTGTTTGGTTACTTATACTGAAACGGTACGCAGCAAGGCAAAGACTGTTGCAAGGCTTGTTGGGGTACCGGTAAATGTGGCACGGCACGTTTCTGCCAGCGGAGATTTGCGGACGTGGCTTGATACCCAATATGCAGATGTTGTAATCATCAAGCCAAAGATTATGAAATATCAAAAGATCAGCTGGGCGGGGTGCGAATACTACCTCACTTCAAATTCTGAAATGATAAATGCACGGCAGCTATGGTTGCCTGAATCATATGTCGTGGGTCTTGTTGAGTGCGAACACGCAATCAAGAAAGGCCAGATAGACCTTGCTGTCTATGATGAGACATTTATAAAGATCTATGAGAGGGTGATCGATACTACTGCTGCGGCTTATCCACGATACTCTGGTTTGCTGCAGAAAATAGAGCATGTGAGCGATAGTTTCTATTCTGCGAGCATCGAAGATAAGCTATCAAGAATTAATGAGCTATTGGGGCTGTTGCATGCCAACGCTGGATGTGGACTTGTGACGAACGGGCTCACCCCCGCTGCGGGCAGAATGATGAATATAAATTATGGGCCTGCTATGCTTGAGGGAGAGATCGAATTCATTGATACCTCCATCACGGGTATGTACGAGAGGCGATATTCCCTTGGGGTTTAGGACTGTCGTTTTGACCAACAGGTGCCGCGCAAGCTATAAAAGCGGGTATCTGTTGGTCAGAAACGAAACTACCACTATGATTCATCTTTCTGAAATAGCCGCTGTTATCGCAGATACGACAGCGGTGTATGTGAGCGCGTATCTTCTCAACGAACTTGCTAATGCAAAAATACCGGTAATTATCTGTGACGAGAAACACAATCCATCAGGTGTCTATCTACCTCTTTATGGTGCGCATAACACGAGCAAAAGAATTGTTGAACAGATTCAGTGGGATAGTCGCATTGCCGGGCATCTTTGGACAAAGGTTGTGCAGAACAAGATAGACAACCAAGCGCTTGTGCTAGAGGATGCGGGCCTCTCGGAGGCTAGCATGTTAAGAGAATATTCAGCTAACGTTATAGAAGGTGACAAAAGCAATCGTGAGGGTCACGCTGCCAAGGTATACTTCAACGCACTTTTTGGTAAAGAATTTTCGCGCGATCAAGAGAATGATATCAACGCGATGCTGAATTATGGCTATGCCATACTACTTTCCTTTTTGAATAAAGAACTTGTCTCTAAAGGGTATCTAACTCAACTGGGCATTTGTCATCGCAATGAGTACAACCAGTACAATTTGAGCTGTGATTTCATGGAACCTTTCCGACCTGTCATAGATTACTACGTCATGATGCATTGGGGGAAAGAGTTTTCTCATGACTCTCGCATAGAGCTTGTGGGGTTGATGGACGAATACTTTTTCTACAAGGACGGCAACTACCATTTGTCTTCTATACTATCGCTTTACGTTCAAATGGCGGTTGCTATTATGAATGGTGATACTGATAGTAATTCTTACTGTGGATTTGATTTGATATCATGAGGACGCGCTTTATGAGACTAGTCGTATTTTTCGATCTTCCCATAGAAACCGCTGGACAGCGGAAAGATTATCGTGTGTTTAGAAAGTTTCTTATTAAAGACGGATATCTGATGATGCAAGAAAGCGTCTATGTAAAGATGGTTACCAGCATTCCCAACGCAGAGTATGCGCTCCAGCGTATAAAGAGAAATCGTCCCAAGGAGGGGCTGATTCAAGTTCTGCGTGTTACAGAAAAAGAATTTGCTCATATGGTTACCGTTGCGGGGGATGCGCACGAGTCGGGCGTTGTTGACTCGATGGACAGGGTTGTGGTGTTATGAGGCTCGTACACCAGAACATTGACAATGCTCTTTTACTCGAAGATGAAAAAATCAGTGTTCTGGAGATTCATGATCATCGCCTATTTGCCTCTTATGTGGATTCTCTTGTTAGTGGATATACGAATGACGTTTCTGAGCCAGGTATTTTGGTTGACGATTTTGAAAAAGAAAAGAACTTTAAAAATTCTGTCTACACTATTTCAGATTGTTCTTCTATAGACCTCAATGATAAATTTATATCTGGCGAATTGCTTAAGAATATACTTCTTCTTGTTCAAGAAGACGAAGAAAAACGTAGTTTAATTGAACGTCTGAATTGTGATTTGCAAGATGAGATAGGTCTTTGTGGCGCGTCGTTTTGTTCGGATACTTATTTTTCTTTAGATTGGGATGTGGTTAAATACTGTAAGGTGATGGGGCTTGTGATTGATACCTCATCTGATACTATGCTCTTTGACAAAATAATACATTTATTAGATGTGGCGGTTGATTTATTTTCAGATAGAATTCTTTGTTTCGTCAACCTTAAGTTATTTTTGACGGAAGTAGAGTACGCGGAGTTTTCTCGCAAAGCGATTTTTAATAGAATACGCGTGTTGCTTTATGAGACTGTGCCTGCTTCTTCCGTGGAATGGGAAAACAAGCTTATAATCGACGAAGACTATTTGGAATCGGTCAGTTAGCCGACAGATCCTAAAACGATCGTCTCTTTGCAGTGGAGAATTTGCACATTTGAGGTTTTGGTGCAGCTTCGTTTTAGGTGACTATCAAACAACCGAGAAGAGCGGTCATCGTTTTACACGTTTTGGTGCAGCTTCGTTTTAGGTGACTATCAAACTTATGCATCATTATATTCGCTTGACCCAGGGTTTTGGTGCAGCTTCGTTTTAGGTGACTATCAAACCAAAAAAGAAGTCTCATAAAGTAAGAAGTGTTTTGGTGCAGCTTCGTTTTAGGTGACTATCAAACGCATAATAGTGGGAATGAATCTATTTCAGGTTTTGGTGCAGCTTCGTTTTAGGTGACTATCAAACTTCTCCGACGTGACTTGTGTCTTGTCCTCCGTTTTGGTGCAGCTTCGTTTTAGGTGACTATCAAACAACAAACACTCCGACACTGGTAGACGGTAGTTTTGGTGCAGCTTCGTTTTAGGTGACTATCAAACTATGCATGGCAGCAGAATCTTCCGCCAGCCGTTTTGGTGCAGCTTCGTTTTAGGTGACTATCAAACTATTCAGAAGACACCGTTAAAAGACTGAAGTTTTGGTGCAGCTTCGTTTTAGGTGACTATCAAACTTTTAGCGGAGTCTTCGGGCGTAAAAGTAGTTTTGGTGCAGCTTCGTTTTAGGTGACTATCAAACGCACATGGCTATCCACCCGCCGTCTTTCATGTTTTGGTGCAGCTTCGTTTTAGGTGACTATCAAACTAGTTCAGGTTATGAGCCTTGCATCATCCGTTTTGGTGCAGCTTCGTTTTAGGTGACTATCAAACAGCTATGTAGTGTGATGAAAGCTATCTAAAGTTTTGGTGCAGCTTCGTTTTAGGTGACTATCAAACCTACATTCAGGCTCAGGGAAACTACGGGCTGTTTTGGTGCAGCGTCGTTTTAGGTGACTATCAAACAGATGAAGCAAGCTCTGTGATGAAAACAGCGTTTTGGTGCAGCGTCGTTTTAGGTGACTATCAAACTTTACGTCTGCGTCATCGGGCGCGCCGTACGTTTTGGTGCAGCGTCGTTTTAGGTGACTATCAAACTGTATCTCTTAAATATACGCCTGGCTGGAGGTTTTGGTGCAGCGTCGTTTTAGGTGACTATCAAACTTTTTTTTATTTTTACTCATTATTTATACGTTTTGGTGCAGCGTCGTTTTAGGTGACTATCAAACCGGCGAGAATCTGCAAGTCATAGCAACACGTTTTGGTGCAGCGTCGTTTTAGGTGACTATCAAACACAACTCGATCAATCATCTTCTCGTCATATGTTTTGGTGCAGCGTCGTTTTAGGTGACTATCAAACTTCTATGTGGGCAGACGTTGAGGAGTCAAGTTTTGGTGCAGCGTCGTTTTAGGTGACTATCAAACTGCAGGGCTGCGTCCAAGGTTACCAATATGTTTTGGTGCAGCGTCGTTTTAGGTGACTATCAAACTTGATAAGGAGCGATGTTTACGGATCCATGTTTTGGTGCAGCGTCGTTTTAGGTGACTATCAAACAGCCCCAGCGGAAAGACACCTACAGGTTATGTTTTGGTGCAGCGTCGTTTTAGGTGACTATCAAACCAGCAAGGACAAGGTAACAGGCGGATCAAGTTTTGGTGCAGCGTCGTTTTAGGTGACTATCAAACCTATTGTTCGAGGCGTTATCCATCCGTTGGGTTTTGGTGCAGCGTCGTTTTAGGTGACTATCAAACTGCTCCTATGATCTAACATGCTAGAGCCTGGTTTTGGTGCAGCGTCGTTTTAGGTGACTATCAAACTCGGCATCTGTTCATATGGCTTTATTTCTGTTTTGGTGCAGCGTCGTTTTAGGTGACTATCAAACCGCGCAGATCAACCCCTTCACTGACAAACTGTTTTGGTGCAGCGTCGTTTTAGGTGACTATCAAACATCTTGTTCCGGAGTGGACAGGACTTCGCAGTTTTGGTGCAGCGTCGTTTTAGGTGACTATCAAACCAAACTACCGAAGGAGTACAGAGTATGAAAGTTTTGGTGCAGCGTCGTTTTAGGTGACTATCAAACTTTCTTTGTTTATATGCACGTGTACGGCAGGTTTTGGTGCAGCGTCGTTTTAGGTGACTATCAAACTGTATGTAGTCAAGTAAAAGTCGACACTTTCTGCTGTCGATTTCCGACACAATATGCGTCTTGCTGACCCCTCTTTTTATTCCTTCGTTTTTCCTAACATCAACGCGGCATCCATGCGCCTGCTGGTACCATTAAACTCGACAAGCCTTCCATGATGCACGATTCGATCAATCAGAGCTGCGGCTAGTTTGTCGTCACCAAACACCGTACCCCACTTCGAGAATTCAATGTTTGTTGTAATCACTAGGCTACGCTTTTCATAGCAATCGGCCATCACTTGAAATAACAGACGCGCGCCCTCAATATCTAAGGGAACGTAGCCCAGTTCATCGATGATAAGTAAGTCAGAGCGGGCAATATCCTTCATCAGCGTTTCTAGGGTATGATCACGGTTGGCCCTGACTAAAGCTAAAACCAACTCTGCGGCTGTAAAAAATCGAGTCATTCTGGCCTGTTGAACACAAGCAATGCCAATGGCGATAGCCAGATGTGTCTTGCCGCGTCCTGTCTTGCCATGAAAAACAAAGTCTTGCAAATGATCGATAAACCCCAATGACATCAACGCATGAGAATCATAGCCTTCCGGAAACGATACTTGAGAGAAATCGTAATCCTTAAATGATTTGATGACTGGGAACCTTGCCTTGCGCATAAGTCGCTCTCGCTTATGACGTTCCCTTGTATGCATTTCGTCGGTGAGTAAATCCATAACGGCACGTACTTGCCCCGCGGTTGCGTCTTCGATAAAACTCTCGATCACCTCCTTGGACAGGTAGACGCCACGTGCAAGCGTTCTAAATAAATCGATTTCCTCTGCTTTGAGATAGGCCACACTGATCACGCTCTCAGCTGTAGCGCATGGTCATATTCGGCAAGGTTTACCGGTTCATCATAATCTATGTGGATATTTCCAGATGCTATTCGCGCTGCTCCAATCGACACACTCGCCTCATCAAGACGGCCAGTCGCGGCAAACGCCATCTCAACTGCCTGTTTGGTTGCGGCCCAGCCAGTTTTTGCTGATTCATCACGCATCATTCGTAACTCAGCGCGCAGATCTGGCTCTGTGAGCGCATCCATATGAGCCCGCAGATCCTCGGATAAAGCTGCCCGGACCTGCGAGTTCCTCCAAGCTTTGGCTCTCGTGCACAAAAGAGGCAGTTGCGATGCCGGATCGCTAGTATCGGTTGGTGCATTTCCATAAGCGCGTATATGCTTGCAAATGAAGGTTCCTGCCGTATCGTAGATCTCAATCTTTAGCGCACCGATGGCAGCGATTACCTCACACTCAGCATATCGCGGGCTTGTAGAGTAGTGATGTGGCCCGTTGATCGCCACTTTACCCTGTTTGTTAGTTTTAGGGCGCTCATAGCGAACTATCGCAAACGGTTTTTCCGGTAGTCCGTATGAAGCCAGACGATCCTCCATAAACAATTGATTTTCAGGCTCGGCTTTTAGCCAATGGGTTTTCATCGAGTGCTCCATACAGCATTCCAACAAACGTTTGTTAAAAGCTGCCATATCAGTAACATAGGGTACCGGAACGAACAAGGACCGGCGAAGCGCTCCAACTTTGTTCTCGACATTGCCTTTTTCATGTCCAGCATTTGGGTTGCAAAACGAAAACCCAAAGCCATAGTGGGCCGCAAATGCCCCAAACATTTTAGTGGTATGAACCTCTTTGCAGACTCTCCGACCAATACCGGTTGCGTTATCGAATACGATTCGCCTGGGAACACCACCGATATGTTCAAATATGCGTTTTAGCGCCTCGCAAACACATTCGGCATTCTCACCGGGAAAAACTTGCGCGAAACCTACATTGGAAAACGGGAAAGACAGGACAAAGTAGCTGAGGCGCATGCGAGTTCCACGTATATAGAAATCTGCTTCGCCAAAATCGGCTTGAGCTTCGCTTGGTGCCCACTGCAAGTCCAGATACTGTTCTTTTGTTCCCTTTCGCGCATCTTTAATCGTTCGGACGTAGCGACTAACGGTGGTTTCAGATACGTCAAGTCCCTCTTCAAATATCAGTCGTTGCCAGATTCGGCGTGCCGTGTGACGCTGTTTTCGCCACTCATGTTCGTCTTCATCAATCCATTGATTGATGAGGTTCTTATATGGATCGAGCTTCGATGGACGAGGTTCAAAATCAACTGGCATCTTCGGTGAGAAGTCATCTTTCGCAAGATATTTGTAGACGGTATCTCGACAGACACCTGTATTTCTGGCAATGTTGACGATGCTGTCACCTTCTCGCCTCATCTGCCGTATAGAATTAATAGTGGACATGCTGATCATTGTTCCTTCCTACCTTCCTGATTGAAACTAAGCACAACCAGAATAGGTGTTGTTGGATGGGTCAGCATGTTCTTGCATATTATGTCGAAAACCTACTGAAGATTATGTCGGCTTCTAGACTACCAAACACATCAAACTTCAAAACGTCCAGTACGCCCTGTATTAAGGTTTTGGTGCAGCGTCGTTTTAGGTGACTATCAAACCCGAAGAGGGTACTCATTTATCACAGTTGTTTTGGTGCAGCGTCGTTTTAGGTGACTATCAAACATTCGCAAACATACAACTGGAGGTTATTCAGTTTTGGTGCAGCGTCGTTTTAGGTGACTATCAAACCAGTAACCGCGTGGAATCCGTACTCGCTCAGTTTTGGTGCAGCGTCGTTTTAGGTGACTATCAAACTTGCCTTGGCGGCGCTAGATATTTCGACTGTTTTGGTGCAGCGTCGTTTTAGGTGACTATCAAACTCATAAATTTGCGAAAAGACATATTCGAGGTTTTGGTGCAGCGTCGTTTTAGGTGACTATCAAACATGCCAGACCACGGAAGTAGCGTATCAAAGGTTTTGGTGCAGCGTCGTTTTAGGTGACTATCAAACCGTATGGTACACCGATAGCGGTGTCTAACGGTTTTGGTGCAGCGTCGTTTTAGGTGACTATCAAACGGCGTGTCTGTGAGTTCCGCTAAACGATCTGTTTTGGTGCAGCGTCGTTTTAGGTGCTATCAAACAAGCCTCAGAGCGTTAGGGGTTGAGATATGTTTTGGTGCAGCGTCGTTTTAGGTGACTATCAAACATTTTTTAATTGTTATAATCACATGAAAAGGTTTTGGTGCAGCGTCGTTTTAGGTGACTATCAAACAAATAATCACTACGAATGTGTTAGATGCAGTTTTGGTGCAGCGTCGTTTTAGATGACTATCAAACCCGCAGTCTGCATACATTGTCGTTGGTGGGTTTTGGTGCAGCGTCGTTTTAGGTGACTATCAAACAACCCGCCAGCAAACACGACAATAAAGGTTGTTTTGGTGCAGCGTCGTTTTAGGTGACTATCAAACTCCAGAACTGTACGGCATGCCTTGTGTATGTTTTGGTGCAGCGTCGTTTTAGGTGACTATCAAACAACCGTTTGTTCTCGAACCGTGGCAGTGGAGTTTTGGTGCAGCGTCGTTTTAGGTGACTATCAAACTTCGAGGCGGCTTGCGACATCTCTTTGATGTTTTGGTGCAGCGTCGTTTTAGGTGACTATCAAACAATGGTTTGATAGTTGAACGCTCTGGCGAAGTTTTGGTGCAGCGTCGTTTTAGGTGACTATCAAACTGACGATACCCCTGACTGTGACTGCTCTGGTTTTGGTGCAGCGTCGTTTTAGGTGACTATCAAACTCAGACGAACTAGGGGTAAAGATACTTGACGTTTTGGTGCAGCGTCGTTTTAGGTGACTATCAAACAGACGATCAGTATGCCAGAACTATGGATAGGTTTTGGTGCAGCGTCGTTTTAGGTGACTATCAAACGGAGTAGACGGGGTTCATAGCCAAAAGGCAGTTTTGGTGCAGCGTCGTTTTAGGTGACTATCAAACAGAAAAAATGTCAGCCGATATAAAAGCCGGTTTTGGTGCAGCGTCGTTTTAGGTGACTATCAAACTGGCATCCGGTAGTACCAGAGCCGCATAGAGTTTTGGTGCAGCGTCGTTTTAGGTGACTATTAAACAAAAAAGCGCCGTACGCACATCGAAACCGAGTTGGACAAGGCTGAACAAATATTGGCCTAGGACATGGCAAACGAATAGGGGAGCAAGCAATAATGTCCGGCTCATCTGAAATAATTCTAGCCAGCGATATATAGCTATCGTTTTCGGAAATAAGAATAGCTTGTGAATACATAGAGCTTCAATTCCGCGGTATAAGGAGCGAGAAAATGGACTTGGTAGATTATGCATACAGTTTTGCTCAACAAAAGCATGACGGTCAGTATGATAAAGCGGGGAAGCCTTATATAGAGCATCCTGTTGCAGTGTCAAATATGCTTGATACAGAAGACGAGAAAGTAGTTGCTCTGCTTCACGATATTATTGAAGATACTGATACGACGCCTGCGGACTTATTATCGAGGGGTTTTACCCCTGCGCAGGTATCTGCCGTAGTGGCGCTCACTAAGAGGAATCATGAATCATATAAATCGTATCTTGAGCGCGTGAAGAATAATAATCTTGCTTGTGCGGTAAAGCTTGCCGATCTTACACACAATTCAGATCTCTCACGGCTCAATGTCATAACCGACGTCGATACAAAGCGTGTTAAAAAATATAAAGAAGCGCTATCCTTTTTGAGTCAATAGTGTACTGATCTCAACTGACCAGCACGTTCTTTCACGGTCGTTCTTTATATTTTCAAGCACTTTATACGTTGCTCATCGTTTAATAAGCAGGAACGCTGCGCATTAAACCATGTTTGTACAATTCAATATTCCGGTGAGGTTTTTTGGTGGGCCGTCAGGGGTTCGAACCCTGGACCTTGGGATTAAAAGTCCCCTGCTCTGCCAACTGAGCTAACGGCCCTCAAGGAATGCGCTCAAATCGTACTATCTTTTCGCGCGAGTATGTATTGTACGAGATAAGAGGGCGATTGAACATAGCCGTTTAACGGACGGCGCTTATTTCCCGAGTGTGTACACAATTAAAGAAGTATAAACGATCGGCGGGCACTTATTTTTGTCCCCCACGGCCGCTAAGATACTGTTTACTGGTAATTCCAAACGATTTTCGAGGAGTGAGAAAACAATGGAAAACTCAGATGATGCAGTAATCAAGGTGAATCTTGCGGGTCTTATAGATGCAATTTATGATAGCGTAAGTACCGCTGCGTTGGGTGAATTTCCGGTTGCCCTAGCGGAACTCGGCGATATCGATGAAGCATATGCGTCGGCATGCGCGGGTAATGACGATGCCTATGAATATCTGTTTGAGCAAGCACGAGAGCTCGGCATCAATCCAGATGCCTATTGCTCGTAACGAGAGAGTGCGAGGGGTATAGATGAAATTTCTCCATTTGGGAGATCTGCACATGGGAAAACGCGTCAACGAGAAATCCATGCTGGAAGATCAGATACACATTCTTAAACAATTGGTGCAGATTGCGGCTGAGGAACATGTTAACGCAGTTCTCATCGCAGGCGATGTCTTCGACAAATCCGTTCCTTCAACAGAAGCGCTCGAAGTATGTGAGATCTTTCTCTCTGACGTGGCCAAGCACGGCATACCGCTTTACCTGATTGCGGGCAACCATGATAGTGCCGAGCGCCTCTCCTTTGGCTCAACGTTTATGGCTGAGCGGGGAGTGCATATCGCAAAAGCCTACCGCGGTTCTATCCCGGTGTTTGAACTCAAAGATGAAGCGGGCATGATATACATTCATCAGCTTCCTTTCATAAAACCAACTCACGTACGCATGGCATACCCTGACCAAGCTGCTGAAATTGTGAGCCATAATGATGCTGTGCGCATTGCTCTTGAGCATCACCACGTAGATACGTCAAAGCGCAATATTCTTGTTGCTCATCAATTCGTGGTCGATGGGCAACGCACGCCTGAAATCTGTGAGTCAGAGACGGTGTCCGTAGGAGGCATCGATAGCGTTGAAGCCGCGCTCTTTGATGACTTCGATTATGTGGCGCTGGGTCATTTGCATGGCGCACAACAGGTACGCCGTCCGCAAGTACGCTACTGCGGAACTCCTTTGAAGTATTCATTCTCAGAAGCAAAACAGACAAAAACGGCGGCCATCGTCAACATCGACGCTGCGGGTGTGGTTGACATCACCACACGTCCGTTGTTGCCTCTGCGCGATATGAGAGAACTCAAAGCAAGCTGGCATGAGATACAAGAGGGGTGCGATGCAAAGGATCATGATGATTATCTGCACGTTACGCTTACTGATGCAAGTCTCTATGATGCCGCCGCGCGCCTCAGAACAATCTACCCAAATCTTCTGCGCGTTGATTTTGCTGCGATGGTTGCCCGAGCCTATGAGGGAGTTTCAAAGGATGCCGGCATGAACAAAGGCCCCGAGGAGCTATTCATCGATTTCTACCAAATGCAGACGGGCAATGAGTTGACGCAAAACCAACGAACACTCATCACGCGCATCATCGCTCAGGAGGTGGAGTAGATGAAACCCATAACACTGACGATGAGCGCATTTGGCCCCTACGCAGGTGTTGAAACGGTCGATTTTACCGGATTGGCTGAGGGTATATTCCTCATTACCGGGCCTACGGGCGCCGGTAAGACCACTATTTTCGACGGCATCAAGCTAGCGCTCTACGGGGATGCAAGCGGGTCAAGCCGTCAGGCAAAAACCATGCGGAGCGATCACGCAGCACCCGATGCAGAAACCTACGTCGAGCTTATCTTTGACTATCAGGGTGAGCGCTATCGCGCGTGGCAGCGTCCCGCTCAAACGCGCCAGAAAAAACGAGGAGAAGGCACCACAGAGATGCCGGCAGACGCTTGTTTGGAAAACCTCACTCAGAACAGGACAGTTGCGCAGAAAGTACGTGAAGTTGCTGAAGCAGTGGAAAGTCTCATCGGCATTACCGCTGAACAATTCTCCCAGATAGTCATGATTGCACAAGGCGAGTTTGCCGAGGTGCTCAACGCAGATACCAAGAATCGTATCGAGATATTTCGCCGTATATTCGGTACCGAAGTGTATGAGCGCGTACAGAGTAATCTTAAAAGCCAGGCAAGTCTGCTGGCCGAATCGCTCCAAGATGCAAAGCGCGATATTACCAGTGCTATAGGGCGTATACGAGTAGTGCAAGCGAGCGGTCAGTACGAGCGGTTTTCTGCTCTGCGCATGATGCCTGATCAGAGTACCTATGCGGAGCACTATCTGCAAATACTGGCAGATCTGATTGCAGAAGACACCTCAGCGAAAGAAAACGCTGAAGAGCAGTCTGCGGCTTTGGCGGCGCGTATATCAGTACTTGACGAAAAGCTTGGCAGGGCGAGTCTTTTGGCGGAGGCTCAGAAAAAGCTGACCGCTGCGCAAAAGTGGGTGACAGAACACGCAGATAGTATCGCTCAGGCGCAGGTACATTTTGAGACACTCTCTGATGAGGCGCATAGTAGTATGCGAACTCGGCGCGCGGTGCAGATTAACGAGCTTACGGCATCGTTGCCTCGCTATGACGAGTACGACCGGCAGGTGGCTGAGCACGCTGCATTGAAGGCAAGGATTGACACGCTTGCCAAGAACAAGCAAGAGGCGCAGGGTGCCCTCAACGCATTAAAGAAAGAACTCGAAACTCTCACATCTGAATTGAACGGGCTTACACAAGTTGAAGTTGAATGTGCACGGCTCGAACAGAAGAAAGATGTGCTTGACGCACGCGCAGCAAAGCTTGAAGAAATCAAACGGGCAGCAAAAGAACTGCTGTGTGCCGAGCAAGCATATCGTTCAGACTGCGAGCGCATACAACGTGTTCAGCACGAGGCTGATGCGGCCTATACCCGGTACAGCACGGCCCAGAAAGCCTACTACGCAGAACAGGCAGGCTTGCTTGCCACAACGCTCGAAGAGAACATTCCTTGCCCTGTTTGCGGCTCGGTACTACATCCGCAGCCAGCAACGTTGAGCTCTGAGTTC
Organism: Coriobacteriales bacterium; assembly: GCA_963665595.2. Classification (GTDB taxonomy): domain Bacteria; phylum Actinomycetota; class Coriobacteriia; order Coriobacteriales; family CADBOM01. Next base: position 551,095 of record CAXXJK010000004.1, on the reverse strand, counting down.
GTTGACAAAGAGCAGCTAGATCGTTTCGAAGCAGCAAATAAGACGGCTCAAGATATGTTGGCTGAAGCCAAGCGTGCGGCATCGGCCGCTAAGGCGTTAAGGGACGAAAGAAAAAAATATACGGCAGCAATAGCTGAAAAAGTGCTCGGCGCCATGCGTTTTGAACAGATAGATGATGCAGTACTTGATGCCTATCGGGTATATGAGGACGACAGATCTCTCTATGCCGAACGGTCTCGCACGGTTCAAGCAGAGATTAAACGTCGTGATGCGCTAAAAGAACGCTATAGCGCAGACGAGATCAAACTGCCAGTGCTAGAGGGCAAAGTTACTGATACAGAAACGTCGCTTGAAGAAAGTCGGCTTGCTTGTGCCGGTCTTGAAGCTCAGGTTGCCGCGGCTGCCCAAGCACTTGCCTACGAGGACAAGTCAGATGCTTTGTGTGTGCTCAAAAAACTTGAAGAACAACAACGGACCGATAAGGAAGAACTTGAAACGGCAGGCGAGCGTGCGAAAAAGGCATCGGAGAATCTCAGCAAAGCAGAGGCGGTTATCTCTGAAAATGAAAGTATTCTTAAGGGTGCGGAGATTGAAGACATCGAGGATCTCAGGGTAGCCAAGTCTGCCGGTGAAGCCGAGCAAAAATGCCTGCGTGAATCGCAGCAGACAACAGCCACACGTCTAGAAGTGAACACAGATCAGGCGAAAATTATCAGCGACCTTCTTGAACAAATGGGTGACACCGAGCGGCACTATAACGAGATAAACGAATTAGCTCAGATAGCCTCAGGGGATCGCGCGGGCATCTTTGGAAAGCTTGCCTTTGAGACCTACGTGCAGGGCGTATATCTAGACTGGGTGCTTGTCGCGGCCAATAAGCGTTTGCAGACTATGTCTGAGGGGCGCTATGAGCTGGTGCGCAAGAAGAGTATGGAAAACAAGAAAAGCGTTACGGGTTTGGAGATAGATGTTCATGACTGGCATACCGGCAAGGACCGTTCGGTCAAGACGTTGTCAGGAGGGGAGACATTCCTTTCTTCTCTGGCGCTTGCCTTGGGCTTTTCTGACGTGATCCAAAACAATGCCGGTGGCATACAACTTGATGCCATGTTCATCGACGAAGGCTTTGGCACCTTAGATGACGAGTCGCGCGAGCAGGCGTTGAGAATATTGGAACAGTTGGCTCATGATGAACGTATGATAGGAATTATCAGCCATGTTGATGAACTGAAAGATCGTATTGAGCGCAAAATCGTTGTCGCCAAGGCAGAAAACGGCAGTTCGATACAGGTGGTGGCCTAGTTAATATATCCTCGATACTCCGTCAAACCATGCGTTATGGAATCATCTTTGTGAGATCGCGCGAGCCGTAAACGAATCGTCGGACTTCCATCACATCGTCAAAGATTACGTAGAAGACCATATAATTGCCCACCTCAAACCAGTAGTAGGGTAACGGTCGTCCTCGAGTCGTCTGGTACGTGGCCGCCATAGTTGGATTATGCAAGTGCTCAAGAATGCCGTTCTCCACTTGGTCGACAAGACGTTCGGCTGCTTCCGCGGCATGCAAAACATCGCTTATGTACGTTACGGCACTGTTTAGGTCGTCCCAGAACAAGGGGAGATACTGCAGCTTAAAGCGTTTCTGCTTCGTCGCCATCGCGCAGACCCTTCCTGATGGAATTAAATATTTCGTCATGCGTATAGCGCAACGACGTGGTGGCTGCCTGCCTATCGGCGGCATCGAGCGCTCCTTCAACAGTGCCGTTGATATGCTCGAATTGATCAATGCTCATTACGACCATCGATCCATAACCGTTCTTCGTAAGAAAGACAGGGCCTTCTTCTAAGACTGCCTTTTCCACATCCGAATAGTGATTTCTTAAGTCAGAAATTGGCTTGATATTCATGGTATTGCCTTTCGCACGCATATCATAACTTTATCTGAATTATACCAAAATTTCTGTCTTGGGCACAAGGCATAATGAGAACTGCTGCACATCTCTCACCGTTTCTTCTCCCACAAACCAAAAGCCGCCTGCTCTTTCAAACAGACGGCTTTTGGTGGTAGTCTTTCTCGGTTACTTTTTCCTTACCGGGAAGCAGACTTCTGTCACAAATTCATCGGTGTTCTGCGTTTGTCCAAAACCCACATGATATATCGTGAATATTGCTCCATCAAAGGCGTAGCCGTTATCCTGTATCCAGTTTGCAATCGCAGTGTTCACGTCGGTCAACTGGTCGTACCCGCCTGTGTAGGTTGCTGAAGCAACAAGCACGGGCGAAGTGGTTTTGAATACCACGTGCTCAGTGTTCGTATACTCACCTCGCACGGAGATCTGAATCTCAACATCGGCATCATGTTCCTTGCAATCTTTGTCATGAAAGACTGCAAGAGCCAGGCAGGGGTTGGCGTATTGCAGATTTTGGGAAGCAGTCTCGCGCATCATCTGCTCCCAAAGCACGCCTTCTTGGTCATAAGAGGGAATCACTTGTCTGAGGCTTGCCACAAAGCGTTGCGGCAGCTCCTGTACACTTACGTTGTATTTCATGGTATCTTCGCCCTTTCCCATTCGCTGTATGGTCGTTTCGAGAATGCGCAGTTGCATATGCGTCTTTTCGGCCTGTTCTCCCAGCTCAGTTTGTTTCAGCATCAGATAGTTCTTTAGTGCTCGTGGGTCATTATAGGTTTTCAATATTTCTACAATAACGTTCAGGCTGAATCCCATGTCCTTCAATACCGTGATGTGACTCGCTAGAGGTAGCTGCGTCTCACTGTAATAGCGGTATCCGGTGAATCTATCAATGTCATCTGGCACGAGTAGACCAATGTTGTCATAGTGACGCAGCATGCGGACGCTGATTCGTGATAACTTCGAGAAATCGCCTATCTTTAGCATATGTTTCCTCACATACGTATGTGTCGTTCGAGCTCATCTACAGAATAAAGTATGTCACCGTGTCAGAGTCAAGTAACTATTCACTCAAACCACCGGGTATGGTACAGTTCATATGCAGCTTACACCTTTTATAGGCGGCATTTTAAGCCATTATTACGTTGCGGCTATTCGAGCAACGTGCGTTATCTCTACGCGCCCTGCGCGAGGAAAGGAGTATGCAATATGTCATACCGTGAGCCTTCGGACGTTGTGCCGATTCTGGAGGGTTGTAAAAAAGACTAAATTTACTTGCCCTCCAAACAGTTTTTGTAAAATTCGTTTTGGAGGAAGACATGAACTATAGCAATCTTAAACGCTACGGGCTCAACGCATCACATGAAAAAGAGGCGTCCCGTTGTGATGACGTGTTTCTCGCACGCGTCTCTGAGCAACATCATCAGCTTTACAAAATTATTGGTGAGCAGGGAGAACTTCAAGCAAGCGTTTCGGGTAAGATGCTCTACGCGGCTGATGGAACCATAGACTTCCCAGCGGTCGGCGACTGGGTGATGGTTGATCGTCTCAACAACAGTACCGGGGATGCGGTCATCAGCTCTATACTCGCGCGCACAAGCGTTTTGGTGCGCAAAGCGGCAGGTACATCCCATGAGGGGCAGATCGTGGCAGCAAATGTCGATGCAGTCTTTATTTGTATGTCCCTGAATGCCGACTTCAACTTGCGTCGTCTTGAGCGCTACCTTGCCTTTGTGTGGGAGAGCCGGGCGCTTCCCGTCATCGTTCTCACTAAGGCAGACCTCTGCGACGATCTCGCTCAGAAACTTGACGAAGTCGCGCAGATAGGCACGGGAGTAGACGTGATTGTGTGCTCTTCTCGCGAGGAAGGCGGCTACGCCGCGGTGGGTACCTACATAACTCCCGGCAAGACCATTGCATTTGTGGGCTCATCGGGCGTAGGCAAATCCACCATTATCAACCACCTGATGGGTGAGAGTGTTCTGGCAACTAGGGAAATCCGCGCAGATGATGGTAAAGGGCGGCATACCACGACGCACCGGCAATTACTCCTTTTACCGGGCGGTGGCATAGTCATAGATACTCCCGGCATGCGCGAGTTGCAGTTGTACACCGGCGATTTTGAGAAGACGTTTGAAGACGTTGAGGTACTTGCCTCCCAGTGTCGTTACCGCGACTGTACCCACACGAGTGAACCGGGTTGTGCGGTGAGGCGTGCCCGCGAAGAAGGCGAGCTCTCTGAAGGTCGTTTCGATAATTATCTGAAACTACAGCGTGAGATGTCATATGAGGGGTTAAACTCCCGCCAGCTTGAGCAGGCAAAGATCGACCACATGTTTGGCGGCAAGAGCGAGATGAAGCAGGTAATGCGTAGCGCAAAGAAGAAAAACAAAAGATAAGGCATATGCCCGCACGTGTCCTCTAGAATAAAACGATGGATGCGTGCGGGATTTTTCTCGTACCTGCTGAATGAAAACATAGCCAGCATACTCTCACCATATCTATGAAGTAACATGTTTCTTACCGCGTGCAGGAAGGTGGGCGACGTATGGGCGACATCATCTCCTATATTCAAGAAAAAGGCGATCTCACTTTTGAGGAGAATCCCTTCAACGAGGTCGATAGCTTGGTGTTATCGCAGTTTGCCTATATGAGTTTTGCGGACTGTGCGGTCTGCACGGGTGACTTTCAAACCTTGTCAGATATAGCCAAAAAGCATTATGATCCTCAGTTCTTTAGAGAACTGTGGCAACCAGAAAAGGGCGCGATGCTGTTTCTTGCAGCATCGAAAAGCACCCGTTTTCGTGATGTCGCTGCGGGATATTTTGTCAATATCATCGACGCAGATGCAGAGAAGCAATTTTCCGCCACCACCTTTCGTCTTTCCGACGACCTCTATTACATTGCCTATCGCGGTACGGATCAGTCGTTCGTGGGGTGGAAGGAGGACATGAACCTATCGTTCATGGAACATACTCCCTCGCAACAGGCTGCCGGTGAATATTTCGCGTCTTGTGCTCAGAAGGTGAGCGGATCTTTCATGGTAGGTGGTCATTCCAAGGGCGGAAACCTTGCTATGTATGCGGCGATGACAGCTCCCGCTTATGTGCGGGAACGGATTCATACGGTGTTTGATCATGACGGACCAGGTTTTCTTCCCCAGGTCTTCCAATCAAAGGAGTATTGGACGATCCGGGATCAAATACAAAAGACGATTCCCCAGACCGCTATTGTTGGGTTGTTACTTGAATATCATGAGGATTATTCCGTGGTGGCAAGCGATGCTTTCGCATTTCTCCAACATGACCCGTTCGCATGGATTGTGCAGAACGGCCAGTTCGTTCATCTTGAGAAGGTGGACGGAGTCTCGAAGTATACAAATAGCACGCTCAGTACCTGGATTGGCAACATGGACATGGATACCCGGCAAACATTTTCCGAGGCACTCTACGCGATCATGGCCAGCACGGATGCGGCGACGTTTTCTGAGCTTCTTGAGAATTGGCAGTCAAATACCAAAGCCGCCCTGCGCCAAGCGCGGGATACGGATCCCCGGGTGCGGCGTGTGGTGATCAAGACAATCATGAGTTTGATCGGGACGTCCTTTAGCGAAATGGGGCACCTCGTGGGTTCTCAGATAAAGCGTGATAAAAAGACTTCCGAGTTGGACACCCCTACCTAGTCGTGGGCGTGTTTCTGCACAGTCCAAGAAATCTTCGAGCTTCTCGGCTAAGACAAGAGTTGTGCTCGACGGAAAACCAAAACCGGCTCCGTATAGCTGCGGAGCCGGTAGTAGGTAGGGCACTTTTCGGCCAGCGGGAGAGGCTTAGATGTCTGCCTTCCAGAGGCCATGAAGATTGCAGTATGCAAATGCTACGAGAGGCGTGTCGCCTTCTGCGAGAGTAAAGGTAGCGGCGGGTTCGTCACCGGGGTTGAGGCACCAACCAAAGGCACCCTTTTCGGTTACGAGGTAGATCCACTCAATATAATGTTCCTCGGTCATGGGATGGGCGACACTGCCCACTGCTACCTGCACGGTATTGCCGGTAACCGTTACGACCGGTACATGTTTCTCGAAGGCTGCATCAACTGAATTAGGGATGAGTTCTTCCATCTTCTCTCCGCAACAGACAACGCGTACACCACTATCCACCACCTTGAGGATGACATTTCCGCAGTGCTTGCAGACATAGAAGGTTGCTCGTTTCATAGCCGCTCCTTTCTGACTGACGCATGAGTTATATGAGAATACGGATGCATCGCGTTCACTGACATTGCTACCATACCATTTTCTCAGGTAGAGGGAAATAAACCTTCTGTGGTTTTACATATTCCAGAGATATCCAACGCCGCGAACGGTTTCAAGATACTGAGAGTAATCCGGTCCCAGTTTAGCGCGTACGCGTCTTACATGAACATCCACGGTGCGCGAGCCCCCATAGTAGTCAAAGCCCCATACGCGTTTGAGCAGGTTATCGCGTGAGTAGGTGCGTCCGGGGTGGGTGATGAGGAAGGCGAGCAGCGCATACTCGAGATAGGTGAGATCGAGCGGCTCACCGTTGATCTTGATCTGGTATGTTGCAAGATTGATGGTCAGATCACCCATGCGGATGAAGTCGGCAGAACTTGCCTCCTCGCCGGGCCACAGCAGGTGATGCAGACGCGCCTGATATTCGGTGTCCCGCGCATCTTCGCAGACAAAATCGCTCGTTATGCGTATCGGCAGGCGAAATGTTCCGAGATCCTCCGGATTTAAAATGAGCAAAAGTGTGGTGGAGTCCTCTTCAAACAGTAAGCCTTCAATCTTGTTTAGGGCTCCCACGTCATTGCGCGCGATATCAAGTACCACGACGTTATACTCGATGCTTGAACTGCTTTCTGTCAGAGTCTGGATGTTTGCCGTCGAATAGAACGCCTCAACATCCATATCGGCAAAAATGCGTTTGAGCTTATTTGCCACCTCTATATGTTTGGTCAGTACCAGCGCAGTCTTTCGATGCATCTTTTACACTCTCCCATTCAGCGTGACGGCTCGACGCAAACCATCACCATTCTGCTCATCGCGTGATAGCAAACCTTGTGGTTTGACTACAGGACGGACAGGTATTCGTCTAGTTCCCACTGAGAGATCTGCTTGTTGTAAGCGGCTACTTCGGTGCGCTTATTCAACACAATCTGCTCGTGTATATGCTCGCCGAGAATTTCTTTCATCAAGGCGGAACTCTCAAAGCTATTGACCGCGGTGTGCAGCGAGGCGGGGAGTGGCTTGTAACCAGCTTTCTCACGCTCAGCATCGGTCATGGCAAAGACATCGATACCATCGCACGGCGCCATGAGGGGCAACTCCTCCTCAATACCCTTCAAGCCAGCACCCAGCATGACGGCAAAGGCCAGATACGGGTTAGCGGCGGGGTCAGGCGAACGCAGCTCGATACGGGTGGCGGTTTCCTTGCCCGGTTTGTAGAGTGGCACACGCACTAATGCAGAACGGTTGTTGTGCCCCCAGCAGATATAGTTGGGCGCTTCAGTACCGGGTATCAGGCGCTTGTAGGAGTTTGCGTATTGGTTGGTGATAAGAGTGTATTCCGGTGCATATTTGAGCAGGCCGGCGATATAGTATTTCGCAATCTTTGAAAGATTGAACCCGTCTGGGTCGTTAGGGTCGTAGAAAACATTGCGATCGTCATCATCAAAGAGCGATTGATGCACGTGCATGCTCGATCCATTCCAATCTGCGCAGGGCTTAGGCATAAACGAGGCATAGACACCATGTTGCAGAGCAACTTCTTTCACAACCATCTTATAGGTTATGACAGCATCAGCCATCGAAAGCGCATCGGCAAAGCGCAGATCGACTTCTTGCTGAGAAGGCGAAACCTCATGATGCGAATACTCCACAGGAATAGACATTTTTTCAAGCGTAAGAACGGTGTCGCGCCGTAAATCGGATGCGTGGTCGATGCTGGTAAGATCAAAGTAGCCAGCGTGGTCAAGCGGGCAGGGCGCCGTGTCATCTTTGAAGTAGAAGAATTCCAGTTCGGGGCCAACATTGAGAGTGTAGCCCATGCGCTTAGCCTTCTGCGTCATCTGTTTGAGCACATAGCGCGGGTCACCCTCAAAGGGCGTACCGTCAGGCATTTTGATTTCGCAGAACATGCGTGCAACGCCATTATCTTTGGGGCGCCACGGCAGTATCTGGAACGTTTGTGCGTCGGGGAAGGCCACCATGTCGGACTCGACCGTGCGCGTAAAACCTTCTATCGCTGATCCGTCAAACCCCATGCCTTCTTCAAAAGCGTCCATGATCTCAGAATCGGTTACGGCAAATGCCTTGAGATTTCCTAGGATGTCAGAAAACCAGAAACGGATAAAGTGAACATCGCGCTCCTCGATCTGCTTGTATACGAAGTTCTTGTTATCGAGCATTTCAAACCACTCCTTGCAGGCCATCGAGCTTGATCATAGCTAGCATTATTCTAACATGTATATGTCGTTGAGTTGTCATCGGCCTTTTCCTGTGTACGCGAATGCATTTTCAGTTACAATCTACGGATGTGCTGAATACCTCGCGAATGTGTTGAATACGTTAATGCGTATACACGGTTTAGGGTGCAAGTTCAAAATAATTACTTCGAATTGTAAACAGTTGGAAACATTCAAGGCGTAAGGTAGTGCCTATCAGGTAGAGGCCGGACCCGTAAAGGAGATATATAGCAATGACTACTGCAGCGGAAAAGTACGGTAAGAAGGTTTTCAATGACCACGTCATGAAGGAACGTCTTCCAAGCATTACCTACAAGACGCTCGCTCAGACTATCAAAGAAGGCCGCCCTCTAGATCTCGAAGTTGCCAACGTCGTCGCTCACGCGATGAAGGAATGGGCAATCGAGCAGGGCGCTACTCACTTCACTCATTGGTTCCAACCACTGACGGGCATTACGTCTGAAAAGCATGACGCATTTTTGAATCCTCAGGGCGATGGTCGCGCGCTCATGAGTTTTTCTGGTAAAGAGCTCGTTCAGGGCGAGCCAGACGCTTCGAGTTTCCCCTCGGGTGGCTTGCGCGCCACGTTTGAAGCTCGTGGCTATACCGCATGGGATCCGACGAGCTATGCATTCATCAAAGACGACGTTCTTTGTATTCCCACAGCATTTTGTTCTTACACTGGTGAGACGCTCGATAAGAAGACTCCGTTGCTGCGTTCGATGAAAGCCATCGACGAGCAGGCTCGCCGCGTGTTGACGCTCTTTGGCACCGATGAGGGCCAGGTTAAAACGACCCTCGGGCCTGAGCAGGAGTACTTCCTCATCAAGGAAGAGGATTACGCTGAGCGCCCTGACCTTATTCTTACCGGTCGTACGCTCTTTGGCGCCGATGCGTGCAAGGGCCAAGAGCTTGAAGAGCATTACTTCGGCGCTATTCGACCGACGGTTTCGCGCTTCATGAAGGAACTTGACGAAGAGCTTTGGGAGTTGGGTATTCCCGCTAAGACCAAGCACAACGAAGTAGCTCCCTCTCAGCACGAGCTTGCGCCTATCTTTGAGACTACCAATGTTGCAGTTGATGCAAACCTTCTGACGATGGAAATGATGAAAAAGGTTGCGTCGCGTCACGGGCTTGTTTGCCTGCAGCATGAAAAACCCTTCGAAGGGCTCAACGGTTCTGGCAAACACAACAACTGGTCTATCGGTAACGACAGCGCCAATCTGCTTGACCCCGGAAAGCATCCCGAAGAAAACCTCCAGTTCCTCGTCTTTTTAGCTGCTGTTGTTGAGGCGGTTGATGAGTATCAGGGTCTTCTGCGCGCATCGGTTGCTTCTGCGGGTAATGATCATCGTCTGGGTGGCAACGAGGCACCTCCGGCTATCATCTCGGTGTATCTGGGCGACACGCTCGGCGGCATCGTCGACGCTCTGGTAAATGATCGCGAATATCTGCCCACTGGCGCGGCGCAGATGGACTTAGGTGTCGATGTTCTTCCTCAGTTCATGAAGGACAATTCAGACCGTAACCGTACATCGCCGTTTGCATTTACTGGCAACAAATTTGAGTTCCGTATGCCGGGCTCTTCCATAAATCTCTCCGACGCCAACGTGGTGCTCAACGCCGCCGTTGCGCAGTCACTTAAGGAATTTGCTGATAGTGTTGAAGGAGCTGCTGATTTTGAGGCCGCTGCAAAGGCTCATTTGACCAAGGTTCTCAAAGATCATCAGCGCATCATCTTCAATGGTAATGGTTATTCTGAGGAATGGCCGATTGAAGCCGAGAAGCGCGGTCTGCTGAACCTCACCTCATCTCCCGACGCATTGCCTCAGATCGTTGACGAGAAGAACATTGCACTGTACGAGAGTTTTGGCATCTTGACCAAGACTGAGATGGAGAGCCGTTTTGAGGTCAAGCTTGAGCAGTACTCCAAGATCATTAACATCGAAGCACGCACCATGCTTCGTATGGCTCGCCAGATGTATCTGCCTGCCGTCAGCGATTATGCTGCAGCGGTGGCGGGCAATATCTCGGTGATCAGGTCTGTTTCTGACACCGCCTCAACCCTTGCTGAGGAGAAGACGCTTGCCAAGCTTACCGAGGGTTCTGATAGTATCTACAATCTTATCCAAGAGCTTATCGACCTGGTCGAAAAGGCTCGTACGATCGAAGACGCCTATGCTCAGGCGCGCTGCTATCGTGACGAGGTAATTCCTGTGATGGATGCGCTTCGTGAAGTGGTTGACAAACTTGAGCGTATCGTTGATGACGAATACTGGCCGGTTTCTAGCTACAACAAACTGCTCTTCTACGTCTAAGAGTTTCTATACTGGTTAGTGTGACGAACGGCCCGGGCATCGCCCGGGCCGTTTTGCATTCAGGCTTTAAGCCTGTCCCCTTTGCGTAGCGAAGGGGACACTAAACCACCCGCTATGCGGGTGCGCATCGAAGGTTTCACCACATCCAAAAAGACCACCTGCCAAGTAGTGGGATACAAGTGTTCAAGTCGTATCTGCTACAAAAGGAAGGTGGTCAGTTTGGCAAACCAAGCACATAGCTTGTCGCACACGAAGTGGATGTGCAAGTATCACGTCGTGTTCACCCCGAAGTATAGAAGGAAGGCTATTTACAATCAATATAGGGATTCGCTTGGAGAGATATTCAGGCAATTATGTAGCTACAAAGGAGTGGAGATTATCGAAGGGCATCTAATGGTCGACCACGTGCACATGCTGGTAAGTATCCCACCCAAGTTATCTGTATCAAGTTTCATGGGATATCTGATAAGGAAAAAGCGCCCTGATGATGTTTGATAAACATGCGAATCTGAAATACAAGTTTGGGAACCGGCACTTTTGGTCAGAAGGCTATTACGTATCGACTGTCGGCCTGAACGAAGCGACCATAGCGAAATATATTAGGGAACAAGATGCCCATGATATCGCATTGGATAAATTGAGCGTCAAAGAGTACGAAGACCCCTTCAAGGGGTAGTCCGGTAATACGAGCGCCGCTTTAAGCGGCTTGCTACGAGTCAACGGCAATACGGCTTGAACGAAGAGAAAGACAAGCGTCTTGATTGCGCTGCCGGTACACCTTGGCCTTATAGGCCCAGAGCAAACCACCCCTTTGAGGGGTGGTTCATGATTGAGGCTTCCAGCCTGAGTATAAATGTGCGTGAATCCTGGCAGTCGTGCTAGTGTTCTTTGGCTTATAGGAAAAATGTGTTGATAAATAATTGAATAACCCCTGGTAAGGCTCCAGAAATGGGGTCTTACTGTTGCTTCTCACCAACAGGTTACTCAGAAAAAAATGTGTTGATAGATTTTGACATATCCCCTGATGAATCGCTAAAAAGATACTGATTCTGTTTGTCAGATCTGTAGGGGGAACATATGAGCATACCGAGGTGCCCTATTTGTAGCAATGTCATGATCAGAAATGGAAAGACTTCCGCCGGAAAACAACGCTGGCTATGCAAGAGCTGCAAGATAACCCAGACAAATTCTATTAACTCCGATGCCAAACAACTTCAAACCTTTCTGAGATGGCTTCTCTCCAAGAACAGACAGATCGATATGCCCGCACAGGGTCGAAGTTTCAGAAACCATACGGCAAAGTTTTGGAGTCTTTGGGCAATGCCTGAGATGGTAGATGAGATACATAGAGTCATATATGTTGATGGTATCTATCTGGCGAGAAACATAGTCATCTTGATCGCCTGTTCGGATGGCTACGTACTCGGTTGGTATCTGGCACGTAGCGAGAACTCAAGAAGTTGGGAAGCTCTCATCTCTCGCATAGCGCCGCCCTTACTCGTCGTTAGCGACGGCGGGAATGGATTTCTGAAAGCTAAGAAGAAGATGTGATTTCAGACAGAGATACAGCAATGCACGCTTCACGCATTTTGCCAGGTAAAACGCTATACGACATCTAAACCAAATCTAGAAGCTGGCATCGAGCTTTATGCGATAGCTAAAGACCTCTTACATGTCAAGACGTTAGATGAGGCGCAAGTATGGGTTGCGATCTATTTGAAGTGGTGCGCTACATGGGATAAGTTTTTGCAGGAGACGACCGTTAAAGACGGGCATAGAGAACTTACCCATTATCGATTGGTCAAAGCTAGAAACTCTCTGAATGCCTTGATTTACAAAGGTCATCTCTTTACCTATCTTGATGATCTTTTGACTATAGGGGGTCCTCTGCCTGCGACAAACAATCGTATTGAGGGAGGCGTTAATGCTCCTATCCGACAAAGTACTGCGCGAACATAGAGGGCTGAGTTTTGTAAGGCGAATCAAGGCAGTTTTATGGTGGTGTTATATGCATACCGAGTATCCCTTAGGCTATGCAGATATCCTAAAAGTTATGCCCACAGACGAGGATATAGAGAAGATATATCGAGATCTTACGTATGGCGAAAGGTCTTATGAGACCATCCCTCAGTAGGGTGACGCCATAGTCTGGAGCGAGTCCCACACTGCAGATCCATGGCGTCATGATTGGGACTAGCCCATCAACACATTTTTTCATATATGGGCAATGTAGCCGCTCTCTTCTTAATAGATTTTTAATCGCGCTCGATATTTCAAATCCAGTACAAGAAATACATACTATTTCTACTATAATAAAATAAAAATTTTATTAATGTGATATTTTTCTATGGGGAAACATCTCAGAGAAGAGAGCGGGCATGATGCATAAGTTGAAAGGCTATCGACCAAAGACAGAATCAAACACGTTAAAGCACTCGATATCTCATGGGAAAAACGGGAGAAAACTTATCCCTGTTTTTAAAAACATGGTGGCTCTTTTTATGAGTATCATCTTATGCGGAGGGAGTTTATTTCAAGTCCCTTTTGCTCTTGCCGAAAATCTTACCAACTCTTCGATAGGTGACTCCTCACTTGTTACCGAGGGAGCCTCTGGACTTGCCACCTCTTCAGTAGATGACGTATTTACTGCCGATATAACGGTAGGAGGCGCAGCAACTCCTTGTATTTTCAAAGTGACCAAGGATGATGCCACTGGATATGAGGCGCAAATAGGCGATGGAAGCAATGTGGCTATATCAACATCTGCCACAGGGGACTTGATTATACCAGCATCGGTTACAAACACGACAAACGGAACTACGTATACTGTGACTTCGCTTGGTGCCTACTGCTTCCAATATTGTTCCGCTCTGACTTCCACTGGCCTTGAGTCTAACTCGACGGTGACCTCATTGGGCACCTACTGCTTTCAACATTGCTTCCACCTTATTTCCACTGGCTTTGAGTCTAATTCGACGGTGAAATCATTGGGCGACTATTGCTTCCAAAGCACAGCTCTGACTTCCACTGGCCTTGAGGTCAATTCAACAGTGACTTCGTTGGGCCAAGCCTGCTTCTATGGCTGCTCCGCTCTGACTTCCACTGGCCTTGAGTCTAACTCGACGGTGACCTCATTGGGTGCCCACTGCTTTCAAGACTGTAACCACCTGACTTCCACTGGACTTGCAACCAACACAACGTTGACTTCGCTAAGCCAAGCCTGCTTTGCCTTGTGCTCCGCTCTGACTTCCACTGGTCTTGAGTACAACTCGACAGTGACCTCGTTGGGTGACGGTTGCTTCTCCTCCTGCTCCGCTCTGACTTCCACTGGTCTTGAGTACAACTCGACAGTGACCTCGTTGGGTGACGGTTGCTTCTACTTCTGCAGCCACCTGACTTCCACTGGCCTTGAGCACAACTCGACGGTGACCTCGTTGGGTGACGATTGCTTCCGTAGTTGCACCCGCCTGACCTCCACCAGTCTTGCAACCAACACCGCGCTGACTTCCTTGGGAAACTACTGCTTCCAAGGCTGCATCCGCCTGACCTCCACAGGGCTTGCAACAAACACAGCACTAACCTCATTGGGCGCCTACTGCTTTCAGGGATGCACTTCCCTTACCTCCACAGGGCTTGCAACAAACACCGCGCTGACTTCCTTGGGAAACTACTACTTCCAAGGCTGCACATCTCTGACCTCCACTGAGCTTGCAACAAACACAGCACTAACCTCATTGGGTGCCTACTGCTTTCAGGGATGCACTTCCCTTACCTCCACAGGGCTTGCAACAAACACCGCGCTGACTTCCTTGGGAAACTACTGCTTCCAAGGCTGCACATCTCTGACCTCCACTGAGCTTGCAACAAACACAGCACTAACCTCATTGGGTGCCTACTGCTTTCAGGGATGCACTTCCCTTACCTCCACAGGGCTTGCAACAAACACAGCACTAACCTCATTGGGCGCCTACTGCTTTCAGGGATGCACTTCCCTTACCTCCACAGGGCTTGCAACAAACACAGCACTAACCTCATTGGACACCTACTGCTTTCAAGGCTGCACATCTCTGATTTCCGTTGGTCTTGAAACCAACTCGACGCTGACTTCCTTGGGGGTCGGCTGTTTTTATGGCAACGCTGCCTTGACTGGGGATTTAGTGATACCATCACAGATCACAAGTATTGGTGGCTCAGCGTTCTTGGCTACCTCGTTTACAAGAATTTGTCTCTTGGGTAGAGTGCTTCCGAAACTAGGAACCAAAGCCTTTAATTTTAAAGGAGGTCAGGCTACCCTTTATGTTCCCGCCGCTTTCGTCGGTGGCAACAGCATCACGGATGGCACCTATACTTATACGACTGCAGATGGCACTCTTGTCTATAAAGACCCTGTGGACATCTCCCCGGCCACTCTTTCTGCTGTTATCGATCAGACCTACACAGGTAAAGTCATTATACCTTCGCCTGTTGTCACCTTTGATGGTGCCACACTTGTCAAAGATACCGATTACACGCTAGCCTATGCTGACAACACCAATGTGGGCACGGCTAGTATCACAATCACCGGTATCGGTAACTACAACGGCACCGCTGCGATGACTTTCAATATCGCCGCCGCTGATATCGCTTCTGCAAGTATTGCTCCGATATCAAATCAGGTGTGGACCGGTTCTGCTATCACCCCACTACCCGTGGTCACCCTTAACGGTGCCATACTTGTCAAAGATACCGACTACACGCTTGCCTACACCAACAACACCAATGTAGGCACCGCCACTATCACGCTGAGTGGTAGCGGTAACTTCACCGGTACGACTTCAACCACCTTTAGTATCGTAGGCCGCGATATCTCGCATGCTGAAGTGGCACCGATCTCTGACGCGACCTACACCGGGTCTGCGATCACACCGCTACCGGTAGTGACCTATGGGGCCACCACCCTAACAGCAGGCAGTGACTATACGCTTGCCTACAGTGGTAACACCTCTGTAGGGAGTGCCACTGTTACCATCACCGGCACGGGTCACTATGCCGGCACACTCGAGACAAGCTTTAACATTGTAGCAGCAGATATTGCCTCGGCAAGTATCGCTGCAGTCTCTAATCAGGTATGGACCGGGTCTGCGATTACCCCTGCACCCGTTCTTACCTTTAGCGGGGCCACATTGCTAGCAGATACTGACTACACGCTTTCCTATAGCAATAACGTGAGTGTCGGTACGGCCACTATCACGATCACCGGCAAGGGTAACTTCACCTCTAGCACTTCTACCACCTTTGATATCGTGGCCCGCGATATAGCAGATGCAAGCGTGGCACCGATCTCTGATGTGACCTACACCGGGTCTGCGATCACACCGCTGCCGGTAGTGACCTATGGGGCCACCACCCTAACAGCAGGCAGCGACTATACGCTTGCCTATTTAGACAACACCCATGCAGGCACCGCTACTGTCATCATCACCGGTATCGGACACTATCGCGGTAACACGAGTGTGACCTTTAACATTGTCTCCGCTGACATAGCAGCGACAAACATTACCACCATTCCCCATCAGCTTTACGCCGGTACGGTGCTTGCGCCAACTCCTGTGGTGACCTCTCTTGCGGGCGCCACTCTTACTATGGATACCGACTATAACCTTTCCTATGCCAACAATACCTATGTGGGCACAGCCACAATCACCATTACTGGCATAGGCAACTACACCGGTGGGGCTACGACGACTTTTGAGATAATCACCTTTGATGATCTTTATTACTCTCAGTGGTATTGTGTCGATGGGTGGCTCTCTTATGTAATCGAAAACAATCTTATGAGTGGTTACAGTGGGACTTCGAACTTTGGTCCACTTGATACTATCACTCGTGGTCAGGTAGCTACTATTCTGTTTCGTTATGCATGTAGCCAAGATCCTAGCCTTCTGGTCAGCTATGGCTCTACTACCAACCCGGCCGCTTATGCCACTATGACAGAGTTTAACGACGAAGAGGCTTCTGCATTTTATACTGCGGCCATCAACTGGGCTAAAGCAACCGGTATTATGACGGGGGATAGTTCCACCGGATATACCACCGTGCGCCCTTATGATTCGATCACTCGTGAAGATTTATGCACGATGATTGCTCGTTATGTAACTAAGGTAGATGCCACCCTTGGCGCTACCTTAGGTACGGTTGATTACAGCGGAGTACAGGGTATAAGTAGTGTGGACAGCTGGGCGCTCTCGGGTGTTACATGGTGCGCTTCTTGGGGTATTATCGGTGGTGTGAATGTAGGCGGCACCTATGAAATGAATCCCATCGACACCGCTTGGCGTGCATCGATGGCCAAGATGATTACTGTGACTTTGCGCGATGTGATGAGATGATACTTTGCGCTTAATAGTGTAGTTCCATAATATGATCGGATTATGAGCCGCTTCTCAATACAATTTATCTTGATAGTTAGACTGGAAACAAAAGTTTCCAGTCTAACTTGTTCTAAGTAGTACGCACGGTTAGCGGGTACTCTTAACTGGAATAGAGCTGAAGCTCAGGGTTAAAAGCGCGCGATTACAGAGGCACATCATGTATTTGTTGGTATCATGGAACGACAGATGATGCGACAAACATGTACTACGAGAATTTTGAAAAAATTCTTTTGTGCCATCAGGTTTATGGGCATATCAAACAGGTGATACAAGAGAGTCTGAAGTGGAAGGAATGCACGATATGTCACAGGAACACACTCAGCAACAAAACGTGAACACATCGCGCACTGTCTCTGCCGCCGCACGCGAGAAGACATTCATTGTTATCGATGGCAACAGTCTCATGCACCGTGCGTTTCATGCGGTACCGTTTTATATGAAGGCTCCGGATGGGCGTTCAACTAATGCCTGCTTCGGGTTTATATCTATGCTGCTCAAGTTGAGCGAGGAATATCACCCCGATGCTTTCATCTGTGCGTTTGATCAGGGAGTTCCTGAATTTCGTCTGAAGGCGCTTGAGAGTTATAAAGCTCAGCGTCCGCCGACCGACCCGCAGCTTAAAGAGCAGTTCCCCATGATTCAAGAGTTACTCGCGTCCATGAATGTCCCTATCGTGCAGATACCCGGTTGGGAGGGCGATGATATCATCGGTACGCTGGGGCGCAGGGGGGAAGAAGCGGGTTATCGGATGTATCTGGTCACGGGTGACCGCGACGCATTCCAGCTTGCCTCCGCAGGTGTCTCCATCATAGCGACACGCGTAGGCGTAAGCGACGTTATGGTGTATGGCCCGAACGAGGTACGCGAGCGCTATGGGATAGGTCCAGAATTGGTGGCTGACTATATTGCACTGAAAGGTGACCCTTCCGACAACATTCCGGGCCTTCCCGGAGTGGGCGAGAAAACGGCAGCCAAGCTTATCCAAATGTATGGTTCGCTTGAGGGTATCGTTGCTCATAAAGATGAGCTCAAGCCAAAGATGCGTCAGAATCTGGAAGAATATGAAAACGAGCTGTTCAACGGGCGCATCGTCGCTACTATCAGCCGTGATGTTCCGATAGAGCTCGATCTTACCGATTTATGCTTCCCCTGTTTTGAAGAAGCCCCCGTAAGGGCGGCTTTTGGTACGCTGGGCATTCGTGCACAGCTTCCTAAGATTCTCAAATTGATTTCAGATGACGAAGCTGAGATCAACCGCTTTGAAGAGTATCTGCCTGTTCCTCGGCGAATTGTCTCAGGCAAAGAGGACACATTTCTTGATGAGATATGTGAGGCGGCGCTCAACGGGGGTACTCAACCGGTGGCGATGGTGATCGACGCTGACGGAGAGATCACGCTTTTTGACGACAACCATCGTCTGGTCGTTGCCACTTCTGATGGATGTGCTGAATTTACCGGTAGCCACATTGCCCCCGTGGTAGCGCGTCTTTTAAAAGAAACGTCTGTGGTGGTTTTTGACGCGAAAATTCTGCTGCGCGAAGTCGTTCCTCTTGATTCATCGTTGCCGGCGCTCATAGATCCGCTGGCGCTTGACGGTACCCGTCTATTTGATGTGTCATTGGCGGCCTATCTGCTCGAATCCACACGCTCAAGCTACACCGTGGAGCATTTGGTTGAGCGCTATCTCAAATGCGGCGTGCCTCCTACTGGTGATGCATTACCCTCCTCGTGGGTGGAAGCGGCAGCTTTGTTGGCTCTGCGCGGTCCGCTTGAGGAAGCGCTAACCGAGGATGGCTCTCTTGCATGCTATCGGGATATCGACATGCCTTTGGTTCCCGTATTAGTGAATATGGAACGTACGGGCGTGTTTCTCGATGTGCCCCGGGTGCGCTCGCTCGCTTCTCAGATACATGATCAGCTTGAAGAATTGACGCGTAAGATATACGAGTCGGCGGGTGTTGAGTTTAACATCGCCTCGCCCAAACAGCTTGCGACGGTTCTCTTTGAGAAGCTGATGCTTCCTACTCAGAAAAAAACTCAGCGTGGATACTCAACGGATGCCTCGGTGCTCGAAGACCTCTCTGTGCTGCATCCGCTTCCTCGACTCGTATTAGAATATCGCGAGCTCTCAAAGTTCAAGTCGACCTATCTCGACACGCTTCCCACTATGCTTGCCGATGATCACCGTCTGCATACTACGTTCAATCAGACGATCACGGCAACGGGGCGCCTCTCGTCATCTGACCCCAACCTTCAAAATATTCCCGTACGTTCGGCACTCGGACGTGAGATTCGTACGGCATTCGTGGCAGGAAGCCCCGCTGCTCACGGTGAAAGTGTAGAAGGAGAAGAGTGGCGTTTTGTTTCTGCGGATTACTCTCAGATAGAGCTGCGCCTTCTGGCCGATCTTTCGGGTGATGAAGGGCTTATCGCGGCGTTTACGGAAGGGCGCGATTTTCATGCGGCGACCGCTTCTCGCATATTCAATATCCCCATAGATGAACTCCCGCCAGAGATACGCAATCGCGCGAAGGCAGTGAACTTTGGCATCGTCTATGGACAGCAGGCTTTTGGGCTCTCTGAGTCGCTCTCGATATCATTTAAAGAGGCTCAAGATATGATAGATCGTTACTTCCAGGCTTACCCTCAGGTACGCCGCTATTTGGATCATCTGATTGAGGAAGCTCAGACGACCGGTTATGCTGTCACGATGTTTGGCCGTAAACGACATGTGCCTGAATTGCATGCGAGCAAGCCAGCGCAGCGTGAGGCGGGCAAGCGGGTTGCCATGAACCATCCCATGCAGGGGAGTGCTGCTGATATCATCAAGCTTGCCATGATTGAGGTGCAGCGACGGCTGCGCGATGAGGGATTTCGTGCAGAATTCATTCTGCAGGTGCATGACGAACTTGACTTTAATTGTCCGGTGTCAGAACTCGAACGTCTTGAACAGATGGTTGTGTCAGTTATGGAGCAGGTGGTCTCGCTTAAAGTGCCTCTTGTCGTTTCATGCTCATCGGGAGAAAACTGGGCAGAGGCTCACTGATCGTTTGGGCACGGTGCCTCAAGCGAGGCCTCCGTACCCAAAACAGCATGCAACGAGTGGATAGCGCTCTGATGGTGTGACTGTCAGATAGCGTCGTCGTTTCGTTCGTCAGTGCGGATGCGTATGACTTGCTCGAGCGGGTAGACGAATATCTTGCCGTCTCCTACTTCACCAGTTCGAGCAGTGGCGATGATGATGTCGATAATTTCTTGAACTCGTTCGTCGGTAGTGACTATCTCAAACTTTACCTTGGGTAAAAGATTGACGAGGATCTCACTGCCGCGAAAATATTCTTTCCAGCCATATTGATTGCCAAAGCCCTTGACCTGACTGATGGTCATACCCTTTACATCGACGGCGGTAAGCGCGTCCTTGAGGGGTTCAAGTTTTGAGGGGCGGATAATAGCTTCAATCTTTTTCATGGCAGTCTCTCCTTAGTCAAGGCCGTCAAAGGCCGGATAAGCCGATTCACCATGTATACAGGCATCAAGACCTTCGGCCTGTATAGAATCGCTTACTGCCAGTTTACCACCGAACATCGCTTTGACGATAAGACCAATGATGAGCGACATGACGACTACGAACACAAGGGTTGCAAGAATACCCAGAAGCTGATTGACCAGTAGCCCACCACCATAGATCAGCCCATAGTCATGACCGGCAAATCCTGCTGCAGCAAGAGCATCGGGGGAGGCAAACAGCCCGGTGAAGATGCCGCCGACGATACCGCCAAGACCGTGGCAACCGAACGCATCGAGTGCGTCGTCGTAGCCGAGTTTAGGCTTCAGAAACGCAATGGCGGCATAGCAGATGGGCGCAAAGACCGTACCCATGACCAGAGCCGCCCAAGGGTCGACAAATCCAGCTCCCGCAGTGACGACTCCGAGGCCTGCGACGGTGCCAGTGCAAGCACCCGCAAGTGTGGCTTTGCCGGTATGGAACTTCTCGACGATCATCCACGAAATCATGGCCCCACAGGGGGAGAACATGGTGTTCATGAGGGCAAGGGCGGCATCGCCGTTTGCGCCATAGGCAGAAGCGGCATTGAAGCCAAACCAGCCCATCCAGAGAAGCCCGGTGCCGAGTACCACAAACGGGATGTTGTGAGGGCGATAGGAAAGTTTGCCATAACCGCGACGTCTGCCCAGCAGTATGCAGACAACAAGACCGGTGACACCGGCACTGATGTGGACGACATCGCCACCGGCAAAGTCAAGCGCTCCCAGAGTGCCACCGATGAAGCCTCCACCCCAGACCATATGCACTAGTGGTGCGTACACGAAAAGGCACCAGAGGGCAGAAAAAACCAATACCGCGCTGAATTTCATACGCCCAGCAAGAGAGCCGGTGATAATGGCAACGGTGATAATAGCAAAGGCCGCCTGAAAAGCCACCATGGCATAAGTGGGAAACCCGTAGGTAGACCAAAGACTATCTGGAGAGATACCCGCCAGAAAGAGTTGATTGAAGCCACCGATGAGAGGGTTTATGTTGGCGGTATCACCGCCAAAAGCAATAGTCCAGCCAGCTATCATCCAGACTACACCCACGACTCCGATGACCGCCATCGACATGAACATGGTGTTGACCACATTTTTACGGCGCGCTAAGCCGCCGTAGAAAAACGCAAGTGCAGGAGTCATAACAAGAACCAACGCCGCACTTATGAGCATAAACGCAGTTGTCCCGGTATCGAGCATATATATCTCTCCTAATTGTCTGCCGGATACCTGTTTTTCATACCGCTGCGCAGCCAGCGTTATAGGTATGGCCCAGGTATCTCTCGGCTTCTATGACATTCAAGAACGCTTCCAGAGCGTTTCATAGGGGAAATAGTAGCGTGGGATTTGTCGTTTTGCAGGCGCAGTTTGTCATTAGTTCTTGATTAGAAACAGTTATGAAACATTCTTGAAACATTTGCTATTATAGGGAAAAGGAAAAGGCCGAGTGCTCGAAGGACTCGGCCTTTTCCTGCCGCGCTATGTTCTCGCGGCTGTCGGCTTCAAAGCCGACCCGGATTACCGTCATAGGAGAGACACGGTACCGGTAACACGGTGAGTATCAGATGGCTGCGTCGCTGCTCTCACCGGTTCTAATACGAATAACCTCTTCAATCGGATAGACGAAGATCTTGCCGTCGCCGACCTCTCCGGTCTTGGCATTGGCGATGATAAGGTCGATAATTTCTTGAACTCGATCATCGGTAGTAACTATCTCAAACTTTACCTTGGGCAGAAGATTGACGAGGATCTCACTGCCGCGGAAATATTCTTTCCAGCCATATTGGTTACCAAAACCTTTGACCTGGCTGATGGTCATACCCTTCACATCGGCGGCGGTAAGCGCGTCTTTGAGAGTTTCAAGTTTGGAAGGGCGGATAATCGCTTCGATCTTTTTCATATCTGTTCCCTCCTAGTCAAGACCATCGTAAGCCGGATATGCAGACTCGCCGTGGAGGCAAGCATCGAGGCCCTCAGCTTGGACCGCATCGCTTACTGCCAACTTGCCACCAAACATCGCTTTGACGATAAGGCCGATGATGAGCGACATAACAATTACAAAGAGAAGTGTTACGAGGATGCCAAGGACTTGGGCACCGAGCAAGTTGCCTCCGTAGATCAGGCCGTAGTCATGACCTACGAATCCTGCAGCGGCTATTGCGTCAGGTGAGGCGAAGATGCCGGTGAAGATGCCACCTATGATACCGCCAACGCCGTGACAACCGAATGCATCAAGTGCGTCGTCGTAGCCGAGTTTGGGTTTCAAGAACGCGATTGCGCTGTAGCAGATAGGAGCGACTACGAAACCCATAATCAGTGCTGCCCATGTATCAACAAAACCAGCTGCGGGTGTGACGACAACCAGGCCAGCGACGATACCGGTGCATGCACCAGCAAGAGTTGACTTGCCTGTGTGAATCTTCTCTACGATCATCCATGAAACCATAGCTGCGCAGGGGGCAAACATAGTGTTGACTAAAGCAAGAGCGGCATCGCCATTTGCGCCATAGGCAGAGGCTGCATTGAATCCAAACCAGCCAAGCCACAGAAGACCAGAACCCAGTACTACAAACGGGATGTTATGAGGGCGGTAAGAGAGTTTGCCATAACCGCGACGTCTGCCAAGAAGGATACAGACCACAAGGCCGGTAACACCTGAACTGATGTGGACGACGTCACCTCCGGCGAAGTCGAGTGCACCGATGGTGCTGCCGATGAATCCTCCACCCCAGACCATGTGGGCAAGCGGTGCGTATACAAAGATACACCAGATGGCGACAAACGCGATGATAGCACCAAACTTAATACGTCCCGCAAGAGAACCGGTGATGATCGCGATGGTGATGATTGCAAATGCTGCTTGGAAAGCTACCATGGCAAACGAGGGGAACCCGTAGGTAGCCCAGAGGCTGTCAGTAGTAATGCCTGCCAAGAAGAACTGATCGAAGCCGCCGATGACGGGGTTAATATCGGTAGAATCACCACCGAAAGCAATGGTCCATCCGGCTATCGCCCAGACCACTCCGACGACACCGATAACAGCGATGGACATGAACATGGTGTTGACCACATTCTTACGGCGAGCGAGACCGCCATAGAAGAACGCAAGCGCGGGGGTCATGACGAGAACCAATGCAGCGCTTATGATCATGAATGCGGTCGTTCCTGTATCGAGCATTTTCTTCACTCCTTTATTTTCGTATCGAGGGCTCGTTTTTCCTTTTACGCCGTTGCGCAGCCGGCGTTGAATTCACTATGACGCACAAAAAATGCGTGAGCAAGGGTAAAAGTGGAATGTTAACTCTCATGTTTTCGACCTGAAACAAAACTGAAACATGGTGAGGGTTTCTTGGGTATCCGGTTGGTTTGTGGGAATACGTAACGTTTGAGCGTTTGTCATTACACCACAGGGGGAGTTGAGATATTCTCATTAGTTAACATTTAGTCTGCTTGATCGGCTTGGCAAGTAGCTTTCAAGGCCAGGGGTCGGCGCATCTCGGGGAAGGTGACGTGACGGTCATGTCATTATTAGAAGATATTGCTGCTCTTCAGAGCAAGACACTTAACGCGATAGTTCAGGTGAAGAATAGTGCCGAGCTGGAAGCGGTTCGTATTGATGTCTTGGGCAAGAAGGGAACGCTTACCTCAGCACTACGCGGCATGGCCACAGTGCCGCAGGATATGAAGGCTGAGATAGGAAAGACTCTCAATAGTACGCGCGCTCTTCTAGAGGAGGCTTTAGAAGAACGTGCGCAGACGCTTGCGGCCGCCGAACTGACGGCTCGTATGGACGCAGATGCCATTGACATCACGCTGCCCGGGCGTGCACGCCCTCTGGGTACCCAGCATCTGATCAATCGCATTACGGCGGAGATATCCGAGATCTTTGCTGGGATTGGGTATACGGTTGTCGATGGCCCCGAAGTCGAAACTGATTACTATAATTTTACCGCGCTCAATGCACCAGCTGATCATCCCAGCCGCAGCATGCAGGATACCTTTTACGTGGTTGATCGCTCAGGCGACGTGGCGGGCGTCAGAGGCGAATCTGATGTGCTGCTGCGAACTCAGACTTCTGGTGAGCAGATCCATGTAATGGAACAGCAGCGTCCCCCCATCTACATCATCGCTCCGGGCAAGGTGTACCGTCGCGATGTAGCCGACCCGTCGCATCTTCCGCAGTTTACTCAGATCGAGGGCTTGGTGGTTGATAAGGGAATCACTTTTGGTGATCTGAAAGGTACTCTTGATTACTTCTGTAAGCAGATGTTTGGTGATGAGCGTAGAACACGTTTCCGTCCTCACTACTTTCCCTTTACGGAACCCTCTGCAGAGGTGGATGTCAGCTGTGGTATCTGTCATGGCGAGGGATGCCGTTTCTGCAAGGGTACCGGTTGGACCGAGATTCTTGGATGTGGCATGGTGGACCCCAATGTGTTCGGATTTGTTAATCTCGACCCTGAAGAATATACCGGGTTCGCTTTTGGCGTAGGCGTCGAACGCGTTGCCTGTCTCAAATACAATGTCCCTGATCTTCGCATGCTTGTCGAAGGCGACATGCGGTTCCTTCGCCAGTTCTGAGAGAGGAGAACGATATGAAGGTCTCATACAACTGGCTTAAACTCATGGTTGATCTCCCTGATGACATTCAGGCATTGTGTGACAAGCTTGATATGACCGGTACGGGAGTAGAAGGCGTTGAAAAAATCAGCGCGGGCTTTGAGGGTGTCGTCGTTGGCCAAGTGCTCACCAAGGAGCATCACCCTGATGCTGATACGCTCTGGGTTACAACCATCGATGTGGGAACCCGCAATCTTGATGAGGAGGGAAATCCTCAACCGTTGCAGATTGTCTGTGGCGCACAGAATTTTGAAGTGGGAGATAAAGTACCGGTAGCAATGATCGGCGCACTATTGCCTGATGGAACCAAAATCAAGAAATCAAAGCTGCGCGGCATAGTTTCTGAGGGTATGAATTGCTCCGGGCGCGAGCTGAACTTGTTCGAGGATGTCGACGGACTCCTTCTTCTCCCCACGGAGTCGCCCGTAGGCGTTGGTGTGGACGATCTCTTCGGGCACTCGAACTACATTCTTGATTTGGAGATTACGCCGAATCGTCCTGATTGTATGAGCATGCTTGGTCTTGCGCGGGAGTGTGGCGCTATCTACGATACGAACGTTCGCCACACGCCCCGTAGACTGATTGAGCCAGGACAGATGCCGTGGGCAGAACAAGCCGCGACAAACGATGAGGACGTTAACGATTTCATACGGGTGACCATCGAAGCCGCTGAACTCTGTTCGCGTTATACGGCGCGCTTGATACGCGATGTCAAAATAGGATCATCTCCTGAGATTGTGCTCATGCATCTGGGAACCTGCGGTGTTCGTTCGATAAACAATATTGTTGACGCAACCAATTACGTGATGTTTGAACTGGGTCAGCCACTGCACGCTTTTGACTATGACAAGCTCGCCAAAGACTCTGATGGCAGGGTTCATATTGTGGTACGCGCGGCGCATGAAGGCGAAACACTTACCACGCTCGATGGTGTTGAGCGCATACTTACTTCTGACATGACTGTCATTGCTGATGGTGCAGCCGGTGGAGAAGGAGGATGTCCCATCGCTCTTGCGGGTGTTATGGGCGGCTTGGACACCGAAGTCACAGAAGATACGGTAAACATTTTGCTTGAGTCGGCAGCTTTTTCGGCGGCGCATACATCGCGCACCAGCCGTAATCTGCAGCTATTCAGCGAATCTTCTCTGCGATACGAACGAGGCATCGATAGTTCTGCTTGCGCTGAGTGGTCGGCAGCCGCTGCGGTGATGATGAGTGAGTATGCACATGGTACGGTTGTGGGTGGCGTTGTGGATGAATATCCGTTGCCGCCCGTGCGTTCAATCATAGCATTTCGTCCTCAACGGTTTTCGGAATTTGTCGGCGCTCAGATACCACGCGCAGATGCGATACATATTCTTGAGCTTTTAGGATGCGAGATCCGGCAACTGAATTCTGCTGTATTGGATACCTTTAAAGACTTCACTCAGTCTCTTATGGCGGTGCTTGACGATGTTGAGCGAAACCCGAATGAGCGTCCTTTCATGGTCATCGCCCCTACATTTCGACCTGATCTGACACGCGAGATCGATCTGTATGAGGAGGTACTCAGAATCTGGGGTATGGATCGGGTAACGCCGACTATGCCCGGCGGGCGCGGGCGTATCGGCGGACGCACTCCTGAGCAGATACGCGTTGATCTCATTGGTTCCACGTTGCGCGCAAGTGGCCTTAATGAGACGATGACCTACACGTTTTGTCCGGCCGATGACCAAGATCGTATGGGTGCCGTGACTACTCCTCACACCGAGGCAGTCGAACTAATCAACCCCATGAGTTTTGAACAAAACGTACTGCGTCGCAGTCTCATGCCGGGCCTTTTACGCAGCGTTTCCTATAATCAGAGTCACGGCGTCGCTCAGGTTCATCTGTATGAGACGGGTCGCGTGTTCTTCGCTGCTGAAGGGCATAAGAAGCCACGAGAGGTTAAGCGTGTTGCGGGCATACTTGCGGGGGCTTGGAACGAGCCTACTTGGAACGAGCCTACGCGTCCTCTCGATTTCTTCGATGCAAAGGGCATAGTAGAAAATCTCGCACGCGAACTCGCGGTTCCTAAACTTACCTGTAAAGAGGCAGCCTGCGATGCGCTGCCTTGGCTACAACCAGGGCGCGCGGCGGAAGTATTTTCCGGTGGTGTACGCTTGGGATGGATTGGAGAAATTCATCCGCGTGTATGCGCCGCGTTTGATGTGAAACCAGCGGTTGCTGCGTTTGAGCTTGAGATGGAAGCACTCCTTACCGTTTCTGAGGAGATGCGTCCGTATGTTGATGTACCGGTCTATCCAGCCGTCGAGATCGACCTTGCGCTTGTGGTCGATACGAGTATGCCCGCCAAGCGTGTCGAACAGATCATCATTTCTGCTGCGGGTAATCTTCTTGATTCCGTTAATCTTTTCGATGTGTATGAAGACAGCGCTCGTCTGGGACAAGGCAAGAAGTCGCTCGCGTTTTCACTTGCCTATCGCGCGAAGGATCGTACGCTGACTTCTGAAGAGGTTGAGCGTCAGCACACTAAGCTTGTCGATAAGGTTATAAAGGCAACAGGGGGTTCTCTGCGTTCCTAGGCGTGTCGGGGCTCTCGCGGCGTGACGAATGATTCTTGCCAGCGCTATTTGGTGGAGAACCTGTGGTTAATCTTTCGCAGGAGTAACAAAACGGGGAGGCTCCCTTGCGCCAGCACGGGAACTCTCATAAACTAAGACGGTTCATTTTCATAGCCCCGTAACGCAATGGAAAAGAATACGTCCAGATGTCTCAACGGAGGAATACGTGGGTACTTATTACGCAAAGCCAAAAGATGTGGAGCGCGAATGGCTCCTGATCGATGCAGAAGATCAGGTTCTTGGTCGTGTTGCCTCTAAGGCTGCTCAGATTCTCAAGGGGAAACATAAACCCCAATACACGCCCCATATCGACACCGGTGACTTCGTTGTCATCATCAATGCCGATAAGATCAAGGTGACGGGTACCAAGGCCGCTGCCAAGACCTATTATCACCATAGTGGTTATCCCGGAGGACTCAAGTCCGAGACCTTCACCGAGGCTATGGCAAAGCACCCCGAGCGAGTCATTGAACACGCAGTCAAGGGCATGCTTCCCAAGAACACCCTCGGCCGTGCGATGGGCAAGAAGCTCAAAGTCTATACTGGTTCCGAGCATCCCCATCAAGCACAGAGCCCGCGCGAAATTGAGGTGAAGGATTAACTATGGCTAATGACGCAATCTATTATGGTACCGGACGTCGCAAGAATGCAATTGCGCGTGTGCGTATCATGCCGGGTACCGGCAAGGTGACCATCAATGGTCGCAACGGCGCCGATTACTTTGGTCGTCAAGAACTTCTCAACTATGCGGTTTTGCCGTTTAAGGCTACCGATACCGTTGATCACTTCGACGTCATTGCTCTTTGCAACGGAGGCGGCACCTCTGGTCAGGCAGGCGCAGTTCGTCTGGGTATTGCTCGCGCTCTCATTGACGCTGGCGACTACCGTGCTGATCTGAAGAAGGCTGGCTACCTCACACGCGATGCTCGCGTGGTCGAGCGTAAGAAATATGGTCTCAAGAAGGCTCGTAAGCGCCCGCAGTTTTCAAAGCGCTAATCGAGAGACTCGCTGTTGTACATCGTTTGATGTCGAAAACAGATATAAGAATTTCGAAGAACAGCCGTCGCATCGACGGCTGTTCTTGTTAATGATGCTGATACGAAGATATTTTCTAGAAGAAGCTATTTCTTGTGTACAATAAAGCGATCGCAACTACCAGAGGGAGAGTACATGCATGCTCCTAGACGCCTGTTTGGCACCGACGGTGTACGTGGTGTAGCCAATACAGAGTTGACCTGCAATATGGCCTATAATCTGGGTCAGGCCGCTGTTTTATTTCTGGGGAAAGACCTTGTCATAGGTAAAGATACCCGTCGAAGCGGCGCTATGCTCGAGGCGGCGCTGATCTCCGGTATCATGTCCGCTGGAGGCATTGCTCATTTAGCTGGCATCATCCCGACTCCTGCTATTGCGCTGCTGTCCCGTGAAAAGGGATACGACGGCGGGGTTGTTATTTCAGCTTCGCATAATCCTCCGCGTTACAACGGCATCAAGTTCTTTACGGCTGACGGCCGAAAGTTGGGCGAGGAGATTCAGCAGCGCTTTGAGGACTACCTTCAAGGGGCGCTCATGTTTGAGCGGTCTGCGGTCGATGAACTTCTCGGCCGTCATGGTCATCTGCGTCGCCTCTGCAATGTGGTTGACGCTCTTCACGATCAGCGCTGCGATACTACGGCGGTGGGGGCAGCGGTCGGCTGTGCTGAGCCTCTTGAAGATGCCGTCGATTTCTATGTGTCTCATGCGGTGCAGACGGTGGGAGATATAGATTTTTCGGGCCTTGTGGTGGCCGTTGACTGCGCTCATGGTGCTTCATGCCGTACTACGCCCGAAGCATTGCGCAGACTGGGCGCGACGATTTATGTGATGAATGATGACTACAATGGTAACGACATCAATGTCAATTGTGGCTCGACTCATCTCAGCGGACTTTCTGCATTCGTGCGAGAATGTCATGCCGATCTTGGCATTGCCCATGATGGCGACGCTGATCGTCTCCTTGCCGTTGACGCAGAGGGAAATATTCTTGACGGCGACGTAATAGGGGCTATCTGTGCGGTTGCTTTGAAGGAGCAAGGGCGGCTTGCGCATGACACTATCGTTTCGACGGTCATGTCAAATCTGGGCTTCAAAAAAGCTATGGAAGCACAGGGCATTCATGTAGTAGAGACACCTGTGGGCGATCGCCATGTGTTGGAATGTATGTTGAACCATGGCTATGTCTTAGGTGGAGAGCAGTCAGGGCACACCATCTTTCTTGATTACAATTCTACAGGCGATGGTTTGATTACGGCAGTTCAGCTTATTGCAGAGATGAAGCGTTCAGGAAAGACACTTGCTCAGCTAGCAGCGGTCATGACACGCTATCCTCAGATCCTCATCAATGTGCCGGTAGCCAATAAAAGTCTGCTTTCATCGCTCACGGCTGTTCATGATGCGGTGCGCGAAGCCGAGGAATGCTTGAATGGAGAAGGGCGCGTACTGGTGCGCGCATCAGGGACTGAACCTCTTGTACGCGTTATGATTGAGGCAAAGGATCTGAGCGTCGCGGAGGATGTCGCTCGAAAAGTTGCTCAGGTTGTTGAGCGGGAGTTTGCGGTATAGGAATGCAAGATTAGAGGTGAACTTCTTGTCGCTTAATAGGACGAAGGATTATGCCTCTGAAATAATGCATATTTGACTTAGATGCTTACGTGTTTTAGTGTATTGTTAGCAGGGGAGCCGGGTGCTACGAAGTACGCAGTTTCTGTCATACCAGCAGCTATTGGAGAAGGAGCGACCCATGATCTTCAACCGTATTGTCGTTGCATTTGATGGTTCCGAGTTGGCTTTTAGCGCATTGCGTAAGGCCGTTGAATTTGCCCGGGCTGATTCACGCGTGGAAATTCACATTGTAAACGTCATTATCATAGACACCCAGACATATATGAGCTACATGAGTCCGTTTGGGGGAGAAGCGTCGTACGTCGACCCTGAGCAGGTCAAAGAGATAAATGACGAACGGGTGATGATCAAAAAGAACGAGTTCGAGGCAACGATAGCTGACACTATCGCCGCAGTCAGAGATCAGATCACCATCGAGTTTGTGTTTGGTGTTGCGCCGGCAGACGAGATCATCTCCTATGCCGAGGACCACGAAGCCGACTGTATCATCATGGGATGTCGAGGGTTGGGCGCTGTCCGTGGTATGCTCGGAAGTGTGAGCTATGCGGTCATACGGAGCGCGGGCACATCTGTCCTTATTGTCAAATAGTCAGATCGCTTGACAGGTCATCCTGAGGTAAGTATCCTAAAACGTACTGAATCAGTAGGCAATGGCAGGCAGGGGCCGAAGAGGGTTCCTGCCTGTTTTTATTCACGTTTAAATGGCCGCTTGGGCGGTTTCAGGAGGAGACATGGCCGACACACCAACAATCTGCAGTATCAATCTTTCACGAGCGAAGGGAACACGCAAGGAGCCGGTCGCATCTGGGTCTGTCGTGGTTGTTGAGCAGCTTGGCTGCACAGATGATGCTCATGCAGGCGATTGGCATCGACAGGTATCGTTTCTTGCGCTCGAGTCGATCGAAAAGGCCCGCGCACTGGGTCTTGAGGTAAACGAGGGCGATTTCGCAGAGAACTTCACAACGGCTGGTATCGATTTACTCACCTTACCCATCGGAACGGTTGTACGGCTCGGCGATGAGGTCGAGGTCATGATTAGTCAGATTGGCAAAGTGTGCCATACGCGTTGTGCCATCTACTATCTTGCCGGCGACTGCATCTTTCCTAAGGAAGGTATATTCGCCGTTGTGTTGAAGGGCGGAACTGTCAACGTTGGCGATTCGTTGGAGATTCTTAAAGAGGGAACTGGCTTTTGTCCCTATAGCCCTCAGGAGGCTATTGATGAGGTCGAAGCGGCGCGCGCAGCGGGCACTCTGTGAAATTTTGAAGCGTACTTGACAATCTGAATTCCTGTAGTATGCTGGGGCTAACTTTTATTCCTACTAAAATAGTAGGAATTGATGAAGGGGCCTGACTATGGAACAGAGAATCATCTATCTTGATAACGCTGCGACAACGTGCACCGATCCTGCTGTTGTAGATGCGATGCTGCCGTACTTTTCAAAACAATATGGGAACTCTTCAACCATTTATGGGTTGGGGCAACAAGCTAAAGCTGCTATCGACGACGCGCGTGCAACCATTGCTGCTACTTTGGGATGCAAGGCAAAGGAGATATATTTCACCTCGGGAGGTACCGAAGCGGATAACTGGGCTATTCGCATGACTGCTGACGCACTCGCAGTCAAGGGTCGCCACATCATTACCAGTACCATTGAACATCACGCAGTACTTCACTCCTGCCAGTATCTTGAGAAGCATGGTTTTGAAGTAACCTATCTGGACGTGGATGAGAACGGACTGGTTGACCCTGAAGCAGTACGCGCTGCGCTGCGACCTGATACTATTCTCATCACACTTATGTTTGCCAATAACGAAATTGGAACCATTGAGCCCATCGCTGAAATTGGCGCTATAGCCCATGAAGCGGGTGTTTTGTTTCATACGGATGCGGTTCAGGCCTACGCTCATATACCGATATCGGTTGATGAGATGCATATCGATATGCTTTCGGCTTCAGGGCACAAGTTTAATGGCCCCAAAGGCGTAGGATTTCTCTACATTCGTACGGGAGTCAAAATAGGGGCTTTTTTGCAGGGAGGGGCTCAGGAGCGCAAGCGTCGTGCCGGTACAGAAAATGTACCTGCTATCGTGGGAATGGCGAAAGCTGCAGAGAAGGCTTTTGCTTCTCTTGAAGAACGCGCTGCTCGAGAAACCATTCTGCGAGATTACGCAATCAGTCAGATTCTGACGCGTATACCCTTTGTTCGCCTTAATGGTGATGCTTCTCGTCGTCTTCCCAACAACATCAATGTAAGCATTCGTTTTATTGAGGGGGAGTCGCTGCTGCTGTGTTTGGAGAATAAGGGTATTTGCGCTTCGAGTGGTTCTGCATGTACGTCGGGTTCTCTTGACCCTTCCCATGTGCTTCTGGCCATCGGACTTCCTCATGAGATCGCTCATGGTTCACTGCGCCTGACCACTGATGAAGAGACCACCCAAGCCGACATTGACTATACCATTGATGAGCTTGTCGGTATTGTCGAACGTTTGCGCAGCATGAGTCCGCTCTATGAAGATTTCCTTCTTCATGGTGAAGACGGAAAAGATGCGCCCGCCCGCCTGTTCAAGACAAAGATTGCCTAGAAACGGAGGAGAACGATTATGTATTCTGATAAGGTTATGGAGCATTTCACCCATCCCCGTAATGTGGGCGAACTCGAAAATCCCAGCGGCGTGGGAACGGTAGGAAACGCCAAATGCGGTGATATCATGCGTATCTATTTTGATATCGACGACGATCAGATCATCAGAGATGTGAAATTTAAGACATTTGGATGCGGAGCGGCAGTAGCTACGAGCAGTATGGCTACTGAACTCGTAAAGGGAAAAAGCATAAACGAAGCGCTTTCAATCACCAATACGGCTGTTGCCGAGGCACTTGATGGTCTTCCCCCCATTAAATTACACTGCTCGCTTCTGGCCGAAGAGGCAATTCACGCAGCGCTTTGGGATTACGCTATCAAGAATGGTATTACTATTGATGGGCTCGAGAAGCCAAAGAATGATATCTCCGAAGACGAAGAAGACGAGGACTACTAAGTAATTCTTGAATATATTGCGTCTGTAGTCATGAAAAAATAATAGTCGCGTGAGGCGCGACCTCATTGTTGGACCCAGAAATTAAAAGTTTGGGTCCAACCTGCGTTTAGGTTATGTTTCTGAAGCGAGTTATCACGGAAACATTTAAGCTCGTAGTCTCAATCTTAATAGAATCAGTCGTACGTAAAGGCTTCATATTTTTATGTGCCTGCTCGCTTGATTGCAGCTCAAACAATTGCTGTGGTTTCATTAACAAATTAGTAAGAATACTATACAAATAAGTAAAAAAATATACCAATAAAATGTATAAAACTGTATATTACTTGCTATTATTATAGAGGATGAAGCTTCCACATAACTGAGAGTACGTGAGAAGGCGTGGAAAGAAGGCACACATGAAACAGAACAGCGCATCAAAGAAGAGCATCAGTAGGGGACAAAAGATGCTCGCAACCCTATTATCGTTTGTCCTGATAGGTTCGCTTATTCCAGCACCAGCATTTGCTGGCAGTGGTGTGATAACACCACAGGCTATCAATATCTCTACTGCCACATTTTCGACAATATATGAGCAGACGTGGACAGGAAGCGCAGTTACGCCTGAGCCAACGGTTATCGATGGGGCCACTACACTGGTCAAAAATGTCGACTACACGCTTTCCTATACCAACAACGTGAGTCTTGGTACCGCAACGGTAACTGCTACGGGAATCGGTGGTTACAGTGGTGCTGTGAGCGAGAACTTCACCATCACGCCGTTTGTCTATCATGTCGTTACCGACGGAAGTGGCGACTACGGTAACGGTACCTATATAACTAGTATCGTCAGTGGCACTACAAGTGCGGTTGTCCCTGCCACATTGGGTGGAGCCAATGTGGTGAGCGCATTCCTCGTTAGTTGCGGGATTTTCTCTCTTGATGTAAGTGCCGCTACATCATTGAAGTGTCTCTATAATGTTAATCCGGTTTCCTCACTTGATGTCAGCAACAATGCACAGCTAGTGTTTCTTGTTTGCTCGGAAAGCCGTCTTACTTTTCTTGACGTGAGCGCTAACACGCAGCTGACAGATCTGTACTGTCAGCGCAATTCTCTTACCTCTCTTGACGTAAGTCATAATACGCAGCTCAAAAGATTTGCTTGCGACAATAATGCGCTCATCTCTCTTGATGTGAGTGCTAACACACAACTGATAAACTTTCAGTGCGGCAACAACTCCCTTACTTCTCTTGACTTGAGTACCAATACTCAGCTCACAGATCTGTATTGTCATGGGAATTCTCTCATTTCATTGGATTTGAGCAATAATCCCTTGCTTGTATCACTTAACTGCCACGGCGACTCTCTTACCTCTCTTGATCTGAGCCACAACATTCAGTTGTTAAGCCTTTATTGTAGTAGCAACAATCTTACCTCTCTAGACTTGAGTGCTAACGTGAACCTTGGAAACATCTATTGCAGCAATAATGCGCTTACCTCTCTTGATTTAGGCACTAACACACACCTGGCGGGGCTCTACTGTGACAGTAACTCTCTTACCTCTCTTGATGTAAGCGCCCACACAAACCTGAGAGAGCTTGTATGCAGTTCCAATGCTCTTACTTCTCTTGATGTCAGCGCAAATACGCAGTTGAAACGTCTTGAATGTGATAACAATTACATTACTTCTCTCGATGCAAGCCATAACGTTCAGTTGATATCTCTCCTATGTCGATATAACTACATCGCTGATACTTCTGCTCTTGAGGCGTGGCTTGCGACATCTGGGCACTACGGACAGGTTTTGCCACAGAGCGAAGTATTTACGCTCTCGACTATCAATGATCAGACTTGGACGGGCTCGTCGATTACGCCTGAACCAACAGTCACTCATGGCGGGAACACGCTTACCAAAGATGTCGACTACACACTTTCCTATACCAATAATGTCACTATTGGTACGGCAACGATAACGGTTACCGGAATCGGTAGCTATACGGGTGTCGTGAGCAAAAGCTTCACCATTACCCCGTTTGTCTATCATGTTGTTTCAAATGGGAGCGGCTCCTACGGGAATGGTGCTTATATCACGGGCATCGTAGGTGGCGTGACTGATGCGATTGTACTTGGTCCGCTGGGTGGTGCGAGCGTGGTAAGTGTGGAGTTTTCGGGCTGTGGGCTTACTTCACTTGATGTGAGCACGGCATGGGAATTGATGTGGGGATTAAAGTATCTCGATTGTAGTAATAACAATCTTACCTCGTTAGATGTGGGATCGCTTATGCAGCTCGAGGTGCTTTATTGCCAAAATAACTACATTGCAGATACTTCTGCCCTTGAGGCATGGCTTGCGGATGGGGGACATTCAGGACAGGTTTTGCCACAAAACCACTTTGACATCTCTACTGCTACGCTCTCAACTATCTATGAGCAAACGTGGACGGGGAGTGCCGTCACCCCTCTTCCAACCGTTACCTATAGCGGCACGCCGCTTGCCAAAGATACTGACTACACACTTTCCTATACCAATAACGTCGATCTCGGTACCGCAACGGTGACGGTTACCGGTATTGGTAGCTATACGGGTGCCGTGAGCAAGAACTTTACCATTACACCGTTTTTCTATTATGTGATTACTGGCGGAAGCGGAGTAAGCAATGGTGCCTATATTGATGGAATCGTCGGGGGTGTAACTGACATAATTGTTCCTGCAACGTTAGGTGGAGCAGACGTTGTAAGTGTGAATATTGTGGGGTATGGAATTACCTCTCTTGATGTCAGCGCAAATACGCAACTGGTACAACTTGTTTGTTCCAGCAATCAACTCACCTCTCTTGATGTCAGTGCAAATACGTTGCTGGATACTCTTTACTGTTCCAGCAATCAACTCACCGCTCTCAATGTCAGTGCAAATACGCAACTGACACAACTTGATTGTTCCATCAATCAGCTTACCGCTCTTGATGTCAGTGCAAATACGCAACTGGTACAATTTGTTTGTTTCAACAATCAGCTTACCGCTCTTGATGTCAGTGCAAATACGCAACTGACGCGACTTTCTTGTGACAGCAATCAACTCACCGTTCTTGATGTCAGTGCAAATACGCAACTGGCACAGTTTGTTTGTTCCATCAATCGACTCACTTCTCTTGACGTCAGTGCAAATACGCAACTGGCACAATTTGTTTGTTTCAACAATCAGCTTACCGCTCTTGATGTCAGTGCAAATACGCAACTGACACAGCTTGTTTGTTTCAACAATCAACTCACCTCTCTTGATGTCAGTGCAAGCGCGCAACTGATACAGCTTGTTTGTTCCATCAATCAACTTACATCTCTTGATGTAAGTGCAAATACGTTGCTGGATACTCTTTATTGTGGCAACAATCAGCTCACTGCTCTTGATATAAGCGCTAATACATTGCTGGATACTCTTTATTGCAACGACAACTACATCGTTGACACTTCAGCTCTTGAAGCCTGGCTTACAGTACCCGGACATGAGGGGCAGGTTCTGCCTCAATACGCATGGGATATCTCTCTTGCCACGCTCTCGCCTGTCTACGAGCAGACGTGGACGGGAAGTGCGATCACTCCTCTCCCTACGGTTACCTACGCCGGGAACACGCTTGTCAAAGATACTGACTACACACTGTCTTATACCAACAATGTGAATCTTGGTACGGCGACGGTAACCGCTACGGGAATCGGTAGCTATACCGGTAGCGTAAGCAAGGACTTCACCATCACGCCGTTTGTCTATCATGTGGTAACTGACGGGAGCGGCTCGTTTGGAAATGGTGCCTATATCACCGGTATGACAGGTGGCATTACTGATATGGTTGTTCCGGTTACACTTGGCGGAGCGAATGTAGTAAGCGTTGAGCTTTCTGGATATTCGCTTACTGCTTTAGATGTAAGTGCAGCTTTAGCGCTTAAGATGCTTTCTTGTATCGCCAATAATCTGGTAACTCTTGATGTAAGCCACAACACCGCATTAGAAGATCTCTATTGTTCAGGGAATCTGTTTACCTCTCTTGATATAAGCCACAATTCATCTCTTGAAGAGTTCATCTGTGCCGGTAATCAGCTTACTTCGATTGATGTCAGTAACAACGTGGCATTGACGGTGCTTGACTGTAGCTTCAACAATCTTGCTTCTCTTGACGTAAGCCACAATACGCCACTTGAAACCCTCTACTGCGCGTGGAATTTTCTTACCTCTCTTGATATAAGCTCAAACACCCAATTGAATTCATTTGCCTGCGAGAACAATTCTTTGACCTCGCTTGACGTGAGTCATACTACCCAGTTGGTTCAATTGAGCTGTAACAATAACGTTCTCATTTCGCTTGATGTAAGTGCCAACACCTTACTTACAACATTGTATTGTGATTACAACTACATTATCCATACCGCTGCCCTTGAAAACTGGTTGGCAGTTTCTGGACATGTGGGCGCGGTTACTCCTCAAAACACTGTTGATATTACGGGTGCAGGTGTAGTGCTGAACCCTCGTATCTATACCTATACCGGATCAGGTATCACGCCGGTACCGGTACTTACCTATTCCAATGGAGCAGACACCGTTGCCTTGATAGAAGGTACGGACTATACGCTTGCCTATAGTGATAACGTAAACGTAGGAACCGCGACTATCACCATCACGGGAACAGGTAACTGCACGGGCACCACGAGCGCTACGTTTGATATCGTAGCCGCCGATATCGCCTCTGCCAGCATCGCCCTCATAGCTGATGAGACCTGGACGGGGAGTGCCATCACTCCTTTGTCTGTCATCACCTTTAACGGGGCCACGCTGGTAAAAGACACCGACTATACACTCTCATATGCCGACAACATCGAAGTAGGCAGGGCTACGGTAACGGTTAGTGGCATCGGTAACTTCAAAAGTAGTACGGATGTGACCTTTAACATCATCTTTAAAGATATTACGCTTTCAACCATAGGGGCTGTTCCTAATCAGACTTGGACGGGGAATGCCATCACTCCGAGTCTAACTGTTACCTACGAAACAATCACGCTTGTCAGAGACAGCGACTATACGATTTCTTATATAGGCAATACAGGGGTAGGCACTGCTACGATAGTCATAAGCGGTATCGGACACTATCGAGGAAACACCAGCACCACCTTTAACATTGTGGCCCGTGACATTGTCTCAGCTACGGTAGCCCCGGTTTCAGATCAGACGTGGACGGGTTCTGCGATAACGCCTTTACCGGTAGCCACCTTTAACGGTATGACGCTCGTGAAAGACACCGACTATACGCTTTCCTATGTGAACAACATCAATGTGGGAACAGCGACCATCACGCTTACCGGTATCAACAACCTCTCAGGTAGCAGAGACGTGACCTTTGACATCGTCGGCAAAGACATCGCCTCAACCGTGGTAACCCCTGTCTCAAAGAAGCTCTATACCGGTTCTCCGGTAGAGCCTCTCCTTACCATACAAGATGGATCGTACACACTTGTCAAAGATATTGACTACACGCTGTCCTATACTAACAACACCCTAAACGGTACAGCCACCGCTACTGCTTCAGGTATCGGGCATTACACCAACACCACGAGCATAAACTTCAGCGTCGTCAGGTTTAGTGATGTGAGCTATGACCTGTGGTATATCACAGATGGCTGGCTTACCTATGTGGTTGAAAACGATCTCATGAGTGGCTATGCCGGTACCACTGACTTCGGCCCGTTTGACTTCATCTCGCGTGCTCAGGTGGCAACGGTACTCTACCGTGCCGCCTGCAAAGACGATCCTTCTCTTGTATCCATCTATGGTTCTACCACAGACCCCAGCCACTACGCCACCACCACGGTATTTGTTGATGAGGCGGTGGGAGTCTATTACACTGCTGCCATCAACTGGGCGCAAGCAGCAGGAATCATGACCGGCTATGCACCTGAGTACAGGGTGGTAGCGCCGGATAACATGATCTCAAGAGAAGAGCTCTGCACTATGATCGCTCGCTATGTACGCGTAGTAGATCCCACCAAGGGAGCTCAGACAGGTCCGGTTGACTACAGCAACATCCGCGGTATGGACGAAGTCTTTGACTGGGCGCGTGCCAATGTGCAGTGGTGTGCTTCTTGGGGTATTGTCGGTGGTCTTAACCGAGGCGGTGGCATCTTTGATATGTGCCCACGCGACCCTGCCTGGCGTGCCAGTATGGCTAAGATGATTACCGTATCTATACGGGACGTCATAGGGTAGCAGCTACACACATACAGAGTTACGAGTAAGGGCCGCATATGCGACCCTTACTGCTGTTACTACGTTTATAAAAGCGAAACGTATGTAGCAAAAACAAAATAGAAAATATATATAATTTACATAGTCCTTACTTATATATGAACAAATTGGTATAATTTGTTAATTGGTGTTTAGTTTATCACTGTGTTGATACGAAAGAAGACATCCGGTTGATGAGTAAATGTGTATAGCCCCCCGAGAGAGGATGCATATGAAAACAAGTATCGCTTCAAAAAGAGACATCGGTACAGGGAGAAAGATACTGGCAGTCTTGCTCTCATGTATCCTGATCACGTCACTTCTCCCCGTTCCAGCGTTTGCTGGCAGTACCGCGATAGGGACACAAGCGACAGACATCTCATCAGCCACACTCTCAACTATCTATGAGCAGACGTGGGCGGGAAGCGCCATGACTCCTGAGCCCACCGTTACCTATAGCGGTACGCCGCTTGTCAAAGATACCGACTACACACTTTCTTATACCAACAATGTCGGCCTCGGTACGGCAACGGTGACCGTTACCGGCATAGGTAGCTTTAGCGGCACGAAAAGCGAGGACTTCATCATCACGCCGTTTGCCTATCATGTGGTAACCGACGGAAGCGATGACTATGGTAATGGGGCCTATATTGATAATTCCGTCGTCAGCTTTACCAATCTCGTGATACCTCAAACTTTAGGGGGAGCAACGGTCTTAGCTGCAAACTTTTTGAGTGGTGGGCTTACTTCTCTTGACGTGAGCTCTGCAACTGGATTAAAAAGAATTGTTTGTTCAAACAGTTCCCTTACTTCTCTCAACGTGAATAATAATATTGATTTGCAGTACTTATATTGCGATTTCAATTCGATTACTTCTCTTGACGTAAGCCATAACCCACAATTGGTAATACTTCAGGCCAATAACAACGTGCTTACCTCACTTGATGTAAGCGAAAATGTAGCCCTTACAAAACTTTCCTGTTCATACAATAACCTCACCTCACTTGACGTAAGTGAAAACATAGCTCTTCAAAGACTCTATTGTTCATACAATAACCTCACCTCACTTGATGTGAGCGCCAATCCGCAATTGTGGTATCTTTCCTGTTCCGATAATCGCATCGCAGACACATCAGCCCTCGTAGCATGGTTCGCATTGGGACACGCCGGCCAGCTTCTCCCGCAGAACACACCGGACCTCTCGCTGGCAACGCTCTCACCTATCTATGAACAGACGTGGACGGGAAGCGCGCTCACCCCTGAACCGGTAGTTACCTACGGTGGAAACACGCTTGTCAAAGATACCGACTACACGTTGTCTTATACCAATAACGTTGATCTGGGAACCGCAACGGTGACCGTCACCGGCATTGGTATCTATGGCGGTACAAAAAGTGAGAACTTCACTATAACGCCGTTTGTCTATTATAACGGTAGTGGTTCCTATGGTAATGGTGTCTATATCACTGACATTGTTGGCGGGATTACCGCCGCGGTTGTTCCCGTCACATTGGGCGGAGCGAGTGTGGTGAGCATCAAACTTCAAAATCGTGGACTTACCACGTTGGACACAAGCTCTGTCACGGGATTAAAAAATCTTAATTGCAGCCAAAACTCTCTTACTTCACTGGATGTGAGTGCTAATACGCAATTGACGTTTTTCGATTGCAATTACAATTCCCTTACTTCTCTTGATATGAGCGCCAATACGCAACTGATATCTTTCCATTGTAGAAATAACTTCCTTACTTCTCTCGACGTGAGCACCAATACGAATTTATCTTTGCTTGATTGTCAGAGTAACTTCCTTACCTCACTGGATGTGAGCACCAATGAGAATTTATTTGTGCTCGATTGTAGAGATAACTACATCGCTAATACCTCTGCCCTTGAAGCATGGCTGGCGACGGGGGAGCATGATGGGCAGGTTCTGCCACAAAACAAAATTGATATCTCTGCTGCCGCCCTTTCACCTATCTATGAGCAGACGTGGACGGGAAGCGTGCTCACCCCTCTTCCTACGGTTACTCTCGGTGGGAACACGCTTGTCAAAGATACTGACTACACACTGTCCTACACCAATAACGTCGATCTAGGAACCGCAACAGTAACGGTTACCGGCATTGGTGGCTACACTGGTACAAAAAGCGAAAACTTCACCATCACGCCGTTTACTTATTTCATGTTGACTGAGGGCAGCAGCATTTATGGTAACGGAGCCTACATCACCGGTATTGTCAGCGGTATGACCGATGTGGTTGTACCCGCTACTCTCGGCGGAGCAAATGTGGCGAGTCTTGAACTTCAAAGTTGTGGACTTACCACGCTGGACATAAGTTCCGTTACGGGATTAAAATATCTTGATTGTAACCAAAACTTTCTTGCTTCACTTGATGTGAGTACTAATACGCAATTGATGTTCTTTGCTTGTAGATATAACTCCCTTACATCGCTGGATCTAAGTGCTAATACGCAACTGGGATTTTTTGCCTGTAGTTACAACTCACTTTCGTCTCTTGATGTGAGTGCTAATACGCAAC
The DNA here is from genome assembly GCA_963665595.2 of Coriobacteriales bacterium. Taxonomy (GTDB): domain Bacteria; phylum Actinomycetota; class Coriobacteriia; order Coriobacteriales; family CADBOM01. The sequence continues at coordinate 508,717 of CAXXJK010000004.1, read as the reverse complement.
TGGAATTTTTCCTTTGCGACCACAACTCTCTTACTTCTCTCGACGTGAGCACCAATACGAATTTATCTTTGCTTGATTGCGGCAATAACTACATTGCAGACACCTCCGTCCTTGAGGCATGGCTTGCAATATCCGGACATTCGGGCCAAGTTCTGCCTCAGAATCAGTTTGACATTTCTACTGCCACGCTCTCGACTATCTATGAGCAGACCTGGACGGGAAGCGCGATCACGCCTGAGCCTACGGTTACCTATGGCGGGAACACGCTTGTCAAAGATACTGACTACACGCTCTCCTACACCAATAACGTCGATCTGGGAACTGCAACGGTGACCGTTACCGGCATTGGTAGCTACACGGGTAGTGCGAGTGAGAACTTCGCCATCGTCTCAGCTGATATCTCTTCTGCCACTATTGAAGCACTTTCCTCTGAGACCTGGACGGGTTCACCTATCACACCGATACCTGTTCTTACCTTTAATGGGATCACGCTTACAGAAGGAGTCGACTACACGCTTACCTATGCCGATAACACAAACGTGGGTACTGCTACGGTTGACATTACCGGTATCGCTAACTTCACCGGTAGTACCAGTGCCACCTTTGATATCACAAGCATCGACATCGCCTCAGCTACGGTTGACTCAATTGCTGATCAGATATACACCGGGGATGTGATCACTCCGCTCATACACATCACGGAAGGCTCAACGACACTTACTGAAGGAGTCGACTACACGCTTACCTATGCCGATAACACAAACGTCGGTACGGCTACGGTTGACATTACTGGTATCGGAGGCTACGCAAACACCACGAGTGTAACCTTTAGTATCGTCTCAGCAGACATCTCATCAGCCACGGTTGACGCGATCTCAAACGAGACCTGGACGGGTTCACCTATCACACCGATACCTGTTCTTACCTTTAACGGGATCACGCTTACAGAAGGAGTCGACTACACGCTTACCTATGCCGATAACACAAACGTGGGTACGGCTACGGTTGACATTACCGGTATCGCTAACTTCACCGGTTCTGCGTCTACCACCTTTGATATCACAAGCATCGACATCGCCTCAGCTACGGTTGATTCAATTGCTGATCAGATATACACCGGGGATGTGATCACTCCGCTCATACACATCACGGAAGGCTCAACGACACTTACTGAAGGAGTCGACTACACGCTTACCTATGCCGATAACACAAACGTCGGTACGGCTACGGTTGACATTACTGGTATCGGAGGCTACGCAAACACCACGAGTGTAACCTTTAGTATCGTCTCAGCAGACATCTCATCAGCCACGGTTGACGCGATCTCAAACGAGACCTGGACGGGTTCACCTATCACACCGATACCTGTTCTTACCTTTAATGGGATCACGCTTACAGAAGGAGTCGACTACACGCTTACCTATGCCGATAACACAAACGTGGGTACTGCTACGGTTGACATTACCGGTATCGCTAACTTCACCGGTTCTGCGTCTACCACCTTTGATATCACAAGCATCGACATCGCCTCAGCTACGGTTGATTCAATTGCTGATCAGATATACACCGGGGATGTGATCACTCCGCTCATACACATCACGGAAGGCTCAACGACACTTACTGAAGGAGTCGACTACACGCTTACCTATGCCGATAACACAAACGTCGGTACGGCTACGGTTGACATTACTGGTATCGGAGGCTACGCAAACACCACGAGTGTAACCTTTAGTATCGTCTCAGCAGACATCTCATCAGCCACGGTTGACGCGATCTCAAACGAGACCTGGACGGGTTCACCTATCACACCGATACCTGTTCTTACCTTTAATGGGATCACGCTTACAGAAGGAGTCGACTACACGCTTACCTATGCCGATAACACAAACGTGGGTACTGCTACGGTTGACATTACCGGTATCGCTAACTTCACCGGTAGTACCAGTGCCACCTTTGATATCACAAGCATCGACATCGCCTCAGCTACGGTTGACTCAATTGCTGATCAGATATACACCGGGGATGCGCTTGTACCGGTTGTGCTTATAACTGAGGGATTGACTACACTGGTTGAAGGAGTCGACTACACCCTTGTCTATTCAGACAACGTAAGCGTCGGCACCGCTACCATCACCATTACCGGTATCGGAGGCTACGCAAACACCACGAGTGCAACCTTTAATATTACCCCCAAGAGCATAGCCTTAGCAGTGATAAGCCCCATCTTGGATAAGTTGCTCTATGTGGGTGTTCCGGTAGAGCCAGCTTTAACCGTGATTGACGGTGAAGCTACTCTAATCTTGGGGATTGACTACACCACGAACTATATCAATAATACGCTCAACGGTACGGCTACGGCTACTATCACTGGTATCGGTAACTACACCGCCACGAGCAGCACTGACTTTACGGTCGTCAGGTGTAGCGATACAGACGATGACGCGTGGTATATCACCGATGGCTGGCTTACCTATGTGGTTGAAAATGATCTTATGAGTGGGTATGCCGACACCACGGAGTTCGGTCCACTGGATTTCATCTCTCGTGGTCAGGCGGCGGCGATTCTCTATCGTGCAGCGTGCAACGAAGACCCTTCTCTTATTGCTATCTATGGTTCAACCACTGACCCGAGCAACTATGCCACCACTGCCGTTTTCGATGATGAGGCAACCGGGGTCTATTACACTGCAGCTATCAACTGGGCAAAGGCAGCAGGAGTTATGAGCGGCTATGCAACGGAGTACAAGTATGTAACACCTGATGGCCTGATTACTCGAGAAGAGCTTTGCACCATGATTGCACGCTATGTGAGAGCTATGGATCCCGCCAAAGGAGCAAATGCTGGGTCGATAGATTACCACGACATCCAAGGTATGGATGAGGTTTCTGACTGGGCACTTGCTAACGTTGAATGGTGTGCCTCTTGGGGTGTTGTCGGCGGCGTTTACATGGGCGGCGATGTCTTTGTAATGAATTCTCATGACGCTACTTGGCGTGCCAGTATGGCCAAGATGATTACCGTATCTATACGGGACATCATAGGGTAGCAGCTACACACATACAGAGTTACAAGTAAGGGTCGCGCACGCGACCCTTACTGTTGTCGCTACGTTTATAAAAGCGAAACGTATGTAGCAAAAACAAAATAGAAAATATATATTATTTACATAGTACTTACTTATATATGAACAAATTAGTATAATATATTAATTTGTGTTCAGTTTATCACTGTGTTGATACGAAAGAAGACATCCGGTTGATGAGTAAATGTGTATAGCCCCCCAAGAGAGGATGCATATGAAAACAAGTATCGCTTCAAAAAGAGACATCGGCACAGGGAGAAAGATACTGGTAATCTTGCTCTCATGTATCCTGATCACGTCACTTCTCCCCGTTCAAGCGTTTGCTGGCAGTACCGCGATAGGGACACAAGCGACAGACATTTCCTCAGCTACGCTCTCAACTATCTATGAGCAGACGTGGACGGGGAGTGCCATTACCCCTGAGCCCACCGTTACCTATAGTGGCACGCCGCTTGTCAAAGATACCGACTACACGCTTTCCTATACCAACAATGTAAATCTTGGTACGGCGACAGTAACTGCTACAGGAATCGGCAGTTATACCGGTAGCGTAAGCAAGGACTTCACCATCACGCCGTTTGTCTATCATGTGGTAACTGACGGGAGCGGCTCGTTTGGAAATGGTGCCTATATCACCGGTATGACAGGTGGCATTACTGATGTGGTTGTTCCTGTTACACTTGGCGGAGCGAATGTAGCAAGCGTGTATATTGCGATGTGTGGAATTACCTCTCTTGATGTCAGTGCAAATACGCAACTGGTACAACTTGTTTGTGGCAGCAATCAACTCACCGCTCTTGATGTCAGTGCAAATACGCAACTGGTACAACTTGTTTGTGACTTCAATCAACTCACCGCTCTTGATGCCAGTGCAAATACGTTGCTGGATACTCTTTATTGTGGCAGCAATCAACTTACCTCTCTTGATGTCAGCGCAAACACGCAACTGACGCGACTTGTCTGTTACCACAATCAACTCACGTCTCTTGATGTCAGCGCAAATACGCAGCTGGCACAACTTGATTGTGACAGCAATCAGCTTACCTCTCTTGATGCGAGTGCTAATACGCAATTGACACAACTTGTTTGTGGCAACAATCAGCTCACTGCTCTTGATGTCAGTGCAAATGCATTGCTGAATGGTCTTTTTTGTTACGACAATCAGCTCGTCTCTCTTGATATAAGCGCTAATACATTGTTGAGTACTCTTTATTGCAACGACAATCAGCTCACTGCTCTTGATATAAGCGCTAATACATTGCTGGATACTCTTTATTGCAACAACAACTACATTGTTGATACTTCAGCTCTTGAAGCCTGGCTTGCAACGTCGGGCCACTCAGGACAGATACTTCCGCAGCTCACAGACATCTCTACTGCCACGCTCTCGACTATCTATGAGCAGACGTGGACGGGGAGCGCTATTACCCCTGAACCGGTAGTTACCTATAGCGGCACGCCGCTTGTCAAAGATACTGACTACACGCTGTCCTACACCAATAACGTCGATCTCGGTACGGCAACGGTGAACGTTACCGGCATAGGTAGCTTTGGTGGCACGAAAAGCGAGAACTTCACCATCACGCCGTTTGTCTATACCGTGGTAACTGATGGTAGCGGCGCGTACGGGAATGGTACCTATATCACCGATGTAGTGGGCACTACCACACCCTCAGTGCCCGCTACTCTTGGTGGAGCCTCTGTGGTAAGTGTGAGGGCTGTGGTACGCGGACTTACTTCTCTTGATGTAAGCGCAGCCGTTACCTTAAGAGATCTGTACTGTGAGCAAAACTTGCTCACCACTCTTGACGTAAGCTCAAATACTGAGTTACGTGAGCTTATCTGTAATTTGAACTCGATTACTTCTCTTGATGTAAGTGCTAACACCGATCTCACGCTATTGGCTTGTGATCACAACGCCCTTATCGCACTTGATGTAAGTAACAACGCTGTTCTGACGGAATTGCACTGTAACTACAACGCTCTCGCTTCGCTTAACTTAAGTGGTGCTAGCGCACTGAAATGGCTTGACTGCAACACCAATATGATTACTTCTCTTGATGTAAGCAGCAGCACCCTTCTTGAGTGGCTTGATTGCGACACCAATCAAATACGTGCTCTAGACCTCAGCAACAATCTAGCCCTGGGGGTTCTCTACTGCTATAACAACGCTCTTATCTCGCTGGATACCAGTGCCAACTCCCTGCTTACTGATATCTATTGCAATGACAACTCCATCATCCATACCTCAGCCCTTGAGAACTGGCTGAGCCTAGGATATAGTGGGCAGATCCTTCCTCAGAACTCTGTTGATATTGCAGGTGCTGTGGTAACGCTTACTCCTGATACCTATGACTACACGGGTTCTGCGATCACGCCTGCTCCTGTTCTTACCTATTCCAATGGCGCAGACACCGTTACCTTGATAGAAGGCACCGACTACACGCCTTCTTACTCAGATAACGTAAACATGGGAACGGCTACTATCACCATAGCGGGTATGGGTAATTGCACGGGTAGCACGAGCGCCACATTTGATATCGTGGCCCGCAATATAGCAGATGCAAGCGTGGCCCCGATCTCTGATGTGACCTATACGGGAAGCGCAATCACTCCTGAGCCAACCGTTACCTATAGCGGTACGCCGCTTGTCAAAGATGCCGATTACACGCTGGGCTATGCTGATAACGTAAACCTTGGTACGGCAACGGTAACCGTTACCGGCATAGGTAGCTTTAGCGGAACACTCGATGCCACCTTCAATATCATCCCTAAAAGCATAGCCTCAAGTGTGATAGCACCCATCTCCAAGAAGCTCTATGTAGGTGTGCCCGTAGAACCAACGCTTGCTGTCACTGACGGTGCTACGACTCTTGCCTTAGGAGTTGACTACACCAAAAGCTATACCAATAACACCGTAAACGGTACGGCTACTGCTACTATCACCGGTATCGGTAACTATACCGCTACTAATAGCACTGACTTTACGGTCGTCAGGTTCAGCGATGTAAGCTATGACATGTGGTATATCACCGATGGCTGGCTTACCTATGTGGTTGAAAATGATCTTATGAGTGGGTATGCCGGTACCACCGAGTTCGGTCCACTTGATTTCATCTCACGCGGTCAGGTAGCAACAATTCTCTATCGCGCAGCGTGTAACGAAGATCCTTCTCTTATTGCTATCTATGGTTCAACTATTGACCCAAGTAACTATGCCACTACTGCGGTATTTGATGATGAAGCGACCGGAGTCTATTACACCGCCGCTATCAACTGGGCAAAGGCAGTAGGCGTTATGACAGGCTATGGGCCTGAGTATACGCATGTAGCACCCGATAACCTGATATCACGAGAAGAACTCTGCGCCATGATTACACGCTATGTACGGGTTATAGATCCCGTCAAGGGAGCTCAGACCGGTCCGGTTGACTACAGCCATATACAAGGTATGGATGAGGTTTCTGATTGGGCACTGGCTAACGTTGAATGGTGTGCCTCTTGGGGCATCATAGGAGGCGTCAACAGTGGTGGCGGTGTCTTTGTGATGAACCCCCGTGACGCTGCCTGGCGTGCCAGTATGGCTAAGATGATTACCATATCTATACGCGACGTCATAGGGTAGCAGCTACACACATACAGAGTTACGAGTAAGGGTCGCGTATGCGACCCTTACTGCTTTGTGGACAATATCTGCGCGAGCAAAAACAATCTGTCGATAATGCAACAAGGTGAGTGAAATTTGTGGAACCAATGTATCGAATAGTTGCATTGAAATATTCTTTATAGGCTTTCTATTGTGTATTTTGGTAGTTTTATTTAAACCGACACTGTAGTTTTAGTAAAGATAGTTTTTGTTTTTCTGAATTTGAGTATATTACTACCGTATTTCGGAATGTTTATTCGCTTTAAAATATAATGTTTAGTATACATAATTATACATTGTGCGGACAAGATTGTACTTGAATCAAAAATGGAATGTCAATTTATTCAAAGATATCGAGGTGCTGCGTATGAAAGGTAATGGGTTAGAGCGAGGTAATTTTCACTCGGGGGAGATTCAAGATCGCGCGTTGTACATGACATCTGATCTAGAATTTTCCTATGGTATGTTTGGCTCCTCTTTGGAGCGAGTCCGTTTCCTGGAATTTCAAAACGATTGTCTGAAAGCTACCATACAGGTATTAAGGGAAAGCGCCCGTCTCTCTCATAAGGATATATCTAATGCTCAGAAGGCCGCAGCGGTCGACATTCTTCGCCCAAAATATCATCTTAAAGATCTTCTCATACACTTCAAACTTTCAAAAAGTAGCTATTTTGTTGCGCGTCATACCTCTCTGCGCGATGATGACCAGGCGGAGTTGCGCGCTCTGGTGAAGGTAATTTTTCATAGAAGTAATGATTCGTATGGGTATCGACGTATTCAGACAGCCCTCCGCGAGGAAGAAGGTATCACAGTATCTGAGAAAGTAATACGACGCATCATGTGCGAGGAACATCTCGTAGCAAAAAGAAAACGGACCAGACGATGTGGCATCTGTTGATTATAGTTTCAAACTTAACAATGTCTTTAACCGTTAGGTGCTTTATGGCCGATTATCTGGGGTCCATTGGCAGTCCGCAGTCAAGCAATGCTTTAATTTAGTTCTTGCAGTTGTCGTTTTCCTAGAGTAAACTCAGTCTTGAGGGTATTGTATTTTGACATCGGAAAGGGGATATTGTGCATAGTCGTGTGTATACCAACAGCCTTTCTTCCGTATTTCGCGAGTTTGTATTTGTTTTTGAAAACTGCGTAGAAATCCATCATTAACATGAACGTTTCGCATGCGCTGACATACCCGCTCAGTTCTGTGCGGGAGGGGATACCGTCCCTTCCGAGTTTCTACTCTTATGCAAACAGTATTACCGTGTATGAGGAATATGCTGCGCTGTCGTTTAGAAGTCTGACAATTGCGTGTCGATCTGTCTGCTTTGTCGCTTTTCGGCTCTTTCTGCTACTTGTTGTTCTACTTCTCTCTATCTGGGGTTTTAACCAGCGAGCTCTTGCTGTTAACGATTTCAACGATGGCAGCAGGTACGTTAACGGCATCATGATAACTGCGCCAGCCGATGATTCCTCCTCAACGATGACGCGTACCTTTGTTGGAGAGACATTTGCTAACAACACAGAATCTGCCTATATTCTACTGGGTAAATGGATGCCGCGCACGCTGTCTCGTCCTGTGGCAACAGGGGATACGCTGAAAGTCTCGTGGCAGACGGTGCCTATAGAAAACCAGTCGCTCATCCATCAGGTGAATTTTACCTCTTATAAGGGGACATATTCGCTTTTGGAAGTTACTTCTCGTTGGTTGTCCTGATAGGGCGTTGTGTGTAGGCCAGAGATAATGGGGAGGTTTATGCTGACCGTGAAATTTTAAGAGTTACTGAAAATCTATAACGGTACCGCGGCATGTCACGACCTTGTTTCTGAGTCAGTTTCAAGTAGGTTAATTTTCCCCAGCAATACTTGAAAGTTGGTGGTTGTATGCGCACGATGAACACACAACATGCGGCTATAACTCTTAGGTAATTCGTCCGAGAACGTGAATGTATACATCAAGCTGAGCAGACTGCTCGCTATACCGAATTGGAGTGAAACTATTATGGTTTACGAACACATTGCTGAATACATCAAAGTCAAAGGAATCAAACAGCGCGCCCTTGCGGACTCTATCAATGTCTCTCCTCATACCATGTGCGACATCCTTGCGGGACGTCGCAAGCTTAGCGTTGACGAGTACGCTGCGATCTGCCGCTTTTTGGAAGTGTCCTACGATCGGTTTATAAAATAACTATAACCTCATAAATAACCATACCTGCACCGTAACCAAGGGTTTTACCTTAAGCAACCAGCTTTTTTACTCTCACTCGGGTTCTATTATTCGCGCTCTAGTGGTAAAGTGTAAATCAAGTGTTGCTTGAGGTATTGAAGTCGGCCCGCATACGGGTTCCTAGGCTTTTGCGCAGGATAAGAGGCTAATCTACATGATAGTATTACGCTGCTATCTTCAAAAACTCAAGCAACGGTTGACTCGAAACGGTTGACTCACTAACCTCAAGAGTATTGTTACCGGTGCTCGTATGGTTTAAGAGAAAGAACACTGATGACGTTATTGGAATTACTGGGATTACTACGGAAGAAATTGGCGCTTGTCATAGTGTTTCCTCTGGTGTTTGCCTTGGTGACTGCTGCATTTTGCTGGGGTGTTTTGAAAGATGTCTACACCGCTACGGTGACCGTCTACGTGCTCTCGTCTTCGAACGAAAGCGCCAGCGCGGCATCCTCGACCACCTATAGTGATCTTTCTGCGAGCCAAATGCTCAGTAACGATATCTCTACGCTGGCTAAATCGGGCACCGTGCTTGACCGAGCGGCGAGCAATCTCAATATGCCTTCACTCGATAGCTATAAGGTAGCGGTTACCTCGGGTACCACCACACGTGTTATCTCGATTTCGGTAACGGGGTCTTCAGCCGGCACGACGGCTATCGTTTGTAATCAGATTGCAAGCGAGCTTTCCAAGGTGGCCGTTGATGTGATGGGCGTCAAAAGCATCAATGTGATCGACCCTGCCACCACGCCCACCAGCCCGTCGGGCCCGAGCCGCGTGCTGTATACGGCGATAGCTGCTTTAGCGGGCCTGTTCTTGGCGATTGCGGTAGTGGTTATTGCAGACATGCTGAACACATCATTTAAGAATCCTGAAGAGATGGAAGAGGCTCTGGGCATTCCGGTAGTCGGCAGAATATCTGACATCAGGAAGTTGAGGTAGACCGATGATGGTGCGCAAGGGAAAGAAGTTTAGCTCAATTGGCGTGTACCCCGAGTTGCAAAATGACGCAAAGACGCTTTTTGCCAACATACGGTTTTCCTCGCTTGATTCTCCCATTAAGACCATCGCGCTTATCTCGGCGCTTCCCGATGAAGGTAAGACCACTACAACCCTTAATCTGGCTGCCGCCATTGCAACCTCGGGCAACCGCGTATGCGTGGTGGAGGCTGACATGCGTCGCCATACGCTCTCGACGGTATTTGCAATACACGAGGGCAAAGGAGTCTACGCCTTTCTTTCCGGGCAGGCTCCGCTGGCAAGCATCATTCATACCACCTCTATTCCCAATTTGTTTTTTGTCGATGCAGAACCCTATATTCCCAACCCGGCAGACATGATTGCCTCCAAGAGATATAAGGCGTTTATCGACGAGCTGGCGGCGCAATTTGATTATGTGATTTTTGATACGCCTCCGCTGGGCATATTTGTGGATGCGGCGGTTCTCTCCTCGCTGGTTGACGGCGTGCTGGTGGTAGTGCGGCGTGGGCAAACCAAGCGTGACATTGTACAACGCACGGTGGAGCAGTTGAAAAAAGCCAGCGCGAATATCGTGGGCGCCGTGATGGTGGGCTGCGAGCATGAGACTTCTGACTATTACTACTACTACAACTATGGCGACTCGCGGAGTTCTCGCAAGGCTGCCAAGAATGCCAAGAAGGCAGAGAAGCGCAAGCATTAGGACGCGTGGTTAGTGACAGATGCGAGGCCGACGTATGAGTAACTGGTAGGCATGCAGTATATGAGGCGACGAAGCATAGTGGCATAAAGGGGGTGGTACCATGCGCGATATTCATAGCCATATCATCTATGGCGTGGATGATGGGTCTGAGACTCTTAAGCAATCGCTTGAGATGTTACAGGCCGCCGAAGACGCGGGTGTTACCCAGATAGTCTGTACCCCTCATTGTCAGTCGCGCCATTTTGATGCCGCCTTAATCAAAAAGAACTTTGAGGAATTAAAGCGTCACACCGAAAGCGTTGACTTGGTGCTAGGTTATGAGGTGCGCTTAGAAAAGCTCCTCGACCTAGGCATTGAGCGTGCTCATGAATTCTGCTTTGAGGGTTCAGACGAGTTTTTGCTCGAACTTTCATCCTCTCTCATGCCTGCTAACTGGGAGCGCGTGCTGTGCTGCCTGCAGGAGCAGGGCTTACGTGTCATCATCGCTCACCCGGAGCGTTATCGCTATATTCAAGCAGACATCAGCATAGCCGAGCGCATGATGCGCAACGGCTGCATTTTGCAGCTTTCCGCCAATTTTGCGCAGGCAGGCAGGCTTAACCCTATCTACCGGTGTGCCAAGAAGCTTCTTGACGCGGGGTATGTGGTCGCTCTTGCTTCAGATGCCCATGTGTCTGAGGACTACTGGGTGTTTAAAACGGTGTTTGAGAAATATGAACATAACCTGATGCTTCCGGCAGGGGAGTACGACGGCAAAGGACGTGGCGATGTGCCTCTTCCTGACGCTACCCCTGATAGCACGTATCAACCAAAACATCAGCGGATGCACGTTTCCGCATACCGCCCGGAGCTCTGTACTATCGGGCTTTGAGGTGAGGGACATATCTTCAAGAGTGGTTAGTCGTCGCCTGGCGCGCGCTTGTCTACTTTGGAGAGAATGAATAGTCGTTGGAGAGAGGGAATGCGCCCTGATGGGCGGGTGCCATCACCTTCAAAGATATGAAACGGATGGGGAGAGGTGATATGCAATGATCTATGCGCTTCAGGCGCTAGGCGGACGCGAGGAGCGCACGCGGTACTTGATTCTCAAGATGATTGACTCATCGGTGTACCAAGAATGCTTCATTCCCTATCGTGACATGCAGAAATGCTATCAAGGGGCATGGATCACCCGTAGAGAAATTTTGTTTCCGGGATATTTGTTCATAGATACCGTAGACGTGCGGACTTTGGTGGTGGAGTTGAGAAAGGTGCCACTTCTTACGCGCGTTTTAGGCAACAACGACATATTCATACCTCTGAGCGAAGAAGAGGTGTCCTTTATACAGATGACGGGCGGCCCTACACATGTGATAGAGAAATCTATCGGGTTTATCGAAAACGACATGGTAGAGGTTTTTGCTGGGCCCTTGCAGGGATGCGAGGGCATGATCAAAAAGATTGACCGTCATAAGCGTACCGCTCTTTTGGAAGTAAAAATGTTTGCACGCACCGTTACTGTAAAGGTTGCGTTGGAGATAGTAGAAAAGAAGATATACCGGGCAGGGTACACGCCTGTGTAGGGATAAAAATTCACAAGTAACGTGAAGGATTCCGTATCACACGTGAGTCTGCTTGGGCGCAGCGCTAATTTGCTATCGGCACGGGAGGCTTTCCTTAAGCTTAAAGAGACCAGCTGTATGCCAAATCGTACTCGGCGGGAAATCAAACATGGGTACCATCTTCGATAATATGGCGCCCGCTGTAGTTACCGCAACTGAGAGCAGGACGTATGCGACGGTCGTATGCGCGAAAGGTGGACATCAGTAAGATGCAGAAGAAACAAGCCGTTATTTTAGCGGGAGGCCTAGGAACGAGGCTCAAGCCTTTTACGGATGCGATACCGAAACCGTTGCTTCCGATCGGCGAGAAGGCTGTTCTCGAAATTCAGATCGAACGTCTCGCCCGAGCGGGTTTTAATGAGGTTATATTGGCTACCAACTTCAAAGGAACTTACATCAAGCGATTTCTTGGTGATGGCAGCGAATATGGAGTCAACCTAGTTGTGAGCCAAGAATCTAAGGCGCTTGGAACGGCCGGACCGCTCTCGTTGGTGCGCGATCGTCTTCAGGATCCGTTTCTCGTCATGAACGGAGATATTCTGAGCCTCGTTGACTTCAATGATATGTATGCATTCGCTTGTGCACAGGAGGCTATCTTCACTGCGGGCGTGAAGAAAATAACCATGCCATACGCGTTCGGAAATATTCATTTTGATGGTGATGTCATAACAGATATCGAAGAGAAACCCGATTTTGTTTCATATGCTCTCGCTGGTATCTACATAATGAAACCGGATGTCTTTGAATTCATTCCTGATAACACCTACTTTGGTATAGATGATTTACTTGAGACCATGCTTACCGTTGGAAAACCAGCCGCAAAATATGAAATAACAGAGTACTGGCTTGATATAGGGCGTCAGGATGACTTTATGAGGGCTCAGCAAGATGCCAACCTGTTCGATTAACGAAACTCAATATAAGAGGAGAAAGAAGCTTTGAAAAAGGTATTGGTTACAGGCGCAGATGGTTTTATAGGTAGCCATTTGACCGAATTGCTTCTTGAGAATGGGTACGATGTTCGGGCCTTCTCGTTTTATAATTCATTCAACTCATGGGGGTGGCTCGATACTTTGCCGAAAGAGGAACTTTCGGAGATAGAAGTATTCTGTGGAGATGTTCGCGACCCCAATGGCGTACGCGAGGCAATGAAAGATTGTGACATGGTATTTCATCTGGCCGCGCTTATCGCTATTCCATTTTCTTATCATTCTCCTGATGCATATGTTGATACTAACATCAAAGGGACATTAAATGTTCTGCAGGCAGCGCGCCAGTTGGAAACTTCCCGTGTCCTCATCACATCAACTTCCGAGGTTTATGGCACGGCACAATACGTGCCTATCGACGAACACCATCCTTTTCAAGGCCAATCTCCCTATTCGGCTACCAAAATTGGTGCAGATCGTCTCGCTGAGTCCTTCTATCGCAGTTTTAATTTACCTGTGTCGATTGTGAGGCCGTTCAATGCCTATGGGCCTCGACAGTCTGCGCGCGCTGTCATTCCCACTATTATCACGCAGTTACTTGCAGGCAGGACTGAAATAGAGTTAGGATCACTTACCCCGACGAGAGATTTCAACTATGTTAAAGATACTGCAGCGGGATTCATAGCCATCGCCGAAAGTGATAGAACTCTTGGCGAAGAGATAAACATCGCCACTCAAAATGAGATTTCTGTTGGCGAATTAGCGGCGGAACTTATCTTTTTGATTAATCCAGCAGCGCATATTGTGTGCGATGAAGAAAGGCTACGTCCGGAGAATAGCGAGGTAAATCGTCTATTGGGGTCAAACGAGAAGATCCAAAGTTTAACAGACTGGAAACCGAGATGGTCCTTTCGCGATGGGCTGACGGAGACGATAGCATTTCTACGCGACAATCTCGCCCGTTACAAGACTGATATCTACAATCTATGAGCAGTTATGAATAAACTTTATCGAGACTACATAAAGCGAGTCCTTGACATTCTGCTGGCGGTTTTTGCGCTTGTATTGCTGAGTTGGCTTTTTGCCATTATCGCCGTTGCGATCAAAATGAGTGGTGGTGAGTCAGTTATTTTCAAGCAGAAACGAACGGGCAGAAATATGACTGATTTCTATATTTACAAATTTGAGACTATGAGCAAAGATACTCCAAGCGAACTTGCAACGAGTAAAATGATGAAAGATAACGTCCACTATACTCCTATGGGAGAATTTCTGAGAAAAACTTCTCTTAACGAACTTCCACAGTTATTTAATATACTAAAAGGCGATATGGCAATTATAGGGCCTCGCCCCTCGCTCTGGAATCAGTTTGATCTTATAGAGTTACGAGAAAAACATGACGTGCATAGTGTCAGGCCTGGACTTACGGGATGGGCGCAGGTTAATGGCCGTGACCTACTGACGGATGATCAAAAAGTTGAATTTGATACTGAATATGTTGAGAAACTTAGTTTCATTTTTGATTTGAAGTGTTTCATCAAAACGATTGGTGTTGTTACCAGCTTTTTTGGTGTAGTTGATGCCCAGGCTAGTGAGTCAAGCATAGACATAAATACAAATACCTTTGAGTCTTTTGAGACCGCCCACAAACGTCAAAATTTTATTGATACAACAAATGTTATTGAAAAAGTACGCATAGTGGATGACACGTTATATATCTTTAATGATGAGATGACGGGAAATGCCCAGACCGATGTCTTTTTAATCAAAGAAGCTAACGATTTTGCTACGAAAAGTGCTACGCCAGAAAAGATTCACAGGTAAAAATGAAATTCTTTTGACAGACCAGTGCTAATGGTCAGAGTTCTTTAATGCCATCAGTATGTCAACGAACTTACTATTAGAGTTTTGAGTATTGTGCATCACGTGTCACCCATCGTCTCGAAGACGATTTCGACGCTGCCATAATGTCCTATTCTACAAAGTGTTGTAGGGGTTAAGACTCAAAAAGGTGAAATCGCTGTCTTCGATGCTGTGCTAGTGTGGCAAAGACTGCGCTTACTGATGCTGCAGACACCTATATCATTATGGAGGATAGCGCTATGAAAGTCTTGGTTATCTGTCAGTATTATTGGCCTGAGCAGTTTCAGATAACTGATATTTGCGAGGAACTTGTGTCTCGTGGTCACAGAGTGACAGTTCTTACGGGGCTTCCTAATGTCAATCTTGAAGGTTTATCCAACATTATTCCAGCTGAGTATAAAGATAGGGCTAATTGGAAACAAGAACACAACGGTGTAACAATTAAACGATGTCATGAGGTCTCCCGTAAAACAGGCTTGGTCAATAGAATGCGCAACTATTATTCATATTGGAAATCTGCTAATCGAGCGGTCTTAAGCCTAGACAGCGAATTCGATATTGTCTTTGCATATCAACTTTCTCCAGGAATGATGTCGGAGGCGGCAATTCGATATAAAGAGAAGACTGGCGTACCGGTCGTTTTATACTGCTGCGACCTCTGGCCCGAATCTTTGAAGGCTTGGTTAAAGAATAGATTCAAAGTTGTTGTAAACCATTACGGGAAAGTTTGTAGGAGAATTTATCAAGGTGCGGACCAGATCATAGTTCAATCTCCTGATTTTTCGGAATACTTCGTTAAATATCACGGCATTGATCTCGAAAAAATTCATTTTATACCCCAGTTTGCTTCGGATGAACTTCTGGAGAAAAAATTGATTAAGAAACATGAAGGAATTAACTTGATGTTTTTTGGGAATATGGGTTCTGTCCAAGGTATTAACTATATGCTTGAAGCTATCAATCTGCTGAAAAAGGAACATGGATTGGTTATGCACTTTGTGGGAGATGGCGAATGTTTTGAAGAATCAAAACGCTATGTCAAGATAAACGATCTTTCTGATAAAGTTATTTTTCACGGTCGAAGACTCCAATCAGAAATGGAAGAATATTACAAAATTTCCGATCTTTGCATACTTGGACTTGATGATTCAAATCTAATTGGTTCCACAATACCCTCAAAATTGCAAGGTTACATGGCCGCTGGAAAACCTGTTCTGGGCGCCGTTGGAGGTGGTGCTCGAACGATTATAGAAGAGTCTTGTTGCGGGCAGGTTGTTCCGTTTGGTGATCCTCGAGCTATGGCAGTTTCGATCAAGAGTTTTATGGCAAATGATGTTTGTTGGGATCATTGCGGTGAGAATGGTCGTACTTATTTTAAGACGCATTTTACCAAAACTGCGTTTATGGACTCTTTTGAAGACATACTAATCAGAGAGTTTTCGAATTCATATGGTTGGGAGAAAGATGAGTATTTACAAAGATAAAACATTGTTAATTACGGGTGGTACTGGTAGCTTTGGGCGCACGGTTCTTAACCATTTTCTAAATTCGGATATCGGAGAAATTCGTATTTTTTCTCGGGATGAAAAAAAACAGGATGAATTGCGTCATTTTCTTCAAAGAAATCATCAGAAACTTGCTGCGAAAGTTAGTTTTCATATTGGCGATGTCCGAGATATTCAGTCTGTGCGGGATGCCATGCATGGTGTCGACTATGTTTTTCACGCAGCTGCGCTGAAACAGGTTCCTTCTTGTGAGTTTTTTCCAATGGAAGCGGTTAAGACCAACGTGCTTGGAACGGACAATGTTCTTCATGCGGCAATTGATGGCGGTGTTAGCAAGGTTGTATGCCTCAGCACCGATAAGGCTGCCTATCCTATTAATGCTATGGGCACCTCAAAGGCTATGATGGAGAAAATTATTTACGCCAATGCTCGTAACGGTGCCGACCGCACCACCATTTGCTGCACTCGCTATGGCAATGTTATGTGCAGTCGTGGCAGCGTCATACCATTGTTTATTGAACAAATTCATAATGGTAATCCGGTTACGGTAACAGATCCCAACATGACTAGGTTTCTCATGAACCTTGACGAAGCCGTCAGTTTAGTTCAATTTGCTTTTATGCATGCTAATCCTGGGGATTTATTTATCCAAAAAGCCGCGGCTTCGACAATCGGTACTTTGACTGAGGCGGTTCAGGAACTGTTTGGCAAAACTGGGACGGAAGTTATTGGAACTCGTCATGGCGAGAAGCTATATGAGACACTTATGACCTGTGAGGAAAGGCTTCGTGCAGAGGACATGGGCAACTATTATCGCATCTGTCCTGATTCGCGCGATCTCAATTATGATAAGTTTTTCGCTCAAGGAGAGGTTAAAACGATGGCCGATGAACCTTACACTAGTCACAATACTCGCCGCCTTGATGTCGAAGAAACGATAAAGAAGTTGCTAACGACTGAATATGTTATGGCTGCCCTTGAAGGTGACGAGATGGTGGCGCTTCAATGAGCAGGTTTCTAGTTTTTGGTGCTTCCGGAATGGCTGGTCATGTAATTTCTCTTTATCTAAAAGAGCAAGGACATGATGTTACCGGTTTCACTAGGAGACCAATATATTTTTTAGATAGTAACATTGTTGGGGATGCTTTCGACGAAAAGCTTGTCGAAGATGTTGTTGCAAATGGTTACTATGACTTTGTTATCAACGCTATTGGTTTATTAGTCGAAGCAGCTGAAAATCGTAGAGACCTAGCGGCATATTTAAATGGGTATTTCCCGCATAGATTAGCCTATTTGACTTCAATGCTGAATACTCGCGTGATTCAAATGAGCACAGATTGCGTGTTTGCCGGAAACACTGGCCCATACGTTGAGAGCAGTTTTCCAGACGGCAGGTTGTTTTATGACCGCTCAAAGGCGCTAGGTGAGCTCGACGATAACAAGAATCTAACAATGCGTAATTCTATTATTGGCCCTGACATGAATTATGGAGGAACCGGCCTATTTAATTGGTTTATGAAACAAACTGGCTCTATCGATGGATTCTCTCGAGCACTATGGACAGGCTTAACGACGCTTGAACTTGCGAAGGCGATGGAGTACACATCGGAGTTCATCTCAACTGGTCTTGTTAACATGGTTCCCAGTAGAAGTATTTCAAAATACAATCTGCTTTGTCTCTTCAGTGATTTTTTCGAAAATCAAAATATTGAAATACGTAAAAATGACAGTTTTGTTTTGGACAAAACGTTGGTTCGAACGAATTACGAATGTGGTTTTCGCCCCAAGATGTATAGAACTCAAATTGAAGAAATGGCAAAGTGGATAGAAGCTCATCGTGAGCTATATCCACACTATAATTTAGGATAGGCGTATGAGTAGTCTTAAACTGATGGTAGTGATGGGAACGCGTCCAGAAATTATTAAACTATCTGAAATAGTTAAAAAGGCAGATCAGTATTTTGACCTATCAATTGTTCATACTGGGCAAAACTATGATTATGAATTGAACAAAGTTTTTTTTGATGAGCTCGGAGTTCGTGAGCCGGATTATTATCTGGACGTCGTCGGAGATAATCTGGGCCAGACGATGGGTAATGTGATTGCAAAATCATATGAGCTCTTTCTTACTGAAAAACCAGACGCAGTCTTAGTGTTGGGCGACACAAACTCTTGCTTATGCGTTATTTCTGCAAAGCGCTTAAAGATTCCCATTTTTCATATGGAAGCGGGGAATCGATGCAGAGATGAAAACTTGCCCGAAGAGGTGATTCGCCGCATTGTGGATGTTACAAGTGATGTCAATCTCTGCTATTCTGAACACGCTCGTCGCTATATTCTTGACGCAGGAGCGAAACCAGAAAATACCTTTGTAGTTGGTTCTCCCATGGCAGAGGTTCTTAAGGCAAATATTGAGAGTATCAACTCAAGCGATATTCTTAGTAAGCTGGGTCTTGAGGTTGGGAAATTCATTCTTCTTAGCGCGCACCGTGAAGAAAACATTGATATTGAAGAAAACTTTTTTTCTCTGATGAATGCAGTTAATAGTTTAGCAAAGAGATATAGCATGCCGATTCTGTATTCATGCCATCCCCGCTCAAAAAAGCATATTGATAATCGCAATTTTTTATTTGACGCTAAGGTTATTCAGCATCAGCCTCTTGGTTTCTTTGATTACAATTATTTACAACAGAGTGCTTTTTGTGTTGTTTCAGATTCTGGAACCTTACCAGAGGAAGGTTCGTATTTCAAGTTTCCGGCCGTATCTATTAGAACGTCCACTGAGCGTCCGGAAGCAATGGATGCTGGTATATTTATAATAGGATCTATTACGTCTGATCAAGTAATGCAAGGGGTTGACTTGGCGATTGCTATGCATGCGAATAAAGATGAGGGTTTTACTGTGCCAGCTTACGTTGATGAAAATGTAAGCGTCAAAGTTATCAAGATTATTCAAAGCTATGTTGGAATCATCAACAGTACTGTATGGAGAAAAGTGAATTAAGGTGCGCAAAGTCCGGCAGACAAGGTGCTTGCAAGTTTTATACTCTCTAGGTTTGGGGGGTGCAGAAAGCACGGTTATCAGCTACTTGAAGAATGTTCCAAACGAAAAAGTCGCGTTTGATTTTTTAGTTCACAAGAAGATTGAAGATGGTTATGAACAACAGGTTTTGGATAGCGGCACCATCATTTTTACTGAAAATATGCGTTCGGTTGGACCATTTAAGTATATAAGAAACTTGCGCGAACTTATTGAGCTTAATGGGCCATATGATATTGTACATATTCATATGGATGCGATGAATGGCTTTGTGGCATTTGCTGCGAGGATGGCAGGTGTCAAGTGCATTATTTGTCACTCCCATAGCGCAGGGATCAGATCTGTTGTGGGAAGAGCGGGTATAATTGTATGTAGAATATTGATTCAGATTTCAGGCGCAAAGAGAGTCGCATGTGGTGCAGACGCAGGAAAAGCATTGTTTGGGAATATGGATTTTGAAGTTATTAATAACGGAATTGACACCAGCTATTTTGAATGTTTGACGAATCGAGACGCAATACTTTTTCGTCGCAAAGAAAATATTCCAGAAAACGCGATTGTCATCACTCATGTTGGGCGGTTTGATGATGCAAAAAACCAGAAATTTGCTATTGAAGTTGCTGACTTTGTAATTGAGCAAAACGAACATGCAGTATTTGTGTTTGTTGGCGATGGGGTTACAAGAAAAAAGTGTGAGGAACAGGCGGCCTCATTGCATAGCTCAAGCCGAGTACTTTTCTTGGGGTTAAGAAGAGACGTTCCCTTGATACTCTATTCTTCGAATATATTTATAATGCCTTCTGTTTACGAAGGGCTTCCGGTCACATTACTTGAAGCTCAGTGCGTGGGGCTCCCTTGTTTTGTTTCAGATTTGATTACTAAGGAAGCCGACTGCGGGTTTTGCGATGTGCAATATTTGCCTCTTGATGTTAATCTTTGGGCTAAAGAGGTAATATCGACAACGGTTACAACGGAAAAAAAAGATATGCATGCTTCTCTTCAGGCTATTAAAAGAAAAGGATTTGATGTTAGAGATAATATCGGAAGCTTGTTAACTCTATACGAAATGGCTGAAGATGAAAGTTAATTATGGCATTTCGAGCAAGGCCTCAAGGTCAGGTGAGGAGTTCAGTTGGTATAAACGCAAACTTTTTGCTCAATTAGTAACGGTGTTACTGTTTATCTTGACGCTTATATCAATTGTTCTGGTGCAGAGTGATTACCGAGCAATGCTTGCCTACGGTATATTTGCAATCGTTTCTTTGTTTGTTCAGCTTATCCTTTGGAAATATGTTAACGGCGAACTGTTTTCTCCTATTCCCATGACTATGATATGTCTATACTTGTTTAACTTAGGTCAATGTATCATATGGCTGCTGGGCGAGCAAACAACACTAAATGTATACCAGTCGGGAGAGCACTCGGTCGAAACAATTGTATGCGCTGAACAGTATATATTACTGTGTCTCAGTCTCTTCTCTTTCGGTACGTATTGCGTAAGGCCGTATAAAGAGTTTTTAAAGAAAAATATCAAATTGGATGACTCTGGTTTTAAAGAGCAATGCCTTCTGGTTGCTTCAATTTTGATTGCGCTGATTACTTTTCCTTCATATTTTATAAATCTTGCAAGCATGTTTTCAAGTAGTATGGCACATGGCTATGCCTATATATATACAGATGCGTATCAGAGCTCAGTCAGCTCGATGAACACTGTGGTCGCGAATCTTTTCGAACCTGCTATGCTCGCTCTCTTGGTAGCAGTGCGAAAAGACATAAAAAAACGTAACTTAATCATCGGATGCTTTATCTTTCTTATTGCTCTAAAATTTATGATAGGAGGTCGTTCCGGAGGAGTTGCGGCGGCAATTGCATTAATGGTTTTTTTCTACTTTCAAGATGTTCATTTTACTAAAAAAACAAAATTAATTTTAATTATCGTAATTATTGCGCTTGTTGTTGCGGCAAGCATAACGCAGACAATTCGATCGGCTGCGGATCGTAGCTTTGACGATTTTGTTAAGGCATTGACAGTTGATAATAATATCATTGTAAACACATGCGACGAGTTCGGATGGAGCATTTCGCCTCTCCTGTACACGATGGAACTTGTTCCTGGCTACTATCCCCTTAGATTTGGTTTTACCTATTTGATTTCGCTGACCTCTATTATCCCTAATTTGGGATTTTGGGCAATTCATCCAGCCGAGCAATACGCATCTTTGACCAATTGGGTTACTCATGCAGCAAATCACACTTGGTCTGGAGTTGGCTATTCATCCGTTGCTGAGTCGTTCATTAACTTTTCCTGGTTTGGGTGCATCGTCTTTGTGGTTTGGGGAGCCCTTATCGCTTGGCTAGTGTTTAGAGGAAAGGAGTCTGGCAAAAAATCTCCATTACTGGTTTTTATTATACTCGCATGTTTTCTTTGCTTATTTACGTCATTTGTTAGAGGCGATTTTCACGACATGGTTCGTGCTTTTTCTTGGAGAATACTTCCTGTTATTGTGGCGTACATAGGAATTGGTTTTGTTTTAAGAATAAGGAAAAAGTTACGCTAGGGGAGATGAAGATTTTGTCAATTGCTTCAAAGCTTAGCCACTTAGCCGGAGTTCCCTTAAATTGCATAGCAAGACTGATTATTTTTCGTCGAAGAGGAGTCTTTATTTACTCAGATAAGGCAAGTTTGAAAGCTGTATATGGCGAGGGAGTATTGATCGAAAGAGGTTGTTTTATCTCCGATGACGTAGCGATCGGCGACTATTCTTATGTGAATCAGAATTCGTCTGTTGAGCATGCGACGATTGGTAAATACTGTTCGATTTCTAGTAACGTCTATATTGCTCCATTTGAGCATTGTTTGCATAATCGAAGCACTAGTCCTATCGCACATCCCGATGTGATCAATTTCGAGCGAGCGAATATAGGAAATGATGTCTTGATCTCATTGAATGTAATTATTCTACAAGGAGTATCAATCGGAGATGGTGCCGTTGTGGCGGCGGGGGCTATTGTAACAAAAGATGTTGAGCCATATGAAATTGTGGGTGGAATTCCGGCAAAGCATATAGGTTTCAGGTTTTCTTTTGAAGAAATTGAAGAAATTAAGGCGAAAAAGTGGTGGGAAAACGAAAGAAAAGTTGTTGAGGCCAATACTGGTTGGCTAAAACGGCAAACCGATATATATATAGCACCAAATTCTAATGAGGAGAAAAACTGTCAGGGTTTCATATGAGAATTGTCGTTGTTGATGTGGCCGCGGAAAACGGCGGAGCCCTTTCAATTTTATATGATTTTTATCACTATGTAATTAATGATCCTCGAGCAAAAGAACATGAATGGGTTTTTATTACTGGAAATATAAGCTTGCCCAAGGTTCCGTTTGTCGAATGTATTAAGGTTCCGAAGACAAAGAAATCGCAATTGTACCGAATGCTATGGGATAATTTTTTCTTTAGAAAATTTGAAAAAGAGCGTGGCTTTGATCTAGTACTGTCTCTTCAAAATGCTGCAGTAAAATGTTTTAAAGCAAAACAAGTTGTATATTTTCACAACGTATTATTGTTGGGGGATAAGCATTACCGATATTCCTTTTTCAAATCTACTGAAAGTGTTTATGCGAAATACACAAGATTACTTGGTCCTTACACGAAATGGTCTTTGCACCGAGCGGACGCAATTGTGGTTCAAACTGAGTCAGTAAAGGAAGAGATTGGCGAGCGCTTTGGACCGTCTTGCCCCGTTGAGGTTTGTTATCCGACAATTAATCCCATCGACCTTGAAGAGAAATCGCAAGCCGAATCTATCGAAGGTTTTGTTTATCCCGCCAGCCCTTTGGGTTTTAAAAATCACTCTCTGATTATTGACTCCGTTATCAATCATTTGGAAAACATATCTATAAAGATTATTTTTACTTTCCGTCCCGATGACAATGAGATTGCGGCTTCGCTGTATGAAAAGACGAAAGGTGACGGCCGATTTATATTTACTGGTTATCTTCCACGAGAGAGGATTTTATCATTATATGGCAAGTATGCGCTTCTGTATGCATCTCGTATGGAGTCATTTCCTATTCCGTTTATTGAAGCTGCTAGCCGAAACTCATTAATTATTGCTCCTTCCGAAAATTATGCAAAAGAAATTATTGGAAGCTATAAAAGAGCTATATTCTTTGAACAGGACAATCCGGCATCATTGGCTGAATGCATGAGACGGGCTTTGGGCGATTTTGGCGATGAGACGATAACATTTGAAAAAGGAGTGTTGTCTGGTACATGGAGCGACGTGTTCAATGTATTACTCAGAATTGGCAGCGAAACCAAATGATTACTATTTTGACAGCGACTTTCAATAGAAGGATATTATTAACGCGGTTGTTCGAATCTCTTCTATGCCAGCGTTGTCTAGATTTTGAATGGGTGATTATTGACGATGGTTCAACAGATGGTACAGAAGACGAGGCGCAAGTGATGATACAGCGCGCGTTGGGTATCTTTACCGTGCGCTATTTTGTAAAGACCAACGAAGGAAAACATCGAGCAATAAATTTTGGTGTTAAAAAATCTTTGGGAGAATACGTTTTTATAGTAGATTCTGACGATATGCTGCCTGTCAATTCGATTGAAACAATTTTAAAATGGATTTCTGAAGTTGATTCAGACAATATGTTTGCAGGTGTATCTGGACTAAAACAAATGATGGATGGACGACTTCTTGTGGAGGATAGATTGCCCGGGCGCTCTTACGTTGACGCTACGAATCTGGACAGAGACAAGTATGGATTGGTATATGATTGCGCAGAGGTATATAAGACTAGCGTTTTGGAGAAATATCCTTTTCCGGAGTTTGAAGGAGAGAAATTTATTTCAGAAATTTCATCTTGGAATGCGATTGCAAGAGATGGATTGAAGTTGCGCTGGCATTTCGAGCCGGTTTATTTCTGCGAATATCAAAGGGACGGGCTTTCTGCGAACATACAAGTAACATTATCTGCCAATCTTAAAGGTTTTGCTTTTGTTGTGAATAATGAGATCCCATCATGTAGGTTAAAAAAAAGGTTTGCTTATATTGGACAATTTTCAGCGGCGGCCAATTGCCGAGGATTGTCAAATAGCCAAGCAGCAAAGTATTTGAATATTTTTCTTTTTGAATATATTCTTGTATCAAAATTATATTCGATGAAGCATTGATCTATCTTTGGTTGATGAAAAGAGCAATAATGGACAATGTGGTGGTTTATTCACATGCGGGTAGCACTAATCATGGTTGTGAGGCACTCTTGAGAACTACTGTCTCACTAATCAATTATCCCTGCCAAGTCTTTAGCATTGCAGGAGATGATTATCTTTTTGATGCTAACAGAATTGCGAATTATACAGCTCTCCATACGTTTAAATCTTATTCTTGGCAACATTTCGCATTGAAAATGAAATCGATTTTGAATAAAAGCAAAATGCCTTATGTCCGATACTGGTATAAGGACTGTTTTGATGAATTACGGAGTAATCCTCCGAAGCTTGCGGTGGCGATTGGCGGAGATGCATACTGCTATGGGAACAACGCTATGCTCATCAATCAGAACAAAATGTTTAACTCCTTTGGTTCAAAAACTGTGTTGTGGGGATGTTCCATTGAGCCAGAATTATTAAATGATGAAGAGATAATTGAAGATTTTAACCGCTACGCGGTCATTATTGCACGGGAACACATAACTGAGAAAGCGATTCTTAACTCTTCGGTCCGTACACGGGTGCTATATGGTCCAGACCCTGCTTTCTCTTTACCTATCGAAGAGATTGCACTTCCTTTTTCATCAAGTAATGTTATCGCGATTAATGTCAGCCCAATGGTCCAGAGGCATGAAAAGGTTGAGGGAATAGTTTGGAGCAATTATTGTTACTTGTTAGAAAGTATTCTTGAGGAAACTTCTTTTGAAATTGCTCTTATCCCTCATGTGGTCACTGAAGGAGGAAGTGATCTTGGCGTACTCAGGCTATTATTTGAGAAGTACAAGGAAACGGGGCGTGTCTATTTAATCGATGAAAATTCAACGATGAATTGCATGCAATTAAAATTTGCTCTTTCGAGATGTCGGTTTGCTGTTGTAGCAAGAACGCACGCAAGCATAGCTGCTTACTCGTGTTGTGTGCCGACTCTTGTTATGGGATATTCCATAAAAGCAAAAGGCATAGCTTGTGATTTGTTTGGCGATGATAAAGAGTATGTTATTTCTTCAGGAGCTTTGAAATCTCCCTCCGATCTTTGGGATGCTTTTGTGAATATTCTGGAGAATGAGGAATCAATAAAAGCTACACTTGAGAATAGAATGATAGGTATTCTTGAGGAACTGCAAATATACTCAGATACCGTAACTGACTTAATCTGTAAATAAAAAAAGATAATACTAGTGTGAATGTTTTCCGGTATGTAATCAATTATGGGAAGCGTTGATTTTTATGGCTTTTTCTGTAGACGATAAGGTCTTTGCTAGGGTTTGATATTTTCTTCTAAGAATCTGTACGATCGATTCTGGGGAGGCCAATTTAGCCTAGATAAATTTTTAGGTTTGCACGACGAGGGTTTTAATAGATTGTTCGCAGTTGCACCTAAAAGAAAGGTGTTTGTCACCTGTGGTTAACGAACGCAGAGCGGGGGCTGTTCTCTCGTATGTGGCGCTTGTCATCAATGCTATAGGCGCTTTGTTATATGTTCCTATTCTTCTGAGCGTACTTTCAGCAGCGGAATATGGCGTTTATCAGATGATAGGTTCTATCATTGCGTATTTGTCTGTTATGGATATGGGCCTATCCACTACGCTTAACCGCTACTATGTTCGTACGAAGGTGCGTGGTGTAAAATCTGACACGGAAAACATGCTCTCGCATGCGGCTATTATCTATGGTCTACTAACATTTTTTTCTGTATTGGTTGGCCTTGGCTTCTATTTCCTCATTGATCAACTTTTTGGTGCTAGTTTTACGACTGATGAACTGAATTTGGCGCATCAGATGATGGTGTTGGTAATAATCAATTGTATTATAATCCTGCCGGGTAACTGGTTTTTGGCTATTATCAATGCGAGCGAAAGGTTTGTTTTTGCACGCACTCTGTCAATGATTAAGTACGTGTTGCAAATTGTGAGTGTTGTATCTGTTTTGCAAGTTTGGTCTAGTGCCATGGCTGTATTGGTAATGCAAGTTATAATGAATATGTTGGTTGTTGCTGCATACATATTTTACGTAAAGAAGAAGCTGGGGATAAGGGCAAAGTTTCACTATTGGGACGGCCGTCTGGTACGAAACCTGTTTGCATTTTCATTTCTTATTCTGCTTAATATGGTTTTTGATCAGGTTTTCTGGAAAACAGGCCAATTAGTTTTAGGAGCCGTAATGGGTGCGACGGCTGTTGGCGTGTATGGTATCGTATGTCAGCTGATTACATCGGGCTATATGCAGGTTTCTACAGGGGTAGCCAGTGTGTTTTTGCCAAGATTGACCGCAATCTCAGCGCTTACTGACGATATGTTGGAAATAAATAATTTGTTTTGCAGCATCGGGCGTATTCAAGCTATTCTGGTGTGGGGTATGATAGCTGGTTTTGCGGTCTTAGGCAAGGAGTTTATTTGTCTATGGGCAGGGCCAGAGTATGGAGAAGTATACCCTGCCGTGTTGATATTAATGGTCGGTTTATGTATCTGTCTTACACAAAATTTAGGTATCTCTGTCTTGCAAGCGAAGAATAAGATGGGATTTCGAGCGATAGTTTATGCCGTATTAGCTGCTTTGGATTTAATCATATCTATTCCCGTGTCGGCATCTTTTGGTGTGATAGGTTGTTCTGTTGTGGCTGCATCCTTGCTGTTCATCGGCACGGGTCCGGTAATGAACATTTTTTACTATCGAACAATAGGCATCAACATCCCTCTTTTCTATAAGCAAGTTCTACCACTGATTTTACCTGTTTTGGCGACGGGGCTGGGAACACGAGTGCTTCTTTTCTATTTTCCGCCCGTCTGGTCATGGCTAAATTTTGTTTTCGCGACTATTGCTTTTATGGTTATTTATTTTGCTGCATTATGGTGTTTCGGATTCAATAATTATGAAAAAGGATTGTTCCGTGGCATTCTTAAAAAATATAGAAAGGCTTAGACGGGTGTTTGAGCATAGAAAGATTATTCACGCGAAATCTCAGCAGACAAACTCGAATAATGTATTTCCAGTGAATGAGAATTGCTGTGGGTGTGGTGCGTGTGTCGCGGTTTGTCCGAAATCTTGTATTGACTTGTACTTTGATGCTGCTGGATTTCCGTGGCCGCAAATTGTTACGAACGCATGTGTAGCTTGCGGGCTTTGCTTGAAAACATGCCCAATGGAGTCTTCGCATGGTCGTTCGATTCAAACCCAGATACGGTGGGCGAAAGCACGCGACGACGAGATGCTAGAATCTTCATCTTCTGGCGGAGTTTTTGGAGTACTTGCGAGTAGAACACTTGTTCTTGGAGGCATCGTTGTTGGTGCGGCGTTCGATCAGGATCAGCGTGTACTTCGGCATACGTTTGTCTATTCTGCCAATGAGCTGAGAGAGGTACAAAAATCAAAATACTTGCAAAGTCTTATTTCCAAGACCATTTATGAGCAGATAGTCTTTGCTCTAAAGGAAGGCAGATGTGTTCTTTTTTGCGGTACGGCTTGCCAGGTAAGTGCTCTAAATAATTATCTAGGTGTGTGTGGGATTGATTGCTCAGCTTTGCTGACGGTAGATATTATTTGTCATGGTGTGCCAGCTCCCGCGCTCTGGATGAAATATGTAGATTACCTAAATTTCAGATTAGAATCAAAAATTAATTTTGTCGATTTCAGGAGTAAGTCAACTGAATGGTTAACTTTCTCTTTATTGTTTAAGCACAATAAAGAGAAAATCCTATCTGAAATGGTTTCGAGCAACTGGTATATGAAAGCATTTTTCGCCAATGCTTCGCTCAGAAAATCTTGTTTCAAATGTTCTTCTAAACGGAATTGTGGTAGCGATATTACACTGGGTGATTTTTGGGGAATACAGGCAGCACATCCTGAGGTTGATTACAAAAATGGCGTGTCTGTTGTGTTACTTAATACTGAACATGGTTTGTGGGCATTTGGTTCAGTCGCCGCTGCTTTCGATTATGGCGAAAGCGATATGGGGAAAGTCTTACTTGGAAATCCTACGCTTGTGAGTTCGGTTAAGCCTTACAAAAAGTACGATCAGTTCATGCATGACCTATATAGCGATGTGCCTATAGTCGAAATGATGTCTCGATGGATGTTCAGACCATCTTTTTATCTTCGTATTAGAAGGTCTCTCGGGCAGGTGAAACGCAGACTTATTAAGCAACACGTAAGATGAGAGCATTGTGTGCATTACAATGCTCTTAAAGAGTTTAAGTCAGATGTCGAATCGATAATCAAGCGGAGAAAGACTCAACCACCGATTCGCCTGATTGGATAGGTTACACTTTACTGGACAGGGAAGGTATAAATAACGGAAATGTAAGATAACCTGATCGTGCTTTTTCATTTAATATTAATCTTGAGATATTATGCATTTGTAAACATGAGGCCGCCTTTATCCTAGCCTCCAAGGAAAGTTTACATAAACTTTTGTAGCAAGGACATCACGATACGTTGCCGATCAGGCGATTACGAGTTGGAGTATTTGTTGGCAATGATTATTGGATCTGTGCAGATAATGCCATTTATGGGCCATTGCTTGCAGTTGATATATTCGATTTCAAATATGAAATAAGTTGATGACTTATGGGGACGCGTCATCTGGGGATCATCAATCGGACATGTCGTTCGATGTTTGTGTCGGAGTAAAACGCACGTAGCCTTAGAGCGTAAAATGACTGTTTTATCGTCGTGAAAAGATTTTTTAGATTTATAAAAATATACCGTTTTTCTCTTGAGTGAGGGTGTGTTTTAATCAATAAGTCTTTACTTAAATATAAGCAGATGTCCTCGATGTGTGGCATAGTTGGCGATAACTGTGGCCATCTGATCATCAGCGGAGATCGGTCTATATCTCATGAACGATAGCGTTGATGGCAATGTATATATACATATGCGTCTCGCTTGCTCCAGCCGGACCGTACAAGACAAAATTGAGGTAATTTTCATAAGGTTGCGCGCGAAGATATTTTTTAAAAGACCAATAGATATCGTTATTTCGCCACATATTATTTAAAAAAAGGAGAACTATGTGCGGCATAGTCGGCTGCGTTGGTTTTGACAACGCTGGTCTATTTTTGCTTGATGGTCTTAAACGTCTTGAATATCGTGGGTACGACTCTGCGGGTATTTCTATCATAAGTCCCGATGGTACTATCGATACCGTTAAGTCAGTGGGTAAAATTGCTGCTCTTGAGAATGCGCTGGCTACACAGCCACTGCGGGGTTCAGCGGGTATCGGGCATACGCGCTGGGCAACTCATGGTGCGCCGTCTACGCAAAATGCGCACCCGCATCTCTCCTGCGATGGGCGCATTGCGGTGGTGCACAATGGCATCATAGAAAACTATCAGACGCTACGTGATAATCTCCTTAGGGCGGGTCACAGTTTTGTTTCTCAGACAGACACAGAGGTCATAGTCCACCTGATTGAAGAATATTATGACGGGACAGACCCGCTGGCGGCGCTGCAAACAGCTACGGCGCAGCTTGAAGGTGCCTACAGTCTTGCGGTTCTATTTGCAGATCATCCTCATCATATCTATGCGACGCGTAAAGATTCTCCCTTGGCAATCTGCGCTACACCAGAAGGATGCCTTCTTGCGTCAGATGCCATTCCGCTGGTGCCTTATACTGATAAAGTGTGCTACCTCGCGGATTGTGAGATAGCAGAACTCGCAGCAGATGGCACATACAAATGCTTCGCTGCTACGGGCGCATTGGTAGAGCCGTGTCTTTCCTGTATCGAATGGGACGCTGAAGACATTGAGCTGGACGAATTCAGCGAGTATATGCTCAAAGAGATACATGAGCAGCCTATTCGCATTCAGTCGCTCATAGCTTCGCATGTACGAGATAGAGCCATCTACTTCTCAGAAGATGAGATACCTTCTGCGTTTCTTGCAGACGTGCAACACATCACGATAGTGGCCTGCGGCACTTCGTATCATGCGGGGCTGTTTGCACGCGAATTGATGGAAGCATGGTTGGGCATTCGCGTGGATGTTGAGATTGCCAGCGAATATCGATACCGCACGCCAGTGGTAGATGCCCATACGTTAGTACTTGCTATATCTCAATCGGGCGAGACGGCAGATACGTTGGCGGCGGTGCGGCTTGCACGTTCTCGAGGTGCTACCGTGGTGGGACTTACGAACGTGCCGGGCTCGCGCATTACGCGTGAGTGTGATCACATCGTTTTCATTCAAGCAGGTATCGAGATATCAGTAGCCGCCACCAAGTCGTTTACGGCGCAGCTCACGGTACTCTCGCTTATCTCTCTGTATATGGCACAGATGCGCGGCGCATTGCCTGAAGACGAGAATGCCCGGTTACTGTCAGAACTTGCTCAGGTGCCTGAACAGATGGCCGATATTCTTACGGATACCTCAGAAGTTGAACGTGTATCAAAACTCCTAGTAGATAAACATTCCATTATCTATGTGGGAAGAGGCATCTCTAATATCACTTGTCGCGAAGGCGCGCTCAAACTCAAAGAGATATCTTACATTCATGCTGAAGCCTATGCAGCGGGAGAAATCAAACACGGCCCCATAGCGCTTGTCGATGCGGAGACTCCTGTCGTGGCTTTGGCGGTCAACGGTAAGACGCTCCCCAAGACGGTTTCCAATATTCGTGAGGTTCAGGCACGCAACGCTCTTGTGGTGGTGGTTTCCACGGTGGGCAATGACGACATATCTGGTATTGTCGATGCGGTACTTTGGGTTCCTCGGATTGCTGAGGAATTTTCCTGTCTTACTGCGAGCGTGCCGCTGCAGTTATTGGCTTATCACATTGCCAAAGGTAAGGGTTGCAATGTTGACCAGCCACGCAATCTGGCAAAGTCGGTGACAGTGGAATAAGAAAGCGACGTATGTATATGCGAGATGCTCTCTAGTTCCTTTCTTCTTTGTTTGTTCAAGATTATATATGTCCGCACAAATATCTCCGCCCTTCTCTAGAGAAGGGCGGAGATATTTACATGAGTGGTGAGATTTGCAACGTAAGCGTCAAAACAACTGCGTAGAAAGCTCTCGGAGTATTCTCTTTTAAACTAAGATTGTTCCGAGATTTTTCCTAATCTTCGTCAATATCCATGATGGGCTCGGAGTCAAAGATACCTCTCCATTCTTCAAAGCATCGATGCCAGTGCGTATAGCACGCGAATTGACCCTCAGTTCCACTGGGCGTTGAGATATGCCTGCAGAATACGTGGTGTGGGTTCCAAGTAGCAACAACCCACTTCAGTTCAGTCATCGAAATCTTTTATTGCCATAAGGACGGTATAGCAATACCCAGATAAAGTAAAACTGCACTTTTAAACATACAAGCTTGCATGGCGGAGAACCCTCCTGTCGTCTTTGTTTCTAACGATTCAAAGGAGACAGGAGGGTTCTTTTTATTGCTTTATCGATTCAGTCACCCCCTTTACTTTCGCTAACGTTACGTACACATCGAATTTTCAGGCAATTGAGCTGGGGTTTTGCGTCGCGTATTTTTTGGAATGGTAACGATGCCAAATCAAAATAGTTCCTGTTATGTATCGGAATTTTTCTGATGCGCTCATCTCCTCGTATAGTCGTCGTAATAAATCTTGTGATCTGCGTCCACATGGCAGCAGGTAGATACGGGACGCAAGATTGGATAAATGCGAGAGGAGACTTATATGAGAAAAGGAATGAATCCTAATCTTTATCGTGAAGAATGGCAATGGCAAGAAGGCGATGTCACGGTGACTCGTAGTTGCCAATGGTCGGGCCCTGGCTGCCACCAAGGCTGCAACGTGTTGTTTTACACAAAAGACAATAAACTCGTAAAAATTGAGGGCGATCCTCGTTCCCCCGTCAACGAGGGGCGTCTATGCATGCGTTGTCTCGATATGCTTGAGGCGGTAAATCACCCTGATCGTATTCTGCACCCGTTGCGTCGCGTGGGCGAACGTGGCGAGAATAAGTGGGAAGAAATAACGATAGACGAAGCCTATGCCATCATTGCAGAAAAGGCACATGAGGTAACTGAAACATATGGTTCTAAGTCAATTGTTACGGGTATCGGTACGGGTCGTAACGCTACATGGCAAACTTCCTCCTTGGCATTTGCGGGGTTCCGGACTCCCAACGATACGGCTGGCATGCTCTCCGGCGATTGTTGCTACACCCCAAGACTTCAGGCAATGAATGCTATTTTCGGGTCTGATTTCATTGCGGATTGCGCACAATTATCGGCTGAACGTTTTGATGATCCTGAATATCGCCGTCCCGACGTCGTTCTTAGTTGGGCGTGCAATCCCATTGTGTCGAATGCGGACGGTTTCTTTGGTCACTGGATTGTCGACTGTATGCAACACGGCTCCAAACTATTCGTTGTCGATACTCGTGTAACTTGGATGGCCGCGCATGCTGATATCTTCCTTCAGCCGCGTCCAGGAACCGATGCCGCTGTGGCACTGGGTATCGTTAATATCATGATTCAAGAAAACCTTTATGACAAAGCGTTTTGTGATATGTGGGTATATGGCATGGATGCCCTTGCTGAACGTGCAGCTGCCTATACTCCTGAGGTAGTCGAACAGATTTCTTGGGTGCCCGCGGACAAGATTGTTGAAGCTGCACGTTATTTGGGCTCGGCCGGAACTGTGGCGCTGCAGTGGGGCCTTCCACTTGATCAGACCAAATGGGCAGTCGGTGCTTCTCTTGCGGTTGCCGCTGTTGAGGTACTTACGGGATCCATCGACGTTCCCGGTGGTTTTGTCAACGTCAAGTATGGGCATGTCCAATCAGATATTCGTGAAAACATCTGCAAGGGCATGGGCAAGCAGGTTCGTGAAGGCCGGCTAGGGGATGGCAAATATGCCCTGAGAACTGTCGGTTTTGGGCCGCATTCCATGGGCGATGATATTTTGCTTGCCATGGAGACTGAAGAACCCTATCCCATCAAGATGGGCTTCCTCTGTTCCACTAACAGCTTCATCAACATGGCCGGTGAGTCTAAGCGTGTTTATGAAGCGTGGAAGAAGGTGCCCTTTGTCGTAGTGTGCGATATCTTCATGACGCCTACGGCCGTTGGCTGTGCCGACATTGTTTTGCCTATAGCGATGGGCTGTGAGCGATGGGGCATTCGCGCGTGGTTTACTCCGCTTCGCGCAATAAACAAAATACTTCAAGCGGGAGATGCACGAGGTGATGAACAGATCATGCTCGAGCTTGGTCAGATTCTTAATCCTGATATGTTCTTCTGGGATACAGTACCTGAGATGAACGAGTACGTTATGAAGAACCTGTCATCTATGCCATTCGATATTACATGGGAAGAGCTTCAGGAAAAAACACTGGTGTATCCGAAGTTTCAGTATCGCAAGTATGAAACCGGCGATATGAGATTTGATCATCAGGTTGGTTTCAATACAACGACTGGCCGCATTGAGCTTTACTGTACGATGTACGATTCTGCGGGGATTGATCCGTTGCCGAGTTTTAAAGAGCCAACGTGTAGCCCCATATCTGCACCGGATGAGGCCAGAGAATATCCGTTTGTTCTTACTACGGGCCGGCGCAGTTGGGAGTTCTTCCATTCTGAGCATCGTCAGTTGCCCACCATGCGCGAGTTTCATCCGTGGCCGTTGTGCGAAATCAATCCAGAAGATGCAGTGGAGTTGGGTATTGCCGATGGCGATTGGGTATATCTCGAAAATCAGTGGGGCAAAGTCAAACAGAAGGCCATGGTTTCTGCGGGCATTCTCAAGGGCACTATCATGGCTGAGCATGGCTGGTGGTTTCCGGAGCGTTCGGGAAAACTTGAAGATGGCCTGTACGGCGCATTTGAATCAAACATTAACTGTCTTACTATTCAAAACGACATGGCAACGGCTGGTTATGGATCGTCTTACAAAACCCAAATGTGCAAGGTCTACAAAGTTGCTGATGGCACTGAGCCTAAAACTGCAATGCCTGAAAATCTTGGCCGCAACCAATTCGAAATCATGAATCGCGCATAGAGGAGGACGAGGATGCTGAAAGGTTTGTTAATAAATTACAAATTTTGTACTGGTTGTCATAGTTGCGAGATGGCGTGCAAAGCAGAACATGGATTTGAAAAGGGAGAATGGGGCATTAAATTAGTGCAACAGGGTCCCGAAAAAATAGAAAACGATACATGGATGTTTAACTATGTGCCAGTCCCCACTGATCGCTGCGACCTATGCGCAACGCGCGTGGAAGAAGGCCGACTCCCCACGTGCGTGCATCACTGCCAGGGACTCTGTATGGAATATGGCCCGGTAGATGAGCTTGCTAAGCAGATGACTTCGTCACACATGGTGTTGTATACGCCCTGTGCGTAGTGGAGAAAGGAGCACAAAATGACGCTTGAAGAGGTTCAGATAAACTATGCCGACCTAATTAATGACTGGTTGTGCGTAGAGGCTTATGTCGGTCGAGATGGTGCACTGTACTATCGCCATGATGATGCTGACCCCGTGACCGCACCGGGGCAGATCACATTTAATAAGATTACGAACATTGGTGCAACACCTGCTCAAATCACTACGGTCGAGTTTCACGAAGCTCAGAAAGGCAACAAGCTGAAATAGCAAGTTCGCCTGAAGGTTTGCCTGATACCACAATTGTTGAGATGAGGAAGGGGGAATCGCAATGACCCGTGAAGAGATACTCGAAAAATATGCAGAAGTCTTAGCTGCAGAGTCGACGGTCGAAGCGTATGTTTTCGACGGCATGCTGTATTACCGCTATGAGTGGCTCAATGAAGTCGAAATGATGCCTGAGATTGTCTACTACCGTCTAGATGGAACAGACGAAGGCGATTCGAGAGGGGAAATCGTTCCTTTGGGAAGGTATTACAAGGCTCAAAAGAACGGCGAAAAAGTCAAATAAGCGTTTCGCAAATCGAAGTCGACAAACAGTTCATTCTGATATCTACGACATGATGTAACGCGAAAGTGAATAGAAAGAAGTCTAGAAATGTGCTTTAGACCAGCAGATGTACAAGCCGCTACAAAAAAGTGTCCAAAGTGCGGTGCCGATAATGATTATTTTGATGCCGAGTGTAAGGAATGCGGTGAAGCACTTGCTTCATCGGGGCCAAGTTTTACCGGAGCAGCGGGGCATCCTTCAGCCCCCGGTGCTCCGGGAGCCCCTGGCGCGCCAAAAGCTCCAGGAGCACCAAAAGCCCCGGGAGCCCTTGGAGCGCCGGGAAAACAGTAGTCATAGCGTGACGATAACTTTTAATTGATTCGAAGGGAAATGGCGATGGCCGATATCAAGTTTATTAGACTTGAACAAGAAGCCAAAGATGATGGTCAGCGGCTCGAGATTTATGTAGAAGTCTCTGCCGACGATGTGACCAAGACGCTTACAGACTTTTATTCGCTCATGGCTCATATAAAGCACTTTGACCAACCAAGCAAAGAGGAGCTCGTGGTTTCCCTCGAACTAGCTATTGGCAAAGAAGAACTGAGGGGAGCTTCTCGCGATTTCTTGCTCAATAGATTTACCACGGCCGCGGTAAATGTTCTCAATATTGATTCTGTCCTTACTCCGAGTGTTCACGCTGAATCTTTCCCAAAAGAGGGAGAGAGTTTTTCGTTTGTTGCCAATATTGTGCCTCGCCCTACGCTTTCTCTTTCTAGCACCGAGCCAGTAAAGATTTCTCATCGAGTTGTTACGGTAGATGAACACGACATCGACGAGCAGCTGTCGTATACCGCGCAACAATTTGCGAAGCTCAAATCTTCAGAGAGACAGATTCTTGCAGAGGGCGATTGGGCACTAATGGATGTAGATATGCAAAAGAATGGCAAGTCGTGCAAGGAGCTATCGGGTATTCGACGAATTGTACAAGTTGCCGAGGGATTTCTTCCTGAAGGTTTTATCGCTGGCATCATTGGTATGTCGAAAGGTGATATTCGGAAAATTAATTTTCAAGTGTTTGACAGTCTCTCCAATGCAAATTGCATCGACGTATATGAAGCAAACGTTGTGTTACATGACATTCAAGTTCAAATTGTGCCCACTATCAGTGATGAATGGGTGTCTAAGAATCTACCGCAGTTTGGCTCGGTTGATGGTTTTCGATGTGCGGTTCGTGGCGATCTTGAAAGACAAAAGCAGCGCGTCGAAAGACAAGAAACTATTTACCAGGTGCGTGCGGCACTTGAAAAGCGTTTGCGCGGAACTATCCCAGACGAGATGTATCAAGAAGCTAAAGAGTCGCTTTTCACTCAAATCTCACGAAATCTTGAGTCGCAGGGATCGGATATCGACTCGTATTGCAAAGAGCACGAGATTGATAAGGAAACCTTCAATATGAATATCTTTCTCCAGGCATCAGAGTATCTTCGCCAGAATCTTGCTCTTGATGTTTTGGCTTGCGAGCTTGGTCTTCAAGAGACTGAGGGGGAAATTGCCGCTGAAAAGATGAAACTTCCCGACGAACTTTCTGGTCTTTCTGAAGCGGAGTTTACCAAGCGAGGATTTAGAAAGTCTCTTGGAGAGCAAATTAGGCGCGAGAAGTGTCTTGAGTGGCTTATGAGAACAGCTGCCGTTGAGTAGAACAGGGGTGAGAGACGTGTCTCCATAGTCATGCACGGTGAGGTTGGGAAAAGCAAAATTATACTCACATTATATATTAGGTACGAAGAGGGGGTTTTGAAATGATCAATAGTGCAGTTTCTGCTCCTGAGAAACAAGGAGGGGTGGCAAAAGTCGCAAACGCTATTTCACAAAGAGTGGGACTCATGTACGGCATTGGCATGATGTTCTTCTCCGGATGGAATCAGATGCTGAGTTCATACTGGAACTATTTCTTAACAAACGCGGTTGGCATGGATCCTGCGATGATGGGAACTATGACAACTATCTCAAGTTTTGCGGCATGGATAATCGTTTTTATTGCTGCAATTGTCATCGAGCGCGTATGGTTTCGTTGGGGACAGTATCGCTCCTACATGTTGTTTGCTCCTGCATGTGCCTTAATTTTCATCATGGGAGCTTGGACCGACTGGACGTGGATTGGCGTGAGCACCGGAAGCGTGGCTCAGGCTGTTCTTATCGGAGTTTGCTATATCATTGGCCAGTTCTTTATAAATCTTTTCATGATTTCGGCAACATCTATGATTACCGTGGCATCTAAGACTGAGGCTGACCGTGCTCTGATGTCGGCTCGTAAGGCTCAGGGTAATCTGATAATCAAGCTGCTATTCGCCGCTGTTTCGTTGCCTATGATTATTTTCTTTGCCGGAGGCGATCTTGCTTCAAATGCGAGTCCTAATACGGTTATAGGCTACACTATTACGGCTTTTATCTGGGGCATCGTATTTGTGATAGCCTATATCTATCTATTCAAAATGTTCAAAGGCATGGATTCTACTGAAGAGTTCTGTCGGCGCCGCGCAGCTGCCAAAAAGGCTGGCGAAAAGGTCGAAGAAGTCAAGAGTGACATCGAAAAGGTGTCCATTTTGAAGTGCCTCAAATATTTCTTTACGAATCTTCCGGCTCTGGGTTTGTTCCTCGGCGAAGTCGGTCGCGCTGTTTGGTCTATGCTTTTGGGCGCTATGGCAGTTTACTACTGTATCGTTGTGTTTAATCAACCACTTCTTTATGCAGGCTGCTTGACTTTAGCTAACGCGGCTGGTTTGGTCGGTACTTTTGCTGGCGAGGCGGTCGCTCGGAAGCTTGGTAACCGAATTACCTACTTATCCGGTATGGTGATTTTGATTGTGGCCATGTTCTTCGGATTCTTTGGAGCCGCTTCGTCGACGGTCATATTTACTGCGGCCGTAGTTGTGAGCTTTTTCGGCGGCAATATGATGATGTCTGTTGAGTTTTCTTGTATGGCCAATGCCATTACCTATCAAGAGTATGAGAAGGGCGAAACCGCAAAGGCGTTCATCATGGGCACCATTCAATGGTGCCCCAATATTGGCAAAATGATCCAAGGCGCAATCACTGGCTTTGGGCTCGCCGCAATTGGTTATAGCAAGACTGTTGAAGTCATTACGGGAACCATGGTTCAAGGGATTACGTTCATGACGTTTATGGTGCCCGCGATTGTCATGATTGCCTGCCTTATCGCATTTTTCTTTATGCATCGTCTTACCTCTGCCCAGATGGAAGAGGCCGAGGCTGCGCTGGCCGTTCGTAGCGCAAAGTAGACAAGAAGAACGCCGACTATCTCTCATTTGATTTCCGATGCTTTTCTTGGGAAGAGCTTCCATTGTTCTTCCCAAGTATCGGTCAAGGTTTGCCAAGTATTTCATGCAAAAGCCGACTGAGGAAGTTGATTCGCATGTTTCACATCGTACTTGTTTCCGTTGGTGCTGCAATCACATTTATAGGCTGTGCAATTCTTTTTATGGATGTGATTGCAACAAAGAAGAGCGATTGTTGCCAAGACGAAATTCCCGCAGAATATATTGCCGAACAACTGGGTCATCGCGAAGAAACAGGCAAAAGAGTGCAGCTATTTATCTGGGGCGCTCCTGAGTTTCGCTATCAGTACGAAGGCAAAGAATATCAAGGAAAAAGTACCAACGTGTTTTTCCATCTTCTTTTGAGAAAAGGACAGTTGGACGTACCGTTTCTTGCTGGGAAGAACTACTACATCTACGTGAATCCAGCTCAGCCGACCATGTTTGTTACTTCGGGCGAGCAACGTTTTGCGATCAGACATGTTCTTGGCTGTGCAGTATCCATCATCGGAATTGTTTTGTTGCTCTGCGCGTTCAGCTTTTCTGGAAAATCGAATGGATTTGACTCGGCGTCATCTTCGTTTTCAAAAACAGGAGTATGCGTTTTGTCGCAATCTTCTGTCGAATCTCCGGCACTTCGTATTCCTGCAATAGGAGAACTATGAAGAGGAGATCGCTCAGAAAGATTATCGGTCTTTAGCATATGAGATCAGCGATTTAACTCATAGCTTTAGGCTGAGGGTTTGTGGCACGTAACAGAAGGTTGGAATGGAAAGAGGAGGTTTAACAGTGGCTACATTTTTCAAAGAAGACGCCGCCCCTCAGGTGCGAGTGCTCGAAGACGGTACGGAAATTCACCGCACGTCTCCTTGGTCACCTCCGGGTTGTCACGGCATGGGTTGTGGCGTGCTCGCTTATGTAAAAGACGGAAAGTGCGTAAAGATCGAGGGCGACCCTGATCACCCTATTACAAAAGGTCGTCTCTGCGTTCGCTGCCTGCGCGTACTCGATCTCATTTATCATCCGGATCGTATCGTTCATCCCATGTATCGTGATCCAAAAGACCGCGGCGATGCAAACGCATGGAAAGTTGTTTCTTGGGAATGGGCCTACGATAAGATCGAAGAAGAAATCAAAAAGTGCAAAGAGCACTATGGGCCTAACAGCTTGACGGTGCTTACGGGGACCGGACGCGAGGCCGGCCGCTACATGACAAATACATCTGCGCGAATCTGCGTGACGACCAATCAGTGCTATACGCAGAGTGGATTTTCTTGTATGGCTCCTCGCGATACGGTATGTTCAATGATCGGTGGAGCGGGCTACATCGAGTACGACTTTGCGAATGGTTTACCTGGACGTTATGACGATCCTGAGTTTGTCCAGCCCAAGTATTTACTCAACTGGGGCCGTGATTCGTTGCGATCCAACCCCGATGGTACATGGGGACATTCTATTATCGAATTACTGAAACGTGGGACCAAGCTTATCAATGTGGATCCCCGCGTGAATTGGCTATCTACTCGCGCAGAATACTATATGCAGCTTCGTCCAAACACCGACACAGCGCTCGCGTTCGGTTTGCTCCGTGTCATAATCGAGGAAGACCTTTACGACCATGATTTCGTCGAAAAGTGGTGTTATGGTTTCGACGAATTCAGGGAACGAGTCATGCAGTATACCGTAGAATGGGCTGCGAAAATAACTGAGGTTCCCGAGGAGACGATTCGTGCGGTTGCTCACTGTCTGTGCGAAAAACCGTGGGGTCTCAATATGGGTTTGGCAAATGATCAGAATCCCAACGGTGTTCAAAGTGTCCATCTGCTTTATGCGCTCGTGGCCATTACCGGAAACCTCGATATTCCCGGGGGTACTAACATAGGTTGGAATATTACCCTCGATTTCGGGGGCAACCAATTTGACAATGTAGATGGTGTTTCCGGATCGAAAAAGCGAGAAACAGTGCCGCCTAACCCTGTGACTCAGGAACAGCGGGACAGTACGATCGGTTTGGATATGTATCCAATCTACAAACTCCTTCTGGGCAAATCAGTGCCTGATGAGTTCCTACCTACGCTTGAAACTGATGAGCCTTATCCCATTAGATTCTGCTGGATTCTTCATACTAATCCGGTTGCACCTACTAATACTGCGGCGCCGGGACGCTGGCACAAAGCGCTAAAGCGCATGGACTTTGTCGTTGCTCAGGATATTTTTATGAATCCCACTATTGCATCATGCTGCGACTTGTTTCTTCCGCTTGCAACCTGGCTTGAACATGACGGATATATCACTCAACTCATGGGGGAGCATCCAGGTCCCGTGGCCGCGATGATTAAGACAATCGAGCCAGTCGGTGAATGCAAGAGTGAGTTCCAGATTATACATGATATGGCGCAACGCCCCGCATTCCATGACAATTTCTATGTTGATGATGAAAGTAAGGTTGAGAGTATCGAACGCTATATTTCCGAAGATCTTACCAAGGTGGTCAACTTTGGTCACGACTGGGAATATCTAAAAGAACATGTCCAAGTGAGTCGTAAAACTGAGTATCGTAAATACGAACGGGGAATGCTTCGTCCTGATGGCCAGCCCGGCTTCAGCACGACTACGGGCAAGGTTGAGTTATTCAGCCTGATGTTTGCTGCTTGTGGCGGCGATCCGCTTCCTTATTATGAGGAGCCTGTTTTTAGCACACAATGGAAAGACGACGCGGATGAGCTTCATAGTTGTGCTGCTTCACGTTTCATGGCTGAGTATACCAAGGAGCATCCCGATTGGAAGAAGGATTACCCCATTACGATAACTACGGGCGCAAGAAATTGGGCGTCCTTTCACTCTGAACACCGTCAGTCAAAAATGCTTCGAGAGATAAAACCATACCCGGTAGTTGCCATGAATCCTGAACTTGCGCAAGAAATTGGGGTCTCTGATGGTGAATGGGTCTGTCTCGAAAATCCATGGGGTAAGTGTTACGAGAAGACGAAGATTACTCCAATTTTGAAAAAAGACGTTGTTATGGCCGACCATGGATGGTGGTATCCAGAAGAGGATATGAGCGAGCCCAGTATTGGTGGTGTCTGGGTTTCCAATATAAATGAACTCATTCCAAACAACGTTGTCGGACATTACGGATTTGGGGCACCCATGAAGTGCATGATCGGAAAGATTACCAAGGCGGATTATGTACCTCTCACCGAGCATGCTCCTCAGGATCTGCCGAGTCATCAGAACTTCCCTGGTTCAATCAAATGTGATCCCCAGTTGCAAGACCTTATTGCCGAATAGGAGGTAGGAATAATGGCTCAGAAATATGGTTTGCTTATCGACAACTATTGGTGCACAGGCTGTCACTCCTGTGAAGTTTCCTGCAAAAATGAGCACGATCTTCCCATCGGTCAATTTGGCATCAAGATGCTCGTGCTAGGGCCTTGGGAAAAAATGGAGAGAGGCAAGTGGGAACACACGTACTATCCCGTCATTACTGATTATTGCGATCTTTGTGCGGATCGAATTGCTAAGGGCGATATTCCTGCCTGTCAGCTTCACTGTTTGGCAAGTGCTATCGAATTTGGCCCAATTGATGAGTTGGCTCAGAAGATGGAAGAGCGCGATCGCAGAACTACCTTGCTAATTCCATAATTATAGTATTAGAAATTTCAATTAGTCATCCATGTGTATCGGTAATTGTTTTTGGTTGAGATTCACGCATTGCGTGAATCTCAACCAAGTAGCCCGTTATCAAGAGTCTGGCTTTTGAATAGTGGCGCTACGTCGATAAGATAAGAGGTAACGACATGTGTTTTAGACCCGCAGCTATTTCAACTCCAAAAACTTGTCCTGCATGCGGCATGATCAATCCGGCCGTTGCAGAAAAATGCGTAAAATGTGGGACTGCTCTGATTGAAGATCGGATTCAGTGTCCGCATTGTGGGGAGATGAATATTGCAACTGCAACAGAGTGTCCCGAATGCGGCATTGCTTTCGTAGAAGAGTCGCAGACTGCTCCCACAGTTGTAGTCGCTGAAAGTCCGTCTTCTCCCGCTCCGGCTGTGCCGAAGGCGCCGGTCGCCCCTTCGGCTCCTCACGCACCAAAATCACCTTCGGTATAACGTGTCCTGATTGAGAAGATAAACAACCTCACTATTTTGCTATGGCGTTCAACAACGGTGGTGAGACAAGTGGGTGTCGCTTCTGCCTCATACAAAATTGCGAGGACTGAACTATCATGTTTCCTACTAAGCTTTGGAACATACGGTTTGTCAACCTGCTCATCATTGATGCAGTATTTCAATTTGCTACCTATATGCTCAATCCGGTCATATCGAGTTATGTCGTGCTATTGGGTTCGTCCCTAGCTATCGGTGGATTTGTTTCTGGTTTGGTGGCCCTTTCGGCTTTGGCCGTAAGGCCTTTCACTGGATGGATAGCAGATAGCATAAACAAGGCCACGCTTCTTATAATTTCAGCGTTTCTTTTTACCTTTGCAGCATTGGGATGTGCGGTCGTTACCGATGTTACCTGGATCAGTGTGTTTCGTATTGTCCAGGGAGTTGCGTTTGCTTTTCGCTCAGCAGTTGTGGTGTGTCTTATATCGGCGGCGGTTCCCCAAAACTATTTGGGGATAGCCGTGGGATGGGATGGTGTTCTAACCATGGTCTCTTGTTCGATAGCGCCTGCCGTTGCCTCGCTTATTAGTTCGCAATATGGGTTTAATGCCTGCTTTATGATATCTGGACTTCTTTTCGCCCTCGGGCTGCTTCTTTCGGTTTTATTCAAGTTCTACGGCCAGTCCGAAAGAAAGCAGGTAACAGGTATTGGTAAGCCAGGAAACGGAAGGACTAATTTGCCATTCGGCATACGTAGCTTCATGTATCTGCCCGCTCTTCCATATTCTGCTATTGCCGCTCTTTCGGGAGTACCTCATGGAATAAATGTTTCACTTATTCTGATAGTCGGTGATTGTCGTGGTATAGCTGGCATATCTCTGTATTTTACTTTGTATGCGATTGCTGCACTGATATCAAGACCTTTTGTCGGGCGCATCTGTGACACTAAAGGATTTGAAAAGGTAATTATTCCCGTGCTTCTGATCGATCTTGTTGGTGTCGTGTTCCTTATCGTAATGAATTCTTTGGCATTTGTTGTCGTCGCTGGTGCTCTTGTGGGATTCGGTCAGGGATCTGCCTATTCTGCGCTTCAGGCTGAGTCGGTTCGAAATGTTAAAAGTGAAGAAATCGGCAGAGCTTCGAATACATACTATATTGGTCCGGACCTGAATATGGGACTTACACCCTTCTTGGCTGGATTCATTATGCAGTTTTGGGGCGTGACCATGATGTATTTGATTGCTCTTGTTTTGGTCGCCTCTGCGCTCTTCATCGTTTTGTACATAAAGAAAAAACAGTTGATCTTAAGTCGACATCAACCATCTCCTCTATGACGGTCTTCTTTCCTAATAAAGAATGGAGCGTGAACTGCTTTGTTTATTAATACGCGTATGTGTTTTAAGACAAAGGGGTCTTTGTCTAGTTGCTGTTTGTCCTGTCTGCTTATTATTTAAGTGTGGGTAATCAAAATGAGATGTAGTAATAAGCGATTGCTATTTGCCGTCCTTGCTATAGTGGTTCTTGTCGTAGGCAAGCTTGCTCCTTGTCCTAGCGGGATGACCGAGGCAGGGAAAGCGACAATCTCAGTGCTTGCATTCATAATTGTCCTTTGGTTGGGCGATGTCATGCCTAAATCCGTCGCCTGTCTTATCGCAATGGTAGTGATGCCTTGGGTCGGTGCCGCCGAGAGTTTTAAAACTGTCATTGCGGGGTTTATCACTGAACCGTTTTTCTTTCTTATGTCGGCGTTTGCGTTGGCTTCGGTAATTCAAGCAAGTACTATCCCGCGGCGCCTTATGATCCTCTGCCTTAATACTTTCAAGAATAATTCGAAGCTAATAGTTCTCGGTTTTATGATTTGCACCGCATTGATTTCAACGGTTATGTCTGACTTGGCCGC
This sequence comes from Coriobacteriales bacterium, assembly GCA_963665595.2. Lineage (GTDB taxonomy): Bacteria > Actinomycetota > Coriobacteriia > Coriobacteriales > CADBOM01. Next base: position 463,726 of record CAXXJK010000004.1, on the reverse strand, counting down.
ATGTGCCTTGTTCGCCAGTATTGCTATGGCGGTGTTTTCGAAACCTGATTTTCAAGATGAAAACTCAAAAAGGCTGGCACGCTGTGTCATGATGGGGATATCCTCAGCTGCGCTTGCAGGGGGTATTATGACGCCAGTTGGATCTCCGACCAACATTACTTTGATGAGTTTAGCTGAACAGTATTCAGATATGTCTGTATCGTTCCTCCAATGGATGATGGTAGGAGTTCCCATAGGAGTTATCGCCGTGGCAATGAGTTGGTTTGGTATTTGTATTTCTGTTCGTCCAAAAAATTTAAGCGTTGAAAAGATATCTATGTTGAGGGAGAGCCTCAATAATTTCGAGCCATTAACGCCTAAGGAAAAGAAGATGCTGGTTTTAGTGGCGAGTATGTTTCTTGCTTGGTGTCTAAGCGGGATATTTGGTTTTATCTCTAGCACGGCGGTTGCCATCATCGGCATGGTGCTTATGTTTGCACCGGGTCTTGACCTTCTAACGTGGGAACAGTACCAAAAAGATGTTCCTTGGGACATATTGTTCATGCTCGGTGGTCTGATGGCTGTTGCGCTTTGTCTGCAGGATTCCGGTGTTATCAGCTGGCTTATAGGCAACATTATGTCCGGCGCTGAAACATGGGATCCTACGTTCGTTCTGCTTGCCATAAGCTTTGTTATTATGACCGTACGCACGTTTTTGCCATCGGGGCCGCCCATTATTGTTCTTGCGACTCCGGCGTTTATAGCGTTGGCTCATGTGGTGGGCTTGAATCCTTTTTGTGTAGTCATCGCTGCTTCAATCTGGTGTCAAATTACTTATATCGTTCCAGCGATTGATGCTTTGCATATGATTACTTATTCAAAGGGATATTTTAAAATCATGGACATGATTAAATTTGGCATACCGCTTACAGTTGTTCTCCTCGTGTTGTTTACGCTCATTATTCCCCCCTTGGTGGCTGTTGTTGGCATCGATTAAATGAGATCTGTTTTGATCTTTCTCTAGATGTTTGGAGTCATATGAACTGTTATATATGCAATCCAATGTGCGAAAACTGTAAGCCCAAGTTTGCGGAGTGTGGGTGCTTTCGTTTTCTATCAATTCCGGTAAAATGATGTGTTGTAGCTGAACGCGCTGGGAGTTGTAGCCTACTTTTGAGAGATGTTGCATTGCGTCTACAATGGTGGCCTAGAGAGGGAGCTGGGGAGATTGAAGATTGAATCAATCTATGAGTATATTGTGCTGGCGCATTATCTAAACTACACCACTGCGGCCGTTAACTTGCATACTTCGCAACCAAATCTGAGCAAGCACATAGCTGAGATTGAGCAGGAACTCGACGTCTCTCTTTTTCAGAGAAAGAAACAGCTTGAACTGACCGCTGCGGGGAGAGTGTTTCTTGATGACGCTATTCAGATTCATCATCAATACAAGGACGCGATCAAAAAGGTCCATGATATCGCAGCTCATGAACAAGAAGAGCTGATCATCCAAGAGCCTTACATAATGAATGCGACGAGCGAGATTCTTTTTAAATCTGTGATGAGATTTAAGTGTAAAAATCCTTATATTATGACAAAGTATTATGGCGATTATGGGAAAAAATCAATTGAGCTTCTTGAGCAAGGCAAAATAGATATTGCTTTGACTGTTGACTGCAAGAACATAGAACGAATCAATAGAATCTGCGAGAAAAAGGGGCTCTACTTTTTCCCCATCATTCAAGAACCATTGAAGGTGTGGATGCATAGAGACCATCCACTTGTGGCAAAAAAGACGCTTGTGCTGGACGATCTTCTCGGCGTAACCATCAATATGACTTCAATACGCGCTCTCGACCCCATGCGTTTTGCAGTGCTTGATCTGTTTCAGAAAACTCTTGGTGTTCGCCCGAAACTTCAAACCTATTCGGCGGATACGCTTAACGAGTTCTTTATGTATACGCAGGACAGAAACTCCGTGTTTCTCGTCTCTCCTGGAGTTGCCGACTCTTCTTTACTCAATATACAACACGACATGGTAAGCCTTCCACTTCAAGATGATAGAGTTCGCCTCACGTCTTATTGTGTTTTCCGAGTCGATTATCAGAAGAAAGCCATCGACAAGTTTCTTGAGACATTAGAGCAAGTCGTCGCGACTGAAATTACGTATAATCCTGAAGCAGTTTACTTGAACGATATCTTGTTATTGGATGCCTCAGATGAGTAAGGTTATCTTGCGGTAATCGATCTCAGCCTTTATGTCAAGGTCGGAGAACAGATCAGGGCGCAGTGCCTTGATCGCGTGTCGAATGTTGATGTAAAGAGAGTTTTGGTTTGAAGGCCATAGCGACTGAACATAAAATGTGGTCATCGTCTAGAATCTGTTAACAACCACGAAAACGGATTTGAAAAGGAAGGCGATAACCACCATGAACACGGTACCTGATATCACAATCGATACGCTACGCTTTGACGACGGAATGTTTGATTTATTTTTAAGACGGAAACTATTATTGCGCTATTAAGGAAGTATCTGTCGAGTTGGTTTCTCAAGCAAGTTTTTGAGATCTTCTGCGACTTTTAATGTGTTGTCATCGACAAATTTACTATGAACGACATGTTGATGAAATACTCGGGGAAAATCAATGATAGGAATTGCCGTGATATTTTCATCTTCAAAATAAAGCGAAGCCGAGCCAGGCGCAATAAAACAGCCCTCTCCGCGGGCGATAATGGCCTCAATGAGAGTGTGGCTTCGTGGAATAATTCTCAAATTTGCTTTCGCGTCTTTGCAATATTGTTCCAGTCTATTTGCGGGCATAGTAGAAGCTTCGACGCTGATTATGGTGCTATGAGCAAGATCTTTCATGCAGATAGTTTCTTTGTTTGCAAATTTCGAGAGCGTGCTCACACAAAGATACGCTGAGCGAATTGACGCAATGGCCGGCGAACAAACCAGCTGCAAGTCAAAAGGATTATTCAAAGTAACTGCGATATCAATTACTCCATTTGATATATTATCCCAGCATGTTTCTGTGGGAATATCTTCGACTAATATTGAACATCCGGGTATGTCATCCGAAAGATGCATTATACAAACGAGGGTTGCATCGCTGAATAAAAATTGCGGAAGTCCAATTTTGATTAGTTTATCAACTTGGTTGAGATTCCTTATTTCTGTGCGCATGGTTTCCCATGGGCCTCGAAGGTTTGAAAGAAAATTGAATAGATATTCGCCTTCTTCAGTGAGCGAAATTCCCTGCTTAGTTCTATTGAGCAAAACAACGCCAAGTTCTCTCTCTAACTTGTTCATGGCGTCAGTCAACGCTTGACGAGACAAAAAGGCATTTTTGGCTGTTTTTGAAATGCTTTTGTACTCCGCAAGATAAAGAAAATGTTCAAGAGTTTCAACATTCATTGGATCGGCTACACTTTACTGGACAGAAGTGTCGACTTTTACTTGACTACATACAACTGTCTCATCTTGAAGAGAACGCGCAAAGCCGCTGAACGTACGATGATAGTGGTCACGGGGTTCATTGAGGAAAGACTCTTCCTCAAGGTGAACAGGGACAAGACCTTCGTCGGCAATCTTGCGAAGGGCGTGAAGTATCTTGGATACGGATTCTATCGACATGATGGAGAACTCCGATTCCGGGTACATGCAAAGTCGGTCGCGAAACTCAAGGACAAGATTCGAACCATCACGGCACGCAGCAATGCGTGGTCGTTGGATTACCGCCGTGACCGCCTAAGATACCTCGTCAACGGATGGGTCGGCTATTTCAAACTAGCCGACATGAAGAAGTTGCTCGCGGGGATAGACCAGTGGTTGCGTCGCAAGATCAGAGCCGTGTACTGGAAACAATGGAAGAAGATACGCACCAAGTTCAAGGCGCTCAAGAAGCTCGGCATATCGAAAGGCCAAGCTTGGGAATGGGCGAACTCGCGTAAGGCGTACTGGAGGATTGCCGGGAGCGGGGTGCTCCATAGGGCGCTCAACAATTCCAAGCTGGAGGAACTCGGGTGGACTACCTTCTCGGAACGTTATTTGGAAGTTGGATGTTAAGTCTGGGAACCGCCGTGGTACGGAACCGTATGCCCGGTGGTGTGAGAGGACGGTGCGGGAATTAATCCCGCACCTCCTACTCGATTGCATTTCGAACCCATAGTATCAGGCCTGGGCCAAGAATCTTTTCAGCACGCCTAGCCTTCCCTTCGAGTTTTCTAAAATCCTGTCAACCATCCTCGTGACTTGCCTGTTAAAATGACTGATAGATGGAGCCTCCAACGATCTCATCACTTCTGCGACAACTCCGTCAAACAGGGATAATCCAACCCCTAAATCTGTGGCAAGCACCATGATGTCGCTCTCGGCGATGTCGTCTAATGCGCGGCGGGATCCCAATTCGAACGGCATGGCCGTCGAATAACCGGTCAAAGGTATGCAGGTAACATCATAGAGCGGAGCGAGTCTTCGTCCGGTCCATGCCTCGTTATAAAGCAGCGAGAAATTCTTGAAATGTGCATCCGAATTACCCAAGGCATAGCAGAATACAAGCCTTTTAGCGAACTCAAGCTTATCGGCTATTGGGTTGTCCGATGCGGCGTCGATAAGGTCCGCAGCCATTGCTGGATAGTTCGCAGAAGTGCCCTGGGGTTGGTACTTAAGAAACGGAGCGAGTCCGAGTGCTTGGCAAAAATCCTCCTGATGAAGTCGGACTACAGAATCGCCCGTCTCAGTTGGCATCCATACCCTATCGTATCTTTCCACCGTGATGACACCCGGCACATCAGGAAGCGCACAGACCTGAGCCGTATTGATCCCGCAGGCATTTGCCAGCGCTGAACAGGCAAATTCATTGAGGGCTATATCCTCCTCGCCCTTCCTTGATATTTTAACGATATGAGTCGAAGGTGCGGTGCCCCTAGGAATGCGCCAATCGGTTGGCTGGGCTTCGCCAGCTGATAACCCACGAGGGAGAAACCATGCGACCTTGGACTGAGCGCCTGCAAGCGACAGACGCGTCGAACTTGCAGTCAGTGTTGCCATGCGGGCTGGATTTTCCAGCATGGCATTGATCGTCTCAACATCGACCGGCTCGTAATATGGCTCGTACTCAGTCGGGTTGACACCTTCAGAGATAAAAGTGAGCGCGCCAATGCTCTCGCAACCCATCTGCTCAAGCATAGACAGGTAGTCGGATTGCGAAACCTGATAGAACTCCGCCAAATGTTCGTACACTTCGCCTTCGGGCAGCAATCCCCTGAAGAAGGGCCCGAATTCCTGCGCAGAATAAGGCTTTGCATCAAGCGGCAGAGTTTCGGAAATGCCTAATTCGCTGTCGCGTCTCGCGCGATCAAGATAGTCTTTGTCGTGTATGTAGTCAAGTAAAAGTCGACACTTTCTGCTGTCGATTTCCGACACAATATGCGTCTTGCTGACCCCTCTTTTTATTCCTTCGTTTTTCCTAACATCAACGCGGCATCCATGCGCCTGCTGGTACCATTAAACTCGACAAGCCTTCCATGATGCACGATTCGATCAATCAGAGCTGCGGCTAGTTTGTCGTCACCAAACACCGTACCCCACTTCGAGAATTCAATGTTTGTTGTAATCACTAGGCTACGCTTTTCATAGCAATCGGCCATCACTTGAAATAACAGACGCGCGCCCTCAATATCTAAGGGAACGTAGCCCAGTTCATCGATGATAAGTAAGTCAGAGCGGGCAATATCCTTCATCAGCGTTTCTAGGGTATGATCACGGTTGGCCCTGACTAAAGCTAAAACCAACTCTGCGGCTGTAAAAAATCGAGTCATTCTGGCCTGTTGAACACAAGCAATGCCAATGGCGATAGCCAGATGTGTCTTGCCGCGTCCTGTCTTGCCATGAAAAACAAAGTCTTGCAAATGATCGATAAACCCCAATGACATCAACGCATGAGAATCATAGCCTTCCGGAAACGATACTTGAGAGAAATCGTAATCCTTAAATGATTTGATGACTGGGAACCTTGCCTTGCGCATAAGTCGCTCTCGCTTATGACGTTCCCTTGTATGCATTTCGTCGGTGAGTAAATCCATAACGGCACGTACTTGCCCCGCGGTTGCGTCTTCGATAAAACTCTCGATCACCTCCTTGGACAGGTAGACGCCACGTGCAAGCGTTCTAAATAAATCGATTTCCTCTGCTTTGAGATAGGCCACACTGATCACGCTCTCAGCTGTAGCGCATGGTCATATTCGGCAAGGTTTACCGGTTCATCATAATCTATGTGGATATTTCCAGATGCTATTCGCGCTGCTCCAATCGACACACTCGCCTCATCAAGACGGCCAGTCGCGGCAAACGCCATCTCAACTGCCTGTTTGGTTGCGGCCCAGCCAGTTTTTGCTGATTCATCACGCATCATTCGTAACTCAGCGCGCAGATCTGGCTCTGTGAGCGCATCCATATGAGCCCGCAGATCCTCGGATAAAGCTGCCCGGACCTGCGAGTTCCTCCAAGCTTTGGCTCTCGTGCACAAAAGAGGCAGTTGCGATGCCGGATCGCTAGTATCGGTTGGTGCATTTCCATAAGCGCGTATATGCTTGCAAATGAAGGTTCCTGCCGTATCGTAGATCTCAATCTTTAGCGCACCGATGGCAGCGATTACCTCACACTCAGCATATCGCGGGCTTGTAGAGTAGTGATGTGGCCCGTTGATCGCCACTTTACCCTGTTTGTTAGTTTTAGGGCGCTCATAGCGAACTATCGCAAACGGTTTTTCCGGTAGTCCGTATGAAGCCAGACGATCCTCCATAAACAATTGATTTTCAGGCTCGGCTTTTAGCCAATGGGTTTTCATCGAGTGCTCCATACAGCATTCCAACAAACGTTTGTTAAAAGCTGCCATATCAGTAACATAGGGTACCGGAACGAACAAGGACCGGCGAAGCGCTCCAACTTTGTTCTCGACATTGCCTTTTTCATGTCCAGCATTTGGGTTGCAAAACGAAAACCCAAAGCCATAGTGGGCCGCAAATGCCCCAAACATTTTAGTGGTATGAACCTCTTTGCAGACTCTCCGACCAATACCGGTTGCGTTATCGAATACGATTCGCCTGGGAACACCACCGATATGTTCAAATATGCGTTTTAGCGCCTCGCAAACACATTCGGCATTCTCACCGGGAAAAACTTGCGCGAAACCTACATTGGAAAACGGGAAAGACAGGACAAAGTAGCTGAGGCGCATGCGAGTTCCACGTATATAGAAATCTGCTTCGCCAAAATCGGCTTGAGCTTCGCTTGGTGCCCACTGCAAGTCCAGATACTGTTCTTTTGTTCCCTTTCGCGCATCTTTAATCGTTCGGACGTAGCGACTAACGGTGGTTTCAGATACGTCAAGTCCCTCTTCAAATATCAGTCGTTGCCAGATTCGGCGTGCCGTGTGACGCTGTTTTCGCCACTCATGTTCGTCTTCATCAATCCATTGATTGATGAGGTTCTTATATGGATCGAGCTTCGATGGACGAGGTTCAAAATCAACTGGCATCTTCGGTGAGAAGTCATCTTTCGCAAGATATTTGTAGACGGTATCTCGACAGACACCTGTATTTCTGGCAATGTTGACGATGCTGTCACCTTCTCGCCTCATCTGCCGTATAGAATTAATAGTGGACATGCTGATCATTGTTCCTTCCTACCTTCCTGATTGAAACTAAGCACAACCAGAATAGGTGTTGTTGGATGGGTCAGCATGTTCTTGCATATTATGTCGAAAACCTACTGAAGATTATGTCGGCTTCTAGACTACCAAACACACTTTGTCGTAAGTGAAGGTTCCGGGCTTCGCAGCTGCATAGTCGATTTTACCAACGAAGTCTCGATAACCATTCCGGTCTCTGTAGACAAGAATAGCCATGGTGCCTACCCCCTTACTTTAGCGAACAGATCGATTCCCAGGCTGCGACAAATACGAATAACCTGTTTTATATTTCCGCCGGCAATACCCCGCTCAAGTTCTCCAACGAAGCGAGGCGAGCAACCGCACGCCTGCGCAAGCTGTACTTGAGTAAGACCAAGGTCAACTCTGCGCTCGCGGATAATGAACCCCAAATCTAAAGCGTCTCTGATTTTACCGTCCGTGTTTCGGGGCTTTTGTGGCGTAATCGCATTCATGCAAAGCCGTCCTTTCGCTTCTCTTACCATTTGGGATGATAACACAGCTTTAGGGGTAAAACTTCCCGTATAGGAAGATTATTGGCTAATTTCAATAAATCTTCCCCTATAGGACTATTTTGCTGGCATGCGGTGTTGTTGTTCATGGTGACTCCTATCTGTCAGTTTCGATAGGAATCATATTAGGAAATCAGGCGGACATCTATCACGTTAGGAGCGGGCTAACACAGCCTAGGTTTTAGCTAGCGGTTATGGTGAAAGGTCTTTACGAAGCCTCTGTCCGCATCGAGACGGTTGAATTTTGCAGTTCGACAGTTATCTTCGCACTTTGCGCACTGGCGTATATTTCGCATTTTTGTACTTTGCGTATTACCGCGTTTTAGATGTATAATACTTTGCGTACTGCCGTATACTATGTTGCCGCATAGGAGAAGAGATGGAACTTCAAAGAAGCATATATAGCAAATTACTTGCATGGAAATCTCGTTCAAACGGCTCTACTGCATTATTGATAGAAGGTGCACGCCGTATCGGTAAATCTACGATTGCAAAGAAATTTGGATGCGAGAATTACAAGTCCTTTGTTCTGATCGACTTTGCGCTTGCTTCAAAGGCAGTGAAGGACAACTTTAACGACAATCTTTTAGATCTTGCTAGATTCTTTCAGACGATTTCTATTGAATATGGGGTCAAACTTTACGAGCGGGATTCACTCATAATCTTTGACGAGGTACAAATGTTTCCGCAGGCACGTCAAGCAATTAAATATTTGGTTGCCGATGGTCGCTATGATTACCTTGAGACGGGGTCGTTGATATCTATTCATGAAAATGTTAAGAGTATTGTTATTCCATCTGAAGAGGAAAAGCTGAAAATGCACCCTCTAACTTTCCCAGAGTTTCTTTTGGCAGCCCAAGAAGAGCAGCTTCTCAGTTATATTCGTGATTGCTATGAGCAAAAACAGCCTTTGATCGATCATTTCCAAAAAAGAGCGACACATTTAGTACGTGAATATATGCTGGTAGGGGGAATGCCTCAAAGTGTAGTTGCATATTTCGAAGGCAATCTTGATTTCGAGGCTGCTGACTTTGCAAAGCGACAGATTCTTGGCTTGTATCGTGAGGATATAAACAAAGTTGCACGACAATATCGCTCGAAAGTATCAGCACTTTTCGAACATATCCCTAGCTACTTGTCGACACATGATAAGAAAATCGTTTTAAGTAAAATTGATAATAACGGTGAATTTGATCGTTATGATGACCCTTTATTTTGGCTTGAGGATTCCATGATCTGTAATCTTTGCTTCAAGTGCACGGATCCAAATACTGGGCTTGCTTTAGCTATGGATGATGCGAGCGTCAAGTGCTATATGGCGGATACTGGATTGCTGGTAAGTTTGGCCTTTTCTGAAAACGAGATAACTTCTCAAGAGCTGTATCGCAAAATACTTGAAGGAAATCTTTCCTTGAATGAGGGAATGTTGCATGAAAACCTGATTGCCCAAGCAATTATTGCTTCAGGTCGAAAGCTGTTCTTTTACACGCACTATTCCAAGGAAAAGCATCGTAACGATATCGAAATAGATTTCCTATTGTCATCTGGAGGAATAACAAATTTTAAGATTGATCTCGTGGAGGTCAAATCCTCTAAGAACTACACCACGAGCTCTTACGATAGCTTCAAGAAGCACTTTACAAAGCGTGTGGGTCAGTCATATATCGTTCATCCAAAGGCATTCGTACAGGATAAAACTGGAATGAAGATTCCTTCTTATATGTGGTTTAGTGTTCTGGAGAGTCTATAGCCTGAAAGGCTTGTGTTTTGTCAAGCTGATTTTTCGTAAATTACCAAACATTTCTTTCGGTTGTTATCACGAAAGTTTTTCTGATTTCACCTTCAAGGGGCATCCGGACTATTTTTTGCTATTCTTTTCTGTTTCCTAGCATCAACGAATCGGTGACGCGCCTGCTTTTACCGCCGAATTCTATAAGCCTTCCGTGATGTACGATCCTATCAGCCACGGCAGAAGCCAGCTTCTCGTCTGCCAGAACCGTGCCCCATTTACCAAATTCTATGTTGGTGGTTATCACCAGACTTTGGGATTCGTAGCTGTTTGAAAGCACCTGAAACAACAGCCTTCCGCCATCGGCATCAAGGGGAATATAGCCGAACTCGTCTAATATCAGCATGTCGGCTTTGGCGAGGTCGGCATAAAGCACATCCAGCTTTCCTTGCTCCATGGCAGTTTTCAACTGCAAGACTAATTGAGCTGCCTGCAGGAAGCGAACTGTTTTCCCCTCCTGTGTGGCAAAACATCGCTGACCTCTACTAGGAGCGTGGTTTGGATGTCTCGCATTGCTCTTGATGAGAAGCGTATTGATTTCGGGTGGTTCTTGCTTGTCCTTGGAATATTGGGAGCGGTATGTATACCTCAAAACCACAGCCCAAGCCCTCATGTTTGATCTTAAAACCTTTGGATTCCTCGTCAACAGATAGCATTTTCGTAAGCATGGTTGTTTCTTTCTTCTTCGTTTGTTCAAGATTATATATGTCCGCACAAATATCTCCGCCATTCTATGCAGGATGACGGAGATATTTACGTGAGCGGCAAGATTTGAAACCACTCAACTGCTAGGCGTTTGGCCCCATGCGGTTCAGGATGTTCTGTGCCTGGGCATCGGTTATCTGTGTGGTGAAAAACGTTGCATAATAGGTTTTGATCTCGGCCTTCATGTCAAGGTCGGAGAACAGATCAGGGTGCAACATCTTTGCCATGTAGAGCGCATTTAACACGCACTCACTGCCGGTATCCCATTCCATGACTCCGCTCGGAGTCAAAGATACCTTGCCATTCTTCAAAGCATCGGTGCCCGTAAATGCGGCACTGCCGGTAATGGCACTCTTGTCAGAGATGCGTCCGCAGAATACGTATTGCGGGTTCCAGGTGGCAATCTGCTCAGCCGTTACATCACCGTACGACTCGCCACTGGCGGCATCTGTCACGTTAACGCCGCCGGCTATTTGTATGCAAAAATCTGGGTAGGAATATTTAAGAAATGCATTTAGAGGATCCGATCCGCTTTTGCCACCGCGCGCACAGTAGACTTTGACGAGTTGGTCATTCGTGAGCTTTGAAGTTTTTGCGAGAATGTAATCAAACTTACCCTGTACATAGGTGATCCACTCTTCAGCGCGTGCTGAAATATCTTTTTGTGCCAAAGCGCTGGCGTACATACGTATTTCAGTTGCGAGATACTCCCGGAAGCTTGCCACACTCGTGGGGTTTCCGGTACTCAGCTGTGCGCACAGAGCCTGGAAGTCTGCCTTGTTAGGATCGGTCACATTGCCTGCTCCAATCGCTTCTTGCCAGCAGAACAGCACATTGGTTCCCAGCGCGTTGAGCGTTTCCACATCAGGGTTTCCGGCGATGTTTCCGCCGCCCAGACTTTTAACGGCAGTGTTGTTATTGCAATACTGAGCCCAGTCGGTCAGCGTGCCAAAGTTCCCCACGATGCGGTTAGTCTGACCCAACACCAGCATGCGGTCAAAGCCGGTTGCGCACAATGTGACAACGGCATCTGCCTTCTGTATGGTAACGGTGCGCCCCATGAGGTCGGTTACATCTACCGGAAATTGCGTGCTTGCTCCTGTGGTGCTGGCACTTGTTGACGAGGCTGAACCTGAGGAGCTACAGCCCGAAAGCGCCAGTGCGGCGAGGGCTCCCACGCTTGCGGCTCCTATCAAAAATTGACGACGGCTGATTGGTGCAAGGTTTGTTTCTTCGTGCTGCATGATGTTCTCCATTCCGCCGCTTATAACGGCATGCTTCTGGGTACGGCGAGGCGGTGCCCCGTGTTGTTCTCTTATAAAACCGCTTGGCTATCTCATAAATGGGATCCCTCAGCCCCTTCCTCTTCCTCAGGATTGATCTGCTCATCCTCTTCTAGGGCGCTGGGCACACAGGCACGCCGATGTAGCTCGTCAATCTGCACGATGCGGATATTCGCGTGATACATCTGCTGCAGGCGTTTTTCATCTAACATATCTGCAACGGGGCCTGTGGTGAGGCGGCCCTGCGCATCAACGATCGCTACTGTCTGGCCAAGCAGCAGGGCGTGATCTGGTATATGCGTGGTGAGCACCACGGTCTTTTTGCGCCGGTGGCAGAGGTGCCGTATGGTGTTGAGAATCTTGATCTGGTTGCCATAATCCAGATGGTTGGTAGGCTCGTCCATCAAGATGACATCGGTATCTTGCACCAGTACGCGCACAATCTCAATCTGCTGGCGCTCGCCACCGCTCAGGCAGGAAAGAGATTTTCTGCGTAGATGGTTGACCCCCATATCATTCATGACGCGTTCAATTTCACGGTATTCATGCTTTCCTGGTAACGCGCATAACCCTAAGCGTGCGGCGCGGCCAAGAGTGAGGTAGTCCTGCACGTCCAGATCAACCGTGACCTCGTTTGACTGCGCGACAAGACCGATCTTTTGAGCGCGATACCCGGGCCGCATAGTGGCGATGTCTTCGCCATTCAAGAGAACCTGCCCCGCGCGTTGGTGTAAGATACCCTCCCAGGCAGTTGAGAAGGGTCGACTTTCCTGCGCCGTTGGGCCCAAGTATCGTGCAGATTTCGCCGATCTGGAGTTCAAGGCATATATCAGACAGGACGGGCAACCCGTGCGAGTAAGAAAACGAGAGATGATTTACGCTCAAAGACATATTCATCACCTCAACGTCTTACGTCTGAGTGCCAGCAATATGATGAAAAGAGGCGCACCAACTAGGCCGGTTATGATGCTGATGGGTATAGACATCTCTGAGAGCGTACGCGCCAGCGTGTCGGCCAAAAGCATGAATAGCGCACCAAACACGATGGAGGTGGGTATGACGAAGCGATTGTCGCTTCCCACTATAAGGCGGCTCATATGCGGTACCACCAACCCCACCCAGCCGATGGTTCCGCTCATGCACACGGCCGAAGCGGTCATTAGGGTTGCACAGATGATGATGAGTATGCGCAGAACAGTTACATTGGTTCCTAGGTAATAGGCCTGTTCGTCGGAGAGAGACAGCACATTTATGCGCCACCGTAAGAGAAACAAGATCGTGCCGCAGATAATGATGATGGGGGCATAGCGGGCAAGCGAGCTGTTATCGATAGTGTTGAGGCTTCCCATGGTCCAAAAGACGATATCTGCGAGTTGCCCATTGGGGTCGGCTATGAATTTGAGAAACCCGAGTATTGAAGTCATGAAGCCGCAGACGACGACTCCTGCTAAGACGAGCATGAGAATGGAGTTGTTTTTGAAGAGCCGCGGAATGCTTACGGCAAGGGCAACCGCAACGATGGCCACGGCAAATGCAGCTATCTGGATGCCGACGCTGCCCCATCCCAAAAGGATGCCCACCGCTGCGCCCACGCAGGCACCGGATGAAACACCGAGCAGGTCAGGGGAGACCATCGGGTTTCTGAAGATCCCCTGATAAACCGCGCCGGATTCTGCCAGCGCCGCGCCGATGAGGAGCGCTGCCAGCACACGGGGGAGGCGCAGATTCATGACCGTGTTTTCCATCACGGTGTTCCAGCTGCTGGGGATATGAAACAGGTTGGTGAACAGGATGCTTATCGCCTGTGTGAACGATACCGGGTAGCGTCCCACCCCCAGTGCCACAAATGCTACCAGCAGCGTGAGCACAATAAGGATAGCAATGCCCACGCGCTGACGCATGAAGTGCCCCCGAGGTTCTGTTTGCTGCGCGTCATTCATGGGCGCTCACCCGCTCTTCACCAGAGCTGCTCTCAGCGCCGAGCATGAAACGGCTCGTGAGAGGGAAATCGATGCGTTTTCCGCATCGGAGAAGGTTGCGCAGATAGTCTTGCTGGTGGTCGTATGATTCAAGCACGGAAAGTGCACGCTCTTCGCGGGCGCTCCGCTCAATCACCTGCGCGATCGCGCCGTCCTTCATCGCCAGACGACGCGTTTCCCCATAGCATCAGCAGGGGGTCGTGCGTTGCGATGAAGACGATCTTTCCTTCCTGCACCAGAAGCTTGAGCGCGCGGCTCCGTTCCACGCCGGCATTCTCCAATTCGTCGATGAGCACGATGGGGGAGTGGCTGATGAGTGCGACATCGGCAATCATCAGGGCACGTGACTGCCCGCCGCTGAGCGCGCAGAGTGGCGTTGAGCCATCAAATGCTTCGCCGCAGAGGGTGTTTGCCTCACTGATGACGGCGGTTACGAGGGATGCGGTGTTTACGGTGCGCCTTCCCCGTGCATGCAGGTCAAGAAACTCCACAACGCTCAGGTCAAGCACGAAGTTCATGCTCTGCGATAGCTGGGCTACCAGCTTATGTGCGGCAGAGAACCGTTCTGCACCGTTAGGGGTGCGTCCGTCGATAAAAACCGTACGGCGTGTGGGCGTGTCCCCCTGGGCAAGACACTCTATGTCGCAGAGTAGTTGGCTCTTTCCTGAGCCGGTGGGCCCAACCACGCAGACAATCTCTCCCGCGCTGACTTCGAGGCGCACCTGTTCGTCTTTCCCGTCCTTTGAGATGCCGCCCTGTATGAGAAGGGTTTCAATAGAACGTGGATTGCAGGGGTTTTTCTGGTCAGCGCCGCTCATGAATTGTGCGAAATTTTCACGCAGCTGTTCGCGTTCCAAGGCTAGCTCGTCAAGATGGGCATCTTCGAGTGAAGCCAGCCAGAGGTCAAACGTGTCATCGTCTGTTGGGGGCGTAAGATTAAGACTTGCGAAGAAGCCGGTAGCTTCTGGATACGTATGTTTGATAGCGCGCCACGAGCGTTGAGATAACGGATTCATATGAGCACCATCTTACGCACGTTACCCATCTGGTGTTCTGCACCGAGGGTTTTCTCGCCCAGACAGTAGGAGCACAAAGCTGATGGCGTAGAGAAGCGCAGGTCACGCTCGTCTAGCGTGTCGAAATCGGCCGTCTGCATGAGGAAGTCTGCGACCTCCTGGGTTCCCTGCCCTGTACGACCGTTTGCAAAGAAGATGGTGGCGCGCGGTGCTAGCGCATGGACGCTGAAGGTGAGAACCTCTCGTTCAGCCTGAGACACCAGATCCCCCTTGGTGAGCAGTACGAGATCGGCCATCTTGAGAAGGGGCCCCATCTTCTTGGGCGCTCCGATGCCAGCCAAACAGTCTATAACGCAGATGGCCGGTACCTCATGTATATAGGGAGAGCAGCGATTGCAGAGCCCGGCACTCTCTGTGACGAGAAGATCGATACCCTGCGCGCGCCCCCAAGAAAACACGGCGGGAATATTGCTCGCAAAGAAGTGATCCGGGCATTGTCCTGCTGAAAGTCCGGTCAGCGCAGTGATGCTGTTTTTCTCATACACGCTCACATCGTCAGAAACAAGACAGTCAAATTTCACTACCGCAATGGACAAGTCCTCTGCGCGTATCTTCTTCAGGGCGTGTACAAGGACTGAAGTTTTTCCGGTTGAGGGCGGCCCGGCAACGGTAACCAGTTTCATAGCGTGCTCACTTTCTGGATGTGGGCTGCGTCTGCGTTGACAAGGGAGGCATATGCCGCGATATCCATATGTTGGAGGAAGTCCCATCCTACCCAGAGAAACGTCTTGAATGCTTCTTCCAATACCTCATCAGAGGCAGCGTGGGCAGCAGGTAAGCAGGATTGTGCGCTTTCCCGGGCAAACTCTTCTCCGGTGAAATACGCGGCGATGAAGCGGGCTCCTTCAGAGGCATCACGGCGCAGTGCCAACCAGAGGGGAAAGCAGAGCGCTCCTTCTTCAGGCCAGACCATGACAACGCGTTCTTGTGCGGCACAGCAACGTGCAAAGAACCAGGGAATTATGTAGATTGACCCGGGTTGAGATGAGGCATGTGCGCACAGGTTGGACATGACTGATGCCGAGGCACTGGCAGAAATATTTGATATGAACGCGCGCAGGCCCTCCTCCCCGAAAAGACGAAAGTAGCTAAGAAGAGCCACATTGCTGGTGGGGTCCTCTGCCGTTATGACGACTTCCCCTTGGTAGCAGGGGTCGAGGAGGTCGCTCCAATGCCGAGGCAGCGGACGACTGCCAAGAGATGCGCGGTCAACCAGCATCACAAAAGGCGAAACAGCATAGATGCTCAAGGGTGCGGCGCCAATCAAGCCGGCGCGTACAAACGAGGACGCGCATGTTTTGGGGTAGATTGATACGAAGTCTTGTGTGGGCGACAACACGAGGGCGCGCGCATCGGGGTCGAGAAAGGGTCCAAAGCCGAATCCAGCCTGAAGGCTGGCTGTTTCCTCCTCATCAGCAAGCAAAAACGTGTGGCTTTGCCGGCTCCGTCGTGCGGGAAACCGATAGTTCAGGGGCTGTGCCCCTGCGCGGTGGCGCTCAGCGCAAAGCTCGGCCAGGTGTTGTTTGATCAAAAGCACGTTAGGAGCAAGTGCGTTTCCTGAGAAGTCCAAAAGTTCACCGTGGTTTCATGTGTTGTAAGGCCTGGTGCTAGAAACTACGCATCTCGATGACGGCACAGATATACGCCACCAAAGCCGATGGCTTGGCATGCGGATGTGCAAGGGGAGGTGTGATGTTCATAAAGCTTTCATGTATAAGAATAATCATGTTTGAGGATAATGTAAAATACGGATTTCTTATCTCCCCCATAACTACAAGTTATGGTTACATGAAGTAGTTGATTCGTGTAGCTTATCGAGAGGTAAATCAGAGAGTTCAGGGCTGCGTCGTTTTCATGTATGAGGCGGGTATGCCAGAGAGCCACAACCACCTGCTATCGATGTCAGGGATAGACTGTGCGGTGTTTACCCCGGTGAGGCCTGAGCATACGCTGTTTAGCGGCGAGCCAATATGCGAGGAGCGCATGCTGTTTATCGCTCCTGCATCGTGGCATATTCCCGCACGAGATGAAGGGGAGATGTACCCCGTCATCAGCTTGCAGGCCATAGCTGATCTTCCCTTTATCATGCCTCCGCGGCAACTCAAACACAATTGGATTATTCGCAACATGATGGATGCGGCAGAAGTAAAGCTGCGCGTAATACTACATAGCTGCAGCAATGAGATGACATTTGAAATGATCAGGCGGGGGCTGGGAGTTTCGCTGGCGCCTAACACCTTCGTCTTCTCCTGGGTAGACGAGCGTCTTGCCCTGTATTGTGTAGAAGGTTGTTCCAGCCAGAATAACCTCTATTACAATCGTCCGCTGAATAGCAAGGTATCACATGATGAGCAGGTTTTTATCGCTCTTGCAAAGGAGTGGGTCGCCGAACACCCGATGCTCCGTGCTCATTCATTATCAGAGGAGGAGGCAAGGTTTGCAGATGAGTGTACATCGACGCCAGCAGATAAATAGAGTGTTTTTAATCTCGTAGACAACCAATCGGTATCACTATCACGTCATCATCGCGGCGATAACCATACTGAGCGCCCGTAAGGACTATTTTGAGTGACGGCAAAGGAATCGGACATTGCTTTTCTTTTTTATTCGCTTTCTTTACCAACTCTTCAATTTCGCAAAGATGTTTTGCTGCCTCTTCAACTTGACTTTCGCCAAGCTTTATCTCAATTAAGGCATATCTGCCATCGTCAAGATGCAAGACACAATCAGCTTCAAGACCATATCGATCGTGATAGTACGATACTTTCCCACCGTTTAACGATGAATAAACCTTAAGATCACGAAAGCAAAGCGATTCAAACAAAAAGCCAAGGGTTTTGAAGTCTGAATTAAAATACGACGGCGAAAGACCCATAGCGGCGACGGCGATGGATGGATCAACGAGATTTCTCTTCTTAGATGCCCTTATCCCTGCCTTTGAACGGATTGCAGGGGACCAAGCATCAATATCACTAATGATGAACAAAGTCTCAAGTGATGAAACATAGTCATAAAACGACGTATCACTCATCGGATGCGCTGTCTGAGCATCAGCTTTAACTGTCTTTGTCTCGGCAAGTGTACAGATATTCCGTGCATACGAATGCAATATCGCCTCAGCCCAACGGGGATTGCGTTTGGTCCCATCAACGTTACTGATGTCAACCTCGCAAGTTTGGACAAATAAATCTTTTGCCAATGCGAGTTGAGCCCTAGGCGTCGTATTCTCAATTGACCTAGGCCAACCGCCTCGGCAAATTGCAAATATCAATTCATCTATACTAAGAGAAGATTCACAACCCTCATATGACTCTGGCAAATCAAAAAGTTTTTTCAAGGAAACAGAGCCACTGGATTCACCACTTTCAAAAAGGCTCATGGGACACATTTCCATACGCGAAATGCGCATAGTACCGCTATGCGGTGTCTCTGCAGTTTGCGATGTAGACCCAGTAAGAATGTAAAGACCGTTTTCCTGACGATCGTCAACCGATTTACGAACCGCGCCCCAAATTTTTGGAGCATCTTGCCATTCGTCGATCAGTCGAGGATTATCTCCAAGCAATAACCTTGAAGGTTGCGATGCGGCAACCGCAAGATAGCCTTCTCTTTTGTCTTCATCTTGAAGTTCGATAAAGCTTCTAGCTTGCCGCTTGGCCGTTGTAGTTTTTCCACAACCCTTTGGGCCAACAATCAGCGTAGCACCAAAAGCTTCAAGCTTAAGGCTAAGAAGGCTATCGGCAATTCTAGAAATGTAATTCATGAAACACTGCTCTCATTCGATTTCGCTGTGGCCAGTATACGTCACCGTAGTGATTTGCGCAATTTTGCCGTAGTGATTTGCGCAATTTTGCCGAAGTAATTTGCGCAAATTGGGAATGGTATCGTTTTTCTATACCACCCCCTTAATGCATTTCTACGGTCACCGATATTGCATTTATTGATAAAACGGTGCATGTTGAGCCAATAATCTGCACCAATTGTGCACCAATAGGCCAAAAAGGGTCAGGAACCATGAAAAACTCGAGGAGAAAATCTTATGGGCGCAGCCGAAAACACGTTTGATTTGAAGGCGTTCGTTGCCCATGCACGGAAAATTGGAACCGACATCCAGAAGGTGGAGGTCAAAACAGCGGTCGGAAGGTTGCCTAAGGACACCGTCGAGACACTCTCCGCATTCGCTAATGGCTCCGGAGGAACCCTCATATGTGGTCTTTTCGAGAAAGATGGCTTTACCCCTGCCAAGGATTTCGACGCGAAGAGAGTCGCGGATGCTGTGGAGCAAGCGTGCAACGACAAGATGGAACCTCCCGTCAGGGCGGCAATCGCGATAGAAGAGTTTGAAGACGCATCTCTAGGGGTAGTTACCATTCCTGAGCTCGCTCCGTATCTCAAGTCCTGCTACGTTAAGACCCGCACTCCTTATGGTGGCTCGTTCATCAGGAGCGGTGACGGTGACAAGAGACTAAACCGATATGAAGTTGATCGTATCATGGAGGAGCGTAGGCAGCCTCGCCATGATGCCGAAATCGTCGAAGGTGCGACCATTGTGATGCAGCTGGTGCCGCTGTAGCCACTCTGACGGCATGCGTCATCCGTTGGGTGTGGATGAAAAAGCACCGCTCGCTTTCAACGTAAAGAACGGCGCGAGCCAGATCGCATGCCTGAATCTACGTTCTATCTCTGGGCTGCAAAGTTTCACAAAGAAAAACCAAGGCTGTTCACGGAACCAAATGCATCAAGTTGTCTGTAGATAGACCTTATCAACTGTCTACGATGCGTCCGCAGAATATATATTGCGAGAGTTCCAGGTAGCAATCAGCTCAGCCGTTACATCACCATACGACTTGCCACTGGCAGCGTTTGCCATCGCACACACAGGCGGAATCTATGCCATCCCTATCGGTACATTGATCCGCCTATAAAGGTTGCATATTCCAAGCGATCATATTTTCAATTTAGGAGATCCTGAAAGAGGAAACAGACATCTTTCAGGATCTCCAGAGCTTTTGTTTTACAAAAACAGAGATACCCTGCGTTTCACTCAAATACTGTTGGCAGCCGCCTCGCCTGCAACAAGCCCGCTGGCGAGAGCAAAACCGTTCTCGGAAGCCATCAGGTAGAGGGGAGATGTGTAGATGTCAGAGTCGGCACCGCATACGAAGAGTGAGGATACGGGCTGCTCGTCGGCATCGAGTGCTTGACAGGATCCGTTGGTTTTGATGCCACCGAGGGAAACCCAGCCACCCGCCTGTGATTGTACGATGTAGTAAGTTGGGGTATCAAGTGCCTGCAGATACTTCGCGTCTTTGAAGAAGAGCTCATCATTTTTTGTTGATTGAAATCGTAACCTGGACACTGCAAAAGCAAACTGGACAGTTGCACCAAATGTGAAGTTCTGCAGGAAGAGATACCTTTAAGGTGTCCAGATTGCTTGCAAACTGGTGATTGAAGGATAGTATTTGCCTGATAATGCAAAGGCTATTTGGATGAAGTCTCAACTGCGAGCATGCTTGCGCTAACGTCTGAGAAGGTTTTGCAATAGTAACCTGGACGCTTGACGCTTTGTCCATGTAGTTATAAAACGTACGCTCGCACACCACAAACTCTTCTGAGCGGGTAGCCCAGATGGCCTGTAAACTCTGACCCTAAGAGAGCCGTTTTTTGACATGATCTACCATCATACGCAGTTCATAGGGTTTGCAGCTTATACCAACGTGGGCAAGGCTCAATCTCTCGTCATGAGCACTTTGTGCTTTTGAGGCTACATACCGAGCTTTCTCATAGGTACAAAAGCCTCGCTTGGAGCATTGCGTGCATACAAAGGGTGCTCGTTCGCGTCTTTCACAAGTATAGAAATCGAATTCCTTGCAGAAGTCATAACTTGAGACTGTAGTCGGTGACACCCCAAGCTTTCTTGCAATCTCTCTGAACGACTTGCCATCCTTTAACATCTCTTCGATCTCGCACCTGTCATCAAAGACGAGGTGTCCTCCTTTCCTTTGTGGCATGATCTACTCCTTCCCGGGCTGCGAGAAGAGGGCTGCAATGCTACTGAATCAAGAGGAGAAAAGCAAACGCGATCATACCCAGGCAAACAACCTGTGATATATAGCGATATCTATGTCTACTCAGATTGCAAGGTTAACCTGAACAGGCGTCCAGAAAACAAATTCAATTAAGGGCTCATCATTTTTTTGGACGCAATACTTGTTGTACTGGCTTATGGTGTCGGCAAGCTTTGTCTGTCCGAAGCGAGTGGCGAGTTCGTCAATGCTGTTTGCCTTGAAGGCCCATCCTTCTTTGATGGCTACATCAAACTGACTTTCGAGATGGGATAAGACAACACCTTCAAACATGCTCTTCATGCGTCCATCACCATAAAAATTGGAGACAGGCTCGCTGGATAATCGGTTGATTAAGGACTGATCAGCAACGGCATAACAATATTTTTCGCGGATGAATGAATCTCCCGCAAACATAGCACGCTCACATACGAATCCTTCATTTATGAAGCGTTCCCCTTCGGCATCAACAAGAAGCCCACCAAAAGCGGGGAGGCGTAGCGCGTCGTTCGTCCCGCTATCTGGGCGGAAGGCGAATCGGGGAGAAGCTTTATCGTTTGACCCGCCATATTCGTTTGCGGAGATACTGAAACACTTGCCAACTTGTGCACCTGACTCAATGGACAGGTTGATACCTGTGCCCTTGCAGACCGTGTTACCCATGGCGACGATGCTGCCGCCGGCAAAGTATTTTGCCACCATATCTGGGCTGCCCAAAAAGCCGCCTGTGGCCATTACGATTGCCTGTGCCAGAATGTCTATTACCTCATTGCCTGATGAACATTGAATGCCGACGAGCTTCCCATTCTCAAGAATCGCGCTCTCGGCGGTGGTGTCAAACATGCAGTTCACGCCAACTGTTTCGACGAGATTCTTGAAAACGGCAGCTCTTTCATCGCCCTTTAGGTTGTACCAATGGATGCCGCGCGCTGCGAAGTTAGCATCCTCAGCAGGAAGGTCAAAATCTGTGCGCCATTGCATACCAGCGGCAGTCAAGGCATCGATTGCGCGACCCGAGGCTCCGAGTATCGATCGCAGTGCCTTCTGGTTGGATTGATAATTTGTTTTGTCGTTGATATAGTCCATTGCTTCTTTTATGGTGTACCCATGGGGGCCTTCTTTCTCAAGCGTGGAGCCGACGGCCCAAGCCCCAGACGTTCTCACGTTGGTTACTCCCGACATTGATCCCACGCTATCAATACCGATAACCTTTGCTCCCTTTGCCGCGGCACCGTATGCTGCCAAAAGTCCGGATGCTCCGAGCCCGACAACCAAAACATCGGTTTCGAACGAACGGTCGGCATTCTTTTTCTTGCGCGGTTCGCCATCGGTATTTTGTGCTTTCGCCGAAGGCGATGAGCAGCCCGTGAGGCTCAAGCCTGCTAGTGAGACCGCTACCAATCCCGATTTAGTCAAAAAGCTCCTTCTTGTTACCCCCCCTGTTGCTCTCAACTTCTTTGTTTTCTGACACGATTCCTCCTTGCATTCCATCTTTTCAAATTGTGTTTGATGTATCTGAGAAGAGACTCAAAACGTCATCAAGCAGGAAAAATCATAGTTTGATCAGGGAAAACTTGATATCATCATGAGAGTGCGATATTGCATTCTGGGAGTACCCTGTATACTCATGCGCCGATGATTTTTAAGAATATTGTATCGGCGCAAGACGCTCATCATCGGCTTGGCTCTTTTTCAGACAATGGGAATGACCGTCCATGTGCTTGGATCTTTGGGATTTGTTTTTCCGGAGTGGGTGGTGTTTACTTCTTATCTTGGTATGGAGATATCGCTCTTCCTTCTTTTGGTGGTCTCGCAGTATCTTTATACGTTCGATAAGCAGAAAATTCTGCTCGGTTTTATCTATGGCGTTTTTGTTGCCGGTGGTATCCAGATACTTTTGGTCTTCTTCGATGTTGTAGTCGCACGATGGGTTGTCTCTGTTTTCTGTCTGGTGGCTTCAGTGCTTCTCTATAGTTCGATTGCGAATAGGGACGACAAGCTGGTCTGCCGCAATTTTGTTTTTGATGCAGGTAGCGGCTTACGGGAAAGTAAAGACGGCGTGAGTGCAAAAGAACTGCATAGTTTTAAACAGTGTATGTGGATGATCTTTCTTGTGAGTCTGGTGATCATGGGTGTCTACTCACGGTGGCAAGGTCAGCAAGATGGTGCCACCGCTTCTATCTTGATACAGGTTTGTTCGGGCTTGGGCTTGATTTCAGCTGCTGCTTTTTTCACGATCGCGCAGAAGTACTTAAAGGTACGTTCACTGTTCTTTCTTTGTCAGACTATCGTTTTGCCCATCACCCTCGGATCGCTCTACATCGGCACTATATTTGAAGGGCCGGGTATCTCGATTTCTGTTCTTCTGTTTGATCTTGCGTATGGATTGATTCTTTTTTTGATCTGGCTAGCGCCGTTTGTCTACACAAAATTTAATGTCGTATATACGATAACGGTTGGGTTTTTTGCTCATAAGATGGGGTGGGCAATCGGCCTTTGTCTTACCCGATCCTTTCCTTGGCAAGACTATATCTGGATTGGTACGATAGCTATCATTGTGGCCTTTTTGATTCTTATTGTGTTAAGTGGTATGTCGATTGTCAAAAGTCGTCACGATACCGATGAAGCACTTTCGACTGAGCCTGAATATGGCTTTGAGTCCGCATGCAAGATAGTTGGTGAACACTATGCTCTCACGAAAAGAGAAAATGAAGTGTTGCTTCTTCTGGCTAAAGGGAGAACAGCGCCCTATCTTGCTCGTGATCTTTTTTTGTCAGAAAATACGGTGCGAACCCATATATCGCATATCTATCGGAAGACGGGTGTTAATTCTCAGCAAGAATTGCTTGACGAGATTGAGCAAACGCATGATGAATTTGTTCGGGCAAAGACGGAATAGTATTCTCGTCTTATCAGCAAGGCGGAAATTCTCAACGTACTATAATAGTTAACCAGAATACTCTTACCTTGGTGGCGAGATATGTCCGGCGTATTTATCTGCCACTGTTCTTCAGCTGTTGAATCTGAGGCAGTATCGACTTGCTCGTCAAGCGTCTTGTGGCAGGATAGCTCCACTCCAAGAAGATAAACCACGAAGTCGAAGATGAACATCACAAGAGATCACAGAGGCGAACTTTAAGAATCTATAATAGAATTCTCTCAAATATGGTAAAGCAATCCAGTTTTGAGAAGATTTGAGGTAATCATGTACATCAACCGTGTTCTTGAACCTTTGGTGAGGCGGTATTCAAAAAACTTCAAAGTCGTCATGATAACCGGACCCCGTCAGGTGGGCAAGACGACCATGCTCAAGTATCTGATGGAAGAAGATGGTAAGCATGGTACAAAACGTGCGTATGTGACGCTTGATAATACCGCCGTGCTGCAGACGGCGAAGAACAACCCCGCACTCTTCCTCCAGCGTTATCGCCCGCCTGTGCTAATCGACGAAATACAAAAGGCGCCAGAGCTTCTTCCTTATATAAAGATCGCTGTCGATGAAAGCGACGCGAAGGGTCTGTACTGGCTCACCGGCTCCCAACCGTTCCATCTGATGAAGGAGGTGCCCGAGTCTTTAGCCGGTCGCGTGGGCGTGGTCGAGATGCTCGGGCTTTCGAACTCTGAGATATCCGGTATGGCTTCGGAGCCGTATCAGCCTGATGCCGATTACTTTGTACGTCGGGCTGCGGCCGCCCAGTCTTTTGGCGTATCCGAGGCATATGAGCGAATACATAAAGGGTCTTTTCCGGGTATTCGCTCGTTGCCTGAAGACTTGCGCGCGGGTGGATTTGAGTCATATTTGGACACTTATATAATGCGTGATATTAGAGACCTTGCTCAGGTAGGTGACGAGTTCAAGTTCCGACGGTTTATGGCGGCGTGTGCGGCACTTACCGCCAAGCCGGTGATCTACGCCGAGCTTGCCCGACTTGCCGATATCGATCAGAAGACCGCGAAGACCTGGCTCTCACTATTAGTGAGCTCGTACTTGGTCAAGGTGGTCGAGCCCTATGCCAATAACTTATTGAAGAGGCTAAACAAACAGCCGGTTATGCATTTTTTAGATACAGGTTTGGCGGCATACCTGGCAGGATGGAGCAATTCTGAGACTTTAGAGCTTGGAGCGATGAACGGCCAGATATTCGAAACGTTTGCATTTGGGGAGATCTATAAGAGTTTTCTCAATGCAGGTAAACATCCACCACTACATTTTTTCAGGACTAACGACAAAAAGGAAATTGACATTCTCATGGAACAGGACGGAGTGCTTTATCCGATAGAGGTGAAGAAGACTGCGTCTCCGGGAAAGAAGGATGTGCGCAATTTTGGGGTTCTCGATCCGGTGGCCTCAGATGAGATTCCTGAGGAGCTGCTGGTATTTAAGCGTGAGATAGGCATGGGATGCATCCTCTGCATGGCCGGTGACACGTTTCCTGTAAATTCGAGCGCATGGGCATTTCCTGTGTGGGCAGTTTAGGACAAGGTGCAAGAATAATCATGTTTGAGGATAATGTAAAATACGGATTTCTTATCTCCCCTATAACTACAAGTTATGGTTACATGGAGTAGTTGATTCGTGTAGCTTATCGAGAGGTAAATCGTGGATGATAACGCGCGCTATGTTGTTGCGGTGGCAGAGACTGGCTCCATCAGTGAGGCGGCACGGCGTATGCATCTTTCGCAGCCTGCTCTGTCTCAACGGCTTAAGCAGCTGGAATCTCACTTGGGCACCGTCTTGTTTGACCGCAAGACTGCGCCGCTGGCGCTTACTCAGGCTGGTCAGGTGTACCTTGAATGGGCATACAAGACGATAGATGCAGAAGACTGTATGAATAGAGAGATACAGGCCATAGCCAACAAGGCAACACGGCGGTTGCAGATTGGCACTTCGCTGCCCCGTGCAAATAGCCTCTTGCCCGATATCCTTGAGCGGTTTTATCAGAGAGTTCAGGGCTGCGTCGTTTTCATGTATGAGGCGGGTATGCCAGAGAGCCACAACCACCTGCTATCGATGTCAGGGATAGACTGTGCGGTGTTTACCCCGGTGAGGCCTGAATCTACGCTGTTTAGCGGCGAGCCAATATGCGAGGAGCGCATGCTGTTTATCGCTCCTGCATCGTGGCATATTCCCGCACGAGATGAAGGGGAGATGTACCCCGTCATCAGCTTGCAGGCCATAGCTGATCTTCCCTTTATCATGCCTCCGCGGCAACTCAAACACAATTGGATTATTCGCAACATGATGGATGCGGCAGAAGTAAAGCTGCGCGTAATACTACATAGCTGCAGCAATGAGATGACATTCGAAATGATCAGGCGGGGGCTGGGAGTTTCGCTGGCGCCTAACACCTTCGTCTTCTCCTGGGTAGACGAGCGTCTTGCCCTGTATTGTGTAGAAGGTTGTTCCAGCCAGAATAACCTCTATTACAATCGTCGGCTGAATAGCAAGGTATCACATGATGAGCAGGTGTTTATCGCTCTTGCAAAGGAGTGGGTCGCCGAACACCCGATGCTCCGTGCTCATTCATTATCAGGAGAAGATCCAAAGAGATAGGTGAGGGAAAAGAGCTAGAGTGGTGTCGATCTATATAAAATTTGCAGCAAAGCGGAAATTTTCAACATACTATAGTAGTTAACCAGAATACGACTTCAAAGGCATGGACCGGTATGATAACAAAAAGAATTGGATTATACGAAGCTTCTATTGTGCTGTTCTTTCTTGTCGTACCAATTGTTGGTGCGGTTATCGAAGTGAATTTGTTTTGCTCAGAGGAGAATATTTTCCTCGCACTGTTTAAGTGGTACGTCTTTTCTGGCGTAGGGCTACGTCTGTTTTCTGCTGGCCTGAAACAGGCTATTTCCCCATCGTTTACGGCGAAGACCCTCTTCAATCTTGATGACGAGAACGCTTTTGCGATTGTCAGGGAACTCGGGTTTGCCAATATATGTTTCGGCATTATGGGTATCCTCTCATTCTTCTTTCCAGAGCTGAGAGCGGCCGCTGCAATTGCGGGAGGAACGTTCTTTGGTCTTGCGGGTTTTATGCATCTTTTCAGGAAAAGGGAGAGCAGGGACGAGACGTTCGCGTTTGTTTCAGATCTTTTCATATTCATTGTTCTGTTTGTCTTAGGTGTGTTGAGTTACCTGTAGGCGAGATCTAAATCACATGAAGAGAGGAAGACGTTCCTCGCTTCAAATATCAATAAATTTATATCGTACGATATAAACAAAGTATTTTCCTGTTGGAAAGGATCGGATCATGGCTGTGGCTCAGGTGAAAGAGGCACCTGCCAAGCTCACAACTGCTGCTGATTCTCGTAGGAACTATAGAGACAATTGCTGGTTCGGGCGAACAGTTTACCTATGCGGATTCCTGGATCAAAAAAACAGGACAGCCCCTTTCGTTGTCGCTGCCATTGCGGCACGAGTTCTATGATGCTCGTGCAATGAGACCGTACTTTGAAGGTTTGTTACCAGAAGAAGATGCCCTTGCGTTTATTGCTTGGGAACTCAATATCTCTTCTGCGGCATATCTGAATAGTGAAGCCTGAAAACAATCGCTTAACGCACTATTAAAACTTCAAGCGTTAGCCCACGACTTAGGTGGGTCCTCTAATGGGGATAATAAGGCTGCGGGCTTGAGTGTAAACCTTGATTACTTACCACTTTACTTTTTCGTAAGATTGTCGGGTACTGCACGAACCGGTTTGGCAGTCTGCGTGTTGCCAGTAGGGCTTGCAAGACGGCGCTCGAAGATATTGAATTCGTTGATAACAGCGGGTACCTCGAAGTTGCGGTTTCTCTTCTGGGCTGTGGTCTGTACGACCACTCCCGCTTCTATGCAACGCTCGATAGCTGACATCACTGCAGTTGGTGTACGGCCTGTGATAGCCGAGACTGTTTTGACAGAGAACAACGGTATGCCCACGAGCTCGTGCAGCAACAGGTCCAAGGTTGAGTTTGTGCGCACACTACCAAGATGCTCTCGCCACTCAGCCTGAAGTTTTGTAGCCTGGCTTTCAAATTTTTCAGCCTCTTCGCACGCGGTTGTGCAGGCGCCAGCAAAAAACGATACCCATTCATTGATGCCGTCTTTGGCGGCGGTAGGTTCAAAATCAAGTGATCTGAATTCGACGAGGCCCTTTACGTACGACTTCGCATGAGTGGCCAAGACCAGCGAAATTGGTGGTATCAGGTTGGGGGTCAATCCTCGCCGACGCAGGATCAGATGTATAAGTGCGCGTCCGGTACGGCCGTTCCCGTCAATGAAGGGATGGATGCTTTCGAACTGCGCATGCGCCAGCGCCGCCTGCAGGACCGGGGAGACGAGGGCATCATTGCAGTATGTAGCCACATCGTCTAGCAGATCCATGACGTGCTCGGGCGCTGGTGGGACATACTCGGCTTCCAGCGGGTTGTATGAATTGCCACCTACCCAGTTCTGTCGGTCGCGGACAACGCCGCCGAATTGTTCGATGTGCGTGGAAGTGCACAGCGCCCGGTGGATGCCCAAGATAGTGTTCGTTGATATGAAGTCTTCTTGTTCGGCCGCCGCCAACGCATCTTGCATGGCATGGATGTTTCCTACCACCTCGGCAGCGGCTTCGTCATGTTGGTAGCGTGCGCCAGTAAGGTTTGCCTCGGCCTTCAACAGCCGTCTTGTTCCGATGCTTAGACCTTCGATATGGGATGATGATACGGCTTCAGCTCTTAGTAGCAGCCGAGCGATTCCCTCTGAACTATGGAGAGCAGTCGATTCGGCGTTGAGTTTTTGGATGGACAACTCTGCGCGCGTAACATCTCCAACAACATCGGGCTCGAGGGCGATGTCAAGCTCGGCCAATGGAGTGGGGAGATAGTATTTATATGGTCCGCTCTTTCTCTCGCGTCGCGTTTGCCCGCGACCTTCGCTTGTCCAAAACTGTTGGTGTAAAGTACCCATATGAGACCCTCCTTATTCCAAGTTATTATACAACATAGAATAAAGAAGTTCTATATGCAAGGTTTCCATTTGTGTTGACAGGGTTCCATCTGCAATTTCACTAATATAGTCAAATTTAGGACTGCAACTCCTCATTTTATCTATCATTAAGCGATTTATGACACAAGTGGATTGCGGCAATCGCTGTCTCAACTGCGCGAATCATATCGTACGGTATCGAGAGAGGGCAGATATCTTTAATCCGCGCCAATACTAGCGTATGATCAAAAACTGATGAATTATTGTTCCTGCGGGAGGTTTATTTAGACATTTGAATACTGCAGGGCAGATATGCATTCGCATACTATCAATGAGGGGGAGATCATACATGGAGAAACGGGATACTACCGTACGGCCGGAAGCTACTACCGTACAACCGGAATTGGGTTTTGGATTCATGAGATTGCCCAAAAATCCTGATGGAAGCGATGAATACGACGTATCTTTGATAACACAGCTGGTCGACTATTATCTGTCGTCAGGATTCTCATATTTCGACACTGCCTACGTATACGATAACGGCGATTCTGAGCGAGTTCTTAAAACGGTATTGACGGACCGCTACTCTCGTAGCGCGTTTCGTCTTACGGATAAGTTGCCTGTCTGGGTTATGGGGCCAGAGCGCGATATGATCACCGTATTCGAGACTTCTCTCAACCGTTGTGGCGTTGAATATTTTGACACGTACCTCCTGCATGGTCTTAACAAGACCTTTTATGAGATGTCTCAAAACCTGGGCGCATGGGATTATGTCAAGGCAGAAAAAGAGCGCGGACGCATCAAGCGTATAGGGTTCTCATTTCACGATGAACCGGCGCTTCTCGATAAAATTTTGAACGAGCATCCTGAGACAGAAATGGTGCAGCTGCAGATTAATTATGCGGATTGGAACAACGACAACATACGCGCGCGGGAATGTTATGAGGTTGTTCGTGCTCACGGTCTTCCCGTGTACGTCATGGAGCCGGTTAAAGGCGGCAGGCTCGCAGCGTTGCCACATGATATCCGTGCACCATTTACGCGCATCAATGAGTCTGCATCTGCGGCAAGCTGGGCATTCCGGTTTGTTGCAGAACTGGACGGTGTTGCCTGTGTTCTTTCGGGAATGAACTCTTTTGACCAGATGGAAGACAATGTCAATACCTTTACGAGTCTCAAGCCTCTGAGCAAAGATGAACATGAGGCGATCGAAGAGGTTACTCACATTCTGGGGGCCCTTTCTACCGTTCCTTGTACGCAGTGCAGGTACTGTGTGGACACGTGCCCTCAAGGGTTTGAGATACCGGCTTTGATAAAAACGCTCAACGATTACCTGACATTTCAAACCAAAGCACCCTGCCAGCGTGAATACAACATGGGCCTTGCTCGAAACGGCGATGCGGCCACCTGTCTGGCATGCGGTAACTGCGAAGCTCACTGTCCGCAGCATATCAACATTGTTGCCGTGATGAAGCAGATAGGGGAGCTTTTTGGCTAGAGTACTCCGAGTTTTTCAAACGCTGCCCCGCTCTGCGTAACCGATATGTTTCTGCTTTCGCCTGCAGTTTAATCAAGTTCTGCTTGAATGCTGCTATCATAAAGTGAGCGATACTATCGAGCACATGACAGGCAGGCGCATGGAGCACTCATCGGATACTTCTCGCTTGGAGGAGTTACTCCCGCAAGTACAACGAAACCAGAATATGCCTCAACACTCCTCAGGCCAGAGGCCGAGGAAACGCTCGAAAGGGCGCGTGGCGATACTTATTATAATCTCGGCCATTGTTTTGATGCTGATTGGCTCTGCGGCGTATGCGCTCTGGTATTCCTCGGTCATTTCAAACAACATAGCGCTCAACGCAGATGAACAGAAGGCGCTCAATACCGTACTCACTCCAACGGAGAGCAACAAGGAACCGTTCTATGTGCTCATCGTTGGTGTCGATACAGCCTCCTATCTTGATGGCACGGTGGTACACGGCTCCCAACAGGGCTCCGATATCATCGTGCTCACGCGTATAGACCCCGCCACTCATACCGTTACGATGGTCTCGATTCCCCGCGATACTCCGGTGTACGTTGACGGTCAGAAAACTAAAATCAACTCGCTCTATCTTTCCGGAGGGTCAGCGGCAACCGTGCGGGCGGTCTCTCAACTTACAGGAGTAAGCATTGCTCACTACGTGAAAATTGACATGGCCGGTCTTGTGAACTTCATCGACGACATCGGTGGGGTGTCGGTGGATGTGCCCAAACAGGTTACGTATGGGAACATCACGGTGAAAGCGGGCATGCAGACTCTCGACGGGCGCCACACGCTTGCGCTCGCCTGTTCGCGTCTAACGTACGGTGATAATCCGGATGCGAAGCGCCAGACCGTGGTGCGCTCCATTATCGCCAACATCATAAATAGCATCATCAAAGCGCCCACCAATGAGATTCCGGGCATGGTTGAGAGATTTTCTGAATGTGTTTCGACCGATCTCGCTTTGCCCTATCTGGTTACGTGGGCAATCGATTTCTCACGCGCAGACTTAACACTTTATACCTGTTCGGGCCCGTATGAGGGCGACATCGACACCAACAACGGAAATCTCTGGTTCTGCTATGAAGACCCCGAAGGGTGGGCGACGCTCATGGCTCAGGTCAATGCGGGGCAGGACCCCGTGGCAGAGGTTGCTACAGTTAACTGACCATGCTCATCTCTTTTACGCTAAGAATACAGTGACGCGAGATAATTTGAACACCCTTGAATGCCAAACCTCGGCATAAAAGGGTACAAGCTATAATATAATGCAAATGATGATACCGAAAATCCTCAAAGAGATGTGGTTTAGGCCATATCTCACCATTGAACGACCAGTTGTGATGCACGGAGTTTGTCGGAGGGGAACACGTACTACAATGATGACGTGATCGTATTCGAGAGGAGATGGCGCACATGAGTGACGTCGAGGAAGCATCGAGTGGGACGGCTGCTGGCCGGGAATTACCCACTGCATTAGGGCATCCAGTTTTCAAGCGTACCTTGGGTTTTTTCGGTTTCTTTGCAATCACCGCTTCTATGGTGATGACGGTCTATGAATTTCCCTCATTTGCCTCATCCGGATTTCAACTGATATTCTTTCTTATCCTCGGTGGCCTTCTATGGTTTTTACCGGTCGCTCTTTGCGCGGCTGAGATGGCGACGGTCAAAGGATGGGAGTCAGGCGGCATCTTTGCCTGGGTGGGTAACACTCTAGGAAAGCGCTGGGGTTTTGCGGCACTGTTTTTCCAGTGGCTTCAGATAACCGTGGGTTTTGTCACGATGTCATTTTTCATACTTGCTGCCGTTGCCTATGTGGTGGGATGGAGCGCGTTATACGATAACCCGCTGGTGATGTTCTTTGGCGTACTCATCATCGTATGGGCGCTCACGTTCACTCAGCTGGGCGGTACCAAGCACACCGAACGTATCGCCAAGGTTGGTTTTATCGGGGGTATTCTTGTGCCGACGGTGGTGCTGTTCATCGGCTTGGCTGCCTATTTTGTCACGGGTGGTGCGACGCAGATCACCATTGATCTTAAAACGCTGATTCCTGACTTCACCAATGTTGACACGTTGGTGATATTCGCGTCATTTATACTCGCCTACATGGGTGTCGAGGCATCTGCCTCCCATATCAACGAGTTGAAAAACCCTACGAGAAACTACCCGCTTGCTATGATCATCATCGTCATACTGGTGATCGTGCTCGACGCGACCGGAGGGCTTGCTGTTGCCATGACGCTTCCGCCGCAGATTCTTGATGGGAATCTTTCCTTTGGTGTTATCGAGGCGTTCAAGGCGATCTTTGTGACCCAACTGGGCGCTGGGTGGGGCTGGCTGGTCTACGTGATCGCCGTATTGCTGGCGGTGGGCGTGTTGGCCGAGATCTCTGCATGGATTGTTGGCCCTTCGCGTGCGTTGCTTGATACGGCACATCGCGGCATCCTGCCAGCCACCTTCAAGAAGGTCAACAAGCACGACATATCGGTCAAGACGGTTATGATTCAAGCATGCATCGTCACCATCTGGGATGCGGTGCTCTGCGGCTCGATCGCGCTCTCCGGCGGGTCAAGTTCCTCGGTGGGGTATCTTACCGCCATTGGTCTGACGGTTGTCATCTATCTGGTGGGATATATATTGTTCTTCTTGGGTTACTTCGTGCTTATATTCAAGAAGAAAGACAAGGCACGTGAGTTCCAACTCCCCGGAGGTACACCATTCAAGTTCATCGTCGCGGCAGTGGGCATGATCATGACCGTGGCTACGCTGGTCATATCGTTCTTCCCCTCTTCAGAACTCGACGCTCAGGCCAACATGGTCTATCAACTTACTCTGGCAGTGTGTTTCATCATATCCATCGTATTGCCGTTCATCATCTATGCGCTGCGCAACAAATGGGGTGCAGCAGACGCATATGATGAGGACGCTGCTACAGAAGATGCTTCTGCCGCGCAACCCGCACCAAGTACTCCGGAGTCGTGAACGCTACCTATTTGAGTTGTTTCTACACGGGATATCAGAGAGGAATGCCATGAAAAAGAAGAAGAGTACAATTCTTGAAAAAATGGACAACAAGACGAAGTATCTTACCCCTATTTTTGGCTCGGAAGCAGCCGATACCGTCATGCCGCTCGATAAGATGAGCAAAGATCCGGTAGAACCACGGATAGCCTATGAGATGATCAAGGAGTATCTGTCGATCGAAGGCAACGCCGTTCAGAATTCAGCCACCTTTTGCCAGACCTACATGGATCCTACTGCCACCACGCTCATGTCTGAGAATCTTGAGAAGAACGCTATCGACAAGGATGAATATCCCATGACGGCTGACCTCGAGAACCGCTGCGTCGCCATCATCCAGGATCTCTGGCATGCAGATCAGTCCGAGGAACCCATGGGAACCTCGACAGTGGGGTCTTCCGAGGCTTGCATGCTGGGCGGCCTCTCCATGTACTTCCGCTGGAAGAAGCTGGCAGACGCTGCTGGCGTAGACCGTCACGCCAAATCGGCTAACCTCGTCATCTCTTCCGGCTATCAAATTTGCTGGGAGAAATTCTGCCGTTACTGGGATATTGAGATGCGCTTGGTGCCTCTTGACGAGGATCATCTGTCGCTTAATATGGATACCGTCATGGATTATGTGGATGAGTACACCATCGGCATCATCGCCATTCTGGGTATCACCTATACGGGCAAGTACGATGACGTAAAAACGCTCGACGGCTTGTTAGAAACCTATAATGCCGCTCATCCTCAGATGCCTATACGCATACATGTAGACGGCGCATCCGGAGGCATGGTCGCCCCCTTCATCGAGCCTAACCTCAAGTGGGACTTCCGCTGCAAGAACGTCTGGTCGATCAACACTTCCGGCCATAAGTATGGTTTGGTTTATCCGGGTGTCGGCTGGATCATCTGGCGTAGCAAAGAGGCTCTTCCGGAAGACCTGATCTTCTGGGTGTCGTATTTGGGAGGCGATGAGGCTACGGTAGCCATCAACTTCTCTCGCTCGGCGGCGCATATCGTGGGGCAGTACTATGTGTTCATGCGCAACGGGTTTGAGGGCTTCAAGGAGATTCACCGGCGGACGCTTGATGTGGCACGCTATATGGCGGCCGAGATCGAGGAGATGGGACTCTTTGATATCTACGAGGCGGCTCAGGAGATTCCCATTGTATGCTGGGGGTTCAAAAAGGATACCACCGTGCAGTGGTCGCTCTATGATCTGGCTGACCGGCTGCGCATGAGTGGGTGGCTGGTGCCCGCATACCCCATGCCTGAAAACCTTCAGCACATGGATGTGCAGCGCTTAGTGGTCAGGCAGGATTTTTCTATGCAGCTGGCGGTCAAACTGATAGAGGATATGAAGAAGGAAATCGAGAACCTCGATAACAGCCATATCATTACGGGAAAGACCGAGAACAAGATTTCAGCCGGCTTTAATCATGGTGGTCGAAGCACTAAATAACGCGGTATTTCATAGCATATTCAGAGCCCCTGACCAGCATATGCCGGTCAGGGGCTCTCTGTTATTAAGGGCACGTGATTTCTTGCTACTTATTTGTTCTATGTGTTATAGTACAGATATAACAGAGCAGTCAAGCGCTGTTGAACTTAGGCATTTCATTTTCGCGCAAGAAGGAAGGGGAATCGATGGAGACGATATCAGAGCCGGTAGGCATGAAGCCAGCGAGACGTGTGCTCATCTATATCGCGTTCACGTTCGGAATCACCTGGGCGGTCTGGATTACCGCCGATGTGATAGCGCTCAATGCGCCTGACACGGTGGGCTCTGCGGTGCTGTCAGTTGCGGCGATGGTAGGGATGCTCTTCCCGCTCGTGGGCGCATTGCTTACCAATCGGGTGGCGAAGAAAGGCGACCGGATAGATTTAAAGATGCGACCGCATATTCATGGGGTAGGGCGCTATTATCTGCTGGCATGGTTTTTGCCAACGGTTCTTACCGTTGCGGGTGGCGCAGTATTCTTTCTGGTGTTCCCCTCCTGTTTTGATGCAACGCTCGGCGTGTTTCGCTCGGCCATTCAGGCAAACGCATCGCTTTCTTGGATCACCGATGACACTCTCTATATGATGCTCATCGCTCAGGTGGCGATGGGCGTACTCTTTGCACCATTCATCAACATGCTCTTTGCCTTTGGGGAAGAGGCTGGCTGGCGCGGTATGCTATTTCCTACGCTTGCTGAACGTTTCTCACCCCGCACTTCGGTACTCATCACGGGTGTGATCTGGGGTATATGGCATGCGCCTTTGACGGTGATGGGACATAACTACGGGCTGGGTTACTGGGGCTACCCCGTTACCGGCATTCTTTGTATGTGCGTGTTCTGCGTGGCGATGGGGTCGTTTCTTGCGTGGTTGCGTGTGCGCACAGACTCGGTATGGTCGTGCGCGCTCTGCCACGGTGCGTTCAACGCAATCGCCGGGCTCGGAGTCTATTGTGCTATCAATGCAAATGCTCTGCTTGGCCCTTCTCCGGCCGGGCTCATCGGTGGCATACCGCTTATCATCGTAGGCCTGATCTGCTGGCTCAAACTGTCAAACAAGCCGGTTCAAGCACCGCGGCTTCCGTCTGAACCTCTGACTACACGCCCGCCAGATCGCGTTTCTTAAAGCGGCTAAAGGCACCATACAGACAGATGCCACAGATGAGCGCACAAATCACGACGAATAGAGGGCTCACCCAGCCGTCTAACAGTTCGCTCGGGAGAAAATATTTGAAAGGGGAGAAGAATCTGATGACGCTTCCGTCTTCGACCATATCGTACACGACTCCCATGACAAAGACGACAAGAACTGCCCCAGTACCCGCTCGAGCACCGCGTTCCATCTGTTTTGAGCAGGCGGCAAGGCATACGCCGAGCGACATAAATAGGATACCCATGAGCCACATGACCAAGGAGAACAACGCCATCTCTTGGATATAATTGACTTCCATGTTCAACGTGGCCACCGCCATGAGAGAGAAGAAAAAGTTCAGCGCACAGTAGAGAGTCAGATAGATGAGACGGGCAAGCAGTTTAGTGCCAAGGATGAAGGTGCGTGAACGCGGTTTGGTGAACGCGAACTCATAGGTTTTGTCGATCATTTCATGAGAAATAGCACTGTTGCCTTGAATGACGGCAAAG
The DNA here is from genome assembly GCA_963665595.2 of Coriobacteriales bacterium. Classification (GTDB taxonomy): domain Bacteria; phylum Actinomycetota; class Coriobacteriia; order Coriobacteriales; family CADBOM01. The sequence goes on along the minus strand of CAXXJK010000004.1, from coordinate 426,992 downwards.
ACTGCCGTCAACAGTATCACGTATTGCATCAGGGCTGCGTAGTAACCAGAGAACGTGCTTATATCGAGGTTGGCCATGCCGGTTACCGCCAAAACGATGCGCGGGAAACTATTGATGAGCGCGGTGATACCTGCAGTGTCAACGCTCAGCCCGGTGGATTTGATCACGCCGAAGAACACGAGTACAAACAGTCCGAGAGACCAGAATATGAATGGCTTTACGCCCGTCTTCAATTCGCGTATGAGTATGTTCATGTCATGCCCCCTATGAAGCCGGTATATCGACACGACAATAGCGCACCGATGAGAGTATCAGCAGCACCACGGTGATGAGAGCGGCAGCAACCACGTAGTGTGTTTCGAAGTGTCCGTCTGAAAAAGCCAACGAGACATTGAAGTATTTGTAGGGCGCAATATAACGGAGTTCATCAATTTGCAGAATGCTTTGCAATGCCGTCAATATGAAGCCGCCAAAGGCGACGATGGTTGCGCTACCAGAAACAGAGCGTATCTTTCTGGCATATACGGCAAGTGTTACCGCTACGGAAAACATGACAAGTTCCGTGAAAAACAGCGCCGAGGCCGCCAGTATCACCCACCCGATGGGAGTGTCGGTTTGTCCGGCTATGTGATAAGCCAGAAGCGAGGCGAGCACATACAGCAGGTTGGAGACCACCAACATGGTTAGCGCGGCTAACAGTTTTGCGCAAAAGAGCTGCTGGCGTGCGCGCGGTTTGGTTAAAAGGAAATCACGACAAGCGTTTCTGCTTTCACGTGAGAATATATCAAGTCCCAGCAAGGCGGCCATGAGGGCACCCATGAGGGAGAGATAGAGAAATCCGAAGGCATAGAAGCCACCATAGCTGAATATGGTGTCAACCGATATGCCAAAGAGTGCAGAAAAGCTGGGAGGAAAACCGGCGATTATAGCCTCTACATCTGCACGACTATTCTGGTAGATGGGGTAGGTGGCATCCATCAGCAAAAACAAGAGTACAACCAGTATGATGGTCCACGTGGTCATGCTTTTGGCGGTGCGTTTGAGCTCGAAGAAAAAGACGTTCATCGGTTGTCCTCTGTCGTGTAATAGTGAAGGAATATCTCCTCAAGCTCAGGTTCTGATACGTCTGCGTTGGCGAGAGGAATGGAGGCCAACATCTCGAACAGGTGGTTGATGTCACCACGGTAGATGAAATTCACCTGGTGTTCATCGATGCTCACGTCCACCGCACCCGGTAGCGCGAAATTTGTTAGGACTTCCTGGGTGGTGAGGCTTACGCGTTTATAGGAGTTTTGCCGCAGGTCATCTATACGTTGCTGCTGTATGATGCGGCCTTCTTTGATGATAGCCACGCGGTCACAGATACGTTGTACCTCGCTCAGAATGTGTGAGGAGAAGAGCACCGTGGCACCCCGCTCGTTTTCGCGTTTGATGAGATCGAAAAATGTGTGTTGCATGAGGGGGTCAAGACCGCTCGTAGGCTCATCAAGAAAGATGAGCCGTGGGGAGTGGAGCAATCCCTGTATGATGCCCACTTTCTTCTTGTTGCCCAAGCTCATGTCCTCGATCTTTTTGTTGAGGTCAAGCTTAAGAATATCTGCCAGTTCTTGTATGCGCCCCGCGCAGTCCTTCTGATAAAAGCTTGCAGAATAGCGCAGCAAATCGATGGCCTTCATCCGGTCGTAGTAAAACACCTCGCTAGGGAGATATCCCACCTCTGAAAGAATGCGCACCTGCTCTTTTTCGCAATCCTTTCCCAGAATGAATGCCTCTCCGCTCGTCTTGTGAATCAGCCCGAGTAAGGTCCGGATGAGTGTTGACTTGCCGGCGCCGTTGGGCCCGATAAAGCCGAATATCTCGCCCTCTTCAACGCGCATGTCGACATCGATGATGCCCCGTGCTTTGCCGTAGTATTTGGTAAGCTTCTTTGTCTCGATTGCGGCGTTCATAGTTGATATTCCTCCTTGTAGGCAATACGTTTAAGCAGAAGAGACCATCGGCGATAACGCTTCATGAGGTTGGGGAGATCAAAGGGCTGGTTGGTGCGCTGGAGATCATGAAGATGACCGTCGCTCATATAGGTGAGCATGTCGATAATCTCACGCGGGCTTACGTCGTCGCGGAATTTTGAGAAATCGATGTGCTTAAAATAGGTGGCAAACAGAGTATCGGTCATCTCCGCAAGCCGGCTGTCAAGTTCAGGGGAGACATCTTCTCGTTGTGAGCAAAAGGCGCGCACGTAGAATTCAGCGACATGAGGTGTTTTGCTCACGAGGGCGTATTTCTTTTCGGCTGCGTGATCGCACAGTTCGAAAAAATCTGTGATCTGGTTGAACGTTTCATCGACGACTGTGTCGTGTATCAAGCCGGTGGCATATTCGAAGAGAAACATATAGAGAGACTTCTTATTGTGAAAGTAATAGAACAGGAGCCCTTTTGATATACCCGCCTTATGCGCTATGAGCTCTGTTGAAGCGTGCCGGTATTCATGAGAACCAAAGACCTCAAACCCAGCATTGATGATGCGCAGGCGCTTTTCTTCTGGTAGTTCAAAAAACTGTTCGTTCATGGTGGCCTCTGTCCATTCCAGATAAACCGAATCGGTCAGTCTGGTATCAGAGTACTCCATTGACTCAATTTTTGAAGACCCTTTTGTTTAAAAGTTGTCCATGGTAATTTTGTGCAGGAGAGAATTGTTGTACTGAGTGCTTCACAAGGGCTCGTCGTTGCATTATACTGGTTTCAGTATAATAAGAGAATGAAGTGTTTCGCATGAAGCGATCAGAATCTTACACTATCGACATTGCCTATGATACGTTGACACTACTCAAGGGTATCCCCTCGGAGAAGCGTCATGCGGTGCTCCATTGTCTTGATGCGCGAGTGAGTCACTTTGAAAAAGGTGACATCCTCGCCGGAAAAGCGCGCGCTTCTTCTCGTACGCGCTATCTTGTTGAAGGCGAAGCGTTTATCGTGCGTTATGATACCGTGGGAAATCGTTCCATATTGGGCAGTTATGCAATGGACTCGGTTATTGCGAGCGAGTTGATACCGCGCTTCTGCGAGATGAATTCACTGGATATCATTGCAGGCGAGCCCTGTACGACGCTTGATTTCAGCATTTCGCAAGAGGTTGAAGGTTGCCCTTGTTGTGTCAAATATATAAACAACGTCAAGGGCAACCTGGTCAATTCTCTTACTGAGATGAATATGCAGTTTATCAAGCGCCTTGATACTCTCGCAAATCGTTCGACGCGTGAAAAGGTACTCGCGTATCTTCAGGAGCGCGCGGATGAGGTTGGCAGAAAGACATTCAACATTCCCTATAATCGCCAGGAATTGGCTGACTATCTCTATATTGAGCGCAGTGCTCTTTCGCGAGAACTGAGCAAGATGCAGCGGGAAGGCATTATCTCCTATGACCACAACCGCTTCACACTCGCAAACAACGATCTTTCCTATGCAGGCCAGTGATCTGAGCCGCTCGAAAAACTTTTCGGTATGGTTATCGATCCAGCTCCTGCTTCTGCTGCCAGATGATGGGTGGTGCGATCCCATCCAGCGGCGGCACGGATGTGAGTGTCTCGTAATACCAGTCGCGTCAAAGCGATGAGCGCGCGTCCTTCGTCGGCTGAGCATTCTGGATGATCGTTTAAAGGGATGTGGTTTGCGTGGCGAAACTTCGATACATAGACGCAGGAAAGCTGTTCAAGTGATTTAAGATCAAACAGCGCTTTGACATAGTCAGGGTATTTGGTCTCAGCGGGTCCAAGTCCTGCCATGATACCGGATCCTACTTCCATGCCAGTGGCAGCTATGCGGTGTGCAAAAGCCATCTTCTCTTCAAGATCATCGCCCGGCTTTACCTGCCTGAATACATCCGGGTTGGTGGTTTCAAACACTGAGAATATACGTTTTACGTCGAGCTCCTTCAAACGCGCCAAACCCGCATCTGAAAACGATGCGCCGCAGTTTACTACGATATCCATATCATCATAACCGGCATGTCTAATAGCTTCCACGATGTCGATGACACCGCAATCTCTGCCTCCAGGCATGGAGCCGCCGCTCAGATGAAACTGGCGTATCTCACTCTCTTCTCTGAGGAAACGTACCCCTTCAAGTATCTCATCAATACTCAGGGCTGCCTTGTCCGGGCTTCGCCAGTAGGGGCAGTACTGGCACAGAGGCTCAAGATAGCAGGGGACAACGGAATTAAATGCAGCCTCGACTTCCGTGCGCCCAGCCATCTCCTCGTCACGTACCAGACAGGCCGCTTCGCACAGCAGATCAAGTGCTTCGGGGCATTCAGCGGTTGCTTCAAATAGAAACAGTGTTTCTGTTGCATCCGGCGCGCGGTGTCGCACGTCTTTAATGAGAGAGCGAAATTCCTCTGAGGCTGACATGCTCATCAGCGCTCCTCCGTGCATATATTCCATGAGGCTTCTATGAGTTCAAGCGGTCGGAGAAGCTCTACATCAACCATTGATCCTGCGGGTATTTCTTCACAGTCTAGCGGCACAGTGAGCATGGCATCAGTGATTCTGAATGTTTCTGGTGTGCCGATTGATGAGGGCAATTGGTTACATACATAACCACCGTGGCCATCGGAAGACAGCGTCACTCGTGCGAGACGCTCGAAGCCGCTCATTTTTGAAAGGGACGAGGCCATCTGGGCCGAGACGATCTGCCGACGGGGAATGGGCGTTTTGGAGTAATGGGCGATTAACCCTCGTACCAGCCAGTCCATTGTGAGAAAAGCTGCGGATACTGGCCCGGGAACATTGATGACAGGTTTTCCCTCGATAATTGCCATACCGATGGGACGTCCCGGAATGGCGCGGACGCCATGCCGAAAGAACGTGCCGCGTTGTTCGAGTAACTGCGAATTGTAATCTTCCTCTCCACGGGAGGAACCGCCATTGATTAAGACGATATCGGCAATTTCAAGTGCGCGATCGAGAGATTGTTCGATCATGGCCTGATCGTCACGAATTATTGGATAACAGACAACCTGGGCTCCCCATTGTTCCAACATACCTGAAATAAGGAGACTGTTCGCTTCAATATTCTGTCCGCGTCGAGGATAGCTTCCATGAGGGATCAATTCGCTGCCGGTTGGTATATAGGCGACAACGGGTTGAGCCAGCACCTCTACCTGGGCGATGCCACCGACGGCGAGTGTCGCGACAAGTTCAGGTGTCAACCGTGTGTGAGCATCTACGATGAGCGCACCCTCTCGCACGATTGAGCCACAGGGGTTTACTGCAGTGCCGGGACGTATCTGAAGTGATTCATTGATTATGCTCAGAACCCCCTCAGCATCATACGTTAGATCCTCGACGGCGATTACTGCGTCGAATTCGTCAGGGAAATCATCACCAGTGTCGGCTTGTGCAAAGTCACGTCCACGCACCCAGTCGTGCGTGTCGGGTAACCCTGCGACAAAATCAGCAGAGCGTACGGCGATGCCGTCTCGTTTTGAAGAACGAACGAGTGGCAGTGAATGGGTCGCGCGCACCTCTGCGGCAGTTACACGCCCATACGCCTGATGCAGGGGTACGAGACACGTTTGAGGCATGATCTGCCAATGAGCACACATCAAATCGAGTGCATCTTTTCGCGTGACGCTTTGGTCGTAGATAAATTCCATACTCAACCTTCCTTCTGTACTTGGGTATAGTGGCGATACGGTTAAAGGCCGAACTGCTCTTGATAGCGTGTTACTACGGTATCAAGAGCAGCTTCCATTGCTTCTCCTCTATAGTTGAGGGCAGATGTTTCAAATAACGTGCTCGATAGCGCTTCGTGGGGAAGTTCGATCAGTAGGCTGTTTTCAAAACCCGGAATACGCCGTATCAACGGATCGGCGATGCTGTATGTGTTGGGACGATTGCTGATATAGGAAATCAATGATTGTTCATGCTCGATGAAGAAATCTCCGGGTTCCTGATAGGTTGCCTCCATCGTGAAAAACGACGCGACATGTATGAGAGGACGGACACCTTTTGAAGAGAAACGTTTCTTCAGATTGGCGCGCAAGGAATTCATGAGAATCTGATCACCGATGAGTAGGAGGGCCCCACACGCCAAAGACTCAGGGACGTCTTGATTCAACGGGCATGGCACAGGATACATGTTGTCTTCTTTCAAAGTCTGCCGATATGCACGGTGTAGGGTATCTGCCAGCGTGTTATCCGAAAGTCCGAATGGATAACCAACAAAGAAGGGAATACCAAATTTTTGTTTCAGGACGCGCGCGGCTGCAAGCCCTGCCTGCGATACTACGAGGCTCATGTGTGCCTGAGAAAGGCACCCCCATGCTTCAAGCGAACGATCGATTCCCGTATTGCACGCAATGTCAAAACCTTGATCGTTTAAATATGAATTCAGCTCATCCATATTCTCTTGCCTCATGAAGTCGTGAGGCGTTGCGCCAAGAATATTTAGCAGAGGGCGATCGGCGCGATAGTGAGGCATATTGGTAGATGAGGACGTATGGGCAAAACGACGACAGAGTAGTTCAAGTGTCATGGAAACACCCACCTCGTAACTTTCAAAGCCGGTCGTCGGTATACCAAGCGCGGGCGTTGCGCACAGGGTTTCTATCTCATGAGCCACGCCCGCAAGATCCATGCCGACAATAGCGGGGACGGGGGTTCCCACCACCGCGATACACGCGGGATGCAAGTTCTTTGCCACTTCGACGGTCTGTGAGATTATCTCTGCGTCATCGCCTACGATAGTTTCAACGCTGCGAATGCGAGCAGAGAACGTGCTTCTACGCTGATGTCTCCATCGAGGTTCATCGTATTCAACGTAATTGCGGGTACAGCAGCCGGCATCAACTATGATGATCAAGCAGTCGAGGTTAAATAGTGCTGAGCAGGCACCGGAATAATCGCTGGCAAAGGGTGGGAGAAAAATCGAGAGACGAGACATCAGATGCTCCAATGATGGGTTGTGTCACCTGCGGCAGCAAGTTCTTTCATGAGCCGTCCTATACCCTGAAACCCAAAATATCCTTCATCATGATGCATATCAATACTATGCTCGGCACGCAGCAGAAAAGCGGCATCAGTGCCGACGGAAATGCATGTGGGCGAAATACCGTAACCACTGATCACCTCATAGCTTTCGTGCTGAATAATGAGTAGATCGGGATAGTCCTGCTCGAGCTGACTCCGCGCATCCTCGTCGCAATCCTTCACATGGAGAGCAAAAATGGCCGTTACGTTGAACCCATAGGACAGAAGAGCCCGTGCAAGTGAAAAGGGTTGCAGGGAGGATGACGAATCAATGATGATGGGCATAGCACCTACGGCAGCACATGCTGCGTTGATAGACAATGTGGTTTCATGTTTGATATCGGCATAGTCAAAGGCCCCGTGTCCGATCAGGGCAGTCAATTCATCATAGCGTTTGCCAACTTCGTTGATGTCATAGCAGGCATGCCAGGACAGATAGGGGATGTCAAACCGTGAATCCATGAGTGCGGCAGGTTCATCCCCCAAGTGAGAAAGACTGATGGTGAGCTGACTTTTGGCCAGATCAAGGTATTCTTGAAATGATTTGCAACTCACCAGTTGTCTGACCTGATCTATCTGTAGGGCATGTACCAGGTCGTAGAATTCGCACTCAAGGGGGATCGTTTCAAAGTTGCCCACCAGGGTAATACCGGTATCTTTTGAACTCTGAGGTTCTAAAAGATCGTAAAGTTTAGTGTGAATACTGCGTGAGTTGGACTGCTCGACATCTCCGGCAATGGGATTGATGTGCGACAGCAGAAAATGCACGGAAGGGAACTGTTCGTTGAGCGTTTCAAGGAGAAAGTGCTCATCTGTTCCGAGAAAATCATCGATACAGTTTACATACAGTATGAAGGCACGGGGCGTGACGGCTAGCGTTATAAGCAGGATCTCGACGCTCTCTTGCGCCTGAGTAACATAGTCACCCATGATGATGTCTGTCTCTGACAGTGACAGAAATGAGATGTGCTCGGCCACTCCGTTGCGCAGTGCACGTACGCCCTGACGCCTACTGCACGCTCTTGGCCCTATGTGGAGTGTATGACTTTCCGGGATGCGCAGGATACGCTTGGGACGCAGGGCTTCGGTTATTTGATAGGTGAGTTCGGTCATATTAGATGTTCTCATTTTGAATGACACGTGCGTCATCTATGACACGCAACGCAAGTGTCTGATATATTGCCGTAAGCTCTGAGTTGGGAAATGCTTCGACGACAGTCATGCCGGCATCTTCGGCCTGCTGCACCTCACGCGAACGGGGAATGATTGAGACGATGCGGGTATGTTCTTCCTCACAGAAGCGTTCGATCTTATCCATCTCTCCATCAATGGCACGGAGATTGGCGATGAGGCCCGCCAGGCGTGCGTATCCTCGTTTCTGAAAATTCTCCAAAGCACGTATGATGTTGCTTGCCGCATACAGAGACATCATCTCTCCCGATGTGACAATCATTGCGGCATCAGCGTATGTGCCTCGCAGCGGAAGCGCGAAACCGCCACAGACCACATCGCCGAGAACATCGTAGATAACGAAGTCAGGCTGATATTCATCGTAGGCATGTAGGCGCTCGAGAGTATCGAACGCCGTGATGATACCCCTGCCTGCGCAGCCGATGCCTGGCACGGGTCCTCCGGATTCGACGCACAACACGCCATCGTTTGCCCTGCAGATGATATCGGGAAGTGTGATGGTGCCACCTTCCCGTATACGATCAAGCACCGTGGGTAACGATACGCCCTGAGTATGGAGCTGTGTGGAATCCGCCTTGGGGTCACATCCAATCTGCATGACGGTATATCCCATCTGAGCAAGCGCAGTGGCAAGATTAGATGAGGTAACCGACTTTCCTATGCCGCCTTTTCCATAGAGTGCCAGCCGATACATGGAGTCCCTTTCATGCAGTTATTCGCCCCCTCGCTATCATGCGAGGGGGCGAATGATAGCGCTACTGGTAGTTGATGATGTTTGAGATTTCTGCGTCGGTCATGGTATAGCAGAAGAAGTGGTTGTAGAAGTATTTGATGTCTTCAGCAAGCGATGCCTCTGAATACAGATTCGGGTAGAGTTTATTCATGGCCCACATGACGGTTAGGGGTTGTTCAACAGTACGGTTGCCCCACACATGTGCAACGGTGGGCACCAGATAGACCTGTTTGTTTTTGATGGCTGGAAGGCTAGAGATATTTGCATCGCCATATATGGCCGCCAGATTGCTGTTGCTTGAGAAGATGACCTGAGGCTGCCAGGAGAGCAGATTTTCCATGGTGTATTGAAGGGTATTGTTCTTATGCAGTGCCGATGTGACGCTCTTGCCACCGGCTGCACTGATCCACCACTCAGAGATGATGTGAGGATTTGTTAGTGCTTCAACATCACCGTAGATAACAGAGGTTTTGTTGCTGTCGGGAATTCCCTTTGTAAGCGAAGAGGCTTTCGCCACCATTTGATCGAAGTAGGCGTTATAGTCAGTTGCGCGGTCTTCAACTCCAAGAACTTGCCCCATCAAGGTGACGGCAGTCTTGACGTCTTCTGTGTTGTCCCATGTGATAACGATGGCATTGAGCCCGGCATCTTGGAGTTGCTGAGCATAATCTTGGGTCATGGTGATACAGACATCAGGGGCAAGCGTCATGGTGGCCTCTATGTTGATACCGTTAGAAGTTTCAAGAACCGGCTCATTGGTCATCTGAGGAGCAAACTTATATTGCATGGCCCACTGATTTGTTTTGGTAAATGTTGCGGGCATATTGTTGGCAATGAGGCTGCCTTTTCCCATACATTCGACAAAGGCATTCAAGACGCCCACTGATCCGAAGGTTGCGACCGTGTTGACAGTGGAGGGAAGTGTAACGCTACGGCCGACCATATCAGTGACGGTACGATTCTGCGAAACGGGTGGTGTGGTTGAGCTCTTTGACTGGCTTGCGCAACCGACAAGACCCATGCCGGCGAGCGAGACCCCCGACACCAGGACTAGTTGCGTAAATTCTCTTCTCGATAGACTCATTTGGATGCTTCCTTTCTTTTTGAGTTACTGTTGGGTTTCTTCAGGTAGATTTTGAAAACATGTTTCATCAAGCAAGGGAATGCATGTTTTTATCGATATACCTCCCATATCGGCGCGAATGACATGTACGGGTGTGCCATAGAGTGCAGTCAAACTTTCGCTCGTGACAACCTGATCGGGAGTGCCGCATGCGGTGATGTATCCGTTATCCATGAGCGCTACCTTGGAGCAGGCGAGAAATGCATGATCGGGATAGTGAGAGGTCATGAGAATGCTGAGTCCTCGTGAAGCAAGGTATTTAATTGCGGTGAGAATTTTTATCTGATTGTGGTAATCAAGGTTGGAAGTAGGCTCATCCATTACCAGCAACTGTGCTTCCTGCGCAAGAGCACGCGCGACCAAAACCATCTGTCGCTCACCTCCCGAAAGCTCCTGATAGCGACGCTCAGCGAGGTGCTCTATCTGTAGGCGGTGCATCGACTCTAACGCAACCTGCTTATCATGGGATGAATGAGACATTCCGGGTGTCAGATGCGAGACGCGACCCATGAGCACAACTTCTCGCGCGAGATAGGGAAACGCTATTGAAGATGACTGCGGTACATATGCCATGAACTGCGCGCGTATTTTTGAAGATATACCGCACAGTTGATTACCATTCAAAGTAACCGTGCCACTTTCTATCTTGGACAGACCGAGCAGACAACGCAGCAGTGTTGTCTTGCCCGCACCGTTTGATCCCAGCAGGCAGAGGGTTTCTCCGGGTTCGATGGAAAACGTCACGCCTTTTAGGACTTCGTGGTGTAAACGATACGAAAAGCGTAGTTCCTTGACTTCAAGCATCAGAGCCATTCCTTTTTTGTACGGATGAGCAAAAAGACAAATACCGGTGTTCCAATGAGTGCCGTTAACACACCAAGAGGTAGGTCTGCCAATGACGCACGAACGATATCATCGATAAGCAGCAAGAAGATGCCACCGATGACAAACGATCCGGCAATCAGCTTAGGGTACGATGCTCCGGTGACAATACGGGCGATGTGAGGGACAACCATGCCGATCCATCCGATGATCCCAGCGATCGAGACCGCGCAGGCCGTCATAAGCGTTGATGCGACAATGACAATGACCTTGACGAGCGTGACGTTGACTCCCATGGCTGTTGCCTCATCTTCGCCCGCAGCGAGCGTGTCGATCTTATGACGGAAGATGAACAGGAGTCCCATTGAGAGAATGATGGCGGGAAGCATGACCAGTAGGTCGGTATTGTCTCCCTTGTTGAGACTTCCCATGAGCCAAAATGTGATGGATGGTAAGACGCTGTTGGTATCTGCAAAGGTTTTGATGATGGATATGAGTGCTTGGAAAAAGCTCGAAACGACTACGCCTGCAAGGACCAAGACAGTCAGATTCTGTTTACCAAACACTGCGCCTATCAGGTAGGCGATGGTCACAGCGGCGATGCCGCACACAAATGCGGCTATCTGAATTGTCCACCAGTTGCCATTCATGAGCATAGCGAGAGCGGCACCGAAGCCTGCTCCTGCGGAAACACCAAGAATATCTGATGAGACCATCGGGTTCTTGAAAACGGTCTGATAGGACGCGCCGGAAACGGATAGCGCGCCACCGATGAGAACGGATAGCGTTATCTGGGGAAACCGGACATTGATCATGATGGACTTCATCACATCAGACCAGTACTGCTCAACGGGCATGATCTGCGAGCGGAGAATATCGATGACGGCACCGATCGATATGTTGACACTTCCAATGAGAAATGAATAGAGATAGGCTACGATAAGCACCGCAAACAGAATGATCATTTTTACGACAAAATTTACGTGGAAACGATGCTGCCGGGTGAGCTTCACCTGTTCTCCTTAAAAGAGTAAAATAGTTGTTTTTTGTCTGTCTAACAGTGAGGGATAACTCGAGAAATTGAATTATCTATAGTTGGATATAATACAAATGAGAATAAACATTGTCAGTTGCAAATGCAACGCGCGTTTGATAAACATGCGGGGGATGTACTTTTTGATTGTAGCTAGACGTTTCTCTGCGGATTCTTTGAGCGACGCTCAGTGACCCATGAGGTCAGTGTCTCTCTCTTGACAATGAATAACGGAATCAAGAGCAGAAGAGTTGCGGCACCGCAGGCAGGGTATCCGGCTATACCGCCGAAGAGATTCATTGCGGTGCCTGCGTACAGGTTACCGATAGGCGTTGAGCCTTGATTGAGAAACGTGAACACACTCATAACGCGTCCACGGTACTCGCTCAGCGTATTGACTTGGAAGATCACATTGCCGAGGTTCATGAACGACATATTGATGAAGCCCATGACCGCAACGGCCACCAGCGCAACAGAGTAATCGTGAACGAATATCATCAATATCTGCAGACAGGCAGTAGCGATGGCATTAAACAGATACAATCGTTTGCGTATACCAAAACGGGCGATGGCAGCCATCGCGATTGCGCCGATAAATGAGCCAATGCCAGCAGCCGACATAAGGTTGGTATAGGCGGTTGCGCCTTGATCGAGCACCTCTTTTGCAAAAATCGGCATGATAACATCGCCGTTGAGCGCAAACGTGCAGATTACCCCCATGATCAGGGAATTCACCAGTAGCGTCTCATTGTTGCGCACGTAGCTGAGCCCCTCTGACACCTCTTGGAGCACTTTACGCTGAGCGCGTGGCGAGACGGCGTTGGGGGTCTTTATCATAAAGAGCCCCAGGATTACGGCAATATAGCTGAGCGCATTGATGAAAAAACAGGAGAAGATGCCGAGGTTAACCATCACGATGCCCGAAACTGCGGGCCCGACTATCTTTGCCAGATTGAAGATGGTGGCGTTTAGCGATATACCATTCATGATGTCTTTTTTGCCCACAAGTTCGATAAAAAATGACTGTCGTGCGGGGGTGTCGATCGATTGTGCTATGCCGAATATGATGGTGATGAGAAGTATATGCCAATACTGCTCGATGCCCAGATAGACCAAGACGGCCAAGGCAAAACCGAGAATCATAAAGACTGTTTGTGAAATGATTATGATGTAGCGCTTGGGAAAGCGGTCGACAAACACACCGGCAAAGAGCGTGAATATGAGTATAGGCAAGAATTGGCACGCGCCGAGCAGTCCTACGAGAAGAGGCGAGCCGGTGAGGGTATAGACGAGCCAGACCTGAGCGGTCTTCTGCATCCAGGTGCCCGTCAGCGAAATACACTGTCCTATCAGAAAGATTCTGAAGTTTGGATACTTCAGAGAGGAGAATGTCGCTTTGAAAGAGGCGATAAGTTTTTCTGAGATGAGCAATTCCATGCACCTAGCTTTGAGCTGTGAACGTTCTGATATGCGATCTTTTGCATATACCAGCATTCATCATTCGCTGCAGGTGGTCAAGGTTTTGTAAGTCAAAGGTACGTTTTCGGCACATTTGGATACGTTAAAAAGCAACGAGGGCTCGTCTGGATCCGACGAGCCCTCGTTGGCGAAGCGAGGCATCTGTGAAATCAAGGGGTAGTTCCACAGAGCGAGAAAAATCGCTATTTAGCTTTCACGTAATTCGCGACGTTCGCGCCAGTTATGTAACCTGATACCGCTGCAAAGCCGATACCATGACCAGAGCCATAGTAGTTACGATTCCATGAGGTGCCATAGGCTTCAACACCGGCTGCGTACAGACCAGGAATTGTTTTGCCCTTTTCGTCTACTACCTGGAACTGATCATTGGTGACGATGCCACCGACGGTGCCCAAGTGATTGTAGGTAATCTGAACGAGATAGTAGGGACCGCTGCCGTAAGAGATGAGGTTTGCGGGAGTCTTGTCGAAGACGAGGTCCTTACCGTTGGTGCAATATCCGTTGTACGTTTCAATGGTTCCCTGAAGCGTCTCGGGGGTCATGCCAGCGTTTTTAGCGAGTTCAGCAACGGTGGCACCGGTGTATGCCCAGCCGCCCTTAACGGTATCGTTAAGTACTTGTTGGAAATTATCCCAAGGGGTGTCAGGCTGGAAGCTCGGCTTCTGCGCAGGGGGCAGACCGGGGCTCTTGTTATAGCCGATAGCCGCGACGCCACCTTGGGTAAGCTTCTGGACCTTTTCGTTGTCGAGCAACACGTAGGTGATACCGCCGGCCATTGCGCCGCCTGCTGCGGTTGCGGTGGGCGAAGACACCCAGTCCTCATTGCGGAAGCGACGTCCGGTTGGGTCGATGTTCAAAACGGTAGGTATATATCCCAAGATCAAAGGCATCTGCTGTTGGAAGTACGGATACCCGGTAAGCTGTGCGGTTGCCTGCGTTTGGTGAAGCATGAGGCCGCCGAGCGTGACGGGGTATTTGGCGCCGAGGGTCTGAGTCATAGCCATACCTTCACCAATATTCTGGGTGAGGCAACCGGTCATGACGTTGTAGCCCGTAAGCTTCTTGACCTTGGCTGTGTCGCCGCCGTATCCGCCGGTTGACACGACGACTGCTTTGGCGTTGATGGTGAGCGTTGCACCATTTTGCTTCTTTGCAACAACACCAGTAACCGTGCCCGAACCATTGGTGATGAGGCTCTTAGCGGTGGTGGCGGTATATACCTTGCCATTGTTCTTGAGTACGGTATTGTCGAGCATTTCCTGATAGGCTTTAGGACGCTCCATGTATGCAGGAAGTCTGCCGGTTGCGTTGAAGAGCTCGGTGGTTGTTTTGAGCGAACGGATCCATGCAAAGCCGTCTACACTGTTATTCAAGTAGTTGTATACGAGCAGCGGGTCAGCCAAATACATCTGCCCAGAAAGCCATGTGGACAACGTCGAGGTAACGGCATCTTTTGCAACAATGGTACCGCCGGACGAGATAAGTGCACTGCCGCCAATGATGGTTTTGTCGATAAGGGCGACGGTGGCGCCCATGGAAGCGGCACGGCAGGCACAGGTGGTGCCGGAAAGGCCCGCGCCTATAACGGCTACGTCGACGTTGATGGTCTCATCAACGACGTTGGTGTAAACCGTCGGCTTGTTGTAGATTGAATCGCTTCCACCAGCCTCAGTGATGGCCTTGGCAACGCCGCTCTTGATGGCGGTACAGGTGAACGTGGCACCGGCTACGACATCGACACCATACGAGTTGGCACTTACGATATTTGCACAGATCTGCGGGATGGCCGTAGCGGTAAACACTTCGGTCTCCTGCTGGTCGATGACATCGACCTTGGCGATAGCGCCATTCGTGACGGTGGTGACGGTAGTCAGCAGCCCGTTGCGTCCGCGCGTGGTCTCCGTGTAGGCACCATCAGCTGCGGTCTTACCGGTAGTGGCACTCGATCCGCCCCCGGTGGAGCTAGAACATGCAGAAAGTACGCCGCCTGCGGCTGCGACGGTACCAAGGACTGCGGCCCCCTTGAGGAAATTTCTCCGCGAAACATTCTCCGTAATTTCTGGCTCGAGGTTTTCACCCGAATCCGTGTTTTCAAATTCTTCTTCCATGATATCCCCTTTCGATATAGCTTCTGCTGAGATTATTTCCACCACCACGTATAGAAATTCTCATTCCTTCTATGATGCCAGTGAATAACGATACGAGGTAGCAGTATTTGGTTGTATGTCTGAGAGTCTACAGTTTCTAATTGTGGGATAATGAAATCTTGCGCAGTGGAGTTGCTTGATATGGAGCATATCTGCATGAGGGTATGGGGGTGCTTATGGAAATCAAACAGCTAAAATATTTTCAACAAGTAGCACGTGATTTAAGTTTCTCAAAAGCGGCAAAGAGTCTTTATATCTCGCAGCAAGCGCTGAGTAAGATCATCAAGAATTTGGAAACTGAATTAGGCGCTCCGCTGTTTGAGCGTGCTCACTCGGGGGTTGCTCTTACGGATTTTGGACGCCGTGTTCTCGTGGAGAGTTGGGAGATTACGGCACATATTGACAGGCTCCATGAGATGTCTGGGCAATGGGGCAAAACGCAGGCAACCATACGCTTGGGTTTTCCTAAGGTTACCTATAGATGCCCCGATGGTAGTGACTTCATCCCTGAGAGTATTCGGCGTTTCAAAGCGGAACACCCCGGCGTTATTCTTGATGTCACCGAGTTACCCAGCGATGCGTGCATCGATCTTCTTGATGCTGAACTTCTCGACATGGTGATGGCGGTTGGCCCCATTGACTTTTCGCGCTATGTCTGCCGTAAAGTTGTTGATGAGAATATCTTGCCTCTTGTCTCATGTGAGCATGGACTTTCAGCATATGAGCGCGTCTCTTTTGATGATATCAAGGATGAGAAATTCTTTATTCCGTCTGGCTCTACTGTTGTCATGAGGAACATCTGCGAGGCGTTTTATGCGGCAGGGCTAGCGAGTCCGCCACACAGTCATTTTGTCTTTCTCAATTGCGCCCCCGCTATGCTCATTGAGCACGTAGTTAAAGGTGAGGGTATAGCGATCATACCGGAAAACCATATCAGCTGTGTTGATTTTTCTCGTGTTAAGATGCTCAACCTATACTCGCAGTCCATCAAGATATCCCGCTGTCTGGTTAACAGACGCGATATTCCCCTTACTCTGGAAGCGGCGGCGTTTCGAGATCACTTCCTCGCGCTTTCAGCGGAGATTACGCTCGGCTGATGCAGACCACTCCTCAAACGCGTCGCTCGGTGCAATGAACGATGGTTGGCTATCGCGTTCTGTCTGCCCTACTTTACCCGATGTCATGCCGGATGTTGTCAAGAGCCGCTATAATTGTTTCAGTATGGTAGGTGAGGTGCTCGCGAGGTAGTATGAATCCTGATGTTTCCATTATCATGCCCGTCTATAATGTCGAGCATTATCTTGAACAGTGCCTGAACAGTGTTCTTGCTCAGACACTTTCTACTATTGAGGTCATTGTTGTAAACGATGGGTCGACCGATTCTTCGCCAGACATCATGGCCCGCTTTGCTTCTCACGATGCGCGCATACGGGTTATCGACAAGGAAAATACGGGATACGGCGACTCTCTGAATCAGGGTATCGCCTGTGCGACTGGCGAATATATCGGTATCGTTGAAACTGACGACTGGGTTGACCAGCGGATGTATGCGCGTCTGATACAAGCGGCAGATCAGTTTGACCGTAGTGTTGACGTGGTGAAGGCGGCATACTATCGAGTGATCGATTCCGATACTCCGCACGAGCATAATGAGCCGGCATTCTTTTTGCATGATCTTCACTATGTGGGTGTACCGTTTAAGCTAGAAGATGACGCGACGTTTCTTTTTCATCACCCTTCTATATGGTCTGCAATCTATCGCAAGGCCTTTCTCGATGACCACAACATTCGTTTTCGTCCGATTCCCGGTGCGGGTTGGGCGGACAACCCCTTTATGCTTGAGGCGCTCATGCAGGCTGAGAGTATCGTGTATCTTGACGAACCGCTGTACTATTACCGGGAGTTTAATGAGGGCTCTTCCAGTAGTTTCACCGACCCGACGCTTTACTTTGAGCGTTGGAACGATATGGCTGACATCATAGAACGTGCGGGCACCGTTGCTCCTGCCATTCTTGAGGGGCATTACAATCGGGCCTGTTTCTATCTTGATGAGGTGGCCCGCAGCCACGATTTAAATACTCCTGAGCTTAAACCTCTTGTCAAGCGTATGCTCAGCCGCATGGATTACGATGCTATCTATGCGTCCAACCGCATCGCGCCTGAGATCAAAGATCGTTATCAGCAGATGAGCGGCCCGCTTCGACGACTTTCCGGCAAACTTGAGCGCCTCATTCATCGAGATTCTCGTTAACGGTTGCGCCGGCATTGTTATCGCTCTACGCATTGCATGGGCACTATACCGGATAGGGTGTAGTGAGAAAGGTAGAAGGTATGTCTACTCAACAACCGCGGGTATCGATAATCGTTCCCGTATACAATACCGCGCGTTTCCTGCATCAATGCTTGGACAGTCTATGCGCTCAGACTCTTCAAGACATTGAGATTATCTGTATCGATGATGGTTCCACCGACACGTCCCCCGATATTCTTGCGTCGTATGCGTGCGCCGATGAGCGGATACGGGTTATCTCGAAGGAAAACAGTGGGTACGGGGATTCCATGAACCGCGGTCTTGACGCGGCGCGTGGCACTTATCTCGGCATTGTTGAGTCGGATGATTTTGCTTCTCCTCACATGTTTGAGCGACTCCTGAAGACGATGGAGCGCTTTGATGCCGACGTGGTGAAATCAAATTACTATGAGCATGAAAACGGTGGAACAGACACAACGGGAAACGATCGTATCATCCGAGTATTTGACGGATTCGGATTACCGTATGGGCGTTTGTTTAACCCGTATGATTACCAAGGGGTATTTCAGGTACGCCCCTGTATTTGGACGGGTTTGTATCGGCGCTCGCTCCTTCAGTGCTACGACATTCGTTTCCTTGCAACCCCCGGGGCTTCGTTTCAAGATACATCATTCAACTTTAAGGTATGGGCGCTGTTTGAGCGCGCGGTGCTACTGTCAGAACCGCTGCTTCATTATCGCGTCGATAACGAAGCGTCCTCGGTGAAATCGGACACCAAACTCTATGCCGTGTGTGATGAATATCGTTCGAGCGAAGAGTTTCTCGCTCGGTACCCTGTTGCTCGGCGACGGTATGCCAAGGTGCTAAATACGGTGAGGCTCAAGACCTATTGGTGGAATTACTATCGCATTGCCCCTGAGTATAGAGAAGAATTTCTTGAGCAAGCTTCGGCTGAGTTCAAACGTGAAGCAAACGCAGGTAATCTAGTGGAGTCATTTTTCTCGCCACGTGGATGGAAGACCGTGAACGAACTGATCGCAGACCCGCAAGCATTTGCTGCTGTCTGCACCGAAGACGGATGGTTCTGATATGGCTATTCAATCACGCGCTCCTTTCTTTTCGGTCGTCGTTCCTGTATATAATGTGCGTGCGTATCTTGCCGATTGTCTCGCCAGTATCTGTAGTCAGGACTATCAGGATATCGAGATTATCTGCATTGACGATGGCTCAACGGATGGTTCGGATGCGACGTTGGATGCGCTTGCGTGCTCAGATGAGCGCATCTATGTGCACCACCAGGAAAACCAAGGGGTCTCCGCGGCACGCAATGTTGGTCTTGAGGTGGCCCGCGGTACCTATGTCATCTTCGTTGATGGCGACGACTGTCTGTTGCCGGGTGCCGTTTCGCGTATAAGGTGCTTTCTCGAGGAGCAAGATTTTGATATAGCAGTGTTTGGCGGTACTTCAGAGACTCCCGCTCGATGGGTTGAAGAAATACTCGGTACGCGCGATGCCGTTTTTGAAGGGAGCGACTGTGGCGAGGCTCTTTTCCATGAGCGAGGGTGCATTCCCTTTCTGTGGAACAAGGTCTACCGGCGCGACTTTCTTGTCGATTACCACATTCGTTTTAACGATGAACTCAGTCTCGGCGAAGACTGTGCCTTTCAGTTTCTCGCGTTTCCTCTCGCGCACAGAGTTATGTGCTCGACCCAGCAGATCTATTGGTATCGTAACGGTCGTCCGGGGTCGGTGATGGAGCGATCAATTGACAACGTGGCGCGCCAACAGACAGACAATGTGGCAGCGCTACGCTATATTTTTCGGGTTTGGGAAGAGCATGGATGGCTTGCAGGACACGAGGCTGATTTGTTGTGCTGCCTAGCATTCCTCTTTCATGATGCTATTAAACTTTCGTCTTCTGAATTCTTCATACTCATGCGCACACTGAATGAACTGTTGGGGAGTCAGGTTACCTCTGAGACGTTTCAGAATGCTGAAACGGATGTGCGTCTGTTCTACCAGACGGTTCTGCGCGTGGGAAATCAGCGCACGGCGAGAACTTTTGGCGCGCAATGGGGTATGCTTACGTATCGTTTCTACCGTATTGCCTCAGATATCAAGAATGGGGGAGCACGCTCATGACGCCGCGTATATCGGTCATTATTCCGTTTTACAACGTGGAAGACTACATCGCAGCCTGCCTTGAATCATTGCGCGCTCAGACATTCGAAGAGTTTGAGGCGATCTGCATAGACGATGGGTCGACGGATGCCTCTTTCGAAGTTGCTCGCAATACGGTGGGAGATGATGAACGGTTTATCTTCATTACACAGGAGAATGGTGGGCAGTCCGCTGCGCGCAATCGGGGCATCGAGCGGTCGCAAGGGACGTATCTGCTGTTTCTTGATTCAGATGATTACTATGTTCCTCAAACGCTTGCATCGTTGTATGAACGTGCTGAGGCAGATGATCTTGACGATCTGTTCTTCTCGGCACGTACGTTTTATGACAACTTCAAACTCAAATATACTAACCCAGAAGATTTTGATGATAGGGTATCCATCGACGGCGTGATGAGCGGTGCAGAACTTCTGGTACAGTTTGAAGCTACGGAGGCGTTTCGGCCATCGGCGGCACTTCATATGATGCGCAGGTCGTTACTGGACGAGTATGCCATTCGCTTTTATGAAGGTATCATTCATGAGGATCTATTGCTCACCGTTCAGGTGATGACCGTGGCACAACGTGCGGCATTCATGAATGAAAGCTACTATATGCGGCGCATGCGCGAAGGGTCGACCATGACGGTCAAACGCAGTATGCGCAATATCGACGGTCTCTACCGGGTTTCTATCGAACTCCGTCGAATTATGAGCGAGAGTGGCTCTCGTCTGGGCGCGGCATATATTGACGCGCTGGCGCACCGCATCTTTTACTGCTGGGATGTTATTGCTCATGATATTGTCACGATGCGCTGTACTGAAGATGCGCAAGGCATACCCTGCTCTGAGAAGGAGAAACCCGATTATCTGTGTGAGTTGGAGGCCTATGCAGATGCACTGCCTCTCGATGAGCGTGGGGATTTTAGGCTCCACGTGATGGAGCACGCTGCTGAGGTTGACCGCATTTACTCAGATCTCTGTGATTCGCGCACCTACCGTGCGGGGCGTGTGATCATGGCGCTACCCAGTTGGTTTAAGGTGCGCCTCAGGGCTTTGAAACGTTGAAGTAGGAAAAGACTTGTTGTGATGTGGCGAAAACGGTATCATCACACCACAACAGGGGACCCTCGATCCTGAGGATTTCTTGAAGGATCGTGCGATGAACATAAGAGGGGCACATGAAGATCAAAGATAGATTTGACTCCGCAAAACATTTGTTGCAAAGTGGCCGGGGAAGCATGATTCCTTCCATACCCATTGCATCATTTATCACTAAGACGAAGAAAACCATGGGCCTTGAGGTGATCGATGAGGCGCTGTTCATGGGTGACCAAGAAGCTGCGTCTCGACGGCTTGCCGAGATGAAATCGTCGCTTTCTCAACTGAAAGGTGATACGGCACTTGCACAACGGCGAACAATCAGGCTGCTTGAGCGTGAGGTGAGCGGGCAAGATAGTATTGCTTCGGGGCTGCGTGAAGCGCACATACCCTTGCTCGTGTTACGCGATCTGACGTTTGAGCACGACGGACACACGCTCAAGTTTGACTTCATTGTTATTTCGAAGAAGATAACCTTCATCATAGAGTGTAAAGATCTCTACGGAACCATCGAAGCCAATTCTAAGGGCGAGTTCATACGCAGTGTGGTGGTTGAAGGGCAGACCTATAAGGATCGTATCGACAACCCTATTGAACAGGCAAAGAAGCGCTTAGAGATGGTTCATCAGTTGCGCAGGCAGGTCATGGGTAACTCATTTACCCGAAACATGCTCGATAAAGATTTTGCGAAGTACTATCAATCGATCATAGTGGTGGGCGACCCTCACACTATATTCAATGCACAATCTGAGAAGAAGACGAAGCTCGAGCAACAGGTTATTTTTTCTGATCAGTTGATTGAACGCATAAATCAACTGAACAAAGCGAGCAAGGAAGCTTCTTCAAGCGATAAAGTTATGTATGGTCTGGCACAGTATTTTCTGGATACGGCCGTGAAAGACGCGTAGAATTTTTTGATACTACTTTCGTTATTGGATCTGATGTTGCCATGAATACTACTCACGTTATGCCTCCCGGTGTTGGCGGTTGCTCCGAAGCGACGGTGTATCGCACGGAAGAATCCGCCGATGAAACCGTAGACGCCTCTCATGTTTTGACCTCGGAGGACGGCGTATTTTGCTATGAGCTCTCTTCCGATCAGACCATACGGCTCATCGAATACCGGGGAAACTCTCTTGACGTGGTCATTCCCGCTGTTCTTGATGGGTATGAGGTTACCGCGCTTGCTTCGAAGCTGTTTTTCGGTCACAGTGAAATCGTTTCCGTAATCATGCCTGATTCGGTGAGATCGTTGGGGCGCCGTGTGTTTGAAGCGTGCGTTTCTTTGCGTCGCGTGGTTCTTTCAGAGTCTCTAGAACGTATCGATCCTTCATCTTTTGGGCGATGCCGATCTCTTGAAGATATTCGTATTCCATCTCGCGTTCGTGCCATTGAGGGGCGTACGTTTGGGGATTGCCCTATCAGCGATCTACACCTGGGCCGTAGTGTGCAGACGATAGCTCAAAACGCACTTGATGGTTCACGTTTGAAGCGTCTTTCGATAGATCACGAAAACCCCTATATAGCAACCGACGGGATCGCCCTGTTCACTGCAGATATGTCGCGATTGATTCGCATGCTGGTACCCGGTACTTCTTATGAGGTGCCTGAAGGGTGCACAGTTATAGGTGACAAGGCGTTTGACACTGCGGAAATTCTTGCTCAGATCAAACTGCCACAGACACTTGAGCGCATTGGGCGTCTTGCGTTTGCCAAGTCAGCGTTACGCTCGATAGATATCCTTCCTGCAGTTACTACCATTGATGAAAAAGCGTTCTATTACTGTAAGCTCCTTGAAGAAGTCCATCTCCCTGAAGGACTCCGCAGCATACAGAATCAAGCGTTTGCCTACTCGGCGCTCAAGCGCGTAGCGTTGCCGGGGAGTCTCGAAGAGTTGGGCTATCAGGCGTTTTTCAAAACGGACGTGGTCTTTTGTGGGCCTGACCGGACGCTTTTGTGTGCTCCGGAACATCATGCCATATTCTGTGATGAGATGGGCGGGCTCTATCAGGGCAGCACCTTCGTAGAACTTCTCGGGAGCGTGAGTCACTATGAAGTCATGCCGGGTACTCAGGTCATTGCGCCTGCTGCTTTTAAATGGCATGGCGAGTTGCACGAGGTTATCCTTCCTGAAGGTGTTATCAGAATTGGCGAGGAGTCTTTCAGGGGATGTCGGAAACTTTCTTCGTTGGTATTACCAGAAACTCTCGAGTGGATCAGTGACCGAGCATTTCTTGATACGGGGTTGAGTTCCCTAGCGCTCTCCGCAAGAATCAAACATATTGGCAGGCATGCTTTACACGTCCAAGGAACCTACCAGCCAGCCAAACATTCGTTGCCCTTTTTGCTTGCGCTTGACTCATCTAACGCTCATTACTACCTCGAAAGCGGTCTTCTCTGCGAGCGTGGCACTGCGGGTGGCGGGGATATCGCCATGCTGTTTGTGGGACCGTGCGAATCGGTGCGCATTCCCGCTGCTGTGACGTATATCGATGATTATGCATTCTTTGGTATTGGCACCGTCAGGGAGATATTCTTTCATCCTCATATCAGGGGAATTGGTAGCAACGCATTTTGCATGTCGTGGCCTATCGAAGAAATACATATCGATTATTTGCGGCCTGTGGGTGGCCAGACCCATGTTGATATAATCATTCCGGCGGTGCAATCGGCGGGATGGACGTTCATGAAGGCGCTCTCATTTGATCGTGATGGTACCCTTTTCAATTATGCGCTCTACGATTCATGTGTCATATATCTGCGGGAAATCAAAGATATTGCTCAGATTCTGATACGTCGCTTGACTCAACCGGTCAAGCTTTCAAAGAGTCGCAGAGAAATGTATGAGCGTATTGTCGAACATCATACGGGCGAAATCTGCGCCTATTATGCAGCACGCGACGATATGGCCGCCTATGACGTGTTGGTGGATCTGGGCTTTCTTCATGCGGGCAACATTGATGCTATTATCAGGTCTATCAGCGCGATGGAGGAGACGAAAGCCACGGGGTATCTCCTAGAATTGAAACATCGTCGTTTTGGCGTCTCTTCGCTTGATTTTAGTCTGTGAGATGTGTTCAATGGTAAAGACAGTATCTTTTGAGGCGCAGGACGGTTTTGAGCAAGCCGAGGGGCTTGCGCGCGAGGTGCTTGAAGACGCGCGCAACACATTGACCGTTCATTTCAGATTTCTCGACTATGCCCTCTGGGTCATGCCTTTTGTTGGCAACGCTGATACTATACGCTTGGGCAGCGAGGGAACTCAGATCTTCTACGATCCGTTCTTTGTGATACATCGATTTCGCGAATCGCCCGCAGAGGTTGTTCGTGATCTCCTCCATGACATATTTCACTGCGTATTCCATCATCCGTTTTTGCATTACCAAGTGGACCGGACGTTATGGGATCTTTCATGCGATATTGCCATTGAGGCAATGATCATTGAACTGGTAGAACATAAATTTCCCAGTCCTCTTGACACCACACGCAAAGAGGCTATTTCTGAGATACAGTCTCGCGTTGGTGCGCTGACAGCAGAGCGTATATATCGGTACGTCGCGGATGGTGGCGAGATCGATCTACGTACGTTACCGGGTTTATTCAGGCGTGATACACATGATCTATGGTATCCGGAAGAAGATCAGGAATGTGACGACTCCGATGAAAATGATGCAGATGCGGCTCAAGGAGATTCTTCTTCTGAAACCGAAGGAGAGCGTGATCTCTCTGAGCGATCTGATGCTGAAGAGAACTCAGGGGAAAACCAACGCATGCAGGAAGAGGCGGCCTCCGCTGAAATGGTGATGCTCGAGGCGCGCAGCGAGTCCGATGAAGACGAAGACGACACCGAGCAGGAATGGCGCGATATCAGCATGCAGGTCCAGATGGAGATCGAATCACGGGCGCAGGCATGGGGCGAAAAAGCAGCGTCACTCTCTGCTGGTCTTGCTGCGGCCAACAGGGAACACTATGATTATGCCAGTTTTCTCAAACGATTTTCTACATTCAATGAGCGTATGCGTGTTAACGATGACGAATTTGATTACATATTCTATACGTATGGTCTTGATCTGTATGGAAACATGCCGTTGATTGAACCGCTTGAATATAAGGAAGTTCATGCGATAAGAGATTTTGTCATCGCTATTGATACTTCGGGGTCGTGTGCGGGCGATCTGGTCCAAGCGTTTGTGCGCAAGACCTATAACATCTTGAAACAAGCAGAGAATTTCAGTGATCGCGTGAATATACATATCGTCCAGTGCGATGCTC
Organism: Coriobacteriales bacterium; assembly: GCA_963665595.2. Classification (GTDB taxonomy): domain Bacteria; phylum Actinomycetota; class Coriobacteriia; order Coriobacteriales; family CADBOM01. The sequence goes on along the minus strand of CAXXJK010000004.1, from coordinate 401,653 downwards.
GTATTCAAAGTGATGATAAGATTACTACCTTGTCTGAACTCGATGCGTTCATCGATCATATGGAACTTCACGGATTTGGTGGCACTGATTTTCGTCCGGTGTTTGAATATGTTGATGATCTCATTGCACAAAGAGAATTTGCAAATCTTCGCGGCCTTATCTACTTTACCGATGGGTGCGGAACGTTTCCTGCACGTAAGCCCGCGTACGACGTGGCATTCGTGTTCGTTGATGACGGTTACAGCGACCCGAAGGTGCCTCCGTGGGCGCTGAAGCTCATAGTGGATGTCAATGAACTTGAGGGAAAAAATTACGCACGGGCGTAGTACTTGTACAAAATGAACTGCTGCTGAGAGAAAGGGTTACCATGAATATCGCGCAGGCAAAAGAGCAGGTTAAAGATACAATCGAGGCATATCTTGCGTGCGATGTCGACGGTCGTCCCTGTATTGATATATCACGGCAACGTCCAATATTTCTGGTGGGTGCGCCTGGCATCGGCAAGACAGCGATCATGGAGCAGATATCTCAGGAACTTGGCATTGGTATTGTGTCGTATTCGATGACTCATCATACGCGGCAAAGCGCGCTGGGGTTACCATTCATTGTTCATCGTAACTTTCGAGATTTCGATTACGATGCCTCCGAGTACACGATGAGCGAGATCATTGCTTCGGTGTATGAATACATGGAGCGCTCGGGAATTGACCGAGGGATACTTTTTCTTGATGAGATTAACTGTGTTTCTGAGACGCTATATCCCTCGATGCTACAGTTTCTTCAGTTCAAGACGTTCGGACGTCATAAAGTCCCCGGTGGGTGGGTTATCGTAACAGCGGGGAATCCGCCTGAATATAATAATTCGGTGCATGAGTTTGATATTGTCACGCTTGATCGCATCAAAAAAATCAAGGTGGATCCTGATTATGTGGCATGGAAGAATTATGCGATCCAAAAGGGTATTCATGCGGCGATCATCACATTTCTCGAAATCAAGAAGGATCGTTTTTATGCCATAGAGACCACGCTTGACGGCAAGAGTTTTGTCACCGCGCGCGGATGGGACGACCTATCTGACATCATTGTCTTATATGAACGATTGGGCAAGACCGTAAACTATGATCTGATTTCGCAGTACGTTCAAAATGATCGCATTGCGCGTGAGTTTGCCATCTACTACGATCTGTTTGCAAAATATCGTTCTGATTATCGTATTGAGGAGATACTCGCCGGTATCGAATCGGGCGAGATCATTGCCCGCGCCGCGCAAGCTCCCTTCGATGAGCGTCTTTCGCTGTTGGGATTACTACTGGATGCGGTTGTTGGCGATATGAGACGCGCCTTGACGCACGAAGATGTGCTTGTGGAGCTGCGCGATGTGCTGCGCGAAGTAAAAAAGACGATCGCTGAAAGTGGCCAAGATGTTCTCGCGGTTATGCAACATGTTATACAGGAGCGCACAATGGCATTGCAGGCAGCGCGCTCCTCAAACTCTATGACGCGAGCAAGACGCGATGATGCCGATTGCGTTATCAAAAAACTCATCGCTCTCGCAGAGGCGGCTGAACGAGATCATCAAACGGGCTCTCCTATAGATTTTGATGCAATAGAGCGCTCATTTGGCGCTGATGCGGCACAGCTGAAATTCGAGACTGACCGGGTTGAGAATGAACTGAATAATGCGTTTGCTTTTATTGGGGCTGCGTTTGGCGAGAAACAAGAGATGCTGATATTTGTGACGGAATTGACGACTCGCTCTCATGCAGCTCAATTCATAGGACACTACGGGAGCGAAGCGTACTTTGCTCACAATACTGACCTGATGCTGGATGACCGGCAGAGCGATCTACAGCGTCGTATAGGCGAACTGGGCCTCTAGGACATTTCAAGAACCCCTGAAGAAGAGTGACGGGACGCCTTGACTCAAAGGTGCCTTATTTTGCGCACATCTGATGTTATTAAGGTTGGTTTTTATACATATATTAGTGATACGTCAAAGAACGTACACATATATTCTTCACGCTAAAAAAATTCTATTTCAAATAGAAGAATGTTAATGTCAGATATTCATATGTTTGTTACAAATATTGGAATCCTCGAAAAACTCGCAATATTTTGCAGCTTTCTTCAACTTCGATTTTTGCCTTGCTGATAGAATGTGCAAGCGCTAATAAATATGATACCTATTCGGTAATATTTATGCAAAATATTATATATTAATTGGCATATGATTGATGCCCTATTTTTTTGCTGCCTCAATCATATGCGATGTCTTTTTTGATGCTCGAATAGCGGTAGAGGGTACGTGCATGGATGATAAAGATTTAAGTAAACTTCGGCGTGCTGACATGCTTGAACTCATGGTCACGCTCTCTGAAGAAAACGATACGTTACGTGAGCAGATGAAATTGCAGAAAGAACAACTAGACGATCGTGATGCTCGGTTTCAGGATGTAGAAGCGATTGCCGATGTTGCATTGCGCATACAGGAACTATGCCAGACGACGCAGGAAACAGCCGCGGCATACAGAGAAGACATTGGTCGGTTGAACGCTGAAGCGCAAGAGGATAGGGAAAAAGTCCTTGATGAGATAGAACATCTGCACGCATCTCATGAAATAGGAATACACCAACAGACCGAACGTAGAAATACCGTGGTGACAAAGTGTTTGAGATATTCTGCTGCGGCGGTAGTACTGGTATGCACCATGATCGGCGGAGCTGTTTCTTTTCGTAAGGTAGTTTGAGGTACGAACGATCAGAAAAGACAATGAGCCGGAAATACAACCCGGCATGATTGCTATGGGACACGGAAATAAGATGAAACATCGTGAGGCTGCGTGCAATGAGTGATCGTGTAGTGCCAACGACGCAGCAACTGAAACATGAGTTCAGCCGTGTAACGCTGAAAGCGGGTCGACGTAGGGCGTTTCGCACCATGCTCTGCATCATGATAGTGGTTATTGCGGCAGCAATAACCTGCACAGCGTTCTTTTTTTCTGTGCTGCGCGTACAAGGTAACAGCATGGAGCCGACGCTTCAGGAAGGGGACATGGTATTGGTCATCAAAACGAATAATTTCACCAGTGGTGACACCATGGCCTTTTATTACAACAATAAGATTTTGATCAAACGAGTAATAGGATGTCCGGGCGACACTGTAGACATAGATGCAAGCGGGAGTGTATCAGTCAACGGGGCAGCACTTAACGAACCGTATGTATGGGATAGATCGACGGCAAACACTGACATTGATCTTCCGTTCCATGTGTCGAACGGACGGTGGTTTGTTTTAGGAGATCATCGTTCGGTCTCACTCGATAGTCGTTCTAGCATCATCGGTACCGTGTCTGAAGAACAGGTTGTTGGCAAGGTGGTCTTACGATTCTGGCCACTTTCGACGTGGACGCTGTTTGACTGATGGATAGATATACGTTGACAGAAGGTGAAGCAGCATGGCGCAGGAATTAGAGGCGCGGGTTCACGAGTACGCGAAGAAGAACACCAGGAGGAAACGATTCCGAATGGTCATATCGGCCTGTTCGGTGGTGCTGGCATTAGGCACCTTCTGTGTTATTGCATTGCCAGCCCTGACGCTTGATAAGAGTTCGTCTGTATCGGTGGGAGAACATTCCCAAGAGACGGAATCTACGAGCAAGACCGCCGCGTCGAACTCATCTTCGACCACGGCCGCAACGGCTTCATCGGTTGCCAGTTCGATTTCTGCTGGAACGAGCGCGACGGAGACACCCGTTTCTGACACAACTAAAACAAACTCTGCTACAGCGGCTTCTTCTACAAGTGGGGCTGCGGAAACCTCTACGACAGGGTCTTCTTCTGCGGGGTCGGGTCTTACGGGGTCCACATCAACGGGGTCAACGTCAGGTACTTCTGCGGCATCAACACCGGCTTCCCCGGAGACCGTTTCCTCGGCCTCTTCGACGAGCTCTTCTTCTGTTACTTCCATTGCTAACAATTTAACATCGGCAACGGGTGGGACTGTGTATGTTTATGAGCGTGACGGTCTACGCGTGACAGCGACTACCAGCGGGCCGAATGTGATTCCTGCGGGCGCGACGCTCTCAGTCACTCGTATCAACGATGACACAGACCCCGTTCGTTTTGCTGAGATCAAACAATTATTGCACAACGACATAAGCGTTGCGCCTCTTATGGAGTTTGACGCATACGATATTGGATTTTTCTCTGCCGGGAAAGAAGTCGAGCCAACGGGCGGGACCGTATCTGTAACCATCGAAGACACATCCACAACGGTTACCAGTGAACAGGATGTTCAAGTATTTCACGTTCTTGAAAAGGACGGTTCGTCTTCAGCGCTGCAATCAGTTCCGGCTCAAACAGCGACAACGACGCAAACGGGGACCAAGGAAGTGGGCTTCACAACCAGCAGTTTCTCGGCCTATCTTGTGTTGCCGAGTGGCTCGAACCTGACCTATAAGACTATCTCGACTGCCGCAGAAACCTATACTCATACGTCTTACTATAACGCCAACCGAGCTCTCGGTGTTGCGGGTAATTTTCATGTTGTAGCATTTAATACGGCCACACTGTGGGCTCATACAGATGGAAACGTGTTGGCGAATACCCTGAGAGCCTACAGCAACTTTGGTACCAACGGCGTTGCTAATGAGCTCAGCTATATAAAGAACTATTCAATTGTAAGTTCTACGAGTGCTTCAAGCAATGCTCATGTTCTTGCTCTTGGATCTGCTAATAGAGTGAGATTGACCGACAACAACAACGCATTTTCGATACAGGGTACCAAGCTTGATAGCCCCAAGACTATTTGGCAGGATACAAATACAAACACCGTGCCATTTATTGATCTCAAGACTGTCAAAAATGAGGTAACGACCATCTCTACGGCCTTATCTACCAAGAAGACGGCTAATGTCGACGCATCGCATTTAAGCAGTGCGCCTAATAGGACTTGCGATACAAGCTATCTACAATTAACAGATTCGGACACACTAGGCGTATATAACATTTCAGCTCGCGATCTCAGCAACTACAGCTACTTTGGCATAAAAGGATTTCAATCCGGTCATAACGGCTCGGTCATCATAAATGTTGATTGCAGCAGCACGTATGGGTTCATCGAGCTTCCCATCTGCGAAATCTATGTGGATGGGAACAAGCTGAACTTCTCGGAGGTGAGCTCTTTTGTCAACGGTAAGGTTATCTTTAATTTTGTAAACTGTACGGCGACAATAGACACCAATCTCATGTATGCCACGCTTGTTGCTCCAAATGCCACCATCAATGTATGGCAGAACCTGAACGGAACCATCATCGGCGACACGGTCAATATATGGGCTGAGACCCATCGTGACGATTTTGTAGGTACGTTCTCCTATGGCAATAACGTGACGGTGGATAAAGTCTGGCGTGGTAGAAGCGGCGCGCTGCTCACGGGCAGTGATGTTTCTGCACTGAGCGTGACGATCCAGCTGTATCAAACAAACACTTCTGGCGTGAAAACTGCCTATGGGTCTCCCATTACGCTCAACAGCAGCACGGGCTGGTCCTATTCGTGGAATGCTCTTCCCACAGGGTATACCTACAGCGCGACAGAGACCCAGATACTTGATGGTGGACAAGACGTTACCAACAGCTACGCTCCTTCCTATTCATCGAGCGTTACCGAATCTTCGGGGAGCACCACTACAAAGGTAACGATCAGCAATCAATATATCTATACTTTGCCCAATACCGGTGGGACCGGCATAGGGCTCTTTATAGTAATCGGAATATGTGCTATGGGCGGAGCTCTCGGCATATATCTGTATCGACGAAGTAGACGTTGTGCGGTGGAGGAGGTGAGCTCTTCATCTTCTACCAGATGATTCTGCTCACGATGAGCAGTCGGCACGGGCAATACAGGATAGTCTTAACAAATGAGAAAGAGGGATATACACAGATATGAAACGATTAAAAAAACTATCGAGCATGCTTCTTACGGTGGTCATGCTCCTGGGAGTGTCCGGGATTCCTGCTTACGCGGCGTCCACTCACACTATGACCATCACCTCTGAAACGAGCGGTCATACCTATCAGGCATATCAGGTTTTTGCGGGTACCTACTCAGAGAACTCTGCTGGAGAGAAGATTCTCTCCAATGTTACTTGGGGTAGCGGCGTAAATGGCGGCGGACTTCTGAGCGCGTTGAAGAGCGACGCTACCTACGGAAGCGCTTTTGCCAGCTGCACGACTGCTGCAGACACTGCAACTGCTATCAGCGGTATAACAGATTCTGGTTTTGGCGATGCATTTGCAGCTATTGTTGTGGACTATCTGACCGCCACTCACTCTGATTCTGGTACGCCTACGGGTAGTGGCCCCTATACCTATACCATTTCGGGATTACCTGATGGGTATTATTTTGTCGATGAAGCAGCATTTTCAAGCAATCCTACAAACAATGCCTATACGAAGTATATTCTTCAAGTTTTAGGTGATGTGACGGTTTCTGCTAAGACGGATACACCAGCAATTGCTAAGAAGGTTTTTGAAAATAACGATCCTACCTATGCGGGCACCTGGAACGACGCTGCCGATTACAGCATGGGTTCAGCAGTACCGTTTCGTCTTGTGGGCCTTGTTCCTAATATGAGCAACTACCAGACCTATTATTATCAGATTACCGATACCCTTTCGACGGCACTGTCTTTCAACAGCAATAGCGTCAAGGTCTATTTTGTCTCAAGCGGTGCGATGTACAATGTCGAGACCAGCGCATCAACCGGCGCAGGTGGCACGCTGATACCTTCTACTGCTTACAAGCTTCAGAGTGCAGGTAATGGTTTTAGCCTTACGTTTGATGATCTCAAGAGTGTTGCCGGTGTGAGCGACAATGGCTATATCGTAGTGGAATACAATGCGACTCTTACCACCGATGCCGTTATCGGTAATCCTGGCAACCCGAATGAGGTTTACCTGACCTATAGCAATAACCCAAACAATTCGGGGCTTGGCACGACCGATCACGGCCAAACACCTAAAGACGAAGTAGTAGTCTTTACTTTTGCTCTACCCGTAAGCAAGGTGGATACCGCTCATGCGGCGTTGACGGGTGCAACATTTGCTCTGTTTGCCAATCAGTCAGATGCAGCTGCTGCTGCCAGCAATCCTTCTGCTGCCAATCTGGCTAAAGCCTTTACGTTTACCGGTAGCGACGGCACCTATGCGCTGGACTCAAAAGGTACCACATCTGTTCTCGCAGGCGATTCATCCGGTGCGTATGCCATAAAGGGACTCGATCAGGGGACATATTATCTGGTTGAGGTTAATGAGCCAACTGGCTATAACCGTCTGCTCGAGCCGGTGAGCGTGGCTATTGTGTCTTCTTATAATGCCACGCAGTATGTGGATGGGCATATACCTGATGCAACCAATGACCAGTTGAAAGGTTCAACTGTCAATGGTGGTTCCAAGCTGACAGTTATCAACCAAGCAGGTTTCTCGTTGCCTATCACCGGTGGCGTTGGTACGGTCATCTTTATTGCAGGCGGTCTGGTTTTGATTGCAGGTGCCTGTGCCCTTCTCATCATGAAAAGAAAGATGAAGGGTCGCCAGTAACGCGATTCTGCCTTGACGGCGGCGGGAATATCCCGCCGCCCGATCAGCAGGGAATTTTATGAAAAAGCATCTCTCCACGTTCGTACTCATGATGGTATTTCTGATAGGCTTCTCTCTGGTTTTATACCCCGTAGTGAGCGATTACATTAATACATCTCATCAGAGTCGTGTAATCGCAAACTATGAAGATGACGTATCTGGTTTGACAACTTCAGACTATACTGCTCAGATGCGAGAGGCCGTTGCCTACAATCAGGGGCTTGCGGCTAATCCCAATAGCTTTCTTGAGTCGAGTAAGGCTACATCAGGCTACGATGATCTGATGAACCCGTTTGGTACGGGGGTTATGGGGTATATCGAGATAGATTCGCTTGATGTGCGGTTACCCATCTATCACAGCACCAGTGATTCTGTGCTAGAGGTTGGTGTGGGTCATGTTGAAGGTTCGTCTTTACCCATTGGCGGGCAGAGCACACACTGTGTCTTGTCTGGCCATAGGGGGTTGCCTTCGAGCAAATTGTTCACAGATTTGGACAAGATGACGATAGGGGACACGTTTTTTATTCACACACTGGGTGAGGTATTGGCGTATCGGGTTGATCAGATTCTGGTGGTTGAGCCCGACGACACGAGTGCTTTGAACATAGTGGAGGGCCAGGACTACTGCACGTTGGTTACCTGTACACCCTATGGTATCAATACTCAAAGGTTGCTGGTTAGGGGGACACGCGTGCAATACGACGAAAAATCTTCGCAGCGTCTGCAGATAAGCGCTGACGCTATAGAGATTAACCCTACGACGACGGCCTGCGTCGCGGCCCTGCCAGTATTGATAGGTTTGTTCATAAGATTTTTAGTTGTGAGCAGCAAGATAAAGGCAAAAAGCAGGAAGGGAGGTGTCAACAATAGATAGCATACTGTTTGGAAAAAAACGTCTGCTCATAGTGATGGTAGCGATGTGCCTGTCGCTCGTATCGGCTGTTACCTTGGCATCTCAGGCATTTGCCTTGACGACGATTGACACGGACAAAGCCTGTTCGATGAAACTCGATTGTTCATATGATGGTAGTGCGCTACCGGGTATGACGTTTCAGATATATCGTGTTGCTGACGTGTCTGAAACAGTTATGTTTACCCTCAGCGGAGACTTTGCTGGTTATAAGGTAAACGTAAACAATCTGGATTCTTCCGGATGGAACACAGCGGCGAACACACTGGCGAACTATGTGGGGTTTGATAATATTTCAGCTCTCATGACCCAAACGACAGACAACAAAGGTCATGCGGATTTTAGCACTCTACAAACCGGTCTCTACCTGATTATGGGGCAGAGAATCACGATAGACAACACAATCTATACCGTGGCACCGTTTCTCGTTTCGCTACCCAATCTTTCAGGAAATACAACGTGGACTTACGAGGTGAGTGCTGCACCCAAGCTGTCGGCCACTACGATAGACGATAACCCCGTTGACATCAGCATCATCAAAGTTTGGAATGACAACAATAACGCGTCTGCGCGCCCTGCTGGCATTGATGTTGTTTTGCTTAAAGATGGCGCGCCTTATGCTACATACACATTGACTGCCGCCAACTATTGGAGGCACACCTGGAGTAGCTTAAGCGATCGATACACCTGGACAGTTATTGAGAAAAACGTATCCGATGTCTATACGGTCACCTATAGTAGCAATCACACCACCCTGACTATTACCAACACCTCTGTTGACACCCCTAAAGTACCGGGCAAAAACTCCACTCTTCCCCAGACGGGCGTGTTGTGGTGGCCGGTTTCGGCTTTAGCGGTGATGGGCCTTCTCCTCTTTGGTATAGGGTGGAAGAAATATGCTAAACATCATGATGAAGCGCACAAAAAATAAATCAGGAGCTGCCTTCATGGCGCTTGGTGCGCTACTTCTTGTGGGTGCCCTAGCCTTGACGTGCTTCAATATCTTTGACGAAATGCGTGCCGACAAGCAAAGCGAGCAAACAGCGTCGATTCTCCAGGGGATCATTCCGGGCTATGGCACGCTGGGTGGCGGGTATAGCGCCGCTACTGCTACAGAGATGCAATCGGTTCAGATCGATGGTCAAGATTATATTGGTGTGTTAGACATTCCCTCTCTTGACCTTTCTCTCCCCATTTTGAAAAACTGGGATTATTCGCTGCTGAGACTTGCGCCGTGTTGCTATGAAGGTTCTATTCTAGACAATTCGATGATCATCGCAGGGCACAATTACCGGAGACACTTTGGTATGCTTTCTCAACTTCAAGCAGGAGACAGTATCGTGTTTACTGATACGGTTGGCTCTATCTATACGTATAAGGTGGTGGGCTTAGAAACGTTGAACGGCAATGATGCTCTGAAAATGGAGGAAGGAAACTGGGATCTCACGCTCTTTACCTGTACCCTCGATGGCAACAATCGTGTCACCGTCAGATGTGAACGGGTCATATCCCCCTGAGTGCGTGTTTTTGAGCTTGAGTTTTGATAAAAATTACCATACACAATTATGCGTGATTGTCTCTTTTTATACCCACATATCGTATGTGTCGAAAAGGCATTCACATATTCTTCAAGGCTATTTTTATACGTTCCTTTTATTACAAGGTAAATTCCTATTATTGAAATAAATATTCTTAAATTCATAGTATCCGTATAAATACAATTTTTACTCAATTTCTTCATGTATGCATTGGTCACACCACGTATTATACGCTAGACCAATTAGAAACCAAAACCTGCATGGTAGTATATACATTAACGATACCAAACACTCTTCTAATAGTCCGTGGGAACATGATTTTGTTTCCCCCCGCGTCGTCTTGCGCCAACTATTTTATAACCAGATGGTTTGACAATTATCGGTAATGAGGAGTCGTAGAGGAACTGTTATGGCACGCGCTGATACAGTTATAGAGAGCCAAGAGATTGAGCTTCTTCAGGAGAAGAATGACCTGAAGCGTATACGCTATTTGATAGCGGAAGCGCAGCAGGTGCTTCTCGAGCAGATGAGTATGCCCAAAGAGACTCGTCCGCGGCTCAGTTCTGATCTCGATGAATCCGAGCGTCATGTCAACAGCTTGGTGGTAAAAACCTCTGTGCCTTACACGGTTGAGACGAGGACGGTGTTTGCGCGCCTCCAAGACATCATGAAAACCGGTGTTGGTGAGCTGAGAAAGATATTTGTCAAGCAGGAGCGAGAAGCACAGCAGCTGGTAAGAAAGATTGTCTGCATCGTTCCAACGTTTGAAAAAGAAGCGGATATCGACAAGACTCTCGAAAGTTTACTTCTCCAGAGCAGGCCGATAGACAAGATTGTGGTGGTTATAAACGGAACAACCAAAGATCTGACCGCCTATAACAAGGTCTTGCCCTATGCCTGCGTATTTGACCAAGTGGTCCTGGAGTATCCAAAAGGGCTCGCGGGAAAAGTAAACGCACTGAACTGGGCATTCAAGCACTACTGCAACACCTTAGGCAACGATGATTTCATCCTAGGTGTCGACGCTGATGTTATCTGCGATGAAAATATGGTCGACTATCTTGAAGACGACATTTTCAAAGAGCCGAAAGCGGCCGGTGTTATGGCTCGCTACGGATTTCAGGTAGGCGAAGAAAAACTTACGAGATCAGAGAAATCTCTCCTCTATTCGCAACGGCATGAATTTGCCATGACCGGTATCAAGCAACAGCTCCATGGTTTTACTTCAGATATTCTGGGCGGTCAAGCGACGCTGTTTCGTGTCAAGGCACTGCGCCAAGCGGCTGAAAACACCTACGGAAACGCTCCTTGGGACGTCCGTTCAAAGGTTGAAGATGCTGAGCTTACGCGTGCGCTGCAGAAGCTGGGATATCAGACAAAGACAAGCGCAAAGGCGCGCGCATGGGTTGGCGCAATGCTTAACTCAGCGTCGTGGCATCAACAGCGTCGCAAATGGCAAGACGGACATCTTGAAGATCTTTCGCGCGAGTTTCATCCTATTAGGGATGGTCGCCGTTGGTTTGACCAGTTGGTTTTGGGCTGGAATCTGCTTATCCGGATAGGCTTCGTCTGCTTGGTTGCTACGAGTTTTGCTATGAACAAGTTTTCCTTCATACCGTTTTGGCTCATTCCCATGGGATTGGCGATCTTGCAATCGTTCCTTGTTTCTTTGAAGGTGCCCAATCGTCGTTTTGGAGAAGTCACGCGTTCTTTGTTGTTTCTCCCGGACGAACTCTATTATTTGAGGACTCTCTCGGTTTGGTTGGATTCCGTTGTAGTGAGTATCCTCAACATCAAACGTGACGGCTGGAAAAACCAGGCATTGGCTGAAGAGGGATTGAAAAAGACTTCCATTTCAGGTTGGCTTATCATCCTTGCTGCTACGACGGTCCCTATGTGTTTACTGATGCTCGCGGTACGTTTTGTTCCGGGTGACATCATCGATACGGTCATAAATGTCAGCTGGTTTACCTTGGCGGCTATGACGGCGGTACCGGTGTTTGGTATGCTCCGACGGATATTTCAGATGTTGCGTAGCTGGCGTATCCTGAAGCCGTAAGAAATCGTATTGATTCACCCGGTTATGACGGTACTCTGAACCCGGAGCTCGTAGAAGAGCTCCGGGTTTTCTCTATGCTCGCCTGATTCAAATCATCAGATGAGGCATGAGAGAAAGATTTTTCAGATAAAGTGCTCTGCCTGCATATAATCGGCGTTTTACGAGAAAAATGGGGCTATTAGTACCAATAGACTAATAGTCTTCTTCACTAACTCTTTTCCCAAAATTTCCTATCAAGCCAATTGAATTCGGTATGTTGGTTCAATTTACCGTTTTCTTTGGGTGTCTTATTTTAGCCACAAGAGATTGATCGTTTGATAAGCGGTATCTCTTGTGGCCGAGCATCTGAAGACGATGCGATGCTGATGGCCGCTGCACGAGTAGTGGGTAATGCAACTATCGACGGCTGGGGAGAGCGAGGTGAGCAATTCATAGTCCAGACCCATTCATACGAAGTTTCTCTGAATATTCAAGAAGGTCTTAACCATTCAGAGGAATACAAGGAGAAGCAAGAAAGGAGATGGAAAGATGGCCAAAGATAAGACTAATTTGCCAACGTCCTGGGAAGAAGATGGATATCAGGTAACTCGCACGACCATCTGGTCGGCACCTGGTTGTCATGCGGGCTGCGGCGTTTTGGCTTATGTTAAAGACGGAAAGCTCGAAAAGGTTGAAGGCGATCCTGAACATCCGTTTAACCAAGGGCATATTTGTCCGCGTTGCGCAGCTATGCCCTATGAAGTGAACAGGCCAGATCGCTTGCTTTATCCCATGAAGCGTGATCCTTCTGAGCGTGGCAATCCGGACGCATGGAAGCAGATTACGTGGGACGAGGCTTTGGATCTCATCGAGACCAAGTTTAAGGAGATTATCAAAACGTATGGTGCAAAGACGCTTCAGTCTTTTTGTGGCACCGGTCGTGATATTTTGTGGCAGTCTCAGCGTTTGATTTACTCGATGGGTTCTCCCCATGTCGTAAGCTATTTCTCTGGTTTAGCTTGCTGGATGCCCCGCCTTGTCGCATACACTGCAGGGGTTGGCGAGTATATGATGCCAGACTGCTCCGAGTGTCATGAGGATCGTTTTGATAATCCGACTTACAAGATTCCTGAGGTTTTGTTTAATTGGGGCTGCAACCCGGTTCAGTCTTCTTCCGATGGTTTCTTCGGCGACTGGATTGTTCAGTGCATGAAGCGTGGTACCAAGCTTGTTGTGGTCGACCCGCGTCTTACTTGGATGGCTGCGCGCGCTGACATCTGGATTCAACCGCGTCCCTGCGTTGACTCCTTGATCGCTATGGCAATGCTCAAGACGGTTATCGAAGAAGACCTCTACGATCATGACTTTGTTGAAAAATGGACCTATGGGTTTGAGGCTTTAGCGGAACGCTGCAAGGAATACGACGTGGACGAACTATGCGAGCGCGCCTGGGTCGACAAGGATATCGTTGTAGAGGCCGCGCGTTTGTTCGCCGCTGGTAACAACACCGCTGTTCAGTTCGGTCTGTCCTTCGACCAGCAGATGCACGGCATTGCCGGTGTTCGCGCTGTTATTGCGATGCTTGCTATTTGCAACGACATCGATGTTCCGGGTGGTCAGATCTTTACCGCTCCTCCGTATGATTTCAGTTATTTTAGCTGGGGATTCAAGGAGTTGCCTGAGGAAGCTCAGAAAGATCTGGTTGGCTACGATAAGTATCCGTTCATGCGTATGGGTATGGTTCTCGATCAGCCCGATTTGCAGATTCTCCAAGCAGAGACGGGCGATCCGTACGAATATCGCGGTGCCATCATGTTTGGTACTAATCCTTTGTGCTGCATGAGCGCTATGGATTTGAGCCGCGTCTATCCTGTTATTGACAAACTGGAGTTCATTGTTGTGTGCGACTACCAGATGACTCCGACCATTCAGACTGTGGCAGACGTTGTGTTGCCGGTCAAGATGGCTGTTGAAAAGGTTGGCATGATAGCAAAGCGGACCGGTGCGTGTGCCATCTCTCCGGTCGAAGGTTTGAAAATCAAAGGCGAGCCAAAAAGCGATGCTGAAATCGCATTACTTATCGGCCAGCGCTTCAACAAAGATATGTGGCCATGGGAGAGCGACGAGGAGATTTTTGACGAGTTAGTAAAGAAGTCCGGCATGAAGTGGCGCGATATTCGCAAACGCAATTGGATGTATCCTGGCTTGGAATATAAGCGGTACGAAACGGGTTCGCTGCGCAGAGACGGAACTCCTGGTTTCAATACGTCTACCGGCCGTGTCGAGCTGTATTCCGTATTTTCTCAGACAATCAACGACAATCCTATGCCGTATGCAGCAGAGCCATTCTACGGTCCCTACACTACTCCGGAGCTTTACAAAGAATACCCGGTTATCTGCATGACGGGCACCCGTAACATTCAGTTCTTCCATTCTGAGCATCGTGATAATCCGAAACTGCGTGAGATCCAGCCTGATCCACAGGTAGAGCTCAATGATAAGTGGTGCAAGGATAACGACATTAATGAAGGCGATTGGCTTTGGATCGAGAGCAACGTTGGGCGCATAAAACATCGTGCAAAGCCGACTGCAACCTTGCTGTACGGTATGGCAAATGTCAACTCTGGTTGGTGGTTCCCCGAGATGGATCCGCATGAAGACCCCATGTATGGCTGCTGGGATGTCAACCCGAATCTTTTGATCGAACCCGGTCATCAGGGACCAACTGGCTATGGCTCAGATGTCGAAGCCGTTCTTTGCAAAATTTATAAGTGCGATCCAGAAGATTGCTGCAAAGAAACTATCAGACCGTTCGTTAAGGGTAAGGCTAGATAGTTCGAAGAATCTATTCTTGAAGAAGGAGGTGATTGTGATGTCGAAAATGGGTTTATTGATTGATTATGAGTATTGCGATAACTGCCACACCTGCGAAGTCATCTGCAAAGAAGAGCATGGCATTCCAGAAGGCAAGTGGGGAATCAAGGTTTTTGAGGTAGGTCCTTGGCAGGTTGAGGGCAGACAATGGCAGCTTACGTATGTTCCGGTTCCGACTGACATGTGCGACCTTTGCGCAAAAAGAACAGAGAAGGGTAAACTCCCTGCTTGTGTGCACAACTGTTATACCGGAAGCATGCAATATGGCTCGGTGGAGGAGCTTTCGAAGAAGCTTGAGGAAAAGACCCGTCAGGTTCTGTTTGTTCCCATGGAGCACTAGTCATGTAGCAACATCTTAATCGTTTCTAAGTGTATTGAAACAATAGGGGAAAAATATTAAGGATGTGAATCAAATGACTGAACAAGCAATAGACAAGCAGGGGAGTCGCCTACCTCTTTTGATTTTCGTAGGCTGCTGTTTCTGCGCTGCTTCTGGTCTTGCTCTGACTGTTAGCCTCATGGGTGTCTACCTCGTACCGGTGAGCAAGGCGATGGGCTTGACTCCTACTGATTTTACGCTTTGGTCGGCAGCTCTCGGTATCACCCAGGTGATAACCTTCCCCTTATGGGGACAGGTCATGAAAAAGCACTTCAAGATATCCTTTCTCATAGGTGTGGTCTGTGAAGTCGTGGGTATACTTCTGTTTACCGTTGTAAACTCCGTACCGGGTCTTATAATCATCGGCATATTATTTGGTATTGCTATGCCGCTGACGTTCTTCTTGACCGTTCCCACGTTAATCTCGAACTGGTTTGCCCCTAAGTATCGCGGCAAGTTCTTGGGCATCGCGATGGCGTTTTCCGGCATTGGTACGTTTTGCTGGGCACCGCTCTTCTCGACTCTTCTTGGATCGTTGGGATATCAGATGACCTATGTCGTCAATGCTATTCTTGCGGCGATCCTGCTTCTCCCGTGGTTGTTTGTTTTCAAGTTCTCTCCTGAGATGGCGGGGCAAAAGCCTTACGGATATAACGCTGAAGATGCAGCTCTCGATGCGCAGGCTTCAGCGAAGAAAGGTCTTTCTGCAAAGAAAGCTTTCTCTGTTCTTCCCTTCTATCTCATGTTCGGTGCTGTTGCCTTTACTGCTATCGGTATGGGCTTCAATAATTCACAAAGTGCCATGGCCGGTCAGATGCTTGCAGGTACTGACATGGCCACCAGCGCTGCGATCATCGGTGCATGGATGATATCTACGGCTGCTGCCGGTAACCTTATCGGCAAGATTGTCTATGGTTTTCTCGCTGACAAGTTTGGTGTGAAATTTACGACGATACTGTATTTTGTCATGTTCTTCTTGGCGTTTGTTGTCTGGATGCTCTTCCCGGGCAATATGGCTGCTATGTTCATCGGCGCATTTCTGTTGGGCACTCACAACGGTATCGCGTCGGTTGGTCTTCCCATAATAACGCGCACACTCTTTGGCGGATATGATTACGAGAAGATCTATTCACGCCTCTCCATCGGCAGCGGCATTGTTGGTGGTTTTTCCACGACTATTGTGACCATGTTGGCCGCTTCTGTTGGTGGATATGTGGGTGTTGCCTACTTTGGTCTGGGCATCGGATTGGTTGTTCTCATCGCGGTATGTCTTATTCCTGCCATGGCTTTCATTGGCAAACTCAAATGGGATCACACAGGCGACGAAGAAGCATAGTCTTAATCGAGCGGTATAGTTTAAATCTATCAATTCATTGTTGATAGTCGAAAAAGGTATGGTGTTCCAACGGTGTTGTGTCCCTGTGGGAAACTGCAACACCGTTGGAGCATACCGCTGGATAGTTTCTGTCGGTCAAAAGACACGAAGTAATGGTTGAGAAGCAGACTTCTCTCCTGACATAGGTCCAGACGTTGATGCAAATACTATAGCCTCAGGTAATCGGATTTCTCTAGCATACATATCCATGTTGCGTACATCGATTGATTCTGTATTGTCCTCGTACTTCTGTCTCGACTAAGTTGGAGTGATATTCATGGATTCAGTAAAGAAAACGGATGCGACTCAAGGCAAGCAAAAATACTTTCCCTGGCTCATCATGATAGGATGCTGCTTTATGCAAGTGGGCGGTATCGGAACTTTTATCGATGCCTGTGGCGTTTTTTATGTGCCGGCTTCGAGCGCTCTGGGCATTACCGTAGGCGACTACAGTTTCTATATAACATTTCTGTTCATAGGAACGATACCTTCGGCTCTCTGTTTGGGCTATCTGGTCGAGAGGGTAGACGTACGTATTTTGATCGGCGTGAATGTTGTTATATGTGCGGTGGTCCTGATGTTTATGGGCTATTACCCGTACATGTGGATGCGCTATATCGCAGGATTTATCTTTGGGTTCTGTGGCGGAATGTTTTTCATGACCATGACGCCCATCCTTATCAATAACTGGTTCAAGAAAAGAAAAGGCCTTGCAATGGGTATTGCCATGGCAAGCTCGGGCGTGGGCGCGGCAATACTTTCTCCGGCAATCACTGCTCTTGTCGGATCTATCGGATGGCAACTTACCTACATGTGTGTGGGCATATTTGTTATGGTTGTTATCCTCCCTTGGGATTTACTGGTGTTTCGACTCAAGCCTGCCGACAAAGGGCTCAAACCCTTCGGCTGGGAGGAAGGCGACGACGAAAAAGAGGCATTGAGCGCAGAGATTCTCAAGCCGGGCGTTCCTGCAAAATACTCGATCAAGACAATTTCTTTCATCTGCGCCTGCTGTTTCGTCGGATGCATCAGCATGTTTGCCGGCTACAACTCACATCTGAATGCATTCGGACAGACTCTTGGATATTCAGCTATGGTCAGCTCAACGTTTCTGACCTTTGTATCCATGGGTTCCATTGCTGAAAAGTTCATCATGGGTGTTCTGTATGATTATATGAGCATCTATAAGATCATATGGATAAACTGCATTCTGCTGAGTGTGGGCCTTCTGCTTCTTGCCACGCAGACTGAACTCTGGCTTCTGTATCTGGGCTGTGCGCTGTTTGGCATCGAGAATTCGCTGGTTGCAGTTCAGTGCCCGCTGCTCATACGAGATCTTTTTGGAGATCGAGATTATTCAAAACTCTATGCTTATACGCGAGTGGGCGTGGGAGCATTTGGCTTGATGGGCCCGACGCTTGTCGCCACCATCTTGAATACCACGGGATCCTACAGGCCCGCTTGGGTGGCAAGCATTTTCATTGTTGTCGCGGCGGCGGTCTTTGTCATCATAGCGCGCCGGAATAGAAGCAAATATATGATGCACTGGCATGAAGCGGGCCCGCGCGGGGAAGACGAACTATGATTGATGGATAGTGGAGTCAGACAAAATTCTGTACTCGATATCCTGAAAATCACTGGTGTAAACAGATACAGATTCTTGCTTCTTAAACTAGAAGCAAGAATCTGTATCTGTTTGCGAAATAATTGAAATATCATTAAAGGAGCGATAGGAATCTATTCTTTCCCCGTCAAGGAAGGCTTTAGGAATTTCTTGGAAATTATTCGCTACGTCACATGATATTTTGAACAATTCTCAGCATGAATTCACTCTGATGGATGGTGCGCTCTGTCCTCATCGCCTCGTATATGTTTTTCGATGGAAGTGTTGTACTAGATCGGTAAATTGTTTCGCCTTGGAAGGAAGGATGAGGAAACAATGGAAGACTCAACAGTATCGGAAAGTGCCGCCAACCATTCAAGAGCACAAGAACCACCACCACCGGAAAGCGCGGGACAACCTCCCAACAGTCCCTTTGAATCTCACGATCTACTGGGGATCATCGGATTTGCCATATATCTATCGTGGGTATATCTCATGCTTTCAAACTCGATGTTACTACCGGGAAATGTTGCCACTACCGGTGTGGCGACGATCGTCGTGTATTTTATCATGGGTCAGGTGATAGCAAGCCTTCTGGTGTGGGTATTTGCAAAACATCTGGCTTCAAGTACCGCGATCAAAATACTGGTTATCTTCGCGATATTTCTCACTCCCATACCCGGTCTATGTTCTTTGTTCATAGAGATCAGCGAGCCATTCCTCGCCTTCGCTTGGTTCTTTGCTGGTTTTGGAGCGGTGTTCCTTGTTGCATTGTGGGGAGGCTTTCTCTCTAAGTTTGATCACAAATCAGCGGTGCTCTATCCGCCTATCGCCATGCTCATAAGCGCAGTCATCGTGTTGTTGGCACTCTGCTTCACCAAGACAGAGGCGGTCAAGTTTATGATAGCAACACTTCCTTGGATATCAGTCGTGCTATATCTCATTGTCGAGTTAGGCTCAATTGGTGGAAAACGGGGGACGTTTCTCAATCCGGATTATTCTTCAACCAAGCCTCCTAACGCGAAGGCTCTTATTCGTTCATCTTGTGCAATCTTCTCGAACTGTATCTTGCTGGGGATTGTGTTTTTCATCGTATCAGTGACTAGGGCTGAGATCATTGTGGGGGCGGTCTGCTTTTCCATGCTGATTGCGGCAATCTTTAAAGTTTTTGACGCGAAGCACCATCAACGCTTTGAGGTCAGTGAGGTGATAAAGGTTCTTGCCCCCACTGCTGCATTAGGGCTTCTGCCCTTGCCCTTTGTCGGCCTGGACTGGCGCGTTGCCTGCGTTGTTCTCATGGTGTTTGTGGGAATAGTCACCGAGACAGTGGTATGGACTGCCGTTTGCGAGTACACGCGTGTCAACAAAATAATGCCTTTTGCAAACATGGCGTTTGGGCGGCTCGGGAATCTTATAGGTCTTGAGATTGGTTTTTTGCTTGCTGGCCAGGTCTTCTCATCATCTCTAGAAGGCGAGCTTTCAAATCCTTGGATACTCTCTGCGATCGTCATCGTCATAGTCATACTGCAGTCGTTTCTTTTTAAAGATAACTACTCACCGTTTGCGGGACTTCAAAATATCGACGATGACCTCGATAAAACGAAACTTACCATCGCTCAGGGTGGCAGATGGCGCAAGAAATGCGAGTGCTTTGTCGACTCCTACCGGTTGACGCCACGCCAGAAAGAAGTACTCTTTCTTCTTGCTAAAGGGTATTCGACATCGTATATCGAAGAGACTCTCACCGTCTCTGATCATACGATCAAAGCGCATATCTACAACATATATCGCAAGGCAAATGTTCATACCCGACAAGAACTGATCGAATTGATTGAAGAGTACAACATTCCCGATGACTTCGATAATGAGCAATGTGATTCTTCTCAATCTCACTCGTAATTAGGAAAATTCTTTCTCCAAATGGTTTTGCGACTATCGAGAAACGTCTGCCTACATGAGGCAGACGTTTGTGTGTCTATTGCCTCGTTAGGCTCTTTTTTAAAACAATTGTCTTGAGGCATCCGACGGAATGCGAGTGCCCTGCCTTTTGCATCCCATAAATAGGGCTTAGTACTCCCCGGCTAATAGCAAGATGCACTGATTTATTCGAGCAGTATCAGAAAAAAATTGGCAGATTCATGTAATGTCCGCTCGTATCGATACGTATACCCTCTGACTCATCGGAGTGGTCTGATGCTCGTTATCTCGTCCAACTCCGAAAGCGATGTTGACGTTGAATCGATAGGAGGAAAGCTTATGAAGAAGAATCTGCCGTTAACTTGGGAGGAGGACGGGTACACCGTTTCTCGCACGACCGCATGGTCGGCTCCCGGCTGCCATGAAGGTTGTGGCGTTCTCTGCTACGTCAAGGATGGCAAGCTTGTCAAGGTCGAAGGGGATCCGGAACACCCCTACAATCAAGGACGACTCTGTCCGAGATGTGTCGTATCCCCTGATATGGTTAATCATCCCGATCGGCTCAAAGCGCCCATGAAGCGTGACCCTTCCAAGCGTGGAGATCCAGACGCTTGGGAAGTCATTTCCTGGGATGAAGCCTACGATCTATGGGAACATGAGTTCAAGAGAATCACTGAGGAGTATGGTGCCGAATCGCTTCAGGCAATAGTGGGAACGGGCCGCGACATCATGTGGGAATCGCAGCGACTGCTCTATTCCATGGACTCTCCCAATGTAGTGAGCTATTCAACCGGTCTCGCCTGCTGGATGCCACGTATGGTTGCCTACCTGCTGACCATGGGCTGCTACTGCATGGCGGATTGCTCGCAGTTGTTTGAAGATCGTTTTGATCATGAGGGCTATAAGGTTCCCGAGGTCATAGTCATCTGGGGGAACAACTGCGTTCAGTCTAGCTCAGACGGTTTCTACGGTGACTGGATCGTTGAATGTATGCGCCGAGGTTCTAAGCTCATCGTTATCGATCCGCGTCTTACTTGGATGGCCGCACGCGCCGAGATCTGGCTTCAGCCGCGTCCGGCAGTCGATACCGCTATCGCTATCGCCATACTCAAGACCATCATCGACGAAGAACTCTATAATCGTCAGTTTGTCGACGAATGGACGTTCGGATTCGACGAACTTAAAGAAGAACTTGATACATACGACGTCGATGAACTTGCGGCGGTCGCCTGGCTTGACGCTGAGAAGATCAAGGCTGCTGCCCGTATGTATGCCGCTGGCAACAATTCTGCCATGCAGTTAGGACTTGCTCTCGACATGCAGCGCCATGGTGTCTCCTGCGTTATGGCTATCATCGCTATGATGGCCATATGCGATAATATCGACGTTCCCGGTGGCAACATCCTCACGCCAAATCCTGGCGATGTCAACTTCTTCGGCTGGGGTTGGGACATGCTTCCCGAGAAGCAACAGGAAAAACTCGTAGGATACAATGAGTACCCGATGATCCGCATGGGCATGCGTCTCGATCAGTCAGATCTCGCGCTGTTCCAAGCTGAGTCTGAAGATCCGTATCCGTTCCGCGGAGCGTTTTATATGGGTTGCAACCCGTTGACCTGTATGAGCAACGATGGTCTTGAGCGAGTATACAAGATCCTTCAGAAGATGGAGTTCAACGTTGTTCTTGATTACTGTATGACTCCTACGGCTCAGACTCTGGGCGATTTGGTCTTGCCGGTAACCATGTATCCCGAGCGCGAGGGCATGCGCTCCTTCTACGTGAACCTAGGCGCGATGTGGCCGATTGCCGGTCTTGAGCGTAACGGAGATGTTCACTCTGACCAAGAGATCATTGTAGAAATGGGCCGTCGATTCAACAAGGAAATCTTCCCGTGGGAAAATGAAAAAGACATGTTCAGCGCTATGCTTGAGCCTTCAGGTATGACCTATGAGGAGCTGCGCGATCAGCTGTGGTGGTATCCCGAAGATGTTCATTATCGCCGCTATGAAACCGGGGAACTACGTCTTGACGGCAAGCCGGGCTTCCCGACTCCGACGGGTCGTATCGAACTGTACTCAAATATTGCTGAGTCCATCGATTGCCCTGCGTTGCCCTATTACGCTGAGCCGTATGAGAGTCCCATTTCAACACCTGAGATGTACGCAGAATATCCAGTAATCGTCATGACGGGTACCCGTAACATCCAGTTCTTCCACTCAGAGCATCGCCAGATCAAGAAGCTGCGCGAGATTCAACCTGATCCGTGGATTGAGGTTAATGATGAGTGGGCCGAAGAACAGGGTATCCGCTCGGGTGATTGGCTGTGGATTGAGAATACACGCGGGCGCATTCGCCAGCGCGCGAAGCTGACACCTACTCTCCTACATGGGATGGCAAATCTCAACAGTGGCTGGTGGTTCCCCGAGATGGATCCTCACGAAGATCCCATGTATGGCTGCTGGGATGTTAATCCCAATGTCATCGTGGAAGCTGGACATCAAGGTCCGACGGGATTTGGCGCTGATGTTAAGGCTCTGCTCTGCAAGATCTATAAGTGCGAGGAAGGTGAGTTCTAATGTCACGCAAAGGAATTCTGATCGACTACGAGTTTTGTTCAAACTGTCACACCTGCGAGGTCTCTTGCAAGGAAGAGCACGATATTCCTGAGGGAAAATGGGGCATCAAGGTATTTGAGGTAGGTCCTTGGAAGATTGAGGGGGACAAATGGCAACTTACTTATGTGCCTGTTCCCACCGATATGTGCGATCTCTGCGCGGACCGTACCGCAAAGGGTAAGCTCCCTTCCTGTGTCCATAACTGCTACACCGGTGTTATGCAGTACGGAACCGTCGAAGAACTTAAAGAGAAACTTGAGGAGAAGACCCGTCAGGTTCTGTTTGTTCCTCTGGAACACTAGTCATAAGAGGATTGCTCAATCAAAGAGCACCGCGTATTGAGAATAGTTGCTCTTCACCATGAATAGGGTGAAATGCGGACAAGTGGAAAGGAGTTATTTCAAATGGCCGAAATGAAGTTTGGAATTGATACCTACGTATGTGATGACTGCAAGGCGATAGTCGTCAAGTCTGCGTGGATGTTGGCTGGCAAGAAATGCCCGGAATGTGGCTGCGAGACCTATGGGGTACGCGGAAAATTCTACGACCAGAGAATCTGGATCGATGGGTATCTGGCTCAAGGCGACGGCGGCCTCTGGGCTGATTGGGCGCAAGGCGGCATCTTGCAAGGTGAGCCTGCTCCTGGTCTTGAAAAGAAGATGCAGCGGTAGTGTTGTCTTCAGAGAAATGAAAAAGTTCTAGAAAGGATTGTCATGTGTTTTAGACCTGCTGATTTAAGCGTAGCACCTACCTGTAAGAAGTGCGGTGTTGAAAACGAGGCTGGAGCTGAAGTGTGCACCAGTTGCGGAGCTGAACTTCCGAAAGCTCAAGGCATGCCGGGGATACCTTCTGCACCACCTCCCGGTGCTTCTCGAGCAGCAGCGCCTCAGGCGCCTCGGGCACCTCAGGCACCCACGCCCCCGCGCGCAAACTAACGGGACAACACATCAAAGTTTGCTCTCTGTCATCACAAGGCAGGGAGCAAACTATTTGTGTAATCGGTTCATAAAACGGTAAGGAGAGCGAAAGGCCAGAGCGGGAGTCATTGAGGTTAACCAGAAAAGAGGAGAGGAAATGGCGTATAAAGATCTGCGAGGTTTTCTTGCTAAACTTGAAGAGGAAAAGCAACTGGTCCGCTACTCAGAACTGGTACAACCGTTTCCCGATATTGGATGCATCAGCCATGTCATTTCAGATATGGGTCATTCAGGGCCTGCCGTCATGTTTGATAATATTGCGGGTTATCGAGGTAAACGACTGGTGGTGGGAGTGCAGGGGTCATGGGCCAATCATGCGCTCTCTTTTGAACTTCCCAAAGAAACTACGGTCAGAGATCAGTTTTTTGCAATCTGCGATTTGTGGGAGAACTATCCGGGGGAGGTTGCCTATATACCTGATGCCCCCTGTCAGGAGATTTCCATCGACAAGGATATCAATCTCTACGAAATCATGCCTCTCTATCGTATCAACGAATTGGACGGAGGCTGCTATCTGAGTAAGGCCTGCGTTGTGACCGCAGAACCTTATGCCCCTAATGATTTTGATGCCGTCAATGTGGGAGTGTATAGATTGATGGTGCAGGGGCCTGATACTATTGCCATGCAACTCGGGCGCAACCACGATGCAGGCGAACATGTGGCACAGGCGGAGCGGGAGAATATACCGCTACCAGTAGCTATCTGCATCGGCAACGACCCTCTGTTCTCCTTTATCGCAAGTACCCCTATCGGATATCATGAGTCAGAGTATCATTATGCTTCGGCAATGGGCGGATTTACCTATGAGCTGACTCATTCTTCGTGTGGCAATCTTCCTATTCCGGCACATTGCGAATATGTTCTTGAGGGTGAGATTATGCCGCGGCGACGAGTGTTTGAAGGCCCCTTCGGGGAATTTCCCGGCACCTATTCAGGATGTGGATACAAATTAGAGATAAAGATCAACAAGGTAACTCACCGCCGTGATCCTATTTTTGAGAGTCTGTACATAGGATTTCCTTGGACTGAAGCAGATACTCTACTCGCTATCAATACGTCTTTATCCATGTATAAGCAGGTAAAGCGAGATTTTCCTCATCTGGCTGCGGTGAATGCGATGTATCAACACGGCTCTACCATCATAGCAGCGACAAAACAGAAGATGCCGGGGGAGGCAAAGATCATCGCCTGTCGTCTTGCGTCGACACCTCACGGAAGTTTTTTTGCTCGTAATATCATCATGGTAGATGACTTTGTTGATCCCTTTAATTTGGAACAAGTCATGTGGGCTCTCTCTACTCGCGTCAGGCAGTGTGACATCAGCTTTATTAATGCGGTTCCTGGCAACTCCCTTTTGCCTTGTAGCGCGGCAGATGGATTGGACCGCAAGATGATAATCGATGCGACGACTCCCGTTGCCCCCGATCATCTCAAGCCTCATAAGGTGGTTACACCGAATGCACGCTTTGATGAATGGAAAAAAATTATCTCCGACCTGCAGAATAGCCTATAGGGGAGGAAACTATGCAGTGTTTACGATGCTTACAAGAAACTGCCTCGCAGATCGCCGAGGCTCCTGATGGTAGCGGCGCTTGGAAACTATACTTTTGCACCCATTGTCATTATGTATGGCGTAACACCGAGCCAGATTACATCACGGATATCGCGCAACGTGACCCATGGGGCCAACTCGATGGCAGGGATGATATCGAGGGAACTAAGATAATTGCTCAAAGCGAGTATCAGACCACAAAGAAAAATCCTTTGACGGGTCGATAGATGATGAGGGGCAACTGCCGCGATGGTGAAGAAGCTCTCGCTCAAGAAACCATATCTCCCTCCCTCGCTTCGTATGACAGCCTGCACTTTGAAATTGGCGAAGGCCGTTGTTTCGTGGAACTTCTTATCGTGCTTACACACGATGGCCTCGTGGGATTTGCTTCTGACAAAGAGCGGTCGCACGTAGGGGCCATGTCTATGAGCGTTCCGCGGCCGAGCCTTGAAGAAGATAATAGGCAGAGCTGCGATAGCTATGTTATTCCTCGCTCTGCTCATAAGGATCATATCGTAGCCCAGGAGATGTCTGAAACACTTACCCGTGATCTCGGAATTCCTGCGGTAATCGTCGCGGGCATTCATATAGAGGATGCCAAAGCGGACGAAATACAAGAGATACAAGCACACTGTAGACAACTCGTCGATGCAGTACTTCAGGCATTTGAAAGCGGAGAATTGCAACAAAGGAGAGAGACACATTGAAACTCATCGTTGCGATAACCGGTGCTAGCGGTGCAATCTATGGCATTCGACTACTTGAGGCTTTGCGTGCCTGCGAGGTTGAGACACATCTGATCGTCTCTCAATGGGGGCTCGCCACCTTGGAGCACGAAACAGCATATCGGTATCGGGATGTAGCGTCTCTGGCATATCGAAGCTACAATTACGATGATATGTTTTGTCCTGCCGCAAGTGGTAGTGCTCGCTTTGATGGCATGATCGTCGTGCCCTGCTCGATGAAAACTCTTTCAGGGATACGCTGCGGGTATGCGGATAATCTGATTACTCGTGCGGCCGATGTGACAATAAAGGAGAGGCGTCGTCTGATTCTTGTGGTGAGGGAGACGCCGTTATCGCCTATACCGCTTGAAAACATGCTCGACTTGAGTCGTCTCGGCGTAGTCATTATGCCTCCGGTTCCCTCGTTTTACCTGAGACCGCAGACTCTAGAAGAGGTAATAGAACAAACCGTTGCTCGTATGCTTGACCAATTGGGCATAGAAAGCAGTTATGGCAAACGGTGGGGAGAGGACTTGTGAGAACTAATAGCCGAGGAAGATGGTGCATCATGTTTATAGGTGTTCAGCAGAGACGCGAGGAGGATTTTCAATGAAAGAGTATCAACTATATATTGGCGGAGAATGGGTTTCGACTTCCAGTGGTGAAATCGTCGAAGATATAAATCCTGCTGATGAGAGCGTTTTTGCACGAGTACACACCGCTGGTCCAGATGAGGTTGAAGCTGCGCTGGCGGCGGCTTATGCTGCCCGTGAAAAATGGGCCGAAACGCCCGCCGCAGAGAAGGAAAAGATACTTCTCAGAGCAGCTGATTACTTTGAAGAACATCTGAAAGAATACACTAACTGTCTGATAGAAGAGAGTGGCTCGGTATATATCAAGGCGGTGGGGGAGATTGCGGGTGCGTCTCATGTTTTGCGCGCTGCTGCTGGCGAGTGTCGAAGAGTCAACGGAGGTGTCTTGCAGCCGGAATTATCCGGGCAGTTCTCCACTTTCGTCAGACAGCCGCTTGGGGTTGTAGGCGGCATCGCTCCTTTCAATAATCCTATCATGCTCGCTCTCAATAAGCTTGCCTATGCACTCGCATCAGGCAATACGTTCATTTTGAAACCGGCCTCAGACACGCCGGTCTCAGGGCTCCTTATTGCGCAGAGTCTTGAGGCGGCCGGATTGCCCAAAGGGGTCCTCAGCGTAATTCCCGGACCGGGTTCGGTGGTAGGGACTGCTCTGGTAGAAGATGATCGAGTGAAGATGATAGCGTTTACGGGCTCGACGGCTGTTGGTCGCGATATCGCGGTCAAGGCGGCTGCAAAATTCAAGCGTTATACACTTGAATTGGGGGGAAAGAATCCTCTTATTCTTCTCAAAGATTTTGATGTGAAGAAGGCAGCGCATATAGCAGCCTATGGCGCTTACTTTCATCAAGGTCAGATATGCATGTGTACGAGTCGACTCATTGTTGAGCGGGATAGCTACGAAGCATTCTGCACAGAAATGACCGCGCGAGCACAGTCTCTTGCGGTGGGCGATCCTCATAGCCCTGACACCATTATCGGTCCTCTTATCCGAAAACAACACTGCGATGTATTGGACAGACAGATAGAAGACGCCCTGTCAAAAGGCGCGCGTCTCCTCACCGGGGGGACTCACCAAGGAGCGTTCTATCAGCCCACTCTTTTGGCGGATGTGACCCCTGAGATGGATGTCTTTTATGAAGAAAGCTTTGGCCCGATGACGAGCATCGTCTGCGCACGGGATGAGAAAGAAGCGCTCAGCCTTTGTAATGATAACAACTATGGTCTATCTTCTGCCTTGCTCACAAACGACCTGTCAAAGGCGATGAGCCTGGCGCCGAAGATGGAAGCGGGTATGGTGCACGTAAATGACTCATCGGCCATGGGGTCTCAGCTAGCTCCCTTCGGCGGCATCAAGAACAGCGGCGTCGGCCGGGAGGGCGTAGGCTTTTCTGTGGATGAATTTACCGAGAAAAAGTGGATTACCTTTCAATATAAAGAACGAAGGTATGCATTCTGATTGTTGACGTATCTTGCAGGAGAGCAGAGATACCTGACGGGGCAAAAGATTTATCGTACAACACAGAGACTGATCGTCAGCGATCCGTCTGTTTTTCTGCCCCGTCTGTTGTCTCCCAGAGTTGAGCATAGTGCTTTTTCCCTCGACGAGCGGCCATGGCAAAGCAGAGCGCCACGATAACGATGGCGATGCTGGTGAGCCAGACAACACTATATGTTCCTGTGGCGTTATAGATGCCGGCCACCAGTAACGGGCCGGTCATCCCTAACGCCCCGATGCCTATTCGTGTCAGGGGAACGAGACGAGAGTAATCACGATTTCCAAATAACTCCCGTATAAGCAGCGGCGTCTGCACTGCAACCAGAGAATTCTGTATACCAAACAAGGCTGCGCCTATATAGAGCATTACAAGGTTAGTTTGAGTACCAAGAAGGAACAAGCCGGTTATTAACAGAGCGCAGTTTATCCAGATAATCTTATAAATCCCGATGTAGTCGTAGAGAAATCCCATGAGAATTTTCTCTACGATCGAGCCCAAAGACACTGCCACCAGAAACGTGGAGCTAATCAAGGCGGTATAGCCAAGACTCTGCCCAAAGGCATTGAGGTAGGAATTATACCCGGAAAACATGGCGATACATCCTACGAACAGACAGACACATATAAACGAAAACGTTCGGATGGCGCGTGAATAGGGCACGCCTGACCGATCAAGATGATCCGAAGTCTGCTCGAAGGTGCAAGACTCTTCCCAGCCGAAAGGTTTGAGCCCGATATCTTCTGGCCTCAGGCGGAAGACAAATATATCCCAGGGGAGTATCAAAACCATTACAAACAAGCCGGTGTACACATAGGCAAGCTGCCAGCCAACAGCTGCTATGAGGAGCGTAATAAGGGGGGATAAGATGGCAGCGCCGATACCTGAACTTGCCATGGCAATACCTATGGCGAGACCTTTTCTTTTTATAAACCAGTTGTTGATGAGAACAGGTGTCATGATCATAAAAAAGAAACCACCGCTGAAACCGGTCGTGAATCCTGCAATATTGCGTACGAGTGTTGAAGGATAGTACCCCATGAATATCAGGAGAAGACTGCAGAGTGTTACATTTACTCCTATGAGAATACGTATATCAACTTTATTCATGAGATAGCTGGCCAGAAAGGCGGCAGGGATGGTTCCGAGAAACGAAAAAGAAAGATATTGACTGTACGTGCCCACTGAAATGCCCAGACCTGCTGCAGCCGGTACGTAGAAGACACCGCAGCTATCAAGGAATATTCCTATGCCGCCTATCTGCATACAGCAGCAGCCTATCACTATGAGCCATGGGTAGTAGTTTCGTGCTCGTTTGGAACTCGTGGTGGTCGGTTTTGACGAAGTATCCATGGAAGAGTCCCTCTCAAAGTGGGTAAGGATAATCTTGACGGATTTCGGGGCTTTTTACGTCCCGTTTGACTGCGCTGCCCGGGCTCCCCATGTCCCATTCGACCTTGCCAATGAAGCGAATGGCGGAAAAGACGCAGATGCTGATGATGATTATGAAAGGAAAGCCAACATAGAGGTCGGTGATGTAGCTTCCGAAGATATTGGTTGCCATACTGGCGACGATTAAGGTTCCGAAGCCTCCAAAAAGAGCACTCCCGATAGAAAGACGAGCATATATCTTCTCATAATTAGCGGCTCCGAATATCTCGCGGGCAATCATGGGGTAGCCTACTGAAATGATGCCATTATGGGTGCCCAGTAGGAATGAACCGATGAACATGAATACGATCTGTCCAAGGAAGATCAACCATACGGCAAATGCACCGAAAAACATCACCATGAATACGATAGTTGTATTTTTCAGACCAATGCGGCTGCTCAAGGCACCGTAGAAAATTTTACCGATCATATTTCCCGCCGCAGTGGTGGAGAGCATCCAGGCGGCCAACATGGAGACATTTGAAGCCCAGCTGGTGTTCACGAGCATCTCGGCAGCCATTGATGTTTGAGCGTTGTTAAAGCCCATGCCGATAGCGGTGAGCGCGATGGCCACAAACATCAGATAAAAGGGCGCTGTTTTAAACGCCTTTGTGGCAGAAACGCCTCCAAAGGTGCTCAATTGATAGATTTGTTCTTCTTCAGGGTCATACCCGTAGGGTTTGAGACCCACTTCTTCCGGTGTGAATTTGAACACGAAGAGCGCCCAAGGAAGTATCAGAACTGCCAGCAGGATTGCGTTGATCGTATAGGAGACAACATGCCCATAGGTAGTCACAACCCACGTAAACAGGGGAGACCAGATGAAGATACCAACTCCAGAAAAGGCCATCGCGATACCCAAGAATTTTCCTCGATATTTGGGTGCAAACCAGTTGGTCATAAGAGTGGGGATAGTCAGGAAGAAGGTAGTGGGCAAACCGATGCCCACGAGCACGCCGATCGCTATAAGCTGAGGGACGGTGTTTGCGACTGTAAAGGATAAGATGCCCACGACCTCACAGAGCGTTCCTGTGACGATAGCGAGTTTCAGATGCTTTCTGATGATCTGTCCCCAAAAGGGAAACGTGATTGTCTCAGTAAGGCCAGTCGCTGTCGTCCAGAAGGCAAACTGTGCCGTGGTGAGCCCCATGATCTTGCTTACGGGCACTATGTATACCGCCGTAAGTCCGCCGGCAAGTGCTGCTCCCGATGAACCTAAAAAACAACAACCAATAAATATCAACCATGCGTAGTGAAACCTGTTCTTTTGCGCAGGCGTTTCCCCCGTCATGTCCTGACTCCTTGTCTTGTGTGTCGACAGTGTTGTTGGTGACAGCGTCGCTACCATACAAGCACGGGAGAAAAAAGGAAATCACCCGACTCTGCTACATTGTTCTACTCAGGGGTCTTCCCAAGAGGCTAAAACTGTCTGAACTGTATATTAGACAAATCGCATTAGACGAATGCCCTGATACAGGCTGTATCAGGGCAAGGCGGTTTTTCAAGCTCTGAATGTATTTTGAGTCATACAGGAGTCATACATTGACGATGCAACTCCTGTATGATGGGCGCTTGTGCCCATTAAAGGCTCGGTGTTCGGCGAAATCTCATGTCCTATGAAGGAAGCGCGTCGTTTCCACAAGGTCCATAAGTTCCTGCTGCGAATGGACACCAAATACTTTGAACAGGGTATATATGTGGGTTCGCGCAGTGTTCTTTGAGATATACAGCTTCTCTGCGATGTAGGTCGCATTTCTCCCACGCGCGAGAAGACCAAGGACCTCAGCCTGCCGGACTGAAAGTTTGTATCTCCGCGCGATGTCTGAAATTTTTGCCTGGGTTGCATCGTCGGCCGTTACTGAACTGTTCTCCCATTTCCCCGCTTGCTCTTGAAGACTTCTGACGGAGCTGTTCTCAATCGCAAGGATGATGACCATGACGACGTAGAAGAGTGCAAGAAAGACAAGCGTAAAAATGAGTGAGTTGCTGCTGAAAAGCTGGACGAAGTAGCCAATGAGAATTCCCAGAAAAAAGCCAACACAATCCTCAGCATCCTTCGTGCTTATATTCTTAAAATTGTATGAAAGGCCGAGGCGAGAAAAGGATACGTGATGTCTTCCATTCAGCATCTCTTTCAGGGCAAGTGCCACTGCTAGTATGCAGGCGGCGATGAAAGGTAAAAATGACTGGCTCAGCAAGGGGATGGCGAGGAGTAATGGCGCGATAAATATCAGGAGGATCATTAACCGCATGCGTTCATCGATGCGCACGCTCAGTTTCACCAGTGCTAGGACGAGGAGTGCCGAAAGACAGAGCGACCCTCCCAAGAACAGGTAGATTATTGTATTTTGTGGGGCAGAGACTAGGAGGTAAAAGAGTGCAATACCAGCAAGAGTATTCAATAACACTTCAAAGACTCGTGTTTTCCAATTTACGATGTTTTTCACCTCTTGTATATGTTGGTCGACTTCAGGGCGTTTTTCGTCTTTGAAGAAGGCATCGGAATTGATGGAGAGGGCCACTACGAACAAGGTTATAGAGACAAAAGGGGAAGCCAAAATAAAAAGTTCTGAAAAGGAATTGAATATCAAGCCCAACATGATGGTGAGAATTCCCCACATGAGCGTACGAGATATCAACAGAAAGCTGATATGTACGTTTTCGATATTAAACATACGCCAGAGAAATATGAGGTTTGATAACCCGAGTGATATGAACAGTATCTTGAGCGCGCTAAAAGGTATGAGCATCCCACCGAGCGTACAGATGACCGTTGATATACACAGTGCAAGAATGCCCCTCTGCGAGGCAAGTATGTGGGCGAGCTGATAGTGCATGAGTGAGGTAATGACAAGAACAGCTGCTGCAAAAAAGCGTGCATACCAGATATCGAGAGACTCAATCGCATTGAATGAAAGTGCGCAGAAAGGAAAACAGAAGCAGCTTGAAAACCATATGAAACATGTTGCATAGCCGAAGACGGTAAGGGTGATGACTGTCGAGTTTGTCAGTATAAAGGAGTTATGTTCTGTCCTGCTTTCTATCAATGCCATCGTATCAGCTCTTTTCTCCTCGTTGGTGCTTCATATTACACACGCCGTTACTGCGCTGAGGCAGTTTCCGGCTGTATGGGAGCCATAATCGGATATAGAGGGTAGTATGACAATAGTGCAAAACGGATAGTCTTAGTACTAATACGAATCGCATATGTTGTATCAGCGGTAATCAAAAACTAATGCGAATCACACGTTTTGTGTGTTTGCGCAGGTAAAGTGCTTAAACGATGCTAGACGCGTAAAAGCATGTCATCGAGATGAATAGCCCTTCAAGGAAATGTCTCATAGAAATGAAAAAGACGACATTTCGAAGAACGTCGTCTTTGTACGAGGTTATGACCGGGGCTTTGAGAACTTTTTGCTAGGTCTTAATACGTGATTGCTCGGCACTGATTAAAGCAAACACTGCGCCATTACCCGCAAGATTTACGTCTTCAAAATATTCTTCAACTCCATCTTGACCGATGGCGCGAATATCAAAATGTGTCTGGTTCTCATCGGCGATATCATGGGTGACGGTAACAGACTGACCCCCGCGAAGAACCTGCGTCAGAAGATTATCGCTCCATGTGTTCTGTCCGGTTGGCGAGATGTATACCTGATCGTAATCTCTAAAAAACGCTGTCACCTTGACAGAGAAAATCAGTACCCATTGGCCTGATTCATCTTGAGCGGGGTTTTGAATGGGGTTAGCCTTTGCATTGTTGTAGGTCGTTACCCCGAAAGTAATGCTGCCGATAAGCAAAATTAATGCGCCAACAAACATGATAGGTTTGATTTTGGACATCGCTGTTCCTTACGTTTTATCGCATGTGTCCCTCATCACGGTTACGTGACGTGTTGAGCACCAGCATACACTCATTTTCTATTCATCGTACGCTCAATTATCTTTCCGACTGCGATCGATTTGTCACATGACACATTTGCAGTTTCGTACACGTGCACCCCTGCCCCGTGTGTCATGTATGACAAATCTAGTCGTTTCTCTCTGAAGTCTGCGCAGCTACGTCCAGCGTTGACGCGTGCGGTGCCTAGTGATCGCTCGGATTTTTAGGTACCTGAGGAGCAGTCGGCGCGCTGGGCATCTTTGGAATAGCGTTAAACTTTGGAATTCCGGGCTTAGCACCAGGCGCTGCAGGGGCTTCAGGAATTTCAGTAGCATTAGCTATTGCAGAATCTGTGTCAGGTAATTCGGCTCCACAGTCGGCGCATACGCTTGCAATTACATTGTTGTGCTTTCCGCACTGTGGGCAAACCTTGTCTATGCTTACATCGGGTGGTCTGAAACACATAGTAATTTCCTTTCATCAATACACTACTCCAAGAAGAACAACTCAGTTATATCAAGTCGTGGTCGTGAGCGATGGATGAAAGCCATAGATCGCTTAATACTAGATGTATGAATTTTTTTCAGCAATTATAACGGTAGCCGTCATTAGGATTTTTTCCTTTAGCTGTTGCCCTTTTTCATTCATCGATTGAAATCATACAGTTAGGTTTTTGCTCCTCTCCTATTTCATGCACTGCGTATGACCTCTCCCCTGATAAACAGTAATTGATCTTTTATGCGCTGAGCATCGTTGCATTTCTGAGCACCGAGGTTCTTACGATTGATCTGAAATGTGGGGGAGGGCTTGCGCAAGAGGATAACTTGTACGCCGTTTCAAAGGCGCGAGTTGCATTGTTCGTACCAAAGAGTTTCCTGAAGGAGAAAGGAGAACCGTGAATAACTATGAGGAATTCCTAAGCAAACTCGACAGAAAAGCATATCACGAGGGTGAGGTGCGTTGGGAGGAGGACGGTTACCAAGTAACTCGTTCCAACCATTGGTCGCCTCCGGGCTGCCACAACTCATGTGGTGTTCTGCTCTATGTCAAGGATGGTAAACTGGAGAAGGTTGAGGGGGATCCCCTGAGCCCTCATGCAAATGGCAAGCTCTGTATGCGCTGCCTGAATCTTCCCGAAACCACCAATCATCCTGATCGCGTTAAATATCCTATGCAACGCGCCGGTGAGCGTGGCGAAAACAAATGGAAAAGAATCTCTTGGGACGAAGCGCTTGATCTTATAAAAGAGAAAGTCGACTACTTCCAGAGCACCTATGGCAATCAATCGATCTGCCTGGTTCACGGCACGGGACGTAATGTGGGATGGCCTGTGCCGGTCCTCGCATACCTTGGTTTTCAGACACCAATGGTTCTGACTCTGTTCTTTACGGGCATCTCGTGTTATCTGCCGCGTGTGCTTGCTTCTAATGCCGCTCAGGGCGACTACTCTATTGCTGACGCATCAATGGGTCACGAAGATCGCTACGTGAACGGCGAATGGCGCGTTCCCGGTGTTGTTATGGTATGGGGTAATGAGCCTATCAAATCAAATGCGGATGGATACATGGGCCACTGGCTCGTCGAATGTATTGAGCTCGGTAGTAAAGTCATCTCCGTTGACCCACGCGTGACGTGGTGGGCAGTTCATGCAGATTATCATTTGCAACTGCGCCCTGGTACCGATGCCGCATTGGCTATGGCCATGCTGAAGGTTATCGTCGATGAGGACATCTACGATCATGATTTCGTGGAAAACTGGTCGTACGGTTTTGACGACATGTGCGAGATGATTAAAGATGCGACTCCCGAATGGGCTGCCGATGTCTGTGGCTTAGATCCAGACCAGATTCGCGGTGCTGCCCGCCTTTGGGCGACTGCTGGTCCGGGTGCACTGCAGTGGGGTCTCCCCTTTGAGCAGCAGGCAAGCTGCATGGGTCTTAACTCGGCAACACTTAACTTAGTGGCAATCTGTGGTTACCTCGATGTGCCGGGCGGTATGTTGATGGTCCGCAACGCATACGACCTCCCGCTTCACTTATCCGAGCGCTATCTTGATCCTGAAATGCTTGCGCTGAAAATTAATCATAAGGGCCCAGATGCTCCATGGGGCGATACCGTGGAATATATCAATATTCTTGAATCCAATCGCCCTAACGCCATCAAGATGTATTGGTTCCAGTCATCGAATACGCTTGCCTGTACGGGTATGGATGCGCCGCGCCTCTACGACATTATCAAGAAGGCCGAATTCAATGTATGCGCTGACCCCTTTATCACTCCTACCTCAGTGGCGTTCTGCGATCTCTTGCTTCCCATCGCCATGTCGCCCGAGCGCAATGCCATCCGTACGTGGTGGACACCGTTGCGCGCACAGATCAAAGCCTATCAATACTATGAGGCGGTAAGCGATGAAGAGCTTTGTCTGCTTGTTGGCAAAAAGCTCAATCCTGAGGCATTTGCTGCGTGGGAGACAGATCGCGACATCATTCAGTGGCGTCTTGCAGAAAATGGCTCATTTATCGAGGGAGCCAATCAGGGAGATGATTTCTCGGGCGAAGAGGATGAAAAGACCTTTGCAATCTATGACACCATGTATAATCTTGCTGGCGAGCGTTGGACGGGAACTCTCGAAGACTTGGAAAACATGGGTTGCTACTCCTATGACAAGTTCAATGGTCAGTACCATAAGTACGAAAAGGGTTTGCTGCGTTCTGACAAAGAGCCAGGATTCAGCACTCCTTCGGGACGCTTCGAATTCACGCCGTTCACCTACAAGATGTGGGGATGGACGCCCGGCCCTTGGTATATCGAACCTTACCAGAGCCCGGTTGCTACACCGGATATTTTTAAAGAATACCCGCTGATCATGATGACAGGCGGCCGCTCATTCGAGTTCTTCCACTCTGAGCATCGTCAGCTTCCTACCATGCGTGAATTCCATCAATGGCCTCTGCTTCAAATAAACGCCGTAGATGCTGAAAAGTATGGGCTTGTTGATGGTGAATGGGCATGGGCAGAAAATAGCCAAGCTCGTTTCCGTCAACTTGTCGAGATTACCCCTACCATAAAACCAGGCACGATTCACGTCGAACATGGTTGGTGGTTCCCTGAAGAAGAGGGCGCTGAACCGAGTCTTTTTGGTACGTTTGATTCCAATCCTAACAACTGCATCCCTCAGGACATAACCGGACCTCTCGGTATTGCTGCTCCTATCAAAAACATGCTTGTGAAGGTCTATCCCTACAAAGAGGGCGATATCATGCCGGGCGAGCAGGTTACGCGAGAAGGCAATTTCTCGATGCAACAAGCCCGTCGCGAATCGTACGAAGCGCAGTATTGGAAGTAATACCCTATCGAGAGGAGAGGAATCTCGCATGAAAGGAATATTAATCAATTATGACTACTGCACAGGCTGTCATAGCTGTGAAGTTGCTTGCAAGAAGTACCTAGGTCTTCCCGAAGGAGAGTTTGGCATCAAGGTTACCGAGGTAGGGCCATTTTCATACTCAGGCGAAAACGGCACGGGGAAAGATCACTGGGAATGGTGCTATGCGCCTGTCCTGACGAAAGCGTGCACCATGTGTGAAGATCGCGTCGCAAAAAATAAGATGCCCATGTGTGTCCAACACTGTCAGGCATGGTGCATGTATTACGGCGAAACTGATGAATTGGTCAAGAAGATGGACGGCGAGACTCGCTGGACTCTACTCACCACCACATGAGATGTTAGGTTGTGTGGGCACTAGCCAGGGTGTCCACACAACGGTAGTGTACGGACATTTTATCGGGAAGGAATACAAACAAGGAAGGAACAAACATGGCAACAGTAGAGGAAACAGGTAAGAAAAAAGTTCATTATGCAATATACATATTTATCGGTTGTTGTTTTCTCAGCGCGTTTTTCTTTGCGCTCACGGCCAGTATCGTAGGCGTTTTCATCAGCTACGCTTCTGCCGGTGTCAACGCTAACCCCGGAGATTGGTCGTTTAACTCGACGATTGGTTCTGTGGTTGGCATCTTTACCGCTCCGTTCTTGGGGCGTTGGCTACAGGGTGGTCACTTCAAGGCCATGACAGTAATTTCGCTCTGCTTCATGTGTGCGAAATTCTTTGGTCTCGCTCTGGCTACTGAACTCTGGCAAGTTTATATTCTCGGATTTATCGCTGGTCTTGCTACGACTGTGCTGATGACGATGACTATACCAAACTTGATCGGCAACTGGTTTACTGAGGACCAGCGCGGCAGATTCCTTGGCATCGCAACCGCATTTACCGGTATTGGTACCTTCGTGTGGGCACCAACGTTTGCCCTTATCATCAATGCCATGGGTTATCGCGCTGCTTATGCAATTTGTGCGACCATGATATTTGTGTTCTGCGCACCGTGGATTTTCTTTGTCTTCAAGTTCAAACCTGAGGAAAAAGGTCTGCAACCGTATGGTTATGATCCTAGCAAGCCGAGAGCTACCAACAATATCGAACTTCAGCGTGGTACTTCAGCACGACGCGCGCTCAAGACGCCAGCATTCTGGTTGGTCGGTGGTTCACTATTTATACTCACGCTTTGTATGGGATTCTCGTCCTATCAGAATTATATTGCCACAGAAGCACTCACACCACTTGGATTCGACAAGCCCACCGTTGCCGTTATTGCGGCAACCATGATATCGACCATCGCGGTGGCGAATATGCTCAGTAAACTTGTATTTGGCTTTTTGCTTGACAAATGCGGTCAGAGAATTTCAATTCTTATATTCTGTATCATTCTCATCTGCGCATTCCTTGTCTACATTTTTATGCACAACAGTATTATTCCGCTCTATATTGCAGCGTTCCTCTTAGGCACTCACAACTGTCTGGTAAGCGTCGGTCTCCCCTTGACCGTGCGGTCTATCTTTGGCAATCGCGATTACGCGAAGATATTCTCCTATATCTGTATGGGTACTGCTTTGATGGGTGCTATCGGCAACAACATCATCGGATGGATAGGTACCTATTCAGGCAGCTATTTCAATTGTTGCTGGTATGGCCTCGGCGTTGCAATCGTCGTGACGATTTTGGCAATGTTTGCGGTCAGTCAGATCGGCAAGGTCACGTGGGATCTTGGTCCCGCAGAGGACGCTGCCGCCGAAGCTTAGTTGCGTGCG
Source organism: Coriobacteriales bacterium (assembly GCA_963665595.2). Taxonomy (GTDB): domain Bacteria; phylum Actinomycetota; class Coriobacteriia; order Coriobacteriales; family CADBOM01. The sequence continues at coordinate 362,962 of CAXXJK010000004.1, read as the reverse complement.
CTCCGGGTGAGTGGCAGCGTCTCTGCTCTGTCGCTCACCGGGTAATGCAGCTACAGATAATGAGAAGGAGAAAAATATGGCAGAAGTAGTAAATGTAAAGAAACCGCAGACATGGGAGGAAGACGGGTATACCGTCACCAGGACGACTGCGTGGAACGCTCCTGGTTGTCACGAAGGTTGTGGCGTTCTCTGTTATGTCAAGGATGGCAAACTGGTCAGAGTCGAAGGCGATCCCGATAGTCCCTTCAACCAGGGACGCCTGTGCCCGAGATGTATCGTGGCACCCGATGTGGTTTATCACCCTGATCGGTTGCTCTATCCCATGAAACGCGACCATGCAAAGCGCGGCGATCCTGATGCGTGGGAGCGCTGCACGTGGGATGAGGCCTATGATATCTGTGAGCGGGAGCTTAAGCGGGTGGCTGCCACCTATGGTCCTGAGTCCATCCAGGTATTCTGCGGCACAGGCCGCGACATTCTCTGGCAATCGCAGCGTTTGTGCTATGCGATGGGTTCGCCTAATGTCATGAGTTATGGTTCTGGATTGGCCTGTTGGATGCCGCGCTTGGTGGGCTACATCATGGCGCTCGGCTCCTATATGCAAGTTGACTGCTCACAGGTATTTGTAGATCGTTTTGATCATCCGGGCTATAAGATTCCTGAAGTCATCGTCATCTGGGGTAACAACTGCCCGAGCTCAAGTTCTGATGGATTCTACGGTGACTGGATCATCGAGTGCATGCGTCGTGGATCGAAGATCATCGTTATCGACCCGCGGCTGACCTGGCTTGCCGCACGCGCTGAGATCTGGCTTCAGGTGCGTCCTGCCATCGATGCGGCACTTGCCATCGCTATGCTTCATGTCATCATCGATGAGGATCTCTACGATCATGAATTCGTTGAGCAGTGGTGCTTTGGCTTTGACGAGATGGTAGAAAACGTCATGCAATATGATATAGACGAACTCGCCGAAAAACTTTGGATTCCCCGCGAAAAGATAGAGGCTGCTGCACGCATGTTTGCAAAGGCGAATAACGCCGGCGTGCAACTTGGTCTTTCTTTAGACATGCAGCGCAACGGCGTTTCAGCTGTTCAGGCTATCATCGCCTTGCTTGCCATCTGTGGCGACATCGACGTGCCGGGTGGTCAAATCTTTACGCCAACCCCTGGCGGTGTGGGCACATTTGGCTGGGGCTGGGATAGTCTACCTCAAGAGACCCAAGAAAAGCTCGTCGGCTACAATGAATACCCCATGATCCGCATGGGTATGCGTCTCGCACAGCCGGACATGACACTGTTCCAAGCAGAAAAAGATGATCCCTATCCATTCCGCGGCGCATTCATGATGGGCACAAACCCCTTGAATTGCATGAGTGTTATGACGCTCAGTCGAGTCTATGATGTGCTCAAGAAACTTGAGTTCATCGCGGTATGCGATTATGTTATGACACCGACGATTCAGACGTTGGCCGATGTCGTTCTTCCCGTCGCCATGTTCTGCGAGCGCGACAGTATTCAATCGTGCTACGTAAGCTTGAGTGCAATCAAGCGCGCTGAAGGCATTGAGCGTCCCGGTGAGATCAAGTCAGACAACGAAATCGCCCTTGAACTTGGTAAGCGCTTCAATCCCGAACTCTTCCCGTGGGATGACAACGAAGGCATGATGGATGCCATCCTCACACCGTCGGGTCTTTCCTATGCGGAGTTGAGAGAATATCCTCAGTGGTATGGCGAGAATATTTCTTACAAGCGCTATGAGACCGGCAAGCTCAGACGAGATGGGAAACCAGGTTTCAATACGCCATCCGGTAAGATCGAACTGTACTCAACGCTTGCAGAATCAATGAACGCCCACCCCATGCCTTTCTATGCCGAGCCTTTTGAGGGTCCCTATTCTACTCCGGATGTCTACGAGGAATATCCTATCGTCTTGATGACGGGTACCCGCAATATCCAGTTCTTCCACTCGGAGCATCGGCAGGTAAAGAAGCTGCGCGAGATATGTCCTTGGCCGACCTTTGAAATCAATCCGGCTACAGCACAGTCGTTAGATATTCAGGAAGGTGACTGGTGCTGGCTTGAGACTCGTCGTGGACGTATTCGTCAGCGTGCGCACCTCACCGAGACGCTACATCCTAAGATGGCAAATGTTCAATCTGGTTGGTGGTTCCCCGAAATGGATCCTCACGAGGACCCGATGTATGGCTGCTGGGATGTAAACCCCAATGTTTTGATGGAAGTCGGGTATCAGGGCGAGACCGGATTTGGTGCAGATTGTAAGGCCTTGTTATGCAAGATCTACAAGGTTCAGGAAGGGGAGATGTAGTATGTCTCGCAAAGCATTATTGATTGATTATGAGTATTGCTCAAACTGTCATACCTGCGAGGTTGCCTGTAAGGAAGAGCACAACATTCCTGAGGGAAAATGGGGTATCAAGGTATTTGAAGTAGGCCCCTGGAACATCGAAGGTGACAAGTGGCAGCTCACCTATATGCCGGTTCCGACGGATTGGTGCGATCTCTGTGCTGACCGTGTGGGTAAGAACAAGCTACCCTACTGCGTGCAGAACTGCTATACCGGTGTCATGAAATATGGAACGGTCGAGGAACTTTCCAAAGAGTTGGAAAACAAGACTCGCCAAGTTCTGTTTGTGCCAGACGTTGATTAATGAGAAATGTCTACCGGACTGTCTCAGGCGGTCCGGTAGCATACGTTGTTCAGAATTATTTTCGAGGAGGTAACAGAGATATGGCAGAGATGAAATTTGGTCTCGATGTCTTTGTGTGCGACGAATGCAAGGCTATCTTCACAAAACCGGCATGGATGCTGGCGGGTAAGAAATGTCCTGAATGTGGGTGCGAAAACGCTGAAGTTCGCGGTAAGTTCTTTGACCAGCGCATCTGGATTGACGGGTTTCTTGCTCAAGGTGATGAGGCTGTCTGGGCTGATTGGGCCAAAGACGGATTTCTTATCGGCGAGCCAGCTGCAGGACTTGAGAAGCTTCAGCAACGCTAAGTCTCAGCGACAGACAGATTACGCAACGGCAGGGCGCGATTTAATAAGCGCCCTGCTTGGTGTGCGTAGAGTGACGATACTGAAGACGTATTGGCAATCTTAAATAGATGATTGTATCGGTCGTCGCGACCACCCTTGTTGCGCGCCAGCAAGAGTACCTGACTAAAATCTTAAACCCTGCCGAATATCGGTAACAAATTATGAAGTATGCTATTATTCTGGGAACGATGATTGGAGTGGGCGGGGGGCCCATTGAGTTTTGAGCGCGGATGGCCGGCAAGGACAATACCATCTCTTTGTGGTTCTGGAGGCTACTGGCCGAATCATCTCTTTTATGAACTTCCTTTTATGCTTTGCGTCTTCTATGCACGGAGTAGGGCATAGAAGGGCATAGCCCCATCCTTTTTATCATTGAAAGGGCGTTGGTGGATGATTCAGGAAAAGACAGAACGCATGTCAATCGATCAGAACAGCACTGATGAACGTGAGGAAAATTCTCTTGGTCCGCGCGATACCGTAAGCAAGTTTGATCTTCTGGGGGTTATGGGATTCTCTTTTTACCTTGCATGGATGTTTCTCATATTCATTACCTCGTTGTTTGTTCCGCCGGAGTATGAAGGATTTGACAGTGTCAGCTTGGTGATCTGCTATCTTTCTGCCGAAGCTATTGCAAGCTTGGTCATGTGGCGCCTCTCGAGACGTCTGGTATTTAACACCTCTGTCAAAGCTATCATTGTGTTGGCGGCGCTTCTGACACCTATACCGGGATTTTGTACGTTGTTCATGAATCCGTCTTTGTTGGTGCTTCGGATTATCTGGTGTATTGCTGGTGTCGGTGCTGTTTGTCTGACCGGTTTATGGGGGGTCTTTTTGATGGGCCTCAATCATGCTGCAGCTCGTCTGTATCCTGCTATCTCTCTTCTCATCGGCTCCTTCATCATTTTTGCGGTACTTTGTTTTGTCAAAGCTGATGCCGTGAAGGGTATCATTGTCTTCTTGCCTTGGCTATCAGTGGCACTGTTTCTCATAATGGAATTCAAACCGATTCGCGGGAAAAAGCAGTCATTTTTTGAGGCGAGTCGTACGGTATATAAACCGCATGACATCAAACTATTCATACATTCTCAGAGTGCGATTTTTACCCATAGCATATTTTTGGGTATCGCTTTTTTTGTTGCTTCCTCTACGGCGGAAAACTATATCGGCATGCTTGTCTTTGTGGCGATGCTGCTTGCATCGGCTTGTAAGGCGGTGGACGCGACGGGCCCACAACGCTACGAGGTCAGCACTTCGCTGAAGATTCTGGCACCGACGGCTGTGATCTGCTTGCTATTCTTGCCCTACATTGATGCTTCTTGGCGCGTTGCTTGCATAGTTGCCATGACGTTTTTTGCGACATTTGGAGAAATACTCAACTGGGTAGCCATAGCAGAATGTACAAAGTTGGAGAATATTCTTCCCTTCGCAAATATGGCGTATGGCCGCATATCTAATATCATTTGGCTTGGGAGTTGGCTATGTATGCGCATTTCTGACTTTTGGCACCGTGTTTCCCGACGGCGACGTGTTGCGCCCCTATATTCTGGGCTTGATCGTTATCGTCATTGTGATGCTGCAGGTGTTTCTCTTTAAAGATAATTATTCCATTCTGGCGCTGCACGGACCGATGGAAGAGAAATTTGAGGACCCTTGAAGAGTATTCAGTATATCGGAGTGGAAAGTGGCGCGAAAAATGCGAACGTTTTGCGGATGCTTATGCACTTACGACGCGTCAGAGAGAGGTACTGTATCTTTTGGCAAAAGGATACTCAACCAATTACATCAAAGAGGTATTGGTCGTATCAGAATATACGGTAAAGGCTCATATTTACAATATCTATAAAAAGACCGATGTGCACACGCGGCAAGAACTCATAGAGATGATTGAGAATTATCACCTGCAAAATAAGCACGAGGGCGAATGACCTGCGTAACGCAACAATCGCCGTATCAGCGCAGGGCAGTTGTTGCGTTACTCTATTCAGCGAATTTTACAACCGATAGCGTTCTACGGGTGTGCCACCCTCAATGTGCTGTTCCATGATTTCTTCTACGGCATCTTCGTCGAGATTGCCATACCAGATTCCCTCTGGATAGACGACGGCAATGGGTCCCTTGTCGCATATGCCAAAGCAGCCTGTGTTAGTGAGCATCACCTCTCCGGAGAGTTCACGGTCTTCAATTTCTTCCATGAATTTTCCCAGTAAACCCGTCGCGCCTTTGGTGGCGCAAAACCCTTGCTGTTTACCATCAGGGCGACAACTGGTACATACGAAAATATGGTAGTTAGGCACAAGCACGATGAATAACCTCCTCGGACGTAGGGACACGTTCTTAGAATAGTAGAGGGTGATTGTTTCATCGACGTTTCTGTATCTTCACGAGATGCGAAACAATGGTGCCATGCGCTCAAGGACGATCAAAAAGCAAAAGATAGGGAGCGTAACCCTGGGCTTATCATCTCACTGCGAGGAATGAAGCGCAATGATGTGCTGTTGATGCAGTAGCGGGTTCCTGTGGGTGATTTGGGGTCATCTTCAAACACATGTCCGAGATGCGCGTCGCCCACCATACTCTTGACCTCAGTTCTCCTCATGCCATGGGTCGAGTCGGGCACAAAATTTACGGCGGTGTAACTGATCGGTCGGCTGAAACTGGGCCATCCACATCCGCTCTCATATTTATCTGACGAAACGAACAAGGGCTGTCCCGTTGTCACATCCACATAGATTCCCTGCTCATGATGGTCCCAGTATGCCCCCGTAAAAGGACGTTCAGTAGCGGCGTGCTGCGTCACATCGAACTGTTCGGCCGTGAGCGTAGATCTAAGCTGTTCGATTGAGGGGCGTGTATACGAAAGTTCAGATTCAACGAAGGCAACGACATCGGCAATCTCATGTTGTGGAATATGGCAATAGCCAAAGGGATGCTTTTCGAGATAGCCTTGATGGTAATCTTCAGCGCGATAGAAGTTTATTAGAGGGCCGCGCTCTACCATGAAGGACCGGATGTCGAGAGGCCTCCATCGCCACCACTCGCTCTACGGTCAACTTGCTGGGGTCGTCCTCGTAATATATGCCTGTCTGGTATTGAGGCCCGAGATCATTTCCCTGTTGTTCGTAGACAGTTGGATCGATGACAAGAAAGTAGGCGGTCAACAAGAGATTGAGATCTATGATGTGGGTGTCATAGGTAACACGCACGGCTTCTTTGAACCCGGTGTTGCCTCCGCAAACCTGTTCATAGGTGGGGGTTTCGCACGAGCCATTCGCGTAGCCGACGACTGTTTCGGTTACACCGGGAATTGCTCGGAATAGTTTTTCCATGCCCCAGAAACAACCTCCCGCAAGATAGATTACTGCGATACTCTCTTGCGAGACGTTCGTTGTGGCAGTCCTTTTTTCTGTCATAGCCTGAAGCCTCCTTTGGTAAGGTGCGCTTGGTTGGCGCGTGAGCTAAATATCAGATACGAGGATCTTGCGGTGCTCGAAACACGAGGTGCGTATAAAGAGTATACGCCCATTCATCCCGCGAGAGCGGTCTGCTATGCGAGTATGCGATAGGGGCACGCGCTTTCTCGAACAGTATTCATATATTAGTAACATATATTTGTTAAAATGGTATTTATTTGCTGATATATGATATTTTGTATTTACCAAAAAGAAGAGGGGATTCCTATGTTGAACAGTGCCCAGAACCTCCAGCAAAAAGCGGGCTGGCCTCTTCCGTAAGATTCTGGCGGTTTTATCATCCTGTTCGCTTATGTGTGCTTTCATCCCGGCAGGGGCGTTCGCTTCAAGTACCTCAGAAATTGCCAGCGCGGGATCTATTACCACTCAGGATCCGACAACGCCAGATGGCTTTACCTATTATGTCGGTACCCTTGATCCCTCTATTGGCTATGGTGCTTATATTTACAAATGGAGTGGTGGGCCTGATGTAGTTGTACCCGCCACTCTTGGCGGGGTGGATGTGGTATCCGTCGATATTTATACTCTGGGGCTTACCTCAATTGACGTGAGCGCAGCCACAAACTTAATAGATCTTTCTTGTGGTAACAACTTGCTCACCTCAATTGATGTGAGCAAGAACAAAAAGTTGAAATATTTTAGCTGTAGCAACAACTCGCTTATCTCAATTGACGTGAGTGCAAACACGCAGTTATTGGGTCTTTTTTGCGAAAGAAATCCTCTTAACACGCTAGACGTGAGGGCTAATACGGTTCTCGATGACTTGCATTGTTCCTATAACTTGCTCACGTCACTAGACGTGAGTCAAAACGTGCAGTTGACGGATCTCGTTTGCGAAAACAACTCACTTACTTCTCTTGACGTGAGTCACAATCCACGGCTGAGAGGTATTACATCTAGCAACAACCCCCTCGGTTCCCTTGATGTGAGCACCAATACGCAGCTCATAGAACTTCGTTGCGATAACAATTTACTTACCTCCCTTGACGTGAGTAACAATACACTGCTGAGAATTTTTGACTGCTACAGCAATTCGCTCACCTCTCTTGACGTGAGTAATAATACACTGCTGGAACAGCTCAATTGCTACGAAAACTCACTGAACTCACTTGATGTCAGTGGCCATGCGTCGTTGAGGGATCTCTATTGCTACAGTAACTCGCTTACCTCTCTTGACGTGAGTGGCAATACGTGGCTGTTGCGCCTCTATTGCTACGAGAACTCGCTTACCTCCCTTGATGTAAGCACTGATACACGGTTACAAGTCTTCTGCTGTAACGACAATCGCTTTACCTCACTGGACGTAAGTCACAACGCACAACTAAAAGTCCTTAGATGTCAGAACAACTACATCAGAGACACCTCCGCCCTTGAGGCATGGCTTGCAACGGCCGGGCATGAGTCGCAAGTGTTACCGCAGAGCAGATTTAATATCTCTACCGCCTCTCTTTCACCAATTTATGAGCAGACGTGGACGGGTGGCGCGATTACCCCAGAGCCGGTTGTTACTTTTGACGGAAACGCGCTGGTGAAAGATACCGACTACACCCTCTCTTATACCAACAATGTTGATCTGGGTACCGCGACGGTAACGATTACCGGCATTGGCAACTATACGGGTAGCGCGAGCGAGAACTTCACCATCACGCCGTTTGTCTATCAGGTGGTAACCGATGGCAGCGGTCCCGTGGGAAATGGTACCTACATTACCGATGTAGTGGGTACCACCACACCTTCAGTACCTGCTACTCTTGGCGGGGCCTCGGTAGTAAGTGTGAAAGCTGTAGTGCGCGCGCTTACTTCTCTTGATGTGAGTGCGGTTTCTACCTTGAGATATCTGTACTGTGAGCAAAATTCTCTCACCACTCTTGATGTCAGTTCAAATACTGAGTTACGTGAGCTTATCTGTAATTTAAACTCGATTACTTCTCTTGATGTAAGCGCTAACACCGATCTCATGGTATTGGCTTGCGATCACAACTTAATTGCCTCTCTTGATGTAAGTCACAATACGCAGCTAACAGAACTGCACTGCAACTACAACGCTCTCACGTCACTTAACCTAAGTGGAGCGAGCGCGCTTAACTGGCTTGACTGCAACACCAACTCGCTTACCTCTCTTGATGTAAGCAGCAACACCCTTCTTGAGTGGCTTGATTGCGACACCAATCAAATACTTGCTCTGGACCTGAGTCATAATCTGGCCTTGGGAGTTCTCTATTGCTATGGCAATGCTCTTATCTCCCTAGATACCAGCGCCAATTCTCTTATTACCGATATCTATTGCAATGACAATTACATCATCCATACCTCTGCCCTTGAGAACTGGCTTAGCCTAGGGTATAGCGGACAGATACTTCCTCAGAACTCCGTTGATATCGCAAACGCATCTATAACGCTTGCTCCTGACACCTATGTCTACATCGGAAGTGCAATTACGCCAGCTCCTTCTCTTGTCTATTCCAATGGAGCAGACGCTGTCAACTTGATAGAGAACACCGACTACACCTGTTCTTACTCAGATAACGTAGACATAGGAACGGCGACTATCTTTATAACGGGCATGGGTAACTGCACCGGCATGACGAGCGTTACTTTCAACATCGTTTCAGCTGATATCTCATCTGCGAGTATCGCTTCAGTCTCAGATCAGATCTGGACGGGGAGTGCTATCACCCCGCCGCCCGTGGTGACCTTCAACGGCATAGTGCTGGCGAACAACACCGACTACACGCTCGGCTATGCTGATAACACCAATATAGGCACAGCCACCATCACCATTACCGGTATCGGTAACTTCACGGGTACGACTTCAACCACCTTCGAGATTGTCAAGCGTGATATGTCTCATGCTGCGATAGCTCCGATTTCAAACATGACCTACACGGGAAGTGCGCTTACCCCACTACCCGTAGTGACCTTTGATGGCATCACTCTCGTAGAAGACACTGATTACACGCTTGGCTATGCTGACAACGTAAACGCAGGAACCGCCACGGTTACTGTCACAGGAATAGGCCACTATGCTGGCACCACAAGCGCGATCTTTAACATCGTCTCAGCTAATATCGCCTCTGCGAGTATCGCTTCAGTCTCAGATCAGACCTGGACAGGATCTGCTATCACACCTCTGCCGTTTGTCACCTATAGTGGCACAACGCTTACAAAAGATACCGACTACACCCTTGCTTATTTAGACAACACCAATGCAGGCACCGCTACCGTCATCATCACCGGTATCGGACACTATCGCGGTAACACAAGCACAACCTTTAACATCACACCTAAAAGCATAGCGTCAACCGTGATAGCATCTATATCAAAGAAGCTGTATGTGGGTATTCCGGTAGAGCCGGTCTTACATGTCACCGATGGTGCTATCACACTTGTCTCAGGTGTTGACTACACACTCTCCTATACCAACAATACCCTAAACGGTACAGCAACCGCCACCATCACCGGTATGGGTAACTACACAGCAACCAACGCAACTAACTTTACCGTTGTCAGATTTAGCGATGTAAGCTATGACATGTGGTATATCACGGATGGCTGGCTTACTTATGTCGTTGAAAACAACCTCATGGGCGGCTATGCCGGTACCACTGACTTCGGCCCGTTTGACTTCATCTCGCGTGCTCAGGTGGCAACGGTACTCTACCGTGCCGCCTGCAAAGACGATCCTTCTCTTGTATCCATCTATGGTTCTACCACAGACCCCAGCCACTACGCCACCACCACGGTATTTGTTGATGAGGCGGTGGGAGTCTATTACACTGCTGCCATCAACTGGGCGCAAGCAGCAGGAATCATGACCGGCTATGCACCTGAGTACAGGGTGGTAGCGCCGGATAATATGATCTCAAGAGAAGAGCTCTGCACTATGATCGCTCGCTATGTACGCGTAGTAGATCCCACCAAGGGAGCTCAGACAGGCCCGGTTGATTACAGTAACATCCGCGGTATGGATGAAGTATCTGACTGGGCACTTGCTAATGTTAAGTGGTGCGCTTCTTGGGGCATTGTCGGTGGCCTTAATATGGGCGGTGGTGTCTTTGTCATGAATCCCCACGATGCTGCCTGGCATGCCAGCATAGCAAAAACCATCGCGGTTGCCCTGCGGGATGTGATGGGGGATTAGTGAACTTGTTGGCGGCAGCCTCAATCTTCGTCCCGTCAAGGAGTTAGGCATCAAGTGTGAGAAAGCCCTGCCTAGCCAGAAGAGTGATATACCACTTGTAGCAACATAACTAGAGTTAAAAAGCTATATTTGTATATCTCTGAGCACATTTTCGATGCTAAAATATTCAACAAAAACAGATGAAGGCAGAATCTCAATTTCGAGATTCTGCCTTCATCCTTAGAGGGACTTGTGACGCAGCCCCTCTAAGGAGGTTATTGTGATCAGCGCTACTTTTTGTTCAGCGCGAGATCACCTACGCAAAGGTCGATCTCCGTGATGTCAGCCAGGATCTCGCTCTTTTCATAGTCATCTTTTTCGATGATGATTGTGTAGCTGCCGGCGGGAATTTGATCGAACATGAAGTCGCCGAAGTCATCGGTTTCCGTTGTTGCCAGGATCTCATCACCGCTGATCAAAGACACCTGTGCACCGATGACAACTTCGTCCGCCTCAAAGTCAACGATGGTGCCCGCGACAAATCTCTTGGGGAGGTTGAGAAAGTAGACGCGCGGTGCGTACGGTGCGGTCGACTCGAGTAATTCAGCGGCGTTGAGCAGATCGCCGAATTCGCTTTCTTCTTTATAGAGTATAGCTTCATGCGCACAGGCATCAACGCAACGAGGCACGTCCCAGCCGTTGTCGAGCAGATGAGCACAGCCGGTGCATTTCTGGGCGATATGAAGATCTTCATTAAAGAAGATGGCTCCTTGCGGGCAGGCATCGATGCATGCCATGCAACCGGTGCATTTTTCCGGGCTCAGTATGAGCAGCCCGTCATCGCGTCGTTCAAACGCGCTTGCTGCACATGCGTGGACACACGGCGCATCGGCACAGTGGGCGCAGAAGAGCGGTGTGTAGCTGATTCGTACAACAGGAACTTTGCCACGAACCTTCTCATCTAAACGACACCAGAACTGCCCCGTATCAGGTTGTTCGGCGGCGTAGGGGAGCCATCCATTACCGCAGTGTTCATCTTTACATACGATCTGACAGTTGTGACAACCATTGCATTTTGCTATATCGACGAGGAATACCTTACCCATCAGAGCGCTCCTTTTCCACAATGTGCGCGGAGGCGACAAGCCCTACCGCTGGATCATAATCACGAGCAAAAGCCTCAGGGTATTCTTCGGCTAATGCGAAGACATCTACCTTTTCAATTCCCACGAGGAAGCCATTAGTCACTTCTCCTGCTGCATTTTTGGAAGTAGTGGCTGTCGGACAGATGAGATTGTTCGCGCCTCCGCGATCAAGGCCGCCGCCGGTACCAAATTCAAGAATGTCGGTACGCGCACCATGGTCTTGATAGAGCGCGCCTTCCATGATGCGTTCGGTCACGAGAATGCCACCTAATACCGCGCCTCGCTCGTTGTAAAGCTTTGCGATATCGCCACTTTTTAGATTGAGCTTGGCTGCATCTCGAGGGTTCACCCAGATAGGCTCATATTTGTATCCATCCGGTCCCGTCACCTTGCAGGTTGAGATTTCACGCAGCCACGTGATGTCATCATGCTGGGCATGCACGCGCCAGCGCGGATGGTTGGATACCAACAAAAATGGATAATCGTTGGCACGTTTTGACGAAATACGCTCTTGGTGTCCGTCGCCTTCTTCTATCCAGTGCGGCACGGGACCTCTGATTTTATCATCGGGGAAGTTTTCGGCAAGTCCGAGAGAATAGAACTCAAGCTTTCCTGAGGGGGTACGCAAGGGGTGCATCTGGGGGTCTTCAGCAAACAACTGCAGCCCGATGGGATCTTTCTCCCAGTTTTCTTTGGTGGGGAAAGCAAAGTATTGTTGTTCTTTGAATTCCTCGAACGGATAGTCGTTCAGCGGAATGCCGCTCTGCTCGTAGCCCAACTTGATATCTTCATCAACGGTGCGTCCTGAGGTGTATTTTTGATACAGTCCTTCGTAGATGCCTCCAAATTTTTCTTCAAGTCTCTTGGCAACAAGACCTACCAGTTCGTAGTCACCCTTTGCCTCGCCAATTGGGGCGATGGCTTCTTCCTCATAGACGATCTTGTTCCATTGACCACTAAAGATATCTGCTGCAATATCCTTGAGTTCAAAGAGTGTAGAGACAGGAAGAACGAGATCGGCCATCAACGTATCGTTTTCCATCCACGGGTGCTGAACGAGGTAGAATTCGATGCTTTCGTCACGCATGGCATCCTGATATTTGTTTCCACCGTTCCAGCAGGTTTCCCAACAGGGCGTGTCACTCCAGATCATGTGAATGGGATTGGCACCCTCTTCAGGATAATGGAAACCGAGGAACTGATCCTCGCGTTTCATGTAGCAGACTACGTGACCAAACCAGCTGATAGGTGGATTCATAATGGCTTCAGGTGTCATCGTCTTGGGAATGAAATGCTTGGGTGCGCTCATGTGCCATCCGTGATACACGCTCATGAGGTTGGGGTAGATGGCGCTGGGGGGTACCGGGTTTACGTCTTGCAGCACCCATTCGATGAACTTGAACTGATGAACACCATGATTACCAAGTCCCTGCATGCTGAGCAGACACACTTCAAGACGCGCCGGTTCGTGAGAGAAACAGGAACGAATGTAGCCTCCACCGTTACAATGGGCAATCGATACTAAGTGTTTGCCCCAGTAGCGCGCAAATGCTTTGATGCGATAAGAGGGTACACCGCATTTTTCAGCAGCCCATTCTGGCGTCTTGGGAACACCATCTTCATTGCCAAGTACATAGTATTCAAACCAGTCAAAACCTTCGACGTGCGTATCAACATATTCTTTGTTGTAGAGACCTTCCGTCATCCATACATAAGCGATGGCAAGCTGCATGGCTGCATCGGTATTGGGAAGAATGGGGATCCATTTGTCAGCATGAACTGCCGCGGTGTAATTCAGGTCCGGAGAGATAAAGATTGATTTGATGCCAATCTCGCTAAACCAGTAGCAGATACGGCTGGGCTGCAGGCCGCCCCATCCCCAGGGAGTTGTCTCGGGGTCGCATCCCCAGAAGAGCACCGCGTCGCTGTATTCGCTGACATCTTTGATCACGTTGTCTTGCGGATTCTGCTGGCCATGGGTCTCCATGCCCCAGACATGCTTAGCGCCCCAGAACCAACCTTCCCAGCTGTCTGGTTGACGCGCTTGAATGAGATACATACCCGGCTCATCGCCGATGCTGTCAAGCATCATTGATTGACAGCCATGAGCGCCGCTGACCACTTTTGTCTCGCCGTGTCCTTCACCTTGTACCATGAGCGAAAGAGGGCCATACACTCTCTGGATACGCTCGACTTCATCGGCGACGATGTCAACAGCCTCGTCCCAGCTGATCCGCTCGTAACCGCTGATGCCGCGGTTTTGCGGATTACGCTCTCCCTTTGGGTCCCAGTCAACACGCTTGAGAGGATAGGGCACGCGGTTAGGAGAATAGGCACGTTTCTTGTATGCCAGCGAAAGCGGTGGTAGTAACGTTTTCATACCGGGTTTGAATGTATGACCACGTACTTCGTAGCGCCATTCGTTCAGATCCTCTGGCGTATAGTTGTCGCTATAGTGCAGGGGTCTGATACGAACGACCTTCCCATCTAGAACATCAACGCAGGCAGTATTCGACGCGCCGCCGAATCCACACGAGCCAAGGTTCTTCAGGACTGTCTTGTCTTTGATTCTCACTCTTACCTCCTCATTTCTACGTTCTGATCCGTTTTGCGGCATCAAGAAAAACAGCAAAAGCCTCTTTCCGAATGTATGCGTGGGATCATGAGAGAGCCGCTCTTTTGCACTACGCACACAGAGGCGACATCTTTCGATAGCACACATTCGCTCAGCAGTGCACGTGTTGCAGAAGCAATCGCGGCTTTTGTCAGGGAGATCAGGCAGGGTACCTGTTCATCCCGACAATCTCATCTTATTCAGTTATGGGTAAAGTGGAATAGGACTTGAAACCCTATTTTAGGTTCAGACTTCCTTAAGGCATCAGCCGTTTGTCCCGATTCGGAGTATTACTCATGAGCGAGAGGGGACGATTACTGCATATATAAATAATTGTCAGACTCAAGTTACTTCTTCGAGGAGTTCGCATTTAGAGGTGCGAAGCGGTCTGGTCATGACACGAGGAGTTCCTCGTCCGAGAAAACACTCAATATCACTTTCATAGGTATGGTTGAGCAATTGATCTGCATCAACAACACAACGTAGTCTGCCATCAAGCATGATGCCAATTCGGTCAGCAAGTAATTGGGCTTCCGTGAAATCATGCGTCACGAATAATATTGTGCATCCGAATGTTTCATGTATGCGTTCGACTTCTGCGTAGAGTGACTTTTTAGTAGTAGGGTCAAGCGAGCAAAACGGTTCATCCAGCAAAAGCAAGCGTGGCTCAAGCACAAGAGCACGCGCGAGCGATGTGCGCTGTCGTTCTCCACCACTGATAGTTGCAGGGTATCGTGATGCTATATAGCTGATACCCAGAAGTTCCATCATGGTTTCGACTTTCTGTGCTGTGATCTTTTTCGGTATATGATGCATCTTGAGTCCATAAGCAATATTGTCATAGACGTTGAGATGGGGAAATAATCCACAATCCTGATAGGTAAATCCTATGTTCCTATCCTGTATGGTAAGGGTGCTTGCGTCTTGTCCAAATAATCTGACGATGCCGCTCTTTAAAGGAAATGCTCCGGCAATTGCTTCGAGAAGAACAGTCTTTCCTGAGCCGGTGCGTCCAAGAATAGCAAATATTTCTGTCTCATTTACATCAAATGAGACATTTTCCAACGTGAATTTGCCCCGTGTAACGGTCAGATTTTCAATCATCAATGCTTTATTGACGGAGGCATCATTCATCGACATTCTCCTTGGTCGACTCGTGTCGCAAGGGTTGACTTAGAAAGAAGGTTTGATGCGACCAAGGCTAGAGCACTTATGACGAGCATAATAGTGGCGGTTGCCATGGCCATCTCGTTGTTTCCTGTCGAGATATTAAGATAGATAGCACCAGGTAAAGTCTCAGTCTTCATTCTGGTGATACCGACTAGCATAAGTGTTGCTCCGAATTCACCCATGGCTCGTGACCATGTAAGTACAAATGTGGATATAAGTTGATTTTGCGACAAAGGTAACGTTATAGTAAGAAATGATCGCAGATGTGATGCGCCGAGAGAATGTGCGATAAATTCTATGCGGGGATCGACTCCGGCAAACGCAGTACGTATAAGGCGTATGGCAAACGGCAAATTGACAATGAGTTGCGCAAAGACGATGCCCAATGGCATGAAGACCACTCGTATACCCATTGATTTCAAAAATGTTCCAAAATCAGATGAAAAGATAATGAGTAAGGCAAGACCGAGCAATATGTAGGGCAATGAAAGAGTGAGCTCCAATAGTACGTTGGCTATTCGTTTGCAGGGCATGTTCGTTTTTGTAAGTGCAAAGGCTGTGAGCAAAGCAAGCAAAAAGCAAACGACTGTTGAAATAGTGGATGTCCATAGGCTCAAACCAATTGCAAAACGGACCTCATCGGACATAAGAGCATCCAAGATATTAGGGGCTCCGCCAACGATGATGGCGCAGATAGCGCTGCCAATGAATACTGTCACCAGCAGCGCTATGATTATTGCAAAGATAGAGAACCCATCGTATTTTCGAGGCTTTGCGTGTGCGTGATGCATGCTGTTATAGATGTGTTCGATGGGCGCTAGGAAAGTAACTCGTAGCCGTATTTTGTCCAGATGTCCCTAGCTGTCTGGCTGTCAAGAAAATCGCTGAAAGCCTTAAGCGCTTCTGCTTGAGTCGAGAAGGTTAACGTTGCGGCAGGGACCGACTTCACATAGTTGTCAAGGTCGCTTGTTTGGACGATTTGTCCCTTGCCAGCGCTCACGTTTTCTTTCCAGACTATAGTAGCGTCAGCTTCTCCGGCATTGACGGCTGTTGCAAGCTGAGGTGCGGTTGTTGTTGTCGCAATTATATTTACCTTGTCAAAAATACCCTTGTCGGTCAAGGCCTTCTTGGCAATTTTGCCTATGGGAGTTGAATCGGGGTCTCCCATGACAAACGTAATGCCAGGAGCGGTGAGCGATTGAAGTCCGGTAATATTTTTTGGATTGCCGTTTGCCACGGCGAGTATGGGTATATGTTTCACAAGATCTTTGCTGGAAGCTACATAAGAAGACACCGGGCTTAATTCATCCGTCGACCCTGCAATGAACATGTCACCCTCTTTTGAGGTATTGATCTGCGATTGAATCTGCCCTGCGTTGGCATAGGTGATGTCCATCTGACAGCCGGTCTGATCCTGAAAAGCGTTGGCGATCTCTTGGAACGGGTCGGTCATCCCTGCACCGCAGTAGATGTGAAGAGTTGTTCCTGAAAGACTTTTTTGAGTAGAAGTAGCAGCATTGCTTGAACTTGAAGAATTATTTGAACTACAACCGACTAAGATTGATACGGCGCATATTGCCGTGCAGATGATGAGAAGAAACTTCTTCATGGTTTTTACTCCCCTATGCTTGTATGGGCATCTTTCTTCTACATTTTATCATACACATGAATATTCATTATTGAAAATAAACTTATGATTAAATAATTGTTCCAGAGAATTGATGCGTAAATCTAGAGGCTTTATTAAACAGGTTTCTTTCACTCAATTTTCACAGCAATACTCGGCATACCTGAAAGCCGTTTCGTCCGGGCAATCTCAGATTGATAGCAGGGTCTCGATGATAGAAACGTATTAGGTTTGCTATCATGTAAATAGGGAATAATCGGTTCGAAACAAGACACACGTTAAAACCCGGGGATCATGTTTCCTGCTTTGTTCCCGATGATGAAGACGGATATCTGAAAGAGGCACAGGATATGAAAAAGTGGGCTGCGATCATATTGCTCTCGATTGCGGAATTCGTCATGGTTCTCGACAGTACGGTTATGAATGTATCCATTTCTGCCGTGATGAGAGATCTGAACACCGATATCTCATCCATGCAGATGGCGATAACACTTTATACATTGACTATGGCTTCCCTCATGTTGGTGGGCGGTAAACTGGGTAGTATTTTGGGGCGTAAGCGGGCCTTTCTTCTGGGAAGTCTCATCTACGGGCTAGGCTCGTTGATCACGGCGTTGAGCCCCAATATAGTTATATTGATACTGGGATGGTCGGTTGTCGAAGGTGCCGGTGCTGCACTTGTTATTCCTGCTGTTGCCGCCCTTGTGGCAACAAATTACAAAGGCAAAGACCGCATTGTTGCCTATGCGATGGTGGGCGCAATGTCGGGAATTGCGGCTGCTGCCGGGCCACTGATCGGTGGATTTGTGACAACGTTCTTCTCCTGGCGTTTTGTGTTCTACGGTGAAGTTGTGATAGTCATTTTGATCATGCTCCTGCATAACATGATTTCTGATTCCAAGGAACGTTCCGGAGAACGCGTTGACATTCCTAGCGTGGTACTCTCGGTCAGCGGGTTTATTCTTCTTGTATATGGCATGTTGCAAAGCAAGGACTGGGGATGGATAACGCCCTTGGATATCCCGGTGATCAATGGTGTCTCGATTGCGCCTTTTGACATTTCGCTTGTTACCTATCTGATCATTGTGGGCATTATTTTGCTCAAACTGTTCTACGACCGACAGAGAAAACTCGAGGCTGAGCATCGAAATCCGTTGCTCAAGGTTTCGATGCTCAGTCTTTCTCAGTTGCAGAGTGGGTTAGCGGTACTGTCTGCACAATACATCGTGACAGCCTCCATCTTCTTTGTAATTCCCATCTACCTTCAGACGACGTTGGGCTATGACGCTCTCAGCACTGGTCTCCGTGTTATTCCGCTCTCTGTTGCTCTGATAGTATTTTCCGTTGTGGGAGCTCGTCTTGCGGGTAGATGGTCGCCTAAGCATATCGTGCGTGGTGGTCAGATACTCCTGATAATCGGCGCCGTGATGCTGATGGCATCAATCTCGGTCGATCTCATCAATACGTTTTTCTTGATCAGCATGGCCTGCATCGGCGGTGGCCTAGGTATGATGTCGTCTCAGATCAGTAACATCAATATATCTGCGGTCAATGAAAAAGACTCTCCCGAAGTCGGGGGTTTACAGGGTGTCGCTCAGAACATGGGGTCTTCTCTGGGCACTGCTCTCATCGGTTCGTTTCTCGTCGCTTCGCTCACGACGGGCTTTTTGGGAGGCATTCAGGCAAGTGTATTGCCGGATACCATTAAAGACTATGTACAGGAGCACACTACGAGTGTGATGATCGTACCCGTTTCAGAGGTATCTGATTATGCGGCATCAATGGGCCTCTCTGTCGACGAGGTTAATGATGTGTCGAGTGCCTATACGGCTTCTCAGATAGCGGCGATCAAGAAGTCCCTCGTCGTAGTTGCGGTAATCGGTGTGTTCACATTGATGATTTCTCGTAATCTTCCGAATACGGTGAGCAATGAAAAGTCATCGAGAAGACGCTCGAAAACAAGAGGTGAGTCTGAGGTTCAGGATTCAACAGAAGATGAAGTTTCCCTTTGATACTCGTAGGGCTTATCGGCGTGCGCGTATTTTCTGAAATGCCAGGTAGCAGATGACCACGGCGAGCGCTACGAGGCATACCCATACGACGGCTATGACGAATGGGTATGCGTTGTTGAAGCCGGTGGAAGAGGTATGCTTGATAAGGATACCTATATATGCCCAGATGAATACCAAGCCATAGGCGATATCTCTGCCTTTTATAATGGTCATCAGACCAATAGCCAAACCAACAATGAGAATGATGTCCATCCATACGCTTGCAAATGTACCACCATCAAAACCAAAACTCACAAAGAGCGCGGTCGCGTTGGCGATGGTGGCTATACTTATCCATCCCAGATAGATACTGAAGGGTAAACGCATGCAGAGACGTTCTCTTCGTGTAAGTTGCGTGGGGTCAAGCGAGCGGTAAATGCTGGCAAGAGCGATGAGTATGATGACCATAAGGATCATTGATAAAACGATCTGACGATAATGCCACGCGACCATCCATGCCGCATTTGCAAGCGATGAGATTGAAAAAAGAACAGCCGTTTTTTCAAGGAATGCTGGCCGAGTCGGCCTGCCACTTCTGAACAATCCCATGACATAGAGCACATAGATCAGAAGGAAGAAATAGATAACTCCCCAGATCGAGAAGGTTATAGGTGCGGGAGCAAAGAGGTTGGGGTAGGAGTCCGATATCTCTACGATGGTGATGTTATTGAAAGGGAGTATCTCGGCTAGTGCGTTGGTAAGGATCATCACGATGAAAGAAACCAGTGTAAGGAGTTTGACGGATAATCTCGTTTGCATGATGGTCCCCCTTTGAGGAACTACGTACTTCTTATTGATATGGTGTGAATATACTGCTCAGGGTTGATTGCGTCAACGTTTCTCGAGATGTAGGCCTCGTTTGATGTAACGTAGCAAAAATCGTCGACCGATCGAACGTACTCTAAAACTTAGTACTTCACACTATTTTAGTGCTTCACGCTATTCAAGAGAACCATGAAACGAGGCTATGCCTCCGATGTCTGTGACGCGAGTGTACCCTTGTTGTTTCAGCCAGGTGCAGGCTTGGTGCGCACGCGGGCCGCTGTAACAGTAGACATACAGAGGCGTGTCGTGCGAGTAGGAGAGGGCGTTCAGCCGATCCAGCGGCACGTTTACGCTCTGAGGTATGTGACCTTGCCGATATTCTTCAGGCGATCGAACATCGAGCAGAATAGCCCCATCTGTTTCCAGATATTCAGCCACGCCACGGTCGGTAAGGGTTTCTCTGCCAAACAGCCCAAAAGCAGTCATTCCCATCATCTCCTCAAACATTGCAGATTATAAGAGACACTGATATATCGCTCTCAGCATAATAGTACCCGCAAACGTTTATATATACCATGAAATTTTCTTATATCATCGGCACACGTCCTTCTTTACCCTGTAGTTGCTATGCGTGAGGGATATTTCTCTCTGTTTGAAAACACCGTGCTCTTGATCTTAGATGAGGTGGTCAAAGTATATGCTTGCCCAACCCGCGTTGTTTGTAGGTAGGGAGAAAGTTTGATTGAGGAGTTATTGATTGTTGAGATAGTGTGATTTATATACTCGTATATTACCATAAAACGGGGCAAAAGTCGAGTCCTGTATTCATGACTAAAACCATGTATAACCCTATTGAGGTGATATTCATGGAACAGTTTTCTATTCAAGATATCGTTGCTGTGCAGCGTAGTTCAGAAGCTCAAGAACTTGAATCCTGCAACGAAACAAGCAGACAGTATGGTCTCTCGCTTTCCGCAACACAGATCGCGAGACTTATTGAAGAACGTGTTCTTGCTCTCAAACATACGGAGCGCATTGAGTTTGGCCCGAGCATTCTCAAGGATCTCATGGGAGTGTTTTGCAGCTCGCCCTATATCTTGCAGGGAGATTACGAAGACACGCTTGCGCGATTACAAGAGATATTCTATCAATGCAAGAGCGATTTTTGCGAAGAAATCCCCGATGATGAGTTACTTGGGACGATGAAAACTCTTTTTGACGGCACGGCTCATGGGTCTTTGGACTATCTTGTCGAGCTGCTGGAACAACGGTCGTTTCCTAGCGCGTGGCTGGCACCCTCAGAAGAAGAGGTTGATGTGTATGTATCTGTTCAAGACGAATACGAGGTATCAGAGAAAAGAGAAACTCCTGCATGCTATGGAGACGACTGGCTTGATGATATCGGAGCGCGCGGATGGGACGGTGAGGTTTGGGTAGATGATATATGGTAATGCGGGACTATCACGCATAAACGATACCCCTGATAAGGATATCTGTGATCAGCGAGTGCCTACTCAAGAGGATGTGTTGAGGGTTCGTACAAAACTACTTAAACTTCTGGCGCACAGATGTGCACGCTACACAATGGATGACAGCAGCTCTCTTCCCACACCTGTTGTGCATGATTTGTTTGCTTCAATCTGTTTTGTGCTTGGAATCGATACCATGGATGAAGAAGCCGTTGTTATTCGTTTTATGGATGCTGATATAGGAGAAGAATTTCAGAAGAATCTTAAGATTCTCGAGCATTCTATCGAGATAGGCAATGAGCTCTGGCAGCAGATGTTGATCAATATGTCAGGGATCGAAAACATTGCACTCAAAGATACCCTAGTTAGCATAGGAGGCTTCTGGGAACGCTATGACTATCAGTTTTTTGCCCATCAGATTCCCTGCGATATAGATTATCCGCTCTGCCATCCCATTTCTGACTCGCTTCTCGGCATCGCGTACATCAATGAATATCTTTGTTCGCTTAACATAGAGGAGTGCTTTCTCAGACAGTTTGATACTGCGAGGTGTAATCGTCTTCTTGCTCATCGCTATCCTGATTATCGGGGGCTTCTCATCAATGTATATGAGCCGATTGCTTCAAATGCCCTCGGACTTTCCCTGATAGGAAACGATCCGTTTGCGTTGACGGTTTCAGCAGAGCACTGTGCAGAGATCGCGTGTCTGCTCAAACCGCTCACGAAAGCTGAACGGAGCAGAGCACTGCGAGATGCGGCTGAAGTCTTGTCGGATAGTCTGGGAATACCGGATTTTGAGTCACGCGATTATCTGAGGCGATTTGCGACTGATCTGCTGCCGCGCATTGAAGTCGCCTTGACGAATGGCAATCTGGGATACCTGTTTTCATCCTTTTCTTGATATATGATCGTGCACTTATCAGAGGCACGTCACAAGAGTTTGCATGACGCAAGCTCTTGTGACGTGCCAGAGTGTGGCTGACGCGTGCAGCCTCTAGGGGACGTAGCACACGGCTGTTTTACCTAATGCCGCCAGTCTTTCAGATACCTTTTCAACAGGAACGACTTCCATGCACTGTGCGAGACAATGATGCACACAGGTGGGGTCTTTACCTTCTGCGCGTCGATCAGCGCAGAGATCGCAGAGGCTGGAAGGCACGGGAACATAGTGCCACATCCATTCACCCTTGAATTGGACAGGGCCATGCTCGGTGAGTTGGATGCCCCATTCTTCCAGTGAGTAATCATGCTCTTTGCGACAAGCTACTTCGCATACGTGGCAACCGGTGCAATATTTATAGTCGATTATCAAGGCAAGATGTTCCATTACCATCACTACTCCTTCTCCGCAGCCTGCTGCGCGAGCAGAGTCTTCTTGTCGTGGCTATAGCTCTCGTCGATCTTGAAGGGCTCGGCGGGCCATTCGGGATTGTAGCTATCGAGTCCATCAACCTTATATATGCGACAGACCATGCTCTTATAGGGGGCGCCCCAACCCATTTTGCCTACTACGTGGTGAGGAACGAGATTGTTTGGGTTTGCCTTATAAGTACCGTATAAGTTGTCTTCTTGACCTTCCTGCTCGGGGAACCACCAACCATGTTGACAATGGACGACGCGCTCATTTACGACCGGTGATACTAACGCGCGCTGTATACATTGACCGAACATGTTCTCAACGCACACCCAGTCGCCGCTGGTAATGCCTGCTTTCTCAGCAGTCTTTGGGTGAATGGTAACGATAGGATCGGGCACTATAGCACGCAGCGATGGCATCTGGCGTCCCTCTGAGTGAAAATAGGGGTGTGAGCGACCACCGGTGGTGAGAACCAGAGGATAATCATCGACGATTTCCGGCATGCTGTAGGGGCTTATTGGAGGTTCGACGAAGTAGGGGAGTCCATCTTCGTCCCAGTCAGGGTAGATGCTTGATCGTAATTCGACTTTACCGGTAGGTGTATTAAAGCCAGGATATCCATCGCTTCTGAGAAGACCTTTTTCATACTTGTAGTACTCAAAGGTATTCTGCACAACTACTTGTTCTTGCAGTTCTTTGAACGTGATGCCGAGAGATTCAATCTGCTCCGAGAAGAATTCTTCAACTGAGTTCCAAGGCCACGCCTCAGGATTAAGGCGCTTGCCAGCCATGATGTCGATTTCAAGGTCGGACTTGCAACCAAGGTCGATAGCCTTGTTCATAGCACCAAGGAAGTGGGTATTGCGGCCAAACTGTGGCAGTACGATACCGTCATGCTCTGCAAACGAAGCAACGGGTAAGAACACATCGGCAAGTGCCATGGCGGTCGGTGTCATGACGCAGTCTTGAGCAACGATGAACTCGAAGTCTTTGAAAGCATCATGCCAGCGATGTGGTTGCGCGGCGTTGCAGGCAAGAGGATTAGTGGCCACAAACCAGACCATCTTCGGTTTATAGGGGTCGCCGGTTTCCATGGCATCTAGCACGCTATCGGTGTGTGCCATCTTGGCGCGTGCGGAAATCTTCTTCAGGTTAGGGGCAATGAGTTGTTTATCATATGCTTCATCGGGTACCCAGGTAGCGCATTCGTAGCGCCATTTGCCCATGAAGCTTGCGGGCACGGCAAGGGTCACACCTCCTGGCACGTCTAAGTTACCGGTGATAGCGCAGACATCAAGGAACACGTGTCCCACCTGAACACCATTGGTGCTCATATCCATGGCAAGGCCCCACATGAATGCTGTGGGTTTTGCGGTGGCCATAGCACGAGCGGCACCGATGAGCGTTTCTTGGGGAATCCAAGTGATCTCCTCAACCTTTTCGGGTGGGAATTCTGCGGCGCGTGCTTTCAGCTCCTCAAACCCGTAGCACCATTTTTCGACGAAGTTGTGGTCGTAAATATCTTCTGAGATGATGACGTTTATAAGCCCGAGTCCAACGGCGACATCGGTGCCGGGGCGCAGCTGCAGGTGGAAGGCTGCATGCGCGCCGAGCCAGGTTACGCGGGGATCGATCGTAATGAACTGCGACCCGCGTTTCATAAGGTCGATCAGCGAATGGCCATAGAATCCATCAGGGTTTGAGGACAACGGGTCTTTGCCCCAAAGGACTATGTACTGGGGGATCACGTAACGAGGATCATCGTAGCGGTCAGGGAAGAATGCGGCATAGTCAAGTTCAGGGTAACCAGCGCCGAGAATGAAATTAGCCACATTGCAACGAGGCCCGTAGCAGGATTCCCCGGAAAGTGCCGTGGTGATGTTAGGAGTCCGCAATACTGCATAGGCAAGCGCAGGGGCGTAGAGAGTTGATTCGCGGCCCGTACCCTGAAAGACCATGCAATATTCGTTGCCATAGTCCTTCTGGATGTGACGAACATTCTCCTCGATGATATCTAGGGCCTCTTCCCATGAGCAGGGCTCCCAGTTGTCTTTGCCGCGGTCTTCGCGCGCACGTTTCATGGGTTTGATAATGCGGTCCTTGTTGTAGACGAATTCTGGTAATGAGAGACAGCGTACGCATAATCGTCCCTGTGAAATAGGATGCTCTGGATCGCCTTCAACACCGATGAGTTTTCCATCTTTTACCTTAAGATACATGCCACATCCCACCGGGTGATCGCCGGGAGCAGACCATCCGCAGGTACGGTATAACAGCGTTCCATCTTCTAACTCTTGGATCTTATCTGTCATTCGTTTCAAACCTCCTTCTCCGTTTTATTCAACCTTCTCCGAAAACTGCCGTAATCCGTTTTGACGAAAAGCCCTAGCGCCAAAGCCCTTCAGTTGTTTACCGTTCTAGGCGAAGGATTTGACAAGCTTGTTAGCCGTCTTACCCCTCAGTTCCCGGTTTATTTGGTGCCTTTGGCGCGTTGGGGGCTGAAGGTGCATTCGGTGCCTGGAGCGGTGTTCCGTTTGCACCGGGTGCCGTCGGCGGTTTGGGTACTGCGGGTGCGGTATCTGCGTCTATGGGTTCAGAACAGAAGGGGCACTTTGATGGTAGAAGACCTTGAGTGGGAAATACGGTATTGCCACAGTTGGGGCACTGAATAGGCAGGATGCCGGCATCAGCTTCTGCTGGTCTAAAGCACATGGTCATTCCTCCTTTCCATATAACATTCAGGCAGATGTCTATTTCTTTTTATCGATCAATGCTTGATGCGCAATCAGAATTTGCACACCTGAAGTGCCTGATAAGGGAGTTTACCAAGGGGTCTTCATACGCTCTGTATGAAAAGGAAAATGAGTCGTTGTATGAAAAGGAAAAGGGGCCGGGTACAGACTGTATGATTTCTCGGATCAGCGGGTTTTGCTTATGGCGTAGCATATAAAACCCGCTTGCGTTATAGGCGAGAATAACGCAAGAAGAACCCATCGAGGCGATGAGTTCTTCTTATCAGTCAAGTATTCAATGCGCAGTTTATCTGGGCATAGCTATCTGTTTGAAAGCTGAAACATTCTTAGCGCGTCCTCAAACAGGGCTCCTGCACCCAATTTGATAGATGCACGCATTTTCTCCGGATCGTTTACGATGGAACCGGCGAGTGTTTCGATGCCCCAACTGTAAAGGAAGGGAGTGGGAATGACGCTAGGCCCCACCATGATGGTCCGTGCGTTTTTGCAAAGATCAAGCAATCGTGGAGCAGTTTTGTTGATGATGGTCACGCCCGTTATGAACACAAAATCCTGAGAGGAGAGTATATATTCACAGGCAGGATCAGGTGTATCAAGGGCACTGCCGCAGTTGCGCTCAAGAATTGTGAGATCAGCTAGTTCTGCTATCTCATCCAAATGGGGGAAATGTCCGATAACGGTGACCTTTTTGCCTGCAAGTTCATCAAGATAGACGCTGAAAGCGCTCTGTCTCTTGCCCGTGCTCGGTCCGGTTGATGGGTCGAGCATCGCACCCCATGCAGTAATCTTCTCTTCTTGTGCATACCAGGCGTTTAGAGCCGCTACACCGAGAGAAGCCTCCTCATAGTTCCATGATTTCACGAGTTCAGCCACATCAATGAGTCTCATGCCGCGCAAATCCTGAGTGTAGTTACGACGGGCACCTCCTCTGCAAGTAAAGCTCAAGCCCATGCCACATTCGGCTTCGATATAACTCCAGTGGGATCCTACGCAGCAATCAAGTACGCGCACATCTTCGGGTAACTCTTTTATCAGGTGGTTGTAAAAGCGCCAGGGAGTATCATGATCAAATGTTCCAGGAAAAGAGATAGGACCTTCCTTCGTTCCGCGTGCACAGCAATGATGGGTATCTTCACAACTCATAAGTTCCTCCCGATCTTTCATGGTCGATCATCTGGCCTTTGCGACGGGGTCGTTCACCAGATGCATTGTTTCTACTCGTAATAGATAAGCCATATACGCATTATATGTTGACAACATATATAAGTAAAGAGTATATATGTTTGTGGCATATAATAGAGGAGACGAATTATCGAGCATGTAAGAAAGTAGGTGATACTGATGCCGGGACGAGGCTGTACAAACAATGAAAGCCGTAAACCGTGCTGTCGTCGCGCGGGTGGCGGCACGACAGTTGAGCCAGCTGCGTTGGCTGCACTGCTGAATATGGGAAACTATGGCTATGATATGCGCCGTACCATACTGGAACTCACAGATGGCGAAGTCGATGTCGATGTGGGTGGATTATATCGCGCATTGCGCCGCCTTGAAGAAGATGGGTCGGCGGTATCGCGTTGGGATGAGGAGGGCTCAGGACCTCGTCGTCGCGAGTATGAACTAACCCAACAGGGTATTGAACTTGCAGAACAGTGGCTTGATGTTTTGCGTCGGCGTGAACGCCTCGACGGGCTGCTTGCGGGGATATTGGAAAAGGGTTTGAGCCAGGTTGCTTCTGAAAAAGATGCAGGCGAATAGGTCGCGACGGATGACCTGCGGGCCGTTGGCAGAGAATGGGAAGAAAAGTTTCAAAGATACACGAGAAGGGAAGTTTCCTATGAAATTAGCGGTAAGCGCCCTGAGACCCTCTTTGGACGCTCAAGTAGACGAACGTTTTGGAAGAGCTCAGGCGCTCTTGATTATAGATACAGAGACGATGGATTTTGAGGGTTTAGACAATTCCGAAAATCAACAAGCACTCAAGGGCGCCGGATATGGCGCGGCTGAACTTATATGCGCTCGCGGTGCCCAGGCAGTCCTAACGGGTCATCTTGGCCCTAATGCTTTCGAGGCGCTAGAAAAAGCCGGTATCTCAGGATACGACGCAACGGGACTTACGGTGTGTGAGGCAGTTGCTCGTTTTAAAGAGAACACACTTGAGGCCCTCGCTTCCGGAAGTAGTTATACCGGTATGTAGTGGTGACAAAACAGAGAGAGGCTTATTCTTCAATAAGCCTCCCTATTGTTTGTATTTATCTGCACAGGCAGATAGGCAATGAATCTCTATAAACTAATGATGAAAGAGAAGGAAGATGATCAGTATGAAACTTGCAATTCCTACCATTGGTAACGGTGGACTTGAAGCTCAACGCTCGGGCCACTTCGGTCAGTGCGACTGCTTTACGTTGGTTGATATCGAAAATGGTGAAATTGTTGCCACAACCGTTCTGGACAATCCCCCTCATGAAGAGGGCGGGTGTCTGCGTCCGGTGAACTTGCTTGCTGAAAACAATGCGACGGCCATTGTCGCTGCTGGTATGGGCGGGCGCCCTCTCATGGGGTTTAACGATGCTAACATTACGGTTTACTTCGATAACGTAACACCTAAGGTCGGCGACGTTGCATTGCGTGCTGCTCATGGCGAACTACCTGTCATGAGCCTCAACGATGCCTGCCATGAAGGACACTGACGAAGGAAAATATGGCAAAGGGATGAATGTGAACAGTTCGTCTGAAAAACGATGTTTTGTGCTTGCCATCGCTTCTGGTAAAGGTGGGACCGGCAAGACATTCGTCTCAACGAATCTTGCCGCGATATTGGCAAACAGGGGCCTTAACGTCACGCTTATTGACTGCGATGTTGAGGCTCCTGATGACCATCTCTTCATTAAAGGCAGCGTAGAGGCACTCACGGACGTAACGGTCAATGTGGCGCATATTGATGAAGAGGCCTGCAGCCGATGTATGGCATGTCGCGATGTGTGTGCCTTCAAGGCTCTGCGGCTGTTTGGCACGACGCTCGTTGTGATTGACGAGCTCTGTCATGGATGTGGTCTTTGCGCGACGGTATGTCCGGTAGGCGCAATGGCGTTAACTGTTCGGCGCGTTGGCGAGGTTGAAATCACCCGATGCGAGACTTCTGGGTTACGCCTTGTTACCGGTAGGATGGACGTCGGAGAGGTCAAGGCTCCGGCAGTTATACGTGCAGCGCGTTCGGTGGATGTTTCAGATTCTGATATTGTTATTCTGGATGCGCCTCCCGGAGTCTCTTGTGCAATGGTTGCTGCGGTGCGAGGAGCAGATGCCGTACTGTTTGTTACTGAGCCTACTGTGTTTGGCATACACGATCTCTCTCTTTCACTGCAGTTGGGACGTGATCTAGGTCTTCCCTCGGGAGTTATTATCAATCGTGATAGCTCAGAAGCAAGCGAGTGGACTTCCGACATCATTGATCTCTGTGCTGATTTTGAGTCTCCCGTTGTGGGTCGTATTCCGTTTTCACGCGATATAGCTGCAGCGTATGCATGTGGATTGTTAGAGGGTATAACCGATTCATTTGTTCGATCGGTGCTTCTTGATGCCTATCGCGAAATGAAAGATCAGGTGGCTTTCGCATGACGAAGAGAATTGTCGTGGCATCGGGCAAAGGGGGTACAGGTAAAACTACCATCACGGCACTGTTTGCTCAGATTGCCTCCGCAAGATATTCTGTTGTTGTGGCCGATACCGATGTTGAGGCTTCAAACCTTCCTTTGGCTCTTCAGGTTCACGCCGAACAACAGAAGGAATTTTCCGGTGCGCTGCGTCCATCAATCGATCTTTCATTATGCGATGGGTGCGCTCGTTGTGTGGATGCCTGTTGTTTTGATGCTCTCACTATCGATCTTTCAAATGGATGCGCGCGGGTGGACTCCTGGAGTTGTGAAGGGTGTTTTGCATGCGAACGAGCGTGTCCTGTTCATGCTATTTCACGTTCATCAACCGTTGCGGGCGTGGTGTGTAGCGGTATGGCTTTGACGGGTCCTCTTGTCTATGGGCAGTTGGTGCCGGGAGAGGATCTGTCGGGTAAATTGGTTACTGCGGTGCGAGAGCGCGCAGAGCAGGTGGCTCAGGAAATAGACGCTGAGATACTTCTGGTTGATGGGCCCCCTGGCGTTGGCTGTCCGGTTATTGCAGCGCTGGCGCGTGTGGATATGCTTGTTGCCGTTGCTGAACCGACTGTTTCAGGTGTTCATGATCTGAGCCGTTTGATAGATCTTGCTCATCGCTTCAAGCTTGACAGCACCGTGATTATCAATAAAGCCGATCTCTCAGATGAGGGAGTCAAACAGTTGAAAATATTTGCGGCACACCAGAACATTCCGATTCTTGGTACGGTCCCCTTCGATAGAGCATTGGGAAATGCTTTGGTTGATCTGGGGGAAAAGGCGTGCACCGTTAATGCCGACGTTGATTCTCGTGGTCTGGAAGCTCTGAGGATGATATGGAAGAAACTTGAGGAGCGACTTGAGTTGTAGAAGATAAGACGCTGACGAGGAGATTGCCTTTAGTTTCTTATAGTTAGCCGATGTGGGGTTGTATGGTTTTGAGCAGGTTGCGGAATGTTTCGATCTCTGCGGGGGAGTAGGGCACCGCAGAGATCCGATCCTCATCGATAAAACGATAGGTGTCGGGTCGGCGATAGGGGTTCAGCACATAGCGAGGGAGTGCAGGAAGCTCCCTCGCTATGTGTATAAGATCGTCAATATCAAGTTGAGGGACAACAGTGGTACGCACTTCAAAGTCAACCGTACGTTCCATGAGGAGGTTGATAGTCTCAAGCACGTCCTGCGCGCTGGCCCCAGCCCCGCAGAATTCCTGATAGCGTGCGGCCGGGGCTTTATAGTCGATGGCCATATAGTCGCATAAGCCATTTTCAAGAAGCCGTGCTATCACGGTAGGCGATGACCCATTACTGTCAACTTTTATGTGATAGCCAAGCCGACGAATCTCTTCAATACGGGGCAAAAGATCTTTTTGTAGGGTTGGTTCTCCTCCGCTTATCACGACTGCATTGAGCAAGTTAACCCGTCTTTCCAGAAAATGATAGATATCGTCCCACGCCAGTACGTTGTGTGTGCCGTCGATAAGACTACGGTTATGGCAGAAGAAACAATCGTAGTTGCATCCCGGTACGAAAAGTACGGCCGCGGGTTGTCCGGGGTAGTCGACCAGCGAACTCTTTGCCATTCCTGCAACGATCATACGGGTCTCCTAGGAATGAATGACGTATTTCTTGCGTTCCTCGTACTCTGCACGCTTTCCGGTATTGAAGTTTTGGACCGGTCGCAGATAACCCACGACACGACTCCAGACTTCTGCGGGCTCTCCGCATTCAGGGCAGGTAAACTGTTCGCCCAAAAGGTAACCGTGGTCGTTGCACACAGAAAATGTGGGCGTGAGCGATATATACGGTAACTTGTAATGGGTAAATATAGTTCGTATGAGGTTCTTGGCTGTTTGTGTATCTTTGACCGCCTCGCCCAGATATAGATGGAGAACGGTTCCTCCGGTGTAGAGCGATTGCATCTCATCTTGAAGATCCATCGTCTCAAAGATATCATCGGTAAACCCTACAGGAAGCTGAGACGAGTTGGTGTAATAGGGGACCGTCTCACCGGCGGTTATGATATCAGGGTAGCGTTCTTTGTCGGCCTTGGCTAGGCTGTAACTGGTACCTTCTGCAGGTGTTGCTTCGAGGTTATAGTAGTGACCGGTATCGTCTTGGATGTCTTTAATAACATCGCGCATATAGTTGAGCGTCCGAATGGCAAATGCTTGTCCTTCGGGAGTGGTTATATCCTGATCGGGACCCAGCAGATTCTGGCATGCTTCATTCATGCCGATGAGGCCGATTGTGGCAAAATGGTTAAACCAATAACTTCCCGTCCGGGCTTTTATGTCTTTCAGATAGCTTGCGGAGTAAGGGTAGAGGCCTCTCTCTGTTTGCTCCTCAATGATCTTACGTTTGATCTCAAGGCTGTTTTGCGCAATGTTCATCTGTTGCCAAAGCCTGACCTTGAATTCCGACTCGCTCTTTGAAAGGTAGGCAATACGGGGCAAATCTATCGTTACGACACCGATTGAGCCCGTCAGAGGGTTTGAGCCGAAGAGGCCGCCGCCCCTCTTACGAAGTTCGGTGGTGTCAAGGCGCAAGCGACAACACATAGACAGCGCATCTTCCGGCGAAAGGTCGGAGTTGATGTAATTAGAGAAATAGGGTATGCCATAGCGGCACGTTATCTCCATGAATCGTTCGGTTACCGAGCTATCCCAATCAAAGTCTTTGGTGATGTTGATGGTGGGAATGGGGAATGTAAATACGCGACCTTTTGCGTCGCCCTCTATCATGACATCGCAAAACGCCTGGTTGAAAAGATCCATCTCTTCTTGAAAATCCCCGTAGGTTTGTTCCATCAGTGTGCCACCGATGATGACACCTTGGTCTCTGAGCGTGCGTGGCACCACGATATCGAACGTAAGATTTGAGAACGGGCACTGAAAACCAACGCGCGTGGGTACATTCAGGTTGAATATGAATTCCTGCAAGGCTTGTTTTATTGTCTCGTAATCTAAATTGTCATAGCGGATGAAAGGGGCACAATAGGTGTCAAATGAAGACCACGCCTGAGCTCCGGCGGTCTCGCCTTGGGTGGTAAACGTTGAGTTTACGATCTGCCCAAGAAACGGCCGTAGGTGCTTTGCCGGCTTAGACTCGATTTTGCCGGGAACACCACCAAAACCGTTCATAAGGAGTTGGCGTAGATCCCATCCGGCACAATAGGGGCCAAAGAAGCCGAGATCGTGGATGTGGATGTCTCCTGAGAGATGTGCGTTGCGAACGGTGTCAGGATAGACCTCATGGAGCCAATAGTTTTTGGTGAATGCCTCGCGCACGTAATTATTTAACCCATTGATAGATTTCTGCGTATTGGCGTTCTCATTTATTTTCCAGTCTGAGTCATCAAGATAATGAGAGAACATGTTGATGGTCGCGCCTATCAGGGCATTAGACTCACGAGCAGAGCGGCGTTTTTCGCGATAAAGGATGAATGCCTTTGCAGTCCGGGCATGGCCGTCTTCGATCAGAACTTTTTCAACAATGTCCTGAATGCCCTCTACATCTGCAATACTGTCAGGGTATTGTATTTCAGCGAGTTCTACGACCTTTTCAGCCAACTTTTCGGCGGTTTCGAAATCGTTACCATCAACTGATCGTGCCGCCTTAAAAATAGCAAGGACGATCTTCTCTTTTTTAAACGGCACCGTAGTTCGATCACGTTTGATTATTTGCTGAAGCATAGTCTCTCTCCTTGCATACTGGTGTAAATACATAAGGTAATAACAATATATAGTGTATTAAAATTGTTACCACACAATATAAGGTAGTTAAATGGAGCGCAAACGTCAATACTCAATAAGGCGACCGGTAAAAGCTTTGTAAGGTATATTTAAGGGGTATATTTAAGAAACGGGGCACTTTTCTGTTTCTGGTATCGTCGGGGCAGAACGCGCACTGCTTGCTCAGCGTTTTACCTCACACTTCCACCACATATGAACCCATTTGTAAGACCTGCGTAATAATCTAGTTCTAGGACCGTAAATCTTGCTCATACGCTATATCTGCAAGCTCTCTCATCTCCTACTATTCAAATTGACACGAAGGACGGCACGGTATGAGCCGCCTCTTCGGCAATTAAAAATCGAAAGGAGAATCATGCAAGACCGTAAAGAACTTACCCGTCGTCAATTCCTCGGAGTGGCGGGGAGCGCGGGAGTGCTTGTCGGGCTTGGGCTTGTAGGATGCAGCAGTCCATCCAACAATTCGTCCTCTTCAGCGGCGAACTCTTCCAGCTCTGGTACGACGAAGCTTTCAGGCAGCATCACCGCCGTGGGCTCAACAGCACTCCAACCTCTCGTTGAAGCATCCGCCGAGCAGTTTATGGTAGCAAATTCCGGTGTTCAGATCACTGTTCAAGGTGGTGGATCAGGCACGGGGCTCACTCAGGTTTCGCAGGGTGCCGTCCAGATAGGTAACTCGGATATCTTTGCCGAGGCAAAACTTGATGCGGCTACCGCAGCAAAGATCAAAGACAACAAAGTCTGTGTTGTTGGTATGGGTCCTGTCGTCAATAAGGACGTAACCATCGACAATATCTCGCTTTCAAATCTCAGAAAGATATTCTCGGGGCAGATCACCAACTGGAAAGAAGTGGGCGGCCCTGATAAGACCATAACGGTTATCAATCGTGCTTCTGGCTCTGGTACGCGTGCCGTGTTTGAAAGTGCCGTGCTTGCTGGTACGACGGTGCCAAGCACCTTTAAGCCACAGGAACAAGACTCATCGGGCACGGTTGCCACGATGGTTGCGGCAACGCCAGGCGCAATCTCTTACCTCGCGTTTTCCTATTTCGCTGATACCTTCAAGGCACTTTCCATTGATGGTGTCCAACCTAAGGCTTCTGAAGTTGAGACAAACAGCTGGGTTATCTGGGCCTATGAGCACATGTACACCGCTCCTTCTCCTGACGCGCTTACCCAAGCCTTTATCGACTACATACTGAGTCCTAGTGTTCAGCAGACACTGGTTAGCCAGAATGGATATATCTCTATCTCCGGCATGAAAGTAAGCAAAGACGCGACTAATACCGTCACGAGGCTCTCATAAGGATAATGATGTCAAAAGCTATGCCCAAGCGGTATGTGGAGCGCATGGGAACAGGTATCACGGCCTTCTGCATCACCATAGTCTTGGTCTTGGTTGTGACACTTATTGCCATGGTCGCTCAGCGCGGTATCGCGACATTTACCACAGACGGAATATCTCTGTGGTCGTTTCTCGGGGGGACCGATTGGAACCCCCATCAGATGGATGCTTCAGGAGGGCCCAGTGTCGGGGCGCTTCCCATGATAGCCGGGTCGTTTGCGGTCACACTGCTCTCCTGCTTGTTTGTTATACCGTTCGCCTTTGGCTCGGCCATCTTCGTTGTGGAGGTGTCGCCGAGCTTTGGGCGCCGCGTGTTTCGTCCGGTTGTTGAACTACTCGTAGGTATTCCTTCGGTAGTCTTTGGCCTTCTGGGCCTTACGGTAGTGGTTCCTTGGGTACGCAGCTGGGCCGGTGGTACGGGTTACGGCATTTTCTCTAGTGCGCTCGTGCTGGCCATCATGATATTGCCCACCGTGACCTCCCTTGCTATCGACGCGTTGGCAGCGGTACCTAAAGCGTATCGCGAAGGTTCCTATGGCATCGGGTGTACCCGTTGGCAGACCGTGTGGCATGTAGTGCTTAAGAGCGCTGCCCCCGGACTCATGACCGCAGTTGTCTTAGGCATGACGCGCGCATTTGGCGAGGCGCTTGCCGTGCAGATGGTCATCGGAAATTCTGCAGCGATGCCTATTTCACTGTTTACGCCGGCATCGACGCTGACATCGATTCTTACTATGAGTATGGGTAACGAAGCAATGGGCACTGTTTATAACGATGTGTTGTGGTCTTTGGCTCTGATACTCATGTTGATGTCACTTGTATTCATCACCATTATTCATCTTATTGGCAAGAAGAGGTTGACAAGCAATGGCTAGGGCATCTTACGCGCAAGCGAGGCGAGCTCGTCTACAGGATCGCATAGCCACAGGCATCCTGGCATTCATCGTTGCCTTCATCTGCATATTGTTGGTGGCAATTATCCTACGTATTCTCATCGCGGGCGCAGACAAGGCGTTTGACTTGACGTTTCTTACGTCAAAACCCGAACAGTTCAAAGCGGGCGGAGGCATAGGGCCCGAGCTTTTCAACTCATTTTATCTGCTCGTGCTGACCCTTCTCATTTCGACGCCGCTCTCGCTGGGCGCAGCGATCTTTCTGGTAGAGTATGCGCCGGATAATGGTGCCACACGGGGGCTTAAAACGTCAATCGAGGTGTTGTCATCTCTTCCCTCGATCGTGGTCGGTCTTTTTGGATTTCTTTTCTTCGTCTTGACGCTGGGGTGGGGTTTTTCCATCATGTCAGGAGCGCTTGCCTTGACCATGTTCAATCTACCTATTCTCGTGCGTGTTATACAGCAGGCCTTAGAGGCCGTCCCGCTTGAACAGCGCGATGCGGGCCTCGCCTTGGGGCTCACGCGATGGGAAACGACGGTTCATGTATTGTTGCCTACCGCCATGCCTGCGATCATCACCGGCATTATTCTTTCGGCAGGCCGCGTATTTGGCGAGGCGGCGGCGCTTATCTACACGGCCGGGCAGTCGGCGCCGGCGCTTGACTTTACGAACTTCGATCTCTCGAGTTATTCCTGTCCGTGGAATATCTGGCGGCCGGCAGAGACGCTTGCCGTCCATATATGGAAGATAAGTTCTGAGGGGGTCGTGCCTGATCTTACGGCAGTTGCCAACGGCACCGCAGCGGTACTTCTTCTCTGCGTTCTTCTCTTCAATCTGGCGGCGCGTTTTATAGGGCGAGCAGCGGCGAGGAGGTTGACGGCAGAATGACAGAAATCATCTCTTCTGTAAGCGATGTAATAATTTCTGCGCAGGATGTGGGCGTCTGCTACGATGACACTCATGAGGCATTGAGCGATGTGTCACTTGATTTTCGTGCTGGCCAAGTTTCAGCTTTGATTGGCCCGTCTGGTTGTGGCAAGTCTACGTTCCTGCGTTGCCTGAATCTGATGAATCGAGAGATAGCACGCTGCAAAATCTCAGGTGAGATCTACTATCACGAGCACAATATCAATGTAGCCAAAGAAGACCTTTTCAATCTCAGGCGATCGATTGGTATGGTGTTTCAGCAGCCCAACCCATTCCACAAATCAATCTATGAAAATATAGCATTTGCACCGCGCCGGCATGGCATGACAAATAAGGCTGAACTCGATGCATTGGTCGAGCGTTCGCTTAAGTCTGCTGCGCTCTGGGAGGAAGTAAAGGACAAGTTGGGACGGAGCGCTTACGCGCTTTCGGGCGGTCAGCAACAGCGTCTCTGCATTGCCCGGACGCTTGCGCTTGAGCCTGATGTCGTGCTCATGGACGAACCCTGCTCGGCGCTCGATCCTATTTCAACGTTTGCTATTGAGGAAACGATACGTTCCATGGTGGCCAATAATCTCTGCATAGTCATCGTTACGCATAATATGGAGCAAGCAGCACGTGTTTCAGATCAGACATCCTTTTTCTATCTAGGACAGATGTTAGAAACAGGCCCGACTCTTCAAGTCTTTTCTGAGCCCAAGAATAAGCATGCAGAGGATTATCTTACCGGGCGCTTCGGCTAGTGTGACGTTTGTATTGGTATCGGTACTGCAATTGATACGGGACGAGATGCTTTAAGCGTCTCGTCCCGTATGGTTTCTTGGCTAATCCTGTTGATTATTATCAGGATTCTTATTCTCTGGGTGCCGCATGGTAAAACCGTACATTTTCGTCAGCCAGTCCTGCACGGATATGCACGCAGGAATGATGAAGGGCAAGAAGAGAACACTCAGCATCAGGATTCCTATGCATACGGAGATGGCCAGCTCGACAAGCGTGTGAACGCCGGTGGGTATGATCGTTGCGAAGGTACCGCCAAGAATGAGTGCTGCGGAGAGCACGACACCGCCTACGTTACCAGAAGCTTCGACGATGGCTTCATGCGGCGTGAGATCGCGGGATTCTCGGAAACGCGTCATGAGGAAGATGCTGTAGTCGACTCCGAGAGTTACTATCATAAGGAACGCGAAGAACGGTACGTTCCATGCCAGTTCGCCGGTATGAAGAACGTTTTGGGCAAACAGGCTGGTGAGGCTGATTGTGGAGTAGTAAGTCAGCAGAATTGAGCCCGTGATAAACACCGGTATCCAGAACGAGCGTGTTACAAAGATGAGCACGAGGAAGATACTGATGAGCACGATGAGCTGAGTTTTTTCCATGTCGCTTACCGCAACTTGCTTGAGATCGTTAGTGACCGAGGTTTCCCCGCCCGTGGCGATAGTCGCACCCGACAGAGCGCTGCCATCGAGTGAGGTTGCAAGTAGCGTGTTGATGGTAGTGACCGTCTGTACCGCTTCGTCGGAGTAGGGGTCATACTCTAGGGTCACGAGCAACTCGGCGGTTTTACGGTCCGCAGACATATAAGCGTTCAGAGCTGTCTGGAAACCGTCGTTTTGAAGGGCTTCTTCAGGCAGATAAAACGTTTTGGTTGAAGAGAGTTCGGTAAGATACGAATTGGCCTCATTGATACCATCAGAAATCTGGTTCAACCCATCTCTGCTGGCTCCGAGAGCATCTTTTAGTTGAGTCAGGGCGCTGCCGAAGGTCGATAATCCGTCGGACAGAGATTGTTGCCCGTCTGCAATTACCTTGAGCGCATCGCTCATGGTCTGAATACCTGATATAACCTGAGCCTGGCCAGCGCTTCCTTGCGCGAGACCTTGGGAGAGAGCCGTTGCGCCTGATTCCAGCGAGGAGAGGCCGGATGCCATTTGTGGCAATCCACCTGAGACTTGAGCGAGACCTCCATTAAGCGCGGTGAAGTTGGGTGCGATCTGAGAGGTATAGCTCTGATTTGCCGTTTTCATGCCGGCATCCAATTGAGTCATGGCGCCAACTAGCTGTGGCATGAGCCCGGGATTGCTGGCGCTACCATCGCCATGGAGTTGGAGGTAGATAGCATAGGCTGCCGGATTAGTGCCGGATAGATTGATCGAAGGGTCACCGAGCATGGTGATGAGTGAGTTTATGCCCTGAGCCATCTGTATGAGTTGGCTCAGATTTTGCTCCATAGTTACATAGCCGCCAGCCCATGTGTCAACACCGCTTTTAAGGCTGATGTAGCCGGGCAGCAGTTGATTGTTCAGAGTGCCGCTCACGGTATTGAGGTTTGCTCGTATGGTCGCGATGCCTTCTGCGATCTGCGCAGCCCCTGCCGAGCCGCTATCCATGCCGTCTTTGATCTGCTGCAGTGCCGATGTGATGGCACCCATGTTTTGTTGCAGGGCCGATGTGCCGGCGGCTAACTGCTGCACCTGCGTAAAATCAGGGGATGAAAGGCTGTTATACATAGTGTCAAGCCCATTGGATATAGCTTGAATACCACTGTTTGCAGAGGAAAGACCGCTTACTACCTGTTTTGTTTGGTTATCCGTATACAACTCGGCTATTTCTTCTCCCTGAGGTTGTGTGGGACCAGAGACAGATGCGACACCATCGACATGTCTCAGCTTTTCGGTAAGAGTATCGATCACGGCAAGGTCGGTACTGTTGTCGAGTGCCGTGTCACTTGCAATGACAACGGTGACGGGCATGATCTTGCCGTCTCCAAAATGGTCTGCGACGGTATTAAATCCGACAAATGACTGAGAGGAAGAGTTATCCATATCTTTAAGATTATTGAAGGTAAGCGTGTAGCTGCCCACTGCCAGAATAGGAAGTATGACGAGAGCGATGCCGATCATGGCAAGGTAGGGGCGCTTGACTGAGAGGCTGGTAGCCCGAGCCCAAAGCTTATTCTGGCCATGGCCTTTGACATTGCGCGAGGGCCAGAACAGTTTTTTGCCTACTATCTTCAAGAGAGCGGGAACCAAGGTAAAAAGGACTGCGAGCAGAATTGCCACTCCTATGGCGACTGCCACGCCGGAGCGATAGACACCAAAATCGACAAAGAGGAGGGAGAGAAATGCGATGAAAACCGTTATACCACTATATAAGATGGTCTTTCCCGCTGTTTTATACGTGACGATAATGGCTTCATCGACGGTATCCTGTTTTTGAATTTCTTCCTTAAAACGGTTAAACAGCAAGATGTTATAGTCGGTTCCTATGCCGAAGAGAATGAGTATGATAAACATCTGCGTAAGCGTTGAGATGGGAAAACCAAACTGGTCGACCAATTGTCCCACAATGCCGATGGATACCAGATAGGACACGCCGACGGTTACTAGGGAGGCAAAGGGTGCCACCACTGAGCGAAACATCAAAATGAGTACGATTAATATGAAGGCAACGGTGAGTAGCGCGCTACGCTCGACACCAACCATAATCTGACTCACGTATTCACTGCTGATGAAATCGTTGCCGGTAATATAGTGAGTGACAGAGACGGTTCCAAGCTGGTTTTCTATATCGGCCCGTATCGCTTCAATATCACGGCCATTTTTCTCGAACGAAAATTGAACGAGCATAGTGGTGTTGTCTTCAGATACCAACTGGTCTTCGGCTGCGGGAGTATCGAAAATATCTGTGACGGCAGTGATACCGATCTCGTCTGCATGATTTTTCAGATTTTGGAGACCCTGCTCGATATTCTGTCGGTCTTCACTGCTCAGCTGATTGTCATCGCTAAACACGAGGATGCCGGTGTCGCCTGATGCTAATGACAGGTTTGACATCAGATCCTTGGCGACTTGCGAAGGATAAGAGGAATCAAGCATGACATTGCCACGCTCGTTTATAAGCGCGCTCAAATTGGGAAGAAAGATGGTCAGGACTGTGGCTGCAACAACCCAAAACGTTATGATCAACCACCGAAATTTCAGAATATATTTCATAGTCTCATCCTCAAAACCGTCAGTGACAGTAATTATTTTTACTGACACGTGTTTATTTTTTGACACGCGTATACTATACTGGCGATAGGATCCTCAAACAACAGTCGGATTTCTGAAGCCTGTCAATTTTTGAATGATTTCAATAGAATTGATCGTTATCGTGCAGAATGGTGAAAATTGTCAAGGAGAGTATGAACAGATGGTGGAGAGCAGATCTGATCGCCGTGTACGCTATACCAAAATGGTTATCAAACAGGCGTTGCTTGACCTTATGAAGGATAAGCCGATCAATAAGATAAAGGTTACGGAGATTTGCACCCGTGCTGATGTAGGGCGTGGTTCGTTCTATGCGTACTATGAAAGTGCCTACGATTTGATGGAGCAGATAGAAGATGAAATATTTGCTGACATAAGCAGATCAATAAAGGAGTCATCAGCTTCCAGCACCTCTTCAGTCATGCTTACCGAAATCATGCGCTATGTGTCTGAGAACATTGACATGTGTAAAGTGCTTCTAGGCCCCAATGGTGACAAGGAGTTTATCCGCCGTCTGGTCAATATTGAGCGAGACAGAAACGTGAAAGAATGGCAGCGTGCTCAGCCGGATGCGAGCACGATCTCTTTTGAGCTGCAGTATGTTTTTATCTCAAGCGGTGTTGTGGGAATTCTTGAAAGCTGGATTGCCGATGACACGCGACAGAGCCCAGAAGAGATAGCTCTCATCATTGCAGAACTCATCGCGCGTTGTCTTACTACCGGGCAAGAGGCATAACGAAAACCCAATAGAGAGTTTGCGGGTGGTACATCACGCGCTGAGCAATTTATAGCTGTTCAATACGGAAGTCTTACGCTTCGACGGATGTCGGAGATATAGCCGAACCAATAGATATCAGAAACACGTTGAGGCTTAGAGCTGCTGACGGTCATAAATGTTTTGCTTGCGCCCAAACGATTTTCTAACAAATAATTTCTTTCGTGGTATTAGCCACCGAATGTTCCTCAAAAAAGAATTATACATATTCAAGTATAGTTAACCGACAAAAGGTGGTTTTTGTGGCGTTCGGAAAATCTGCTATTTTCTCTCTTCTTGTCGCTGCGGTTCTGACAATTACTCTTTTCTTTGTATCGTTTATGTTTGGACAATATCAAATCAACCCTCTGGGCGTTGTCGATATTATCGGCGCAAAACTATTTGGATATGCTAGTTCGCAGAGTAACATGGCCCAGACCATACTCTGGAAGGTTCGCCTGCCTCGTATATGTGCAGCATTGATTATTGGCGCATCTTTGGCAGTCGCTGGGGCTGTTTACCAAGGACTTTTTAAAAATCCCATGGTATCTCCCGACATTCTGGGGGCTTCATCGGGGGCCGGATTTGGCGCTGCGGTAGCTATACTAATTTCTTTACCGTATGTATTCGTTCAGATAAATGCTTTCATTTTTGGTATTCTGGCGGTTGCTATCACCTATGTCATCTGTCTACGTGTGAGCAAAGGCAAAGACGCATTGCTGATGCTTGTGCTCGCTGGCATGGTGGTGTCCACTCTCTTTACTTCATTTATTACATTGACAAAATATATTGCTGATCCTGATAGCAAACTACCAGAAATAACTTATTGGCTGATGGGCAGTCTTTCGACCGTATCGTTAGACGATCTGCTCTTTCTTTTGCCTCCTATTATTATCGGTTTATTGCCACTGATTTTTTTGCGTTGGCAGCTTAACGCCATGGCATTTGGGGATGAAGAGGCGCAATCAATGGGCTTGAATGTAAAACGCCTCCGAAGTATTTTTGTGCTCTCAGCCACACTCTTGACTGCGGCATCGGTGGCGATAGCTGGTCTCATAGGCTGGGTTGGTCTCATTATTCCTCATATGGCTCGTTTTATTGTTGGCCCTAATAACAAAGTCCTCCTTCCTATGTCAGCACTATTAGGGGGTAGTTTCCTGTTGCTGGTTGACAACGTCGCGCGCAATCTATTTAGCGTCGAAATACCTCTTGGAATTTTGACCTCAATCATAGGAGCTCCCTTTTTTGTCTACCTTCTTTTAAAGAGAAAGAAGGCGGCATCATGATTTTTGAAGCGCGCGGCGTTTGCGCCGGCTATTGTGGCAAAGACGTTGTTCACGATGTCAATTTTTCAATCGAGAGCGGTGAGGTACTTTGCTTGCTCGGTCCAAATGGAGTTGGGAAAACTACATTATTTAAATCGCTACTTGGCTTTATACCTTTTTCGCACGGTGCTCTTTATATTGATAACGTGCGTGTGGATCATCGCGAACGCAAAAAAGTTGCCTCACTTATTGGATACGTGCCTCAACTGCACGAGCCTCCCTTTCCTTTTTTAGTAAGAGACGTAGTGGTGATGGGGTCAATATCTCGTGTAGATTTATTCTCTGGTCCTTCGCGCGTGATGCTTCAAGAAGCAGACGAGATTCTGGAACTACTCGATGTGGGCTATCTCCGAGATCGTGTTTACACTGAAGTTAGTGGCGGGGAACGTCAAATGGTTCTTATCGCCCGTGCGCTTATGCAAAAACCTGCATTCCTTATGATGGACGAGCCCACATCAAATCTTGATTTCGGTAATCAAATGAGAGTGCTTGCTCAAATCTGCGAACTTGCTCACCGCGGCGTTGGTGTCATCATGACATCTCATTTTCCTGACCATGCATTCTTGTGCTGCGACAAGGCTGCCGTGATGTCTCGGAACAACGCGTTTTCTGTGGCACAAGTAGATGAAATAGTAACTGAGGATACCTTGCGTGATGCATACGGCATACCAGTAAAAATATCTACCATCAAGGTACCCGAACATCCTGACGGGCAGATAAAAACCTGTGTTCCATTGCTGAAAACAAAAGACCGTCCTTGTCCATGCGATCGCGAGGATAAAAGACTAGATTCTGATAGAAAAGGGAGCAGAGATGTGTGAAGGAATGACTGGTCAACTACAAGATCTA
Organism: Coriobacteriales bacterium; assembly: GCA_963665595.2. Lineage (GTDB taxonomy): Bacteria > Actinomycetota > Coriobacteriia > Coriobacteriales > CADBOM01. The sequence continues at coordinate 319,843 of CAXXJK010000004.1, read as the reverse complement.
TTTGAAGAAACCTGCGATTTGTGCATGTCAAATTCGCTAGAGCCGTGTTTGGCTGAAATAGGATTCGGAAATAAGTGGACGGTAGCGAGTTTAGACGATGGGCGTTCGGGCCGAGCTTTTAACTTTACTGGTGAGCATGCAATTTATGGACCCATGGATTTAGCCATTCTCGATGAGCTTACATCATACGCAGGGCAGCCGGTTTCTTCTCTTGCGGCTTGGGTGTTTGAGGAATCGAAAGAATTTTCCACATCTATTCTCAGGCAAAGTGTTGGGCTCTCTGTAATCAATGCTCTTGCTTCATGGATAAATGCGCCAGAAGCTTTGAGCGATAGGGGTTATAGCATCAAGCCCTTTACAGACCGTTCTTTCATTAGGCCCGAGGATCGTGTTGTTGTGGTCGGGGCCGGTATGGTTATAAAAGAAGCGGCGGCAATTTGTGGACACGTAGATATTATCGACATGCGTCCTTTGTGTAGCTTGCAAACCCTTCGTATAGGGAAAACGGTTGAACGTGGCCCGAGTGGCATGGTTTTTCACGGTATTGAAGATACCGACGCGCTTTTTAATCAAGCCGATGTGATCTGTATTACTGGCTCTTCACTAGTAAACGAAACATTCTTTGAATTAGCGAAATTGCCACACCATGCTCACGAGTTTGTGCTATTCGGACCATCGGCTCAAGCCCCTGTTTCTCTTTTAGGCACTTGGGGGGTAACTCGCATTATTACTAGTCGCGTCAGCGACGGCAAGCGCCTGCTTGAGTCGATGCTGTCCGGCTCTGATAAAAAAGTATCAGAGCCGTGTACTCAAAGTTATACGGTTATCTGCTAGCTAGCTCGACGATTATCAATATAAGAAATGTGCTATAGAGTATTGAGAAAGGAACGGATCAATGAACAAAAAGAATTATATGGAGCAAAATAATGAAAAGATTCAAATGAGAGGTGAGATGCTATCGCGACGTCATTTTGTCGAGCTACTTTTTACGACAGGAGTCGTGACGGCGAGTGGTTTGCTCCTTACTGGTTGTGCAACAAATGGAGCGAGCCAGAGTTCAAACAATGCAGGTAGCAAGAGTGGTGTTATTATCGATGCAAACAATCGCGAGGTAAAAATTCCCGATCAACTTAACAGAATCGTCATCACATGTAATGGTGGCACAACGCATGAGGTTGCCATATTTGGTGGAGCCGACAAAATAGTTGCCCAACCGTCGATGAAGACATTTCCTCAGCTGATGAAAATGTATCCGCAGTTTAATAGTGTGACTAACGCGGGGTCGTTTGATGACATTAATATTGAAACGATCGTGTCGCTTGAGCCCGACATTGCTTTGGTGGGAGTCAGCTCTTCAAAGGGTAACGCTCAAATTGAGGATGTTGGAATACCGACGTATGTCATGCTCATAGGATGGGCGGCTATCGATAACCTTAAGCAGGAGTTTCTCAATATTGGCACATTATTAGATAACAAAACTAAGGCTCAGGAGCTTGTTGATTATTGGAATAATAAATTGGCACTAGTTGAGACGATTGCGGCAAAGATTCCCTCTAATGAGCGCAAAAGTGTTTATTATCTGAGTAAGCCCGATATCACAAAAGCCAATAGCGGCGATTGGGGTCAAGCCTGGATTCAAGAGATTGGTGCGAACTTTACTATCCCCACAACAGAACTTAACGGTGACGTAACGGTAGAAAAAGCTATGTCTTGGGATCCCGACGTAATTATCGTTCAGGGTGGTAATGACATCAACCAGCTTCTCGACAACAAACAACTTCAGGATATGAAGGCAATTAAGAACAAACAGGTATATTCCTGTCCAATTGGTGGGTTTTGGTGGGATCGTCCTTCGCCCGAAGCAATTCTTGGATTTCAATGGCTTGCAAAGGTCGTATATCCAGACTATACGGGAAGCATTGACCTTAAAGTAGAAGCAAAAGAGTTTTTTAAAAAGTTCTATTGCTATGACTTAAGCGACGCAGAATATGCTTCATTTTTCTAGATGAGTCTCATTCTCTGTTCAACGAGAGGGCGATGAAGCTTGAAGTGTTTACGCGAGAAAGTAATATAGCCCTCTTGTTGTAATTTACTTAGTTCATGAGAGAGCGATGTGCGCTCAACATAGAGAGCGTCCGCTAGTTCTTGTCTATTATAAGGTATGTCGAATGAATGGCTACCGTTTTTCGATGCCTGGTCCGAGAGGTAGGCGAGTACTTTTTCTCGCACTGAACGATTTGAGATGATATCGAGTTTACCAATGAGTTGAATATTCATCTGCATGGCAATGCATGCAAGATTGGTGCGAATGCGTGTGACATGAACCATGCAGCAGGGCTTGGCTTCGATGTATTTATCAAGACCGAACCATATGATCTTGCATGATGTATTAGCAACGATGGCCACGGGTGTGTCGTTGGCGAGACCAAAGAATTGCTCAGCGGCAATGACTGAACCTGGTCGGTACTCGCCAAGAATTGAACGGTTTCCCCAGAGGTCATAACTAATGATATGGGCGCGTCCCTCATACAAATAGCCAGTTTTATGAGACGACACACCTTGCGAAAGAATGTATGTTTGGCGTTCGTAGTTTGTGAGAGTTGCATTGAGACATTTAAGTATAAAGGGAATCTTATCTCTTGGTATGCCATCAAAAAGTGGTATGTCAAGAGAAAGATCAACAGTGTCTATCATGGATACTCCTTGTCTAATTACTTATTATTCTAAAACTAGCATAAAACAAAACATTGTTAAAGGGGTAACAGATAAGTTCGAAATAATAGCGTCAATATAGTTTGATGATCTGAAACTTAATGCTATATAACTATTGTTTTTACAGAACGATTTAACGTCATAATAGAAGGAGTAACCATGAAGTTTGATATCGCCCAAGGGCTTACACGCGATGAAGCAATCGCGGCATTATGCACTCGCTGGGTGCCTTCTCGACGTATAGAGTCTATACCTGTGGAAGAATCATGCGGTCGAATCTTAGCCGATGATTGTCGCGCTCAGTATGATCTTCCTCCTCATCGAGTTTCGTCTTTCGACGGCATCGCGGTATGCTCATCTGATTTTATCAACGGTGTGCCTGATACCTCACATTGGAAACGAGGTGAACAATTTGTATCTGCTGATACCGGCGACGACTTTCCTGATAAATTTGACACGATTATTGCAATTGAACAGGTAGTTTTTGATGAAGCCGATTGTCCTCATTTTGTTTCTGATTTTATCTTTGAAGCGGGCGCAGCGGTGAAGCAGGCGGGATCGACTATGCGCAAAGGAGAATTGCTTTGTGAGACACAAACATGTATAACGCCTCAGATTGTTGCGATTTTAGGAGCTGGTGGGTACGCAATGGTTCCTGTTTTTCAACGTATAAAAGTTGCCTATATTCCGACAGGCAATGAATTGGTGCCTGTCGGAAAGATACCGGAACGAGGGGAAAATATTGAAAGCAATTCCCTTATGTTGCGTGCATTGCTTCAGAAGTGGGGTGCTGAGATGGTGACGTACGACATTATTGCTGATAATCAAGTTCTGTTGAGCGAGGCGATCGATGAAGCGATCGCAACCTCCGATCTAGTTCTTATTAACGGTGGTTCATCTCGTGGATCAGAAGACTACAACTCAGAGTTACTTCAAGAGCGCGCCTCGTGGTTTGCTCATGGAATAAAAGCAATACCGGGACGTCCTATTGGCATGGCGATTATCAACGGCATTCCCGCTATCAACGTTCCTGGCCCGATGATTGCCACCTTACTGGCAAGTGATTGGCTTATTCGGGCGCTGATTTGCTTTTATTATCACCAGACACCACCAATGCGGGTTAAGGTTTCAGCAATTCTCGATCAACCAATACAGGCTCGCTCAGAGTTTGAGTATTTAGCGCGTCTTATCTTAGAAGAGATTGACGGAGCGCTTCATGCGCGTATGGTTGCAGGCAATATCGGACTAGCTCAGAATATACGACTGGTTAATGGATTTATGGCAGTTCCATCAAATCAGGCATATGAGGTAGGCGATATTGTTGAGGTTGAGGTTCTTGGCACTCGTGCATAAACGGGAAGTCAAGGCACGGGCGATATCCTATAAGTTTAATGTAGCCTGCAGGGTTTGATTACGTGTGGTGTTTCTTTAATCCAAAGCGGAGTTATCGCTTATCTACTGCATGCTGAGTGCGAGCATTACGATGAGAACCACCGCGCTCACTTCCATGAGTAGGGTTGCAATCCAGCCGAATATTTTAATGGGAAGAGAGCTGGTAAAGGGCCCCATCACGGTTTTGTCGGAGCCGATCCTGAAGATGAAGAACATCAGGCCCTAGTGTCTCGTTTGCTGGGGCGTCGATACTCCCACTACTTTTCGATTCTGTTGTTATAACAACAGAATCGCTAGCAAACTTTCACTAGTATGGCAGTATGATTATGTATCAAGAAAGGGGAGATGCCCTATGCTACGCAAGATCATTCATATTGACGAAGAGTTATGCAATGGGTGCGGCTTGTGCGCCAGTGCCTGTCATGAAGGTGCGATTGGCCTAGCGGATGGAAAGGCGCGACTTCTGCGCGACGACTATTGCGACGGTCTGGGCGATTGTCTGCCGGCGTGCCCAACAGGGGCTATTTCCTTCATTGAACGAGAAGCGGCTCCTTATGATGCGGCAGCCGTGGCTCATGCTCAGACGCATGCTCAGGGGGCTGGCTGCCCTTCGGCGCAGGCGCGCATGTTTGAGCGGGAGCAGGTCGACCTTGATGCCGTTCAACCAAGCGATTCATCATCTGAGTTGGGACACTGGCCCATCCAGATCAGGTTGGTGTCGTCTCAGGCAAGTTTTCTCGACCATGCAGACCTCTTAGTGGCTGCTGACTGTACGGCATTTTCCTGCGGAGATTTTCATACACGGTTCATGCGCGGACGCGCCGTGTTAGTGGGCTGTCCCAAGCTCGATCCCGCCGACTACGCCTCTCGGCTTGCTGCGATCATTGCAGAAAACGACATCAGATCCATTACGGTAGCTCTCATGGAGGTTCCCTGTTGTGCCGGTTTAGGCAAGGCTGTGCAGGATGCCATCAAAGCAAGCGGCAAGGATATCCCCTGCGAAACCGTCATTATCACGCTGGACGGTCAAATACATTAGACACTCGGTACGGGAGCACTGCTATCAACGCAGGCTGCTCCCGGCAAGCGTGCGTAGTCTGGGCGTGTCCAAGATAGCGATATGCCCTCTCTTTGACTCGACCAGTCCTTCAGACTGCAGGTATTTCAGCATCCTCGTTACCACTTCGCGGGCACTGCCCAGGTGTTTTGCAAGTTGCTCATGGGTGACGGTGAGCTCTTCGCTACCGGTCAAGCGTTCTTCTTCAATGAGCAGAGCGGCCAGCCGCGAATCAAAACGCCTATTCATAATTTGATCTATCAGCCACATAACATCTGAAAAGCGCGAGGCCATGAGTTCGTTGGTGTACTTGGCAACAACTAGGGAACTATCCATCAGACTCTTATAGACGGGTGAGGGTATCACATACGCCATCGTGTTAACCTCTGCTTCTACGAACAAGTCAAATTGAATGCTATTCATGATGCAAGGTGCTGAAAACAGACAGAGATCGTGGTCGAGTAGGCGATAAAGAGTAAGTTCGCGCCCTTCATCTGAGACGGTAAATGCGCGCAGCTGCCCGGCGGTTACGAGAAACAACCCCGTACAATCCTGGGAACCTCGATGCATGACGGTGCCACTTTTGAATAGACGTTGTTGTGCGCTAGACTCCAGAAGCGTGCGCTCTTCTGGAGTGATCTGATTCCAGAAGGGTAAATATTCTCCGAGCATATGTTCATTCCTATCGCCAAGGCAGACAGTCTTTTTCTACCAATTTGTACTTCTTGTGCAAGTATAACTCTCTTCTTCTCTGTGTGACCAAATCACGGACAGACGACATCAGAGCATATATCTTATTGGTCAGATAAGATTTACAATGGCGGGTAAGGCGAAAAGACCTTGCCTCTCAGTGCGCAAGAAGATGTGCGGGTACGTGCAGGATTCGATCGCGGAGGAGTGCGATATGGGCAATATTGATGAGAGATTTCTTGCTCAGTTGAAAGATATCGTAGGGCAGGATCGTGTTCGTGCAGACCAGCGCGAGCGACGGATGTATTCATTTGACATCGGTGTCATGCCCCCACTGGTCAAGCCGTTTGTTGCGGCGGGGCTTGCCGGTGCCGTGGTACGTCCACGCACTGAAAACGAGCTTGTAGAGATTGTTAACTGTGCACGTGCGGCGCGTGTTCCCCTCGTTGCGCGTGGCGCAGCGAGTAGCGGATACGGAGGAGTACTACCCGCTCAGGGTGGGCTGGTCATCGATCTTTCTGGCTGGCAAGATGTACTTGAGGTGGATGAGACGGGGCTCACGGTACGTACTCAGGCGGGTGCCATCTGGGAAGAGGTTGCTCGGGGTATCCAGCGCAAGGGTCTTGATCTGCGTCTTCATCCGTCTAGCTACCCGAGTTCGACGGTTGCTGGCTGGCTTGCTCAGGGAGGAAGTGGGTTTGGCTCCTACGAATATGGGACATTCAAAGAAAACGTCATCTCGGCACGTGTGGTGCGCCCTGATGGCATCATCCAGACATTTGAGGGAGAAGAACTTCAAACTCTTGTGGCTGATGCTGAGGGCATAACCGGCGTAATCACTGAGGTCACCTTTCGCGTTCGGTCTCTCGAAGAGACGTACGTCAAGCTAATATCTTTTTCAGAACTAGGGCGGCTGGGAGATTTCATCAAAGGAGTTGACGAAGGGCATATTCCCCTGTGGTCACTGACATTTCTCAATCCCACCTCGGTAGAGCTCAAGAAGCAACTACCTTCACGTGCCTGTCACGCATTTGAAGAAACTGAGGTTGCTGGAGAGGCCACTGAAGACGCAGCACTTCCTGTCGCTTATCTAGCGCTTATCGCCTATCCACCGTCGCGGGCATCAGACATCTCTCCTGCACTGGGTGCACTGTCTGAGCGCAACGGCGGAGTATTTCTCTCGGATGAGGCAGCTGAGCACGAATGGGCCGGGCGCAGTGCCTCTATGCGTCTCAAGCGACTAGGACCTTCGATCATCCCCACTGAAGTCATTGTGCCTACGGGCGAGGTTGCTTCTGTGCTGGCTGAAATTGCAGACAAAATTGATCAACCGTTTGTGCTAGAGGGTACCGTCGGTGCCGATGGCAATACGGTACTTTTGGGGTACATCCCTCATGATGAGAGACAATTTGGCTTCAATCTAGCCTTTGCTCTTTCGCTATTCGTCATCAAGATTGCGCGGGCTCATGGAGGATCTGCCTATTCAACCGGTCTCTATTTCCGTCGGGAGGCAGTAAACTTGCTGGGTGCCCAGAAGGTTAACGCTCTCGCTGCTTACAAGACGAATTACGACCCGGACCATGTGATGAATCCGGGGAAGGTATTTGCCCGCAGTGGCGACAAAGGCGCGGCACTTGACCGCCTGATGGGAATGGCCGCTTCGATGGAGGGCGTCATTCGCCCCATTGCCAATAAGGCAACACGCAAGGAGACGGGTATTCCGGCGGAGCGTCATGGTGTTCCGGGCGACGTGGCATTAGCAGCATTGTCATGCGCTCGCTGTGGCTACTGCGTTCATACGTGTGAGCAGTATTCAGGACGTGGATGGGAAAGTCAGAGTCCGCGTGCCAAGTATGCCCTCATCGCTGACATATGGGCAGGCCGCGCTCGCTGGGATCGTGATGCTACCTATACGATGCTCTCATGCACTACCTGCGAACGCTGCGATCTACGCTGTCAGCTTCAGCTTCCTGTAGAGCAGAGCGGTATGGCGCTCCGCGGTAAACTTATTGAAGAACAGGGCATGGGGACATTCCCGCCTTTCGAGATGATGGCTGCTTCGCTGAGGGGCGAAGGCGATATCTGGGCAGGACGTCGCATACATCGCGCTGACTGGGTACCTGCCGATGTGGCAGAAAAGATTCCTGAAAAAAGCGACGTGCTCTATTTTGCTGGATGCACGGCGAGCTATGTTGAGACCGATATAGCAGAGAGCACCCTACGGTTACTCCAAGATAGCGGCCTCTCTGTGGCGTACGCGGGTACAGAAGAATCCTGCTGCGGTATTCCCATGAAGATGGCGGGCCACTGGGATCTTTTCGAGAAGATGTATGAGCAAAACGTCGCTGCTGCTCGCGTTCATGGTGCTTCGACTATCATCACGTCTTGTCCTGCCTGCGCATTAGTGTGGAAGGAATTCTATGCTGAAGAGGCAGCTAAGCGTGGGGAGCCCTACGAATTTGAGGTAAAGCATTACTCTGAGGTTATTGCACCGGCACTGGCCGATGGCACGCTTAAGCTTTCGAAGAATGTCTTTGAAGGGCATACCGTAACATTCCACGATTCCTGTCATGCGGGACGTGCGCAGGGAATATATGAGCCGCCGCGAGAAATGCTCAAAGCCATACCCGGTATTGAGTATGTCGAAATGGAGCATAACCGCGAAGAGGGTATCTGTTGCGGCTCAGTTATTACTTTGGTAGGAGAATTACCGATTGCTCCGATTCTTGGTGGCGAGCGTTTGAAAGAGGCAACTGAGGCTGGTGCCGATACCGTCATAGCTCTCTGCCCCTGTTGCCAGGTACAACTGCGCGATTCAGCACGCAAGAATGGTCTGGCCATTGAGACGGATGATCTTGCTCGTGTGGTAGCGACTGCTGCAGGATATGACATTGCGCGCAGCGAGGCATACACTACGTACATGTGGGGCTACTTTGAACAGTTCATCAAACTGATGGATCCTGAACAGATGGCTCATCTCATGGTGCGTGTATTCCCACAGATGGTAGCGGCTATGCCTGCGGTTATGCCGCCGATGATGAAGGCGATGGCGAAATCTGCTGCGGGGCGTAAGATGCTTGCTGCAATGATGCCAGTCATGTTTCCGATGATGGCACCGGGCATTCTAAAAAAGGTTATGCCGGATCTGGTCGCCGAAGTGGGACAGTTTATTGGCGAGATGCCCGAAGATATGGCATATCTCATGCCAGATTTGCTACCACAAACTATGGATGCATTGATGCCTACCTATATTCCGCAGTTGATTCCCCCCATGGTGCCGCTCTTTGTGGAGTATCTCAAAACCGCTTGATACGGTGCATCATAGTGTAGATATTCGCCCCGAAGCCAGATGTCTTAGCTCGGGGCGAATTGTGTTATTCTTCTCCGTCGCTAGGGTTTTCGTCAGTAGGTGTCTCGGCGGTCTGTGGGTGCTGAGACATTTCAGCCGCACGTACTTTGTCGGTCAGATGCGCGAGATAGACTATACCGCTGACGAGAAGAAGCCAGATGATGAGAACGATGACAAGGGTGGTGAGAAAACTCCATGTACCCGAGAACGAAAAAAGGAGAATAACTCCCGCGACGATAAATCCGCCTCCAAAAAATCCGCGTTGTCTCTTACTTATCCACTGGCAAAATGTTCCGAAACCGTCGTGGGCTGCTATATAGCCAAAGCCTTGATCGATGCGCGCTCTGATTACCGGGCGACCTACGATGATTGTCACGATGCCGATAAAAAGACCGACGAGGGCGATTATGCGCTGCTCTTGGACAAGAGATGACAGTATCAGGTCATAGGCGGCTGCGGCTGCGGCTTTTCCCGTAGCATCAAGAGAGGTAAGAGAACCGATAAGAGGGTCTTTGGCAAGACTGATAACAAGAACCGAGACCAGCATGCTCATGAAGGTACCCATGCCTATCCAAAGTATGACCTTACGGCGATTCTTTCCCAGCGCGACAGCTGCTGCGGTAAGCACGAGGGTGATGAGCACCAAGGCGCTCGTACCATTCTGCAAAAGGCTGAAAGCACTTTGAGCTTGTACCAGAAGAGGCGAGGAATAGAGAACGATCTTCTTGTCGAGGTAGCTGGTGGGGATGTCTGCAACAAATTTAAAACCTCGTTCGACCAGTGCTTGTTTGACCGCCTCGATAACTACACCGGTGTCAAGAGTGATAGCACCGTTGGCGCTGCTGATGGCGCCTCCATTATCTGTGCCGGAGAGGACTGCTATAAGAGCCGTGTGCCCACTGCTGCTGACGGTACTCCATAATGCCGAGAACTGAGAAGAAGCAACCAATGAACTGGTCTGCTGCTCTATCATGGATTCCATGGCGCTGACAATAGGTGCCGCCAGAGGTAGTGCTTTTTCAGGCAGATACTGCTCGGCGATTCCCTGCATATCCAGCGCGTTGATGATGGCGCTCGATACATTTGCGGATACAGCTTTCTGTATGGCAGGAGAGTCGGCAAGAGGCGCAACTGTTGCAGCCCATTGGTCGGCATCTACGACAGTAGTTCTTAACCAGAGCGCCGGTACGCTCACTGTTATAAGAATTATGACGATTACTGCGATGATGAGAGCAAAAGCGTTACGAACGTGCCCCGTGTTCTTGGTTGTCTGAACTGCCTTTGCGCTGGTGGGGGTTGGCAATTCCTGTTCTGACACTACCGAGGTTTCTTCTTCGATCAACTCCGTATGGGCTATTTTCTGAGATTCATCACGTTGTTCGTCTTGTTTTTGTACCATATGGGGTTCAGCCTCCTGGTAGGTTTTGCCATCTATCATGTTCGCAAGAGTTGAGACATTCTCACGGTGTATTATGTCTCATCATGCATCACATCAGGGCAGCGTGCATAAGCCTTTTCCTGGTAGTATAGGCTACCGGACGGTGAGATGAAAGTAAAAATGCATACCTGCCGCGTGAGCACGGTAGAACAATTTTAATTTCTTCCTAATGTCAGAGCCCCGTTCTTAATCCTATCGTAATTCCTATTCTGCTAGCGTAAGCAGGGTAGATCAATGCTGCAATTTTCGTATGAAAGAAGCGGCGAGAAAATTATGAGGACAATGCGCTCGGAGGCGGGGAACATGAACGGAAAGAGAACAACATGACTAATACGCTTATGGAATATCTATTGTATTTTGCCTTGTTGATACTCTGCGCGTGGCCACTTGGGGGGTATATCGGCAGAGTGATGTCGGGCGAAAATGTTGTTCTCAAAAAGATTTTGGGCCCGTGCGAATCACTAATATATCGTGTTCTGCGCATACATCCTCATGAAGAAATGGGTTGGAAGAGCTACGCGCTGCAGGTCATATGTTTTAGTCTTGTCAGCTTTATCATATTGTTTCTCATTTTGATCTTCCAATCCTACCTTCCGGGTAACCCTCAGAATGTAGAAGGTTTATCTTGGGATCTTGCGTTTAATACGGCGGTAAGCTTTGTTACCAACACTAATTGGCAGGCATACAGTGGCGAAGCACAGCTGAGCTATTTGTCTCAGGCCTTTGGTCTCACCGTTCAGAATTTTGTCTCCGCAGGGGTGGGCATTGCCGTGCTCTTCGCCTTGATACGGGGATTTGTTCGCACTCAAAACGAAGGCTTAGGTAATTTCTGGGTAGATCTGACGCGCATTATACTGTATGTGCTGATTCCTCTCGCGCTCATGTTATCTATGGCATTGGTTTCCCAAGGGGTGATCCAGAATTTCAATGCGGCAAGCGAAGCACAACTTATTGAGCCAGTCATCACTGATGATGGTACTGCTGTCTACGGAGAGTTTATTCCTGGAGGCCCTGCTGCGAGCCAGATAGCTATCAAGCAGCTGGGCTCAAATGGTGGAGGGTTTTTCGGGGCAAACTCAGCTCATCCCTTCGAGAACCCGACCGCACTGAGCAATCTGCTCGAGATGCTTTCAATATTACTGATTCCGATGGCGCTCTGCTTTACCTTTGGACGTGTCATCGGTAATAGAAAGCAGGGGATTACCCTTTTTATAGCGATGTTGCTGGTTCTTATGGCATCTTTGGCCATGATGGTCATCTTTGAAACGGGGAATATGGAGGGCAAAGAATCAGTCCTGGGAGTTTCAAATTCCTCGTTCTGGGCGGTCGCGACGACAGCGACAAGCAATGGGTCAGTGAATACGATGTTGGATAGTCTTACTCCTCTGGGCGGCATGATCTCTCTGGTGCTTATGATGCTCGGCGAGGTTGTCTTTGGCGGTGTTGGATGCGGCCTCTATACTTTGTTGGGGTTTGTCATTCTTACCGTATTCATAGCGGGCCTCATGGTGGGCCGTACGCCTGAGTTCTTGGGCAAAAAGATCGAACCGTTTGATATGAAGATGGCGGTAGTTATATGCCTTGCTACGCCGGTCTTTGCATTGATAGGAAGTAGTGTCGCCTGTCTTGTTCCTGGAATGGCTGATAACTTGGCCAACAGCGGCCCACATGGATTCACGGAGTTACTGTATGCATATACCTCTGCAAGTGCCAATAACGGCTCATCCTTTGCCGGCCTTAGTGCAAACACGGTCTTTTTGAATGTCTCGTTGGCGCTCTGTATGATAGGCGCACGATTCATTCCGATAGCCGCTACGCTTGCGCTCGCTGAAAATCTTGCAACTAAGAAGAACGTGGCGGTGTCTACGGGGACTCTCTCAACGACCAGCCCCTTATTTGCCGGCTTGCTCATATTGATCATTCTCATCGTAGGCGCTCTAAGCTTCTTTCCTGCGCTTGCGTTGGGCCCCCTTGCAGACTATTTCCAGGCGATTGGTTAGGTGTGTCCGAGATGACTCAATCACAAGAAGCTTCTTTTGTTAACAAAACTCTTATCATCAGCAGCATAAAGGATTCCTTCGCGAAGTTCGATCCGCGCGTGCAGGTCAGAAATCCCGTCATGCTCATCGTGTTTGTCTGTGCGATTATTACGACCGGTTTGTTTGTGCTTTCGTTTTTTGGTTTCAGCGACGCACCTGCTGGTTATATGTGTGCAATTGCTCTGATTCTATGGTTTACCGTGCTCTTTGCAAATTTTGCCGAATCTATCGCCGAAAGCCGTGGGAAGGCACAGGCCGACACCTTGCGTGCCAGTAGGAGCGATGTTGAGGCAAAGAGAATTCCTGCAGTGGATAAGCCCGAAAGTGTCGAACTCGTCGCGTCGCCGCTCCTAAAGAAGGGCGATCTGGTAATCGTTTGGGCGGGGGAACAGATTCCCGCCGACGGCGAGGTCGTTGAAGGCACCGCCTCTGTTGACGAGAGTGCCATAACCGGAGAATCAGCTCCTGTTATACGGGAAAGTGGGGGAGACCGCAGCTCTGTTACTGGGGGCACCACCATCTTGTCGGATCATCTGATCATACGGGTCACAAGCGAGGAGGGCCAGAGTTTTCTCGATAAGATGATCGCGATGGTTGAAGGCGCATCGCGCAAGAAGACCCCTAACGAGATTGCACTTGAGATATTTCTCATCGCTCTCACTATCATCTTTGTTCTGGTCACTGTTGCTCTTTGGACATATGCAGATTTCAGTGCTCGGCAGGCAGGGGTGGCCAACCCGACTTCTGTCACCACGCTGATTGCGCTTCTGGTTTGTCTTATTCCCACCACCATCGGCGCCCTGCTCTCAGCAATTGGCATTGCTGGCATGTCTCGGCTTAATCGCAAGAATGTTCTCGCTATGAGCGGAAGAGCTATCGAGGCAGCAGGTGACGTGGACATTCTCATGCTCGACAAGACCGGGACGATCACGCTGGGTAATCGTCAGGCGTGTGAATTTGTGACCGTTGGCACGACATCTGCCGAAGAGTTGGCTCGTGCCGCGCAACTCTCTTCGATTGCTGACGAAACGCCGGAGGGTCGCAGTATCGTGACGCTTGCAAAAAGTCAGTTTGGTCTGCGTGAGATAGATTTTACGGGGAAGGACGTACGGTTTGTTCCCTTTAGCGCGTCAACCCGTATGAGTGGTATCGATTTTGAAGGTGTCGAGATACGCAAGGGTGCTGCCGATGCTATACAAGACTATGTAGTAGCGGCGCGGGGAGAGTACCCCGTTGAGTGTGCCGAAGCGGTGAGAAGTATATCTGAACAGGGGGGAACCCCCCTCGTGATTACTCGAGATCATCAGATACTCGGCGTCGTTCACCTGAAGGATATCGTCAAAAACGGTATCAAGGAAAAATTCAATGATCTCCGCAAGATGGGTATCAAAACCATCATGATAACGGGAGACAACCCCATCACAGCGGCGGCAATTGCTGCCGAGGCGGGCGTTGATGACTTTCTTGCGCAGGCTACCCCTGAGGCAAAGCTTGCCATGATTCGTGAGTTTCAGTCCCAGGGTCATCTGGTTGCTATGACCGGAGACGGGACCAATGACGCGCCAGCTCTTGCTCAGGCCGATGTTGCCGTTGCGATGAATAGCGGCACTCAGGCGGCCAAAGAAGCGGGCAATATGATAGACCTGGATTCTTCTCCAACCAAGCTTATCGAGATTGTTCACATAGGTAAACAGCTGCTCATGACGCGAGGAAGCCTGACGACCTTTTCAATCGCTAACGATATAGCAAAGTATTTTGCCATTGTTCCCGCGCTTTTCATGAGTTTATACCCTGGTTTGATGGCGCTCAATATCATGGGTCTCAGGAGTTCCCAGAGTGCGGTGTTGTCGGCGATTATATATAACGCTCTCATCATTATCGCCCTTATCCCGCTGGCTCTCAAAGGCGTGCGCTACAGCGAACGGCCCGCACATGTATTGTTGCGACGCAACCTTTTGATATACGGGCTTGGTGGCATAGTTGCACCGTTCATATGTATCAAGCTTATCGATATGTTCCTCACCGTAATCGGATTTATCTAGGAACGGAAAGGAAAGATTGTTTATGAAGACGATAGGCAAATCAATAGTTAAAAGCATGACGGCGCTCCTCATATTCATGCTCTTATGCGGTGTCATCTATACGGGCATCGTAACTCTTGCAGCCCAGATTGCATTTCCTTACCAGAGTAACGGGAGTATCATTACCGTTGACGAGTCAACGTATGGATCTGAACTCATCGGACAGGACTTTACCGGCGAAGGGTATCTCTGGGGGCGCATGATGAAGGTGGACACCTTCACCTATGTAGCATCTGATGGAAGCGCACTCATGTATGCGGGTCCCTTGAATCTGAGTCCCGTGAGCAGCCAATACGCGGCCGTTGTTGCAGCCCGAGTTTCTGAAATCAAAGATGCTGATGCCAACGCTGACAGCGCCTCTATTCCTGCCGATCTTATCACCTGTTCTGGGAGTGGTCTTGACCCATACATCTCAGTTCAGGCGGCTGAGTATCAAGTTGAGCGCATTGCGCGGGTTCGAGGTATTAGTGCAGACGCGGTGGAGCAGATCATACGCGCTCATACCGTATCTAAACTTTTTGGGTTTGTCGGTGAGGATGTCGTGAATGTGCTGAAGGTCAACCTTGCCCTCGACGGCATATCTCAGTAGAAGTATATCAGTCATGAGAATACCTTCGGTTCTGAGGCCGAGGCAGCGAAAGGGGAACCTAGTTGTACGATAAACGCAGCACTCCCGACGAAGCGCTCGCCGCAGTTGAAGCGGAGGAAAGACAGCTGCGCGAAAAAGGGCATCTCAAAATATTTTTTGGTTATGCTTCTGGTGTAGGCAAGACGTATGCCATGCTGAAAGCGGCGCATATTGCCAAACGTCGGGGTATTGATGTCGTGGTTGGTTATCTGGAACCTCATAATCGTCCTCAGACAATCAAGCTTGCGCGCGGCCTTGAACGTCTGAAAACTCTCGATATTTCTTATCAAGGGGTCGAGCTCCACGAACTTGACCTCGACGAAGCCCTGGCGCGTCGGCCGCAACTGATGCTGGTCGATGAGCTGGCTCATACCAATACGCCGGGCTGTCGTCATAAAAAGCGCTATCAAGATGTTGAAGAGTTGCTCGAGGCGGGCATCGATGTGTACACTACGCTCAACGTTCAGCATGTCGAAAGCCTCAATGACATAGTTGCCTCGACAACAGGCGTTTTGGTTCATGAACGTATTCCTGATCGCATTTTTGATGATGCAGATAAGATTGAGCTCATAGATATCGAGCCAGAAGACCTTCTCAAGCGCCTCAGTGAGGGACGGGTCTATCGGCCAGATCAAGCTGAGCGTGCGATGGGTCACTTCTTTTCTCAAAGCAACTTGGTGGCATTACGCGAGATGGCTATGCGGCGCACGGCTGATCATATGAATCAAAAGGCGAAAAGGGCTCGACGTGGCGGTAGCTATTTTACCGATGAACATATACTGGCCTGTATTACTTCGTCGACTGCCAACCAAAAAGTCATTCGCATGGCCTCGCATCTGGCAAGCGCATTCCATGCCGATTTCAGTGCGGTTGTTGTAGAAGACGTGCTCGGGAAAGACATCAATACAGAGCAGTTACAAGCCAACACAAAACTGGCAGAGCAGCTGGGGGCACACGTCAGTCAGATTTCGGGGAGTGACATATCAAAGCAAGTGCTTGAATTTGCACGATTTTCTTCAGTTTCAAAAATTATTGTGGGTAAAGAGCGCAATCGATGGCATGCTAATATTCGAACTTCTTTGCCGAGGCGCTTACTGAAAACAGCTCCAGATATTGATCTGGTGATAGTTGCTGAGGAGAAAGCTCCTGCACGACGAGAGCCCCGCGTAGCGCATGTCGAGGAGCTGCTCTCTTGGAAAGATGCCGGCATCACTGCTGGCCTTTTGATCTGTGCGACACTGGTGGGCTTCATATTTCAGCAGGCAGGGTTTTCCGTCGCAAATATTATAACGGTCTACATACTTGCCGTTTTAGCGATTGCGGTTACTGCGGGATCGCGTTGGTATAGTTTTATTGCATCAGCATTGAGCGTGCTAGCGTTCAACTTCTTTTTCACTGAGCCGTTCTTTTCTCTCCAGGCATACGATGGTAGTTATCCAGTGACATTCATTATCATGTTTGCCGCCGCATTTATCACCAGTACCGTGGCAGGAAAGCTTAAGATCCAAGAAAAGGCATCTACTAAAAAAGCCTACGAGACGAGTATCATGCTGAACACCACCCGTCAGTTGCAGCAGGCCAAAAATGAGGATGATATTCTCACGATGAGTGCCGCTCAGATTGTCAGGCTCTTTGGAAAATCCGTAATTCTTTATAGCGTTTCGGAGGGTCAGCTTTCAGCTCCGCGTCTCTTTATCGTCGATGCCTCTGCAGGAGAAGGGGCACTGGAAGTTCCTTTGAGAGCGTCTGGCAGTTCATTTGAATTGAATACGAGTCGAGAGGCATTATCGTATCGTTTCACGGTTGATTCTGAAGAAACCAAGGTGTTAACACGATGTCTTTCAGAGAAAGGGCGTGCGGTTGCTGAGTGGGTTTTTAAAAACAATCGTCACGCCGGTGCCGGAACGGGAACGCTCAACGAGGCGGAATGTCTGTACCTATCTATACGGGGGATCGATACGGTCTGTGGAGTTATCGGCATTGTTCTTGAGCATGACCATTTCAGTGCAGATCAAAACAATCTGTGCCTTGCGATTCTCAACGAATGCGGTCTGGTAATTGAGCGTAACCTTCTACGAAAGAAGGAGGCTCTTGCGTTATCGAAAGCAAAGAGCGAAGAATTGAGAGCTAATCTTATGCAGTCAGTTTCTCATGATCTACGCACGCCGTTGACTGCTATTGCGGGTAACGCAAGCATGCTTTTGAAGAATCGCGTCGTGCTTGATACGCAACAATATGAAAAGCTCTGTCTTGACATCTACGACGATTCGATGTGGCTCACCAATCTTACTGAAAATCTGCTTGCCATAACGCGCATGGGCACAGGTGCGATCCATATCGATTTTACACCTGAGGTTGTCGTCGATGTTATTAACGAAGCTCTGGCCCACGTTGATCGGAGAAGTCTCGAACATAATGTGGAGGTAGCTCCTATCGATGAATATCTTATGGCGCGCATGGACTCGAGGCTTATTATTCAGGTTATCATCAATCTGGTAAACAATGCTATCGAATATACTCCTCGTGGTTCTCATATCATGGTGTCAGCAATAGGGCAATCATCGTTTGTCGAGATATCTGTTGCTGATGATGGACCAGGCATTCCTGATGCCGAGAAACTCAAAATATTTGATATGTTTTATACCAGTGGTTTTGCAGATAGACATCGTGGTTCGGGCTTTGGTCTGTTTCTCTGTAAGTGTATAGTGGAAGCTCACGGTGGTACGATCAAGGTCGAAGACAATGTCCCTTCTGGTTCTGTTTTCGTATGCACCCTGCCAAGGCAGGAGGGAACAATTGACAGATGAGCACCTCATATTAGTGGTTGAAGATGATGATTCAGTACGAAATCTCATCTGTACGGCACTTTCTGTCGAAGGATATCAGTTTCGTGCGGCAAGAAATGGTGCTACCGCGCTGGCACTTGCAACGTCTGAGAACCCGTACGTCATCTTGATCGATCTTGGCCTACCTGATAGGGATGGCGTAGAAATCATACAGACGATTCGCTCGTGGTCTCATGCTCCCATATTGGTTATAAGTGCGCGCAACGAAGATAAGGATAAGATAGAAGCTCTCGACTCGGGCGCAGATGATTATCTCACTAAACCATTCTCTGTGGATGAGCTCCTTGCGCGGTTGCGTGCTACATTTCGTCGCTTGGCCTCTGCGCGCGAATCTGTGGGAGAGCCTGCAACCACATTCACTAACGGTGAGCTGGAAATTGATTATGTTGCACGGTGTGTGCGTCTGAGCGGTAAGGAGATACATTTGACGCCTATCGAGTATAACCTGCTCTGTCTGCTCGCGCATAACTGCGGCAAAGTTTTAACACATACCTATATTCTGAAAGAGATATGGGGCAGTTCATTTGAAAGCGACATCATGTCGCTACGGGTATTTATGGTTTCCCTTCGAAAGAAGATAGAGCCCGACCCGCGTGTACCGCGCTACATCCAGACACATGTAGGTATCGGGTATCGCATGCTAGAGGTTGATAACAGCTGATCTGGTCTTTCAAAGACTTTCAGACCAAACGTTATAGTCTGGTGCCGATTTGGGCACATTCTTCTGCATAATGGAAGTGCTCGGCGTTACGACGCAGCGGTTCATTGCGGTTATCAGTTGTGAGGGAAGTCGAATGTCTCATAAAAATATCATCATATTGTTGGGTTTGGCCGGTTTCATTGTCATGGCGGACAACTGGGTTGTTTCTCCCTTGCTTCCTGCGATCTCAGAGACTATGGGAGTTCCGACGGTCTCAGCCGGTATCTTGGTCACCGCCTATATGCTTCCGTTTGGTTTATTTCAGCTTCTGTTTGGGCCGCTGGCGGACCGATACGGCAGAACGCGGGTCATCTTGATAACCTTTACGGCTTTCACGGTAGTCACTACCCTCTGCGCGCTGGGCTCAAACATTCTCGATCTCTCTTTATTGCGCGCCCTGACTGGGGTCTTCGCCGCTGCGACCATGCCGGTATCATTTGCGCTTATTGCTGATATTGTTCCTATGGAAAGCAGACAGCAGGCGATAGGTTCTTTCATGGGTATTTCAACACTGGGACAGGCTCTTTCCATGACCATGGGAGGTGCGATTGCCTATTTCTTCGATTGGCGGGGTGTCTTTGTCGCATTTGGTGTAATCGCTGCGATCATTGCACTGGCGTTATGGCGCAAGTTGCCTGCTGCGGTTGCTGGTAGAGAGATAATCAACCCGCATGCTCCTATTCTAAGGCCGTACCTGTCACTGTTGAGCAATTCCATGAGCAGGCGTACCTATGTGGTCATATTTGTGGAAGGCATCTTTCTTTTGGGAAGCTTCAGCTACTATGGGGCACTGTTGGACGCGCGCTTCGAACTATCATTTTTCATGATAGGGGCGGTTATGACGGTGTTTGGTGTGGCGGCCCTTATCGGCGGCAGAGTAACCGCAACAATCGCTGCTCGATGGGGAAGAACAAATACGGTCATTGCCGGGCTTTTCATGATGGCTCTTGCAAATGGCCTTATCTGGGTTAATGGTTCAAGCCTCGTTTTGGCAACGATAAATCTGATCCTTCTCGGCTTTGGTTTTATGGTGGCGCATTCTACTCTGATCACCATAGTTACCGGGTTCAGCCCTGAGTCTCGCGCTGCGGCGATGTCACTTGCCCCCTTTTCTTTCATGCTTGGCGGTGCTATCGGCACGCAGATAGCTGGTCGTGTGATAGACGCGCTTTCATTTTCGGCGATGTATGGGATATTCGGGGTAGGGCTCTTCGTCTTGGCCGTGGCTGCGGTGTTTCTGCTTTCGAAAATTACTCCGGGCGACGTTAAGAGTTAACGGTTGGTGGCCGGCTTACACCAGTTGAGTTTTTCACGGCGTAACGTTTTTGGGGGTGCCCGTTAAGGGCAAACCGTAAGAAAATAATACGGATTTCCTTTATCCTTCTAATTGTCAAGAAAAAAAGGAAAGGAAACCCGCATATGTATAGTACAACAGAAGCCGTCACCTGTCTTGTATCCGTTTTTCTCGATATCTTAAGAAGCGATGATAGCTTGGCGTTTTCAAAGTTTGAGGATGAAGCTATCAGAATTGGACATGAGACCATCGCCTGCGCTATTGGCCTTGCGTTAGAAAGATTTGATGATGAAGTCTGTGCCGGTTTGCCGCATGGCTATCACATGCGTGATAGACGTTCACGTACTCTTGCTACTGAGATAGGCGACGTAACCTTTTCTCGTCGTAGGTTTTCAGATCACTACGGTGTCTCACTGATGCCACTTGATGATGCGCTAGACCTTCCCTGGAAGACTCGTATATCACCGGGAGCTACTGCATTTCTGATCGAAGCGGGAGCCGAGGTTTCTTATATGCGAGCCGCTCATCTCTTGAGCCGCAGCGGAGGTTCTACGCTCAGCGCCACCAGTGTTATGCGTGCATTTAGACAGACAGGACAAGTTTGCGAGGAAGAAGATGTCAAAGCAGCCTATGAGCTTTACGAACTAGGTCTTTCACCAGCAGCGCAAGCAGATGTCGAAGAGATATGTTTAGAAGCAGACGGTACATGGATAAGCCTTCAAAAGACGCCTCCGGGAAAGCCTTGCAAGGCAGAGATCAAAGCGCTGGTTGCCTACGGAGGCAAACAATGCTCTGACCTTGACAGGAAAGTGCGGCGAGTACAACCAATCCGTCATGGC
This sequence comes from Coriobacteriales bacterium, assembly GCA_963665595.2. GTDB lineage: Bacteria > Actinomycetota > Coriobacteriia > Coriobacteriales > CADBOM01. Next base: position 298,778 of record CAXXJK010000004.1, on the reverse strand, counting down.
TGTATAGCTGACCCCCAGACCTTCTGGACTCAAGGCGTGGCAACTGTTGGCGCGAGATTTGATCTTACCAAGATCAAAAGATGTCATCTCGGCAGTGACGGAGAGGGCTGGTGCAAACAGGGTGGCGCCTATCTTAAAAATAATATTGTTACAGTCGGACACCTGGATCCGTTTCATCTTAACCGTGCGGTTACACGGTGCTTTGTAAATCCTCAGGAGGCAAGTCAAGTACTTGAATGTATATGGCTCGGGGATGCTCAAGAAGCTGCAGACATGCTTGAAGAACTTGCAGCTGAAGGTATCGCCCGGGAAAAGCCTTCCAGACAAGTTATCACATATCTGCGCACGAATGCCTTAATTATTGGAGTAGAGGGCCCGTCTTTAGGTACGATGGAAGCAGAGAACCAACATCTGTATAAGTCAAGAATGGCTGCATTTCCCTGTGCTTGGAGCATACGAGGTGCCTCTGACATGGCACGCATCAGAAGCAGGATCTATTCAAGAAGAACACTACCGTCTCTGAGGCGTGAAGACTCAATGAGCACCGCACGCAGAAAACAACGCGAAAGAAAAACGATAGAAAGTCTCACGATTAACAACTATATGCCATTACAATATGAGGGAAGAGGTTGGGAATCACCCTGTAGAGCTTCTCTATCAGGGATGTGTTCCAATGTGCGTTATGCAAGCGGCCTCCATTGGGAACGAAGGATAATCGACCCCCATTAAGTTTACGCCGTCGAGTTTTTGTAGCTATTTGCATTTAGCCAAATAGGGGCCTATACTTGGAGCAAAAGAGTAGCGAGTTAGGAGGTCCAAATGAATTGGGCAGTCCTTTTTGCACTCATTGTTTTCGCCATGGTGTTTCTCTTTATTCGGCCAATCCTTACCAGAGGCAGGGCATCGATTTTAGCGGTCGTGGGAGCTGTCGGCTTGATGTTTTGCACGATGGTGACACTGTCTAGCATAGCCGCTTGCGCTGTATTCCCAGACACAGGTAGCACTGCTGCCGAAGGTGCCGACCCCGCTGAACTAATCATTCCCAACAGTTCCCCGAAGTTGCCTGAGAACACGGTTTTGAAAGATGAACCAGCCGATATGTTGGGAACTCTAGAGGTACACTTCATAGATGTGGGGCAGGGCGAAAGCGAATTCATTGAGCTACCTGATGGGAAAACCTTGCTTATTGACGCGGGCTCTGCAACGACAGGTTCTACGGTTGTCAACTACATTGCGTCCCTTGGCTATACCAAGCTCGACTATCTGGTTATCACTCATAGCCATGAACCCCACATGGGCGGTGCGCCGCTGATATGTAAGGCTTTCAACGTTGGGGAAATATGGGCACCTGAAATCTTGGTGAACAGCAACGTCTACGCTGACTTTTTCAATAATGCCAGAGACAAGGGAACAGTGATCAATGTTGCAGCGAAAGGCAAAATATTACCTTCTCGCGGTTGTACTATCGAGATACTTTCTCCTGATTACTCGCTATCCTCCGATGATCCCGATGACTGTTCGGTGGTGCTTGAGGTGACGCATGGCGATAATACGTTTTTATTTACCAGTGATGCACCGGCTGCGGTGCTCAAGGAAGTGTGCGATGACTCTGTCGATGTGCTTAAGGTGGGGAGCCACGGAGACGACGCAAGCACGGATGCTGTCCTCGTGTCTCAGCTAACGCCTTCATATGCGGTTATCTCCTGCGGCAAGTTCAACTCAGGGGGATACCCTGAGGCGGGCGTTCTTTCGGTCCTCTCGGCTACGTCTGTTCTGAGAACTGACCTTCAAAAGACCATAACGGCTACCAGCGATGAAGAGGGACTTTCGTTTGACAAGATTTCTATTACCTCTTCTAACGCGCCGTTTACCGCATCGACGACGGTGACTCTTATACTAGCCAAGTGACCGTGGCGTGTCGGTCAGTTCTCAGAAACATATCGAGTGACTTCGCATAATCCTTCCCGATAGGTAGGGAATCCGCTTATAGGGTCAAAATCACGAGGAACCAGTTGATTTCCATTGGCTTGTGCCCACCCATGGGGGACAACGATCATACCCGGACGTATGGTCTCGGTAGCTTCAAGCTTCATGACTATTCCCTCAGGGCATACCGGCGAAGTGATGAGCACGTGTTCTCCGTTTTTCAGTCCACGCACATCAGCTTCCTGCGGGCTCATGCCAACAAGAGGCTCGGGCATGAACTGCGCCAGCCAAGGAAGCTCTCGCTCTTTGGAATGGGCGTAAAACGGTACCCGTGCCCCGACGGTCAAAACAAGTGGGTAGCGACGAGCCAGATCAGGCGTTGACAGAGGGCTTTCAGCTGGCTCATGATAGGAGGGCAAGGGGTCAAATCCGTACTGCTGCAATATGCTTGAGGCAAACTCCACGTTTCCGCTTGGTGTGGGGAAGCCCGGTTTACCGTCAGCGCGTAGCAGGCCTTGCTCGTATTTGCGTGTCTGTGATTTGCCGCTCAGTGGTATAGCGACGGGGCCGGGTACAGCAGCGCGCAGGTCTTCTAGAGTGGGAGGATTCTCCACGTTCAAGGTGCGCAGTATTTCTCGTAGACAATTTTCTTCAGACTCAGGGCCACCACCCCAGAATTCTTTAGCAAACCCGAGTGCTGTGCCGATATCGCAACAGATGCGATAGTCGCTTCTTACTTCGCCGGGGAGTGCGACAATGGGTTCTCTGAGAAAGAAGTTTCTTCCAAATATTGAAAGAGGTGCGCTGCGCTCAAACGACATTGCCGCCGGTAGCAACATGTCGACATGGTTGTGAGTCCAATCGTGACAGTAATAATCAGCCGCAACGACGAAGTCCATGTTATCCAACGCATGCTGGTATTCAGAGGATTGAGGCCACATGAGCGTATTGACACCGAGGAGTAGTGCGGCGCGTAGCTGACCGGTCTGGACGTATTCTGGCAACATATTGACCTGTATGCTTCCCTGCCAGTCGGTATCGGCCCACACGGGAACGTAGGGACGATCAACGCGGAGATGATCGAGGCGGGGGAGCAACTCCTGCGCGCGGGAAAATTCGTATGTCGCGCGCCATTCGTCAAGGTTGAGCGGTTCATCGGGCAATGCTATTCCACCGGGTACATCGATGCTTCCCGTCAATGGGAGGAGCAAAAACAGAGCGCGCAGGGTATTGATGCCCTCCTTATGGTGGGGGAATGCCGCAGAGCACTTGATGGTCAGAGGGCTACCACAGTCTATGAGTAGGTCTGCTGCCTGTTGTAGTAGGTCAAGAGGGAGACCGCAGATTTCGGCGGCCCGCTCAAGGGGATATTCATGGCAGAGTTGAGCATATTCTGAGAACCCAAACGTCCACTGCGCGACAAACTTTTGGTCGTAGGCGTTGTGGGCAATGAGGTAATCGCCTAATGCGAGTGCAAGTGCACCATCGGTACCAGGCCGTGGCTGCAGGTGTATGTCGGCCAGTAATTCTACGGTTTGAGTAACGCGTGGGTCGATGACGATAAATCGTACACCTGATTCCTTGGCTTTCATGAGGCGTTTGAAGGCATTGACAGAAGAGCAGGTGGGATTCGTCCCCCAGATGATGCAGATCTTTGTTATTCCTGGGGTGGGGAAGCTACCCGTTGAGAGCGCGCCTGAAATCTTTCCTTCTACGCCGTAGGTGAGCTTCATGGCCAGTTCGCATGCTTTGTAGCAGGTGGAGCTCTCCGTTCCCATGTTGGGAGAACCAAAGGTAAAGGCCAGACGCTGCAACGCTGAGCGCGGTTCTTTCGGGTCGCCCGTCATGAATAGCACCTTCTCTGCACCATAGGAATCTTTGATGGTGTTGAATTTTTCTGCGATGGTTGAGAGTGCCTCATCCCAACTAATTCGCTCCCACACGCTCGGCTCGCCTTTGGGGTTCAAACGTTTCTGCGGGTAGAGCAGGCGTGCAGGATGATAGAGATCTTGAGTTGCCGCCATGCCTTTGACGCAAAGATTATTATTGGGATATCCTTCGCGTTTTTCGATACGCGAAATAACGCCATCTTTCTGTACCACTTTCATGCCACAGAAGGGGGCTTGATTGCAGAGCGCACAGATGGAATAGGTTGCCTCCTCATGGTCTTTTGCGGCGGCATCGATAGGCATGCCGTTGTCGCGCTGAGCACCCGAGGGCAGTTCTGAGCGGGGCGCTTCGACGGGGCGATTTGATACGCAGGTGGCCAGATCATCTGCGCGCATCGTGCGGGGAATAGTGTAGAACACGCATGAGCCGGGAGTAGCAAGAGTCTCGTGCGTGTTCATGAATTGTGATAGTTCGCTCTGCTCATCGTCGAGATCGCCGAAGATAAGACAGGAAGTGGTGCAGAGAGCAACGCAGGCAGGTATCTCTCCTTGTTTGATGAGAGGGTAGCAGAGCGTGCATTTTTCAGCGTGGGGCTCGACATTGCTTGCGCTGGCACCGGTAAGCGTGATGCAACCATAAGGACAGGCTTGCTTGCATGCGCCGCAACCTACGCATGAGGTACGGTCGATGATCACCGGCCCTTCGGGTGTTTGCTCAATCGCGTTTTCTGGGCATACGGCTTTACACGCTGGGTCGAGACACTGATGGCAGAACAGTGGGATAAATCTTTGATGCGCCTCAGGATACACACCCCACTCTACCGTTTCAACATGATTGTATTGTACGGGGGTATCTGAGAGCCACCGTTGTTTACAAGCTAGTACGCAGGTATAGCATCCCATGCAGCGGTCAAGATCGACCGCGATCGCGTATCGTGTCACCGGTGTCTCCTCTTCTGAGCGTCTCTCGTCAAGCGGTGCTGAGAGACAGAATACATGCCACAGAATGGTATAACGCGCCTGCATATATGTTGTCAACATATAACTGAGAAGTGCACCATTATCTCAACGAGAAGTTGCTCGCTTCCAGAAACGAAGAGAGACGATTATCTGTATCGAAATCGCCAAGAGTACCAGAAGTGCTATGAGCGGAATAGGTACCTCAAGGACATGACTGAGAATCCAGGGGAAATAGTCGTTGTTTGAAAGCAGGAATGCGCACGCAGCAGCATACGAGATAAGAATAATCGGAAGAAAAACCACGAGACTTTCAACGATAATCGAAAAGACAAGATCTCTCGTCGTAAATTCCAACTCTTTAAGCGTTGCCGTGCCTTTTGTCATGATGTTGCGCGCATCAAAAGAGAAGATGAGAAGCATGAGAAGTGCAGCTCCAGCGGCTATCAGCCAGTTATACGCCGCCTTATCAGGAGAGTAAGTGGCTATCTGCCCTCTTATGTTGGCAAAATCATAAGAGGGCAGGGAAGTAAGACCAATAGAATTTCCATTGGTGCTGAATTGCTCGTTTAGTGCAGAAGCAGTGGCTGCTGCTGTACTTTCATCAAGGTTATAGATAAATGCATCATGGCCCCTAATACCCCTCGTTTGATGCAGTATGTTTTCTACCTCGGGCAGAAAAGCACATATCCCTTGAAAACGGATGGTCGGTCGTACTATGGCGGTTACTACCAAATCTTCATGTACTGTTTTACGGCCGCCAGAGGGCAGCAGTACATCAACTTCCGCTGCGAATGAAGACCCTACGCGTAACTGGAAGTCCTGAGCCGTTTGCGCATCGACTACTACCGGGTCAGGCGCGCTAAGATTGCCGGTGATAAGCGTATGCTCGGAAAACCACGGAAAACTTGAACCGGTCAAGCCTTCGGTGGTTCCTTCAGACATTAGTTGATAACTCGTAATGGTAGGTTTTGCGGTAGCGGGGTTGCTTTGCGAGCAAAAATCAATATCTATAGAGCTGCTAGTGATGCGCTTGAACTGCCCTTGAGCGGTATACAACGTATGTGCGCCAAGCGTTGATAGAGCATTGTCTACAAGGCTTGCGTTTCTTTCATTCGAAATGCCAGTAATTGCAAGGCTCCAGGAAGGCTTTTCTTGAGCATCAGAAACGACCATCTGCAAAGCACCCATATATAAGAGCACACCAAGAAAGACTATCATGCAAAGCGCTGTCCAAACTAATTTACTTATTTCTGAAGCTAGCGACTCGAATCGTAACTTTAGAAACAAACGTAGAATCTTTTTCATGAAACATCACCTCGTGTGATTAGTCTATTTTGTCTGCGTGTTGTGCCGTGCGTGATACTCCGCGAGACGCTCATCATACTTTTTGCCCGTTGCACGGTAGTACAAGGTAAAGCCTGTGAGGAACGCGCCGATGAAGAGGAAATAGAGAAGGGTCGCAAAGAGCAATTCAGGTAAGCCAAGGCGCCCTATAGAGCTGCCAAACAAGGAGAGCAGTAAGAGTGCGTAGAGCACGATGCCAAAGTTAACCACACGTAACCGGTAGCTCAGTTTTTTGCTGATCATCGGTGAAAAGAAAAAGGAGTAGATGGTCCCTATAACTATGGCGCTGAGCAGCTCAGATGTTTGGGCTTGCAGGTTGGGAGATGATCCCCAGGCATTTATCATGCTAAAAATGATCTGCTCTACGTGGCCAATGACGACGGAGAAAACGGTTACTACGGCAATGGCAACACAGATGTTGGTAAAATATCTTCCGAGGGCGCTCGTGATACGTTCTTTCATGGCATGATTCCTTTCCTTTGCTGCTAGAGACCAAGTTTTCGTTTAACTGCAGGTACATATTGGCGGGAGATGATAACTACTTCGTTATTGTTCAGGGTTGCGCGCAAACGACCATGTATCTCGGGGCGTAGCGAGGTGATTTTGTCGAAGTTCACTACCATAGATTTACTTATTCTGAGAAAATCACTGGTAGCGGGGTCCTCTTCAAACTCATACAGGCGAAGAGTGGTTTCAAAGACCATATCTGCTGTATAGAAAAATGTCTTCCTATCGATGGCTTCAATGTAGAGGATGTCCTCGGCATCGATGAGACAGGTTGTGTTGTCAAAAAGACCGGTGACTCGTCTGTCAAGCATACGTAGCTTGGCTACCATTGCATGCACATAGTGATTGTTGTTTGCGCAGCGTATATGCACTTCGACAATGGAATACTGGGGGTCTTCCTCAATAGTGATGTTCATGGTTCATGCTCCTTTCCTCTGTCGCATTATACGAAGAACTCTGTAGCAAATGCCCGACAAACGGTTAAGTTGCAGCATGGACGACATAAGATGCTGCAGCGAAGTATTCTGCTCAGGGCTAGTCGGCGCCTGCACGATGTATTTCAGGAGAATTGTGCTGGCGGTTCATTGCGTTTCTTGCGCTCGATCGCAATGATATAATCTCGTAGCATGTGACCGTGTTAGACATTCAGATAAGGGTTGGTAATGTTTTTAGAAATCGCACCAAAGGAATTCGCGGGACGCATCAGGTCTGTGATAACAAGATTGGCCGATGCAGACCCCAATTTTGATACCGCCCTCATTGTGGGGCGCGTCAATCAGTACTATCTTACCGGTACCATGCAAGATGCTTTACTCATACTCAAGCGTGATGGTAGCGCTTATTATTTTGTGCGGAAAAGCTTCGAGCGCGCACAAGCGGAATGCCCTCTTGATATCGTCTATCCCATGTCTTCATATCGCGACATTCTGGGCACCCTTGCACCGGAATTTGGCACCACCTATCTTGATACCGACGTGGTGACATACGCTCTTATGGAGCGCCTGAGAAAATACTTCAAGATGGATACGATACGCTCTCTTGATAAGATCCTCCTCACTGTTCGCTCCATAAAAAGTGAGCAAGAATTGGCGCTTATCTCTCATTCTGGTGCGCAGCAGCGACACTTACTGGAAGATATCGTGCCCACCCTTTTACGAGAAGGTATAAGCGAGGCGGAGTTTCAGGGCGAGTTGTTCAGCGCCCTTATGAATCTTGGCCACCAAGGGCTCTGCCGCTTCTCGATGTTTCAGACTGAGATGGCGATGGGGCAATTTGGATTTGGCGATAACTCAATGTGTCCCACGAATTTTGACGGCCCCGGAGGTATGAGGGGCATGAGTGCGGCTTCACCGGCGGCAGGCAGCCAGGATAGAAGATTGAAGAAGGGCGACCTCGTTTTCGTCGATGTCGGGTTTGGCACGGATGGTTATCATAGCGATAAAACACAGGTGTATTCGTTTGGTGTGGCCCCCGATGCCAAGACATTACAGATTCATCGTGCTTGCATCGATATTGAATCACGTTGTGCGGAATTGCTGGTGGCGGGGGCGATTCCTTCAAAGATATATGCTGAGATCATGAGCACGTTGCCTGAGATTCTTTCCGTCGGTTTTATGGGTTACGGGCAAAGTGTTCGTTTCCTGGGCCATGGCATAGGCCTCTGTGTAGATGAGATACCGGTCATCGCGCGAGGCTTTGACGAGCCGCTTCAGGAGAATATGGTATTTGCCCTGGAGCCTAAATGTGGTATTCCCGGCGTGGGCACTGTGGGAGTGGAAGATTCCTATATCGTCAGATCCGGATACAGCGAGTGCATCACGGGTGGCGGTCGGGATATTATAACGGTCTAGAAATTGCTTCGTTTAAGAGGGTAGTAACAAGCTAAAGGAGCGGTCAGTCATGCAATATAGGACGATGCCTCACTCTACTGAAGAGCTTTCCGTGCTTGGATTTGGATGTATGAGGCTTCCCACGACGGTGGGAGGGCAGAACTCCACCTTCATCGACAAAGAAAAAGCGGTTGCACAAATACGCTATGCCATCGACCACGGTGTTAATTATCTTGATACTGCCTACCCCTACCACCTCGGTGCATCGGAGAGTTTTCTTGGCGAGTATGTCTTAAAAGATGGGTATCGGGAAAAGGTAAACATTGCAACAAAGCTTCCTTGCTTTACCATCAACAAGCGGCAGAGCATGGATGAGATATTCAACAAGCAGAGGGAAAAACTGCAGGTTGACTGCATCGATTACTATCTGCTGCATGCGATGGATGGTGCATCATGGGACAAGATGATGTCTTTGGGCATCATTGAGTTTATGGATTCAATAAAGCAACAGGGTAAGATCAGACACATGGGATTTTCTTTCCACGGAACCCGGGACGATTTTAAACGAATAGTTGATGGATACAACTGGGATTTTGCGCAGGTTCAGTTCAACATTCTTGATGAAAACTTCCAAGCAGGTATCGAGGGCATCAAATATGCTCATAGCAAAGGCCTCGGAATCATCGTGATGGAGCCTCTGCGCGGAGGAGCTCTCGTGGGACAGATACCAAACGAAGTGCAGCGCATCTATGATGAGATGCCCATAAAGCGAAGCCCTGCCGAGTGGGCGCTGAAGTGGATATGGAATCATCCAGAAGTCACCATGGTGTTGTCGGGAATGAACAGAGATGAGCACATTGAGGAAAATATCCGTATAGCATCGGAGGCGTTTCCAGAGAGCATGACCCCAATTGATATTGCCAGCATTGACTCTGTACGGTCTGCATATGAGGAATTACTTCAGGTGGGTTGTACGGGATGTTCCTACTGTATGCCCTGTCCTGCGGGAATAAACATACCGGGAGCATTCAAGAACCTCAACAACTATCATATGTTTTCACGATTTGGTTCAAAGATGTCTCATATGCTCTATGCGGGTGTCAGAACACCAGACGGGGAGCCGCATTGGACAAGCACGTGTCGCGACTGCGGCCAGTGCGAAAAGAAGTGCCCGCAAGGCATCCATATACGCGAGGAATTCAAACAGGTACAAAAGGATCTTGAGGGAAGAAGCACGCGCGCGCTTGCGCGCGTGATACGAACGCTTGCGGGCGGAAGAGTCTAGCGTGGAGAGCTTCTGCATATCGTCTATGGGTTGGGGGAATCTGTTGTGAGATCGTTTGACTACGCAACAAATTGCGCGCGCCTGACTTCACCAGAAATCATGGATAAGATCCTACTGTTGCACGAATACCGAAGTAGACAAGAGTTTTACCTCAGCGTACCTTCAGATACGCTTGATGTGTTGCAGAGCACGTCAATGGTTCAAAGTGTTGAAGATTCAAACAGGCTGGAAGACATAGCGACTACGCCTGAGCGTCTGAGAGGGCTGATCGAAGGCAACGTTGAGCCGCAAAATTATGATGAAGAGCAGATTGCCGGTTACTATGAGGCGCTTGCACGTGTGCAAGCGCAATACGGTGACATCGCCTGCATGCCACAAGCCATAATCAGTCTGCACCATGATCTCTTCCGGCAAACCGCTACCGATTTTGGTGGCGTATGGAAGCAGCGCGACAATATTGTCGTTGTTTTTACGGCACAGGGCGAGCAGATCATCCGTTTCAGGCCACTGGCTACGGAAGAGACGCCCTCTGCTATGGATCTGTTGTGTCGTGCCTTCTCTGATGAGATTGCAGCGGGCATGTATGATCCGTTGCTTCTTGTGCCTCTGTTTGTTTTTGATTTCATGTGTATTCATCCCTTTGCCGACGGTAATGGCCGTATGAGTCGGCTGCTTGCCTCGCTGCTTTTGTGTAGAAGTGGCTATTCGGTAGGCAGATATGTCAGTCTTGAGAAATTGATGTATGAGCGCAAGCAAGACTACTATGATGCGCTGACTGCCAGCTCCATAGGGTGGCACAGTGAAATGAACGATTATATGCCGTTCGTTACCTTTTTTCTGGAAACTGTTATCCAAGCATATCGGACATTTCTTAATAGTTTTGAAGAGAGATGAGCGAATCAAAAAAAGATACCTCTGCTTCAAAATTTCTTCGAAACGAGAATTTGCTGTGTAGCATAAGTCATTCTATCTGTTTTCATCGTATGTATTTGATTCATGAAAATTCTCCGTGGTACTATATCCGAGCGGCAAAAAGCGAGTGGAATGAGAAGGTGCTGGAAAGGCATTGTGATCATGGAAGCAGACGGGAAGGTCAGAAGAACAGTAACTCTCACGCGTCGTGATTTTCTTGCTGGCACGAGTCTATTCGTGGCGGCTATTGCGGCAAGCGGTTTGAGCGGTTGTACATTGGGAGCTTCTGCTACTCCTGTATATGCCCGTCGATCGACAACGGTTGTCGATGAATACGTCACTGACGTCGCGCTTCAAGATCCTGCTGCTGTTAAACGCCTTACCTATAGGATAGTTGATACCAATCAGACAGATTGTTTTGACGCGGTCAAAACGCTCGATTCAACTCCCGGTTTTGATGATGATTTCTACGGACAAGATGGCAACTACCGGGGTTTTCCGCAAAGCTATAAGGTCAATAAAGACGGACTGACGGTATACGATAATGTGACGACGCTCACATGGCAGCGCGGTCCCAATCTTGCAGGAGTCACTCCTGTTTCCGCGGATAGAATGACTTGGGCTCAGGCGCAGGGATATCCCAACACGCTTAACGAGATGAAATATGGCGGGTATAGTGACTGGCGGATACCTACCATCAAGGAACTCTATTCGCTTGTTCAATTCAACGGACAGGACCCCAGCAATTCTAGTGGGAGTGTTTCGGGGCTTGTTTCTTTCATAAACACTGACTATTTTCCTCTGTCATATGAGGGTATGCGTGCGGAAGACCGTGATCTCGGCGCCTATTATGTGTCAGCTACGACATTCGCTCTCAACCCTTCGGAGTCGGGGGCTCAGATGCAGTTTTGCGTTGATATGTTCAACGGCGAGATCAAGGGTTATGCACTCCTCGATCAGGACAAACGTGATAAGACATTTTTTGTTATATGCGTGCGCGGAAACAAGAGTTATGGCGTAAATAAGTTTCAGAACAACGGCGACGGCACAATAACAGATAATGCGACTGGGCTCATGTGGATGAAAAATGATAACGGTGCGGCGCTGATCTGGAAGGAAGCGCTCTCTTGGGTACGGGAAATAAATGACGAAGGGTATCAAGGATATAACGACTGGCGCTTGCCCAATGTGAAAGAGTTGCAGAGCATCGTCAACTACAATAATGCACCCGTACGCAATGGTAAGCCAGCTATCGACACCAAATATTTTTCTTGCACTCAGATCATTAACGAAAAGGGAGTAAGTGATTATCCTTACTATTGGACCAGTACGACTCACGCGTCCGATAACGCCAATGCGGAAAACTCTGCAAACTATATCTCTTTCGGCAGTGCATTAGGGTATAGCGAATCGAGCGGTAAGTGGACTGACGCCCATGGTGCCGGCAGCCAACGCTCTGACCCAAAGGAAAGTCCCACACCCTTTGGCACTGAGGTCAATGTAAATAGTATTGTCGGATACTATCATGGTTCGCAAGGCGATGCGGTACGTTCTCTGAATCATGCGCGTCTCGTGAGAACTGCCAACTAAACCTGAAACCATACAGTTTGTATAGAGCAGTGTATGTATTTCATGCACTGCGTATGAGAAACCCCTGATAAGTAATTAATAGAGCCTTTTCAAATCGCTTGCGGCGCATGCGGGAGCTTGTTTTTTGCGTGCGCTTGTTCCTATAACGTGGCAGAACATGCTGGATGATGAGATGGAGGAAACGTACGATGAATCTAACCGAGTCGGTTGCTGAGTATGTGGTACATCTGAATTATGAGGATCTTCCCTCTGAGACTATTGCCCGCACTAAGGTGCAGATACTTGATTCCTTGGGCGTGCTTGCCGCAGGTGTGCAGGGGAAAAGTATTGAGGGAGTTGTCGGATTTCTCAGAGATTGTGGGGGGAAACAGGAGTCTAGCGTGGTGCTCCAGAATTTGAAGATATCGGCCCATCTTGCTGCATTCTGTAACTCCTTGATGATGAGATCGTTCGATTTTGGCATGATCACCGCTGAAGGACCCGGCCATGTGGAAAGTCCCAATCATGCCAGCGAAACCGATGTCCCGGCTTCGCTTGCCGCTGGCGAAGCGGTGGCGGCATCAGGCAAAGAGCTTATGACCGCGCTCGTAATAGGAAATGATATTTCGTCACGTTTGACCTGCGCGACCAAAGCGGCCAGCCGCTGGGGAGGTAAATTTGGCAACACCGGCACGCTTAGCGGTATCTCGAGCGCCTGTGTTGCCTCTCGACTATTTGGTCTCACCGCGAGGCAGACCTGCGATGCCATGGGCCTTGCATTGCCGGCGCTCGGCGGGACTAATGATGATGTGAACGATAACGCGACCTCATTTAAGCTTCCCGTTGCGCTTGCGTCGAGGACGGGCGTTTTTTCGGCGCAACTTGCTAAGACGGGGTTTATCGCAGTTAAGGATGCCATCGGTGGCGATGCGGGCTACTTTGGGCTGTTCGGTGGTGGTGCTGATGAGCCTGAAACAGTTCTTAAAGAGTTGGGTACCGTTTTCTATGCGGATTGTGAGCTCAAGCCTTGGCCGGGCTGTCGGGGTACGCATAAATCCGTCACCTGTGTGGTAAACCTTATGGAGGAGGCTCCTATACGCTCTGCGCAGGTTGTCAAAGTCATCATACGTCAGCCCAGCAACGTCAAGCTTGTTGGCAAAACACTTGATTCTGGCGGAGATCAGACAACCAATGCGTTATTCAATGTTCGCTTTGCTGTTGCCTGTATGCTTGCTCAGGGCGATCTTTCACCCCGTTACGAATGCGACGAGTTCTATAATGATCCTGAGATCAGACGTCTGCATGATTCGACGGACATCGTCTACAGCGACGACCCCATCACGAGTGTGGAGGTTGTCTTTGAAGATGGAACGTCTAGGAAGACGAGCGTGCGCTACGCTCGGGGAGATGTGTTCTTTGACCCATTGCCGCGCGAAGCTATCCTCGATAAATTTTGGAAGAACGTGGAGTTTTCCCAAAGGCTTGAGCATGGCAAAGCGCAAATGGTAATTGATATGGTCGATGATCTAGAGCGAGTTACTGATATACGGGAACTCATGGCTCTCGTCAGTTCTTCGTGCTGATAGCAGCACAGATAAGCAAGCATGTGATGCGTGGCGTGTCTAGAGTGCAATTCTCACGCCTAGCATCTTTGCCAGTTCGACTGCCTGAATCGGGCTCACCAAGGCACCGTGCAACTCAGTATGGCTATCTGACAGAGTGATGCCATCGATGATGCAACTTGAGAGATCGATATCTCTGAGGGGTGTCCTAAAAAATTCAGCGCGGTTAAGATCGGTATTTGATAAGGCCGTTTTCTTGAATTTCACTTCTGAGAGGAACGCTTCTCGCATGACGCAGTCGTCAATGGTGCAATGTTCCCAGAAGGTTTCAACCCAGCAGGTGTAGGGGAGTATATTCTTCTCGAAATGAGTCCAGCGAAATCCGCATTTGTTGAAATCCGAGCCCTCTGCTTTTGAGAGTTTCAATGTACTTTGCTGCCAATATCCGCCGATGAACGTGCATCCCGAAAGATCGCAGCTATTAAACGTCACCTGTTTTAATGTCGTGTGAGAAAAATCGCATGCCATGAAGCGACAGTTTGAAAATGTTACTGCTTCGAGTTCCAGATAGGAAAGGTCAAGTCTGGAGAACGCTTCGTTTGAAAAGTCGCGGTTTCCGATGTACCCCTCGTTTTCTCGTGCTTCGATGAGTGTTTCTTCCAGTGATATCTGGCTGTCGACAGGCAAGACTGTATATGATGTATTGATGCAGTCACTGTTCATGCGACGTCTCCTCACTGAACTTCTTGCCACTATCATTGTATCTTTGTACTATACACAATCTTTGGCATATATACTTGAGTTATCTTGTATAACTCTCCATACTATTGGCTGCGCTCTATGGTTTTATCTGAGATGTACGATTGATGCTTCAGTGGTGTTTTGATTCTCTGAACTCTATTTATAAACAAGGAAATGAGTGCCCATGCATGGTACCGATACCACTATATTTATTGATGCCGATGCGTGTCCGGTTACCGCAGAGACGCTTGCCTTGGCACGCAAGAATCGCCTGCCGGTAGTTATCGTGGGCAATGTAACTCAAAACCTTGAACACCATATCAGGCGCAATGATCCACGAGAAGAGACGGATGGTTTCTGGGCAACCACACTGTCTGTGGGGGTGGGAGCTGACTCGGCGGATTTTGCTATCATCGAGAAGCTCTCTCCTGGCGACATCGTTGTTACGCAGGATATCGGTCTTGCTGCTATGGTTTTAGGCCGCAAAGCATATGCGATAGGCGTACGTGGCCGCGAATATCTTCCCGCTACTATCGATATAGATATGGAAATACGGCATGCAGAAAAAAACGTCCGCAGACGCGGTGGCCGTACCAGCGGCCCTCCTGCGTTTACGGTTGAGGACAGGGAACATTTTTCCTGGAGCATGCAGCGCCTGATCGACAAAGCACTTACCTGATTCGCCTGAGAATCAAAACGAATACGATAGCAATAAGGGATATGCAGAAAAACACCAGCAGGGCTCCGAGATAACCTCCTGTTGACATGAGGAAGAGACTGGTGATCTGAGGGCCGAGAAGAGCTGATGGGATGATTACGAGATTCAGAATAGCAAGATTATTCGCATAGTGCGTAGGACCAAAATACTTTGCCGCAAAGCCTGAACCCATGACGGGTACACCAGACATCCCGATTCCAAAGCAGACGATTCCGATAAGGAGTAAAACGTCTGAACCAGTAATCAATGCCATAGCAAGTATCAATATACCTAGGCAGTGAAATGACGCGATCAAAATCATTGTGATAACGGGGTTTATAAGGTCAAATATGGTGCCCACAATAAGTCTGCCGACTCCGTTTGAAACAGACAGAAGGCTTACAAACATGATGGCTGCGAGAATCCCCACACCCGTCGAGAGCGCGATCTGGTTGGCGTGTCCTGTGATACCTAGTTCGCAACTGCCTAAGCAGAGCATCCACAATCCATAGACATAGAATGCGGGGTGATGGAGCATTTGTTTTGTCGTGTAGTCGTGAACAAAACCCGCACGAAATTTTCTCGGTTTTCCGGAGAGGTGACGCGCTGAAGTCTTAGAGGCACCTATGTTGTTGCTTGTAGCGAGCGGGGCACTTTGTGTTGCTATCTCGTTTATTTCAGCACCAGTGGGCCTTCTGATCACGAATGCGCCGATAGCCAAGATGACAAAGATGACGGCCGCAAAACAGACAAAGGTTTCCCGCCAGCCTACTGCCGAGAACATGAAGGAGGCAAGGGAGCCCAATATCATGGTTGAGCAGCTATAACACATCAGCATGATACCCGATGCCAAACCGGTCCGATCAGAAAACCAGGGAACGGTTGATCCCATCACTATGGTATAGGACATGCCAACGCCCATACCTCCCAACACACCGTAAGTACCATAGAGAATCCAGGGTTTATCTGCACTTACCAGTAAGGCACCCAGAAAACCAGCGCAGATGAGTGCTGCGGAGATCATTTGTGCTATGCGAGGAGTCAAACGGGTCATGAGCCGTGCGCCAATGATGCCACCAATGCAAAAACTGCACATGAGTATGCTGAAGGTGAGGGAAAGAGTCGCTGCGTCCCAACCAAACTCTTGCGAAAAGGGTGTCGAAAACAACGACCACCCGTATATGAAACCTATGGCGATAAAGATCACTGCGCTATAGGCAAGTCGAAACCAGCGCTGTCGCGATGCGCTCACACAGCATCGACCTCCTTGTCCATGATTTTGATACATCATAGGTCTTTGCGGGAGGGGCAGCATGGGGTTTCTGACCCTAAATGCATGCGCGGCATTGCTTAAAGATAGTATTATATGCGGATAGATACGTGTGACAGTAATTACTCATCTGGTGGTCTTAAAGGATCGGCGTACTATGTTAGGAAAAACTGTGGGAGAACGCCGCGCATTGGACGTTAACGGGATACGAGAGTGTTTTATCAAAGTTGATGAAATCGTTGGTAAGGTAGATAGGGAAAAGAAAATAGGGCTTGATTCTGTCATTCTTTTGCTCTGGCTCAAACGCATGGAGAGCGTCCAGCCTCGACAGATTGTTCGTGCGTTAAGTTTGAGTTCGCCAAAGGTTACCCGATGCCTTAAACGTCTTTTGCGGTATCAATTCATTGAAGAAAAACTTGATCCGTCAGATCTTCGTGTATCGAATATGACTCTTGCTTCAAAAGGATGGAAATTTACGCTTGAAGCGGAACGTATCGTAGGCGAACACGCACTAGGCGAATTGGTAGATTTTTTTATTTGCTTCAGGCATATGCTTCTTATATACAACAACGATCACCCGGACTGTAAGTTGACAGAGAGTAGGGTTCGTCTACTGATGGCAATAGCTTTCTCTGATCAGATTCTGACTATCTCAGGCTTGTCTGATTTTGCCAAATTTAAGCAGCCTAGCGTATCTATGATGATTGAGTGGCTTACCGAAAAAAACCTTGTGGAATTGCAGAAGGGAAATGAAGACAGGCGGACGAAGACAGTGTCGCTCTCAGATTCTGGACAAGCTGTTGTGTGCGATATTTTGAATGAGCTATCACTCACCAATCTAAACAAACTATATCAAAAATGAAAATGAATTCTTAATAATCTTCACCGTGCATTGTTGTAAAAATTCGAATTTGATAGGATGCACCAGACGGTGGTCCGGACACCAATCCGTATGAGTGGATCTTTTCCAGCGCAGACTGGTTAAGGCGGTTCAAAAAGAGAGGAGATGTATGCGACATGAATAGTTCATTCTCACGTCGTAATTTCCTGAAAACGACCGGTGTAGTTGCAGCAGGATCAGTTCTTGCCTGCGCACTGCCCGAAGGTATGCGTAATTTGAAAGTTGACTATGCGGTTGCAGCTACTATAAATGATGAAAAAGATTTCATCTGTGGTTGTTCATGGAGTTGTTCGTTCTGTCAATATCATGTAGTCGTTCGTAATGGCAATGTTGCAAATCTTCGTCCTATAGATGGGTATGACCAGCGCATGTGCTTGCGCGGTCGTTCTCGGATTCAGCGTACTTACTCCGAGGAACGTATCCGTTACCCTATGAAGCGCGTGGGAAAACGTGGCGAAGGTAAGTGGGAGCGCATTACGTGGGACGAAGCGGCCGATATCATTGTTCCACAATGGCAAAATACCGCGAAGAAATACGGCAGCCTTGCGAACACCTATTATCAATGCGCTGGTTCCCAAGGCGTCTTGAACGGAAATGCCGGAATGGCTAAGAGGTTTTTTAACGCTCTGGAAGTTACCTATTGGGATTATTCTTTCGATATTGCAAATTTCCTAGGTCTTTTGCGTTCAGGTGTGTTTTGGTTTGATCAAAATGAGCCACAGGATTTTGTTAATTCTGATGCAGTCATGCTTTGGGGTGCAAACCCCGTTAACTCAAACATCCAAAACTGGCAGTTCATTGCAAATGCCCAGGAAAAAGGTGTAAAGCTGGTTACGGTCGACCCATTATTTTCGCCAAGCGCGGCAAAGGCCGATCGATGGATATCCATTTATCCAGGCACTGATGGAGCCTATCTGCTTGGTCTTTGCCGGAAGTATATCAACGAAAATCTTTATGATGCCGATTTTGTCATGAAGCATACTTGTGCACCGTTTCTCGTAAAGAAATCCGACATGATGTATTTGCGGGGGAGTGAGATGGGGATTGGCAAGCATGCGGGCCCCATCAGCTGGGCCACGGAGCTCCCGACGACAATCGATCCCATTATGGTGTGGGACAAGTCAGCGGGCAAGCCAGTACCTTTTGATGAAGCGATCGAACCCATCAAGGAGAATATTCCAGACAGTCAATACACTACTGCCTGGGAACTCTTCCGTGATCATGTTCAGGAATGGACCTTCGAGAAGGTTCACAAGATAACCAATATGGCAGAAGATGATTTCAATTATCTGGCCGAGCTGTTCCTGCCCAAACATAAGATTGCTCACTATATTAACTTCGGCTTAGGCGCTTATGAAAGTGGTCTTCGCACCACATATACATTGGGTGCGTTTCTCAGTCTCACAGGTAACTTTGGCGAGCCGGGGCGCAGTGTTGGTGGCTTTGACTTCATGTACGGAAATTTCTTTGGGCATTCTTGCTCCGTGCCTTCCAACGGCGCCACTATGACTACGGTGTCTATTTTGGCGGCTTGCGATGCTATGACTACAGGAAAGCTGCAGGGGAAAGAATATCCTATCAAGAACTTCTGGGTTACTCATGGCAATCTGCTATCAGGCAACGTGAACGCTAATCGTCTGAAAAAGGAGTTTTTAGATCCCATGGAACAAATCGTGGTTACCGATTGTTTCTGGTCTGAAACAGCGCGATATGCCGACATCGTTCTTCCGGCTTGTGATATGTATGAGTATGAGGATGTCATCCCCTTATCCCATGAACGTAATGTGCGCATCTCAGAAAAGGCTATCGACCCTCTATGGGAGGCAAAGCCCGATGCAGAGATATGCCGTTTCTTCGCTGAGAAATTTGGTATTGCTGATGTTGTCAACAACGTAAGCGATGAAGAGTGGTTTACGGCAACATTTAACACAGAAGCTGCTCGTAAACATGGCATTACCATGGATACTCTCCGCAAAAATAAGAAGATGTGCTATGCCGATGAGACACCCTATATTGGCAATAGGAATCTGAATAACTTTGCTTCTGAGACGGGTCGTTTGATGTTTTATGTAGATACGGTTGCCCCGAGAACAGCTTCGGCGTATACCTTGGATCCTGAGCGCGAAAAGCTTCCGCGCTATTTTGAAAATACCGAGTCGGGTAAAAACAGCAGTCTTAAAGATAAGTATCCTTTCGTCATCATGTCTTGGCGTAATCCCATTCGTGTTCATACCACGATGTTCATGAAGACATGGGCCCATGATGTCTCCCCTGAACCCATTGTCTATATCAATCCGAGCGATGCCGAAAAATATGGCATAACGCATGAAGCATATGTCTCTCTGTATAACGATCGTGGTCACTGTGTTGCAAAGGCTATCTATAACGAGGGAATGCAGGAAGGCGTGCTGTGCTATCCGAAGGGTTATCAGGCTTCTGAGACCAAGTCTGGCGCGTTATCTCAATTCACTACAGATTTTGCTGATCCCTATGCGATGAACTGTTCATTTTTTGATAATCGCATTGCAGTGCGACTGTGGGATGGGAAGGAGTAAATCATGGCTAAAACTCAATATGGCATTGTAGTTGACACAAAGCGATGCGTCGGGTGCTGGTCTTGCAGTGTTGCATGCAAGCTCGAAAACAATATTCCTGAAGAGGTATGGTGGAATCGCGTTCTCACCATTGGTGGCAAAGGTATTAATACTCCAGCTGGAGAGTGGCCCAATCTGAAAATGAGTTATGTGGTCATGCAGTGTCAGCATTGCGATGATCCTGAGTGTGTCAAAGTTTGCCCTGTGGGGGCTACTCGTAAGGATCCCGATACTGGTATCGTGACGCAGGATCCCAGTCTATGCATCGGTTGTCGCTATTGTATGGCGGCGTGTCCGTACACCGGAGTGCGTAGCTTCAACTGGAATGAGCCAAAATCTCCGATGGATTTTCCGGTTGGTAACGTGAACACGCCTGATCATCAGAAGCACACTGTTGAAAAATGCACCCTGTGTTCGCAGCGTGTTGTAGCAGGTGATATTCCTGCCTGCGTAGAAGGTTGTCCGGCTCGCGCACGCTTCTTTGGCGATCTTAATGATCCTAACAGCCAGGTCTCCAAACTTGTTGCGACAAGAGAATACATGCAGTTGCTCCCTGAAAAGGGAACAGGCCCAAACATCTACTACTTAGTGTAAGAAAGGTTGGTGCGAATATGGAAGGTGTAAAAAGTCGCGGTCTGACCATTGCTATCGTCGTCACCGCCGTTCTTTCGCTGGTTGGATTCGGTCTTTGGATGTATCAACTATCCGAGGGTTTAGTTCTTACGAATATGAGGAATCTCGACTCGTGGGGTCTCTATATCACTAACTTCATCTTTATGGTCGGCCTTTCTGCCGGCGGTCTCATCATCTCGTCTGTTCCAAAAACATTTGGTGTGGCAGGCTTCGGCGGTATTTCTAAAGTTGCGGTATGGATTTCTATCTGTTGTACGGTTCTTGCGGGAATATTTATCTTTGTTGATCTGGGAAATCCATTGCGCGTTTGGGAAATGATAGTGCATGGAAATTTTACTTCACCATTGATGTGGGACATGTGTATCATCACCACCTATCTTGTTCTTTCCATCGTCTATCTATGGGCGTTGCTCAAACATGAGAAGGGCGAACTCTCATCCCGTACGTTACGTGTTATTTCCACAGTTGCTCTTATCGTGGCAGTTTTGGTACACAGCGTTACCGCTTGGATCTTTGGCCTGCAGGTTTCCCATGAGTTCTGGAATACTGCTCTTATGGCTCCTTGGTTTGTGTCTTCTGCCCTAGTCTCTGGTTTATCGTTGGTAATGATTGTGGTGGCTTGTCTGAAAAAAGCTGGCTATATAGATGTTGAGCAGGAAAACATTGCAAAGATGGGCAAGTTTCTCGGCGTATTCCTTGTTATCGACCTGTACTTCTTTGGATGCGATTTATTGACGAGTGGGTATTCAGGCGATGCCGGAGCGTTTTCTCTGCTGGTAACTGGTCCGCTGGCTCCATTTTTCTGGACCGAAATTATCTTCAGCATAGTAGCAGCTGTGATCGCATTTGTACCTGCATTGCGCAGGCCAAATTTACTTACGCTTGCTGCAATATTGGCGATGATTGGTGTGTACTGCAAACGTATTCAAATTGTTGTGGGGGGTTTCAGCGAACCTAACATTGCGTATCCTACGTTGAACTCAGGAGTAGGCTTGACCAACGCGGGTAGCGCTGTACAATCGCTGTTCCCTTCTTTGGTATATTTTCCTTCAGGATTTGAGCTTCTCGTCAGTTTCTGCTTCTTCGCCTTTGGCATATGCTTGTTGCTTATTGGCATTAAGTTTTTGGCGCTCAAACCGGTAGTAGTATCTAATTAGTTTCTCGATGAAATAGGGTGCAGGGCATATGCGTATGCCTTGCACCTTTCAGAAAGGAGTGTCATGTTGCATAAGGATACAGCAATACTTCTAAAGCTTTTTTCCCGTGCGTTTGCATATCCTGATATGCAGCTCGCTGAACTGATCGCATCAGGTACATTGCAACGAGATCTCTTTCAGATGTGTATTGCGACAGGAATGCCTGAAAATATAGCCAGTTTAAATTGTGAGAGTATGATGCAGTACTATGGCTATTCCAGTGAGGATATCATGCATGAATTGCGCCAAGAGTATAGTGCTCTTTTTTTGGGGAGGTTTCCACTGGCTTCTTACTCAGAAGGCGTGTGGCTCTGCAAGAAAGAGGGTTATAAAGATCCTCCTCTCATGATTAACCCTCGATCAATTGAGGTTCAGGAGTTTCAACGGTCTTGTGGTGTGATACAAGCCGACGATTACCGTGATTCAATAGATACGGTCGATAGCGAATGCGAATTTGCGGCTTATCTAGCTGATAATCCGGAATTTCCGAAAGAATGGGAAACAACTTCACGCCAGAAGTATCGAGAATTTATTGACCTACATATGAGGCAGTGGATTCCTGGGTTTTGCGAAGACATCGAATGTGTTTCAAATAATGTATACTACCGTGGCATGGTTGGTTTGCTCAAGGAGTCTATCGTGCGAGCATAACCGCGTGAAGACTGCGCCAAGAAGGTACGAAGGGGAATCCTCGTGGCGATTCACGGAAAGCGTAAAACACTTCAGGTAAAATTCGAGCGGAATAGATGTTTGCGCTCTCTTTCCAAGTGGGCGCAGTGTTCAATCTGCGTAGACGCTTGTCCCGGACAGGCTATTATACAGTCTGACGAAAATTCGTTACCGGAACATTCAAAAACCAGTTGTAAGGGTTGTGGCCAATGTCTGTCTGCGTGTCCGCTTGAGGCGTTCGTTTCTCCTAATTTTACCGAATCGTTTCTTCTTAATCATTTTTCTGGTGATCAGCCTTTATATGTTCGATGTTTCCAAGCGGCCGATACGTTTGAGGATTTAGATTCTGGTGAGCAGATATATGATCTGGAAGTATGTTTCGCTGCTCTTTCTCCGGGATGTCTGTTTGAGCTCGCCTATAAACGCGAATGTGTGTTTGACTTCAGCCGTTGCCCCACATGTTCTCTTTATGAGAGCGAGCGGGAAACCATGAGAATAAACTTTCACATTGCGCACGATCTGCTATCGAGCTGGGGTATTGAAGGATCACTCGATGGAGTTCCTAGAGGTTTGATTGGCGAACAGTTTTCAGCAGCAAATTCGAACGAGCTGGTTTCAAGGCGGCCGCCATTTAGGAAGAACTCTTATGATATGCGAGCACGATTCAAAGAAGCGTGTCCGGCAAAATCAGGTCTCAGCTCTCCATCATTATTTAGAACCATAAACCGCCATGCTCCTGCATGGAGAATGAGATTGGCTCGAGAGTGGAAACATCTGGAGGCTATCGAGCGTAACACGGGCAAGATGCAGTGGCCACAGATCAGGGTTTCCGCGGACATGTGCCGTGCATGCGGAACATGCATGCAGTTTTGTCCGACAGGAGCAATCGCTCATGCGCTCGATGGAGGTGTCTTTACCTACTCCTTTCTTCCTGGTCTCTGCGTCGACTGTGGCTTGTGCATGATATCGTGCAGCAATGGTGCAATATCTCGTGAGTATGAGCCTTGCGAGAAGCCCTTTACGCGAAACGAAGTTTTTTCGAAGCCCGTATGCTACTGTACGCGATGTGGAGCTCCTCTTATCAACGGCGGCGAAGAAAACTTGTGCTTCTGGTGTTCGCTTGAGCCTGACTTTCATGAGCTAATAGAATACTCAAAACTGAAGATGCATTTTGATGCGGTGGAAGAGGAGGATCTCCAATAATTATGGAGGACTTATCATCACTGACCAGACCTTCGACATTGATGGCAATGCATAAGGCTCATGCTCTATTGAGCGAAGTATGCTATAGAGTTGGTGATCTCAATTTTGACGAATATACCTTTCTGTTAGGTGCCTCTCGAAACGAACAAGGCACTTCCTCAAAAAAACTGGCGGACGATTTTTCGTTTTATCTTGGTGACTCAACGTTTCTATCCAAAAGCGTAGCGCAGAAAGAGTTGGCGGACTTTGTTCGAAATCTTTCAGATAGACGCGGATATGCTGTGCGCATCACCAGAAAGGGAATCACGCGACTTGCGCTTGTCGATGAGGCGATGGTTCTGTCGTTGATGAATGCAGGAGAGACAATCACACAATCATCGATTGAGTATTTGATTGATTACTGTCGCTATACAGTATTTCCTTCTGACCAGGCATCTTATGTCGAGACAATTATTCCGTATGAATTTGTTCTTATAGTCTGTCGTTATAGGGCAGCGCTGATACGCTCATGTGCTTGTGTGGGCTTATCTTCTCTTCACGCTGTCATCTTGTTGTTGATAGATGCTTCCTCAAAAGCGGCATCAGTTGTTGAGTTGTCTCATTGGCTGAGAATTCCAGAGGTCCTGCTATTCTCTCAACTGGAGTTTCTTGAAGAGCGAAGATTGCTGGAAGAAACTGGCGCTGGGACTTTTGAATTAGGCGAAGAGGGAATTACGAGAATTGACTCGTTTGTGAAAAAGAGTAATGATTATATTCTCGAGTTCATGAAAGCTTATACCGAGGGGGAGCGTAGCCGTCTGGAAGAGTTGTGCCGCTACTGCGACTATCTGTTTCAGTGATGGATGCTTATGGCTGTAGACGATAGCAAAAAAATTAGGTTGGAAAATCCACTCTACGAACGAGTATCGGCAGTTGCTCGGCTTTTTCAATTGATGTCATGGCAATTTTCATACCTGGATATCAAGCATGCTGAATTGTTTACATCAGAGGAGGCGGTTGAATCCTATAGAGTGTTATGCGACGCTGCATCACAAGGCAGACCATTTATGGCCGATGAATGCAGCATATTGAAAAACGTTCTTATAGGATATTTGCCCGAGAAGCGTGTCGCTGATTTGCGACAGGAATATACCCGCCTTTTCATAGCTCCGCCGATTCTTATTCCTCTCGCTGGGTCCAAATGGGTTAAGAATAAAACGCTCATTGCTCAGAAAAAAGGTGAGAGTTTTGCAGTGGGACAGTATTACCGTGATCTGGGTTTGGTGAATCAGGAAACTGTTCGCGACACATATGATCAACTTACTAGTGAATTAGATTTTGTTTCCTATGTGGCATATGCAGAAGCCAGCGCGTGGCGTGAGAATGATGCCGCAAGCGCATTGGAATGGAGAGATTTGAAAGAGGAGTTCATTGATAATCATCTCGCTGAGTTTGCTCATAACGTGTCATACGCTATTCAAAATGAAACAGATAATGCATTCATGATGTTTGCTGCACATATGTTGATTAAGCTTACAGAACTACCTACGTGATGCGTTTCTTGAGGTATGTATGATTGAGAGAATCAGCGCACTACATAGATTGAAACCCATTTAAATATTATCCTTTGTATCACTCGTATGTTACACTCAGACAAGCGCGGCAGGGTATTGAACGGTACTAGGGTGCCAATGTGGCGATGGGAGTTTGTGCGATGTTTTCGACAACGATTCTTCCTCAGTGTTCTTACCTATATCGAATAGTGCGATGGGTGCTCTTATGCATCATCGTCATCGGTTTTCTTATTTTCACATCAGGTCCAGCAATTGCCAATGAAAATGCTGCCGACACTGGTATTCAAACCGACAGTGCAGGTGAACTTTCACCAAGTGAGAATAAGGACGTATCTAGTGGTTTATTGCTAACGTCGAATGGTTCGTCGAATACGTTCTCAACTGATGCCACGTCTATTTCAGTTGCTACCGTTGCGACCATTGATCCTTCAAGTGGTCTTACCTACAGTATCAAAACGGGAGATCAAGGCTATGGGGCCTATGTAACCGGTTTTTCATCAAGTACGTTGAGGGTGCCCGCTTCATTGGGTTCGGTGCCAGTTGTTTCTATCGACTTCGAAGGGGATACACCTACTTCGCTTGATGTCAGCGGTTGTACATCATTACGCTCTCTTTATTGTGAGAGTAATCACGCCGTGGATCACGTGCGTATTGCTGATGGTAATCTTACCACTCTCAATGCGAGCGGCTGTACCTCTCTTGGATCTATCAACTGTGCGTACAATCGTCTGCGCTCAATCGATTTGACGGGCTGTATTTCGCTCGGGCTGTTGTTCTGCAATGACAATCGTCTCACTTCATTGGATATTTCGGCAGGATACAAGACCATGACCGCTCTTTACTGCTCGCGTAACTATCTGCGCGATACCTCACAACTTCGCTCAGAAATGTCGTATCTATCGCACCAATGGTTGATCGAATATCAATATGCGAGTGATATTTCGCAGGCGACCATCTCTGCAATTGATGCGCAGCACTATACGGGCTCCGCCATCACGCCTGCGATTACCGTTACCTTAAACACGGTGAATCTTACTGAAGGCACCGACTACAAACTTACTTATACCAATAATGTATCGAGTGGTATGGCCACAATTACCGTTGCAGGGCTTGACGTATACGAAGGCTCGCAGACAGTCGTGTTTCAAATACTACCGGCGCTGCCGGCAACGGGTGACATGAGCGTCACCCTATTGATTTTTGCGGGCATCGTTGCCTTCTGCGGCATTATTGTTCTTGTGTGGGGACATTGTCTCGTGCAACGCAGGAAGAACAATTGAGAGATTTTTAGATGCGCATCTATCGACGTGTTTTATTACACGATCGTTCCGAATCATCTGATTCGAACAATTTATAGTGTATTTTGTCCAAAAACTCTTATAGTTTTCTGTTCTGATTCATTTTTCATACATGGAGTCATTGCGCAATCTCTGTTGTCTTCAAGAGGAGGGGCTGCTTTTTGACACATGTCTATTGAGTACTCTCATATAATCAAAAATGGATAGATACACCTATATAAGGGAGTCCCCTTGATAGAATTGAAGAACATCAGTAAGTCGTATAAGATGGGCTCGTTTGAGCAGAGAGCTCTTGACGATGTGTCGATCAGTTTTCGTGATAATGAGTTTGTGGCGGTGCTTGGGCCCAGCGGGTCAGGAAAAACTACCTTATTGAATATTCTTGGTGGTCTGGATCGTAGTGATTCGGGTGACATCGTCATTAACGGTACCTCCACGAAGCGCTATAAGAGCAGTGACTGGGATACCTATCGCAACCATCGTATAGGCTTTATCTTCCAGAGTTACAACCTCATTCCCCATCAGACCATTCTCTCTAATGTCGAACTGGCGCTTACACTTTCAGGTGTCTCACGCGTTGAACGACGCGCTCGAGCTGCGGAGGCACTTGAGAAGGTAGGATTGGGAGATCACATAAACAAAAAGCCCAATCAACTTTCCGGTGGGCAGATGCAACGTGTCGCCATTGCCCGTGCTTTGGTAAATGACCCTGATATCGTTTTGGCTGATGAACCGACGGGAGCTTTAGACACTACGACGGGCACACAAGTCATGGATCTGCTCTCTGAAATAGCAAATGATCGTCTGGTCATCATGGTTACGCATAATCCAGAACTTGCCGAGTCATACGCGACGCGCATTGTGCGTCTTTCTGATGGACAGATTAGCGACGACAGCAATCCGCTCGTATCTGACGGTGTGAGCGAAAATAGTGTTTTGGCGGCCGCTCTCATAGCGGGTGAACCAGTTGTCAGCGATGCCGCTACAGCATCTTTTGAGGGTGCCACTCAACGTAAACGCGAGCGCAAGGCTTCCATGTCGTTTCTGACTGCCCTCTCGCTCTCATTTAACAATCTCATGACGAAAAAAGGTCGTACATTTTTGACGGCATTTGCCGGATCTATCGGCATCATCGGCATTGCTGCTATTCTGGCTCTTTCCAATGGCGTCAATGAATACATCGCAAAAGTAGAGGAAGACACGCTCTCATCGTATCCGCTTACTATTAGCAAATCTAGTTATGATGTCACGAGCTTGATCACCGGCACCAGTACTGCGACTACGGTAAAAAGCGATACCTCGACAGGTGACATCTCCACGACTGTCATACCCGAAAAGACGGTACTTTCCGATATGTTTGCGAAGATCAAGAGTAATGATCTCTCTTCATTTAAGACCTATCTGGATAGTGGCCAGTCCGGAATTGAGCAATATGTCAACACGATCAGGTATGGGTACGGCATCACGCCGCAGATATATGGAAGCGACACGTCAGATGGCGTGGTTCAGCTGAATCCCAGTTCATTTTCAAAGATGACCAGTACGTCGATGTCATCGAGCTCTGCTTTTGATTCCTTGTTTTCCTCTAGTTCTTTTGAGGAGATGATCGATGACCAAGATCTTCTGGATTCTCAGTATGATGTGGTGACGGGACGTTGGCCTGAAAGTTACGATGAGTGTGTGCTGGTGTTGGGCAAGAGTGGCACTTTGAGCGATTTTACGTTGTATAACCTAGGCGTGCTCGATCCTGAAGAACTTGAAAGCTTGATGAAAAAAGTCATGAAGTCTGAGAAGGTTGATATTCCGGATACCGTAGCAAGTTTTACCTATAATGATGCCATGAATCTTACTTTTAAGGTTGTTCCTTCATGTGACGACTATAAACTTAACGCCGAGTATGGTACCTGGACTGATATGTCCGACGACGAAGAATATATGCTTCAACAGGTCAATAATGGCACCACTCTTAAAGTGGTGGGCGTGGTTAGACCTAATTCAACCACATCTACCGTGGCGCTTTCTCAGGGCATCGCCTATACACATGGTCTCATCACACATCTGATGTCACAGGCTGCTGCCTCACCGATTGTGCAACAACAAAAGGCAAATCCTGAGATTGATGTGTTCACGGGCAAAACGTTTGATGAACTTCAGTCCGGTCAAGTTGGCTCTCTCGACTTCGGTTCAATGATCAGCGTGGATCAAGATGCAATTAGAAACGCATTCTCCTTTGATACAAGTGCGCTCGACACGAGTAGCTCGAATGTCGATACGAGTAGTCTTATGGACGTGCCCGCCATGACGACTATGCTTTCAAACATACCTTCTCCGGATTTTAGTAGTTTGAATAATACTTCACTCACGACCGATCAGCTTGCTGCTGTGAATAAGATTGAATCGAATCTTGTTAGTGGGTTTATTACTTATTGGTTTAGTAGGCATCCGGGAGAAACCATATCTGCGACGACCAATATCAACCCTGATCTTGAGACATATCTTGTTACTGACGGGGTACAAAAGCAGATAAATCAGATAGTCTTCATTACGGGACAGGCATCCGCTTCACAGGTTCAAAATATTTTGCGGAGCTATATGGCCAACACGTTTATGCCTTACTTGCAAAATATGATGGCGCAGACGGTGCAGCAGATGGCAGACGTAATGGTCACTTCGATGCAACAGTCAATGAACTCGCTTGTCAGCAGCATGGGCAATGCTATTTCTCTAGACACAAGCGTCTTTGCCAGCGCCATTCATTTCAATATGGATCAAGGCGATTTAACCTCGCTTCTTACCAATTACATGAACGCAAGCGAGCTTACCTATGACAACAACATAAGCAAGTTAGGCTACGCTGAAGAGGGAAATCCCGAGTCCATCAGCATCTATCCCAAAGACTTTGCGGATAAGGGGCATGTGCTTACGGTTATCGATGCCTATAACCAACAGATGCAAGATGAAGGCAAAACCGACCAAGTGATATCGTATACCGACATCATGGGATCGCTTATTTCTTCAGTAACAGACATCGTCAATATGATCAGCCTCGTGCTGATCGCATTTGTGAGTATTTCACTGGTAGTAAGTTCAATCATGATAGGTATCATCACGTATATCTCTGTTCTTGAGCGCAAAAAGGAGATTGGCATTCTGCGCGCGATGGGAGCATCAAAGCGCAATATTGGCAATGTGTTTAACGCAGAAACTATCATCGAAGGTTTAATAGCGGGCGTATTTGCTATTGTCGTAGTGTTGGCGGCGTCGATACCCGTGAACATGATTGTGTTGAATCTCTTCCAAGTGTCCAACATAATGACCCTGCCGTGGACATCTGCTGTCGCGCTGATCGGTATAAGCGTGGTATTGACACTTGTTGCTGGTCTCATTCCTTCGTCAGCAGCTTCTCGGCGTGATCCGGTTGAAGCATTGCGGAGTGAATAAAACAGACGACTTTCAGCGCAAAGCGCCGGAAAAACAGTAGAATCCGGGAGCATCGACAACGGAGTCAATATCAAACCAAGGCGTCCAGATAAGGGAAGCTTCGGTTGCAGGTGGCAACTCAGTTTTCACCGATTGAGGTACATTGGCATGGTGAAGATTCATCTGTTCTCTACCCATACTATGGGCCACGATAAAACGTCCGTGTGGTTTCAGGAGAGTGCTTATATGTTCGGCCAGTGCTCTTTTGTCAAGAAAATGAGGATAGGCATTATAGATCACCACTGCGTCAAAAGGCTCTAGGTCTTTGTAACACAATGCATCACAGCAAATAAACTGAGCGCGAGACTCATGGCAGTATTTCTGTTGCGCGATTTCGACCATACGGGGTGCGATATCAAGAGCTATAAACTCTCTGACATTTCGCTCTATATATACGTCGGCCATGATTCCGGTTCCGCATCCTAAATCAAGAACTCTCGATCCCGGTTGTATATGCGCTATGGATGCTACAGCTCCCTGTACCGGGCTTGTCCTGCACGTGCAGAGGTCCCATTCATCGGCTCGCTGATCAAAGTACTGCGCTATTTCGTTCATGGTCGTATCCTTACTTTTCTATTGTTAATCTTTTTACATGAGGTGTTTGTTCTTTTGACTGAGCACGCTTTTTCTTTATTGCATTTGTTTTGACATTCACAACTTGCAGAATATCTTCATCGTCATCGACGGACTCCCTTAAAGAGAAGGTATAGGAATGCGGGAGCACCTACGAATGAAGTAATTGCGCTAATAGGGAGAATAAGAGGGGAGAAAATTGCATGAGCGAGAATATCACTCAACAGCAATAACTCGGCACCCGCAAAGGCAGATGCCGGCAAAAGGAAGCGGTAATCTGAACCGACCAGTCTTCTCATAGCATGCGGGGCCACTAGGCCAACAAAATTGATGATGCCACAAAATGAGGTAATCGTGGCGGCTGCTGCGGCAGCGATGATCATACCGGCTGCTCTCATAGCCTTAACGTTTACACCCAGTCCGTGAGCCAATGCCTCACCAGTTTCCATAGCGTTTAAGTTCCATCTATTAAAAATGAAAAATAGGGTGCTGAAGGCCGTGACTATAGCCATGACACCAATTTCTTTATACGACACGCGACTCAGGTCGCCAAACGTCCAAAACACTACTGCAGCTACTTGAGAATCTTCAGCAAAGTACTGAATAAAAATTGTGCCACCGGCGAAAAGTGCCGATAGGGCCACTCCGGCGAGAATAATGGACTCAGGGGTCATCTCTCGTATACGTGAAAGCCCGAGGATTACTAATGTTGAAATCATGGCACCAGAGAATGCGCATATGGCGGTAAGGTAGGAATTAGATGAGAGTTGAACGCCTTCGTATGCCATAGTGCTACCAGCACCCAGTAAAATTATCGCAACCGATGCTCCGAATGCTGCACCCTGCGAAATACCGAGTGTGGTGGCTGATGCAAGTGGATTTCGCAACATACTTTGGAATGCGCACCCCGCTATGGCAAGTGCGATGCCGCCAACAATAGCTGTCAGTACACGGGGCATACGTAAATTCCAAACTACGATCTGATTGTATTCGCTTCCTATGTGGCATACCGCAGCGGCAACATCAAAAAAGGAAAGATTTGATGAACCAACCATGATGGAGCACAGCGCGGTTATCAAGGTAATCAGCGCCATTAAGATTATCAGCAATCGTTTGTGATAAATATATTTGAAATAGCTATGTGTAAACTGTTGATCAGGTTTTTCGTGCGTTCTGACATTAAGCCTTAAGGGCTCCATGCTTCTACCTTTCGAAACAGAACCTCGCAGCGGAGGAGCTGCGCTGCGAGGTTCATACATACGTATAAGTAGTTATCAGTGCTGGCAAACAAGGGTTATGAAGAGAAAGAAATTTGTTTGAAATCTAAGTTATTCGTTTTCATAGTACTATAGTACTCCGTTCCCAGCATAGTTTTGAAGATATCATCGTATACGGTTGCGGGATTAAGGTCAGAAAACGCTGCAGGATAAATGGTGAAACCAATGAAATAGGCATCGCAGATTCCCAATTCAACATTTGTCCCGTTGTAATTGAATGAGGGTTGAGAGTATAAATGTCCTTCTTTAAACGCGGTTAGGTTTTTAAAGAATGCTTGGTTGGTGGAGTAATCTTGTTTCATGAGATCCATATTGCCGGTGTTGAGAAACATATAATCAGGATTCCATGTCCCTAGTTGTTCCAAATCAATCTGTATTGATCCGGTTTGTCCTGTGGCATCCGCGACATTAATGGCGTTTACAGCTTCAAGGGGAGCATAGTGAGCGTAGGTTCCACCAAAACTTTTTGCACCCTTATAGTTGACTGCACCAACGTAGCAGGTTGGCTTACTATCTTGCGGGATGGAAGCGGTCCTACTGTTGAGATCTTCTTGCCAGCCCTTCATTTTTGCAACGACGGCATCGGCGTGTTCTTTGGTCCCGCAAGCTTGTCCGACTACCATTATTGATGTGTAGACATCGTCAGAGAATAGCTGGTCTTGATATGATATGCCGACCACCGGAATACCAATAGCGTTTTGCAGGTTCTCACATTCCTCGGCGCTGCGGCTGGAAATAACGATATCAGGATGAATTGCAAGCAGCTGTTCAGCATTTACGCTCGTTTCCATAAGGTGATTTCCGTTACTTGTTGAAGGCAGCGCTGCAAAAAGTGACTGGTATGCAATGGTGTAGGGTCGTGAAAGAGCAGGGCTCGTTTCCATTTCGGTAACTGCAACGAGCTTGTCTTGAGCGCCCGCATAGACCACAAAGCGCGCTCCGCTACCGACAGTTGCGACGGTTTTGACATCGGTCGGTATCTGGACGGTGCGTCCATAGACATCGGTTATGGACGTGCTCGTTGTCTTTGTCGCATTAGTTGTTTGCGTACATCCGGCAACAGCAAATACGCATGTAATTGAAAGCAAACAGACCATCAGTAGCGTACTGAGAAGTTTTTTCATCTATCCCCCTGTGTTACGATTATTCTTTTCGTAACAAAACTTATCAGAGGTATTGCACTTGGTCAAGACATAACTTGTGGAAGGCGCCTTGTCGGTCTGTATCTGGGCTTGTAGGTTCATTGAAATCGTAACCTGGACACTGCAAAAGCAAACTGGACAGTTGCACCAAATGTGAAGTTCTGCAGGAAGAGATACCTTTAAGGTGTCCAGATTGCTTGCAAACCGGTGACTGAAGGATAGTATTTACCTGATAACGCAAGTATTATCTGGATGAAGTCTCAACTGCGAGCATGCTTGCGCTAACGTCTGAGAAGGTTTTGCAATAGTAACCTGGACGCTTAACATGTAGCTATATCGCCCTTCTCGGCAGCCCTTCAATTGTCTAAAATGTAGTTGTCATGCTTCGAGCAGCCGAGGGTTCATGATCACATCGTCAGGCGGTATGGCCCGAACTCCCAAACTCTCAAGCAGACTTTTTGGTAAGGTCAGGGAGGCGAGCGCCATTGGCGCCGCCTTCTGGCCTGCTCTCACATATGAGTTGACGTGACTGGATGCCTCGCTGACATCAGAAAATGTCAGACCATCGAAGTCGGTTCCTTTTGGAAGTATCTTTCTCAGTTCAACATGATTCTTTTCAGCGGCACCCTTTTGACCAGGATTGACTGGATCGCAGTAAAAGACACTGGTGCGTCTTGAGCCATTTAGTCCCGTCTCGATCTTGGAAAAATCTAAGAACTCACTGCCACGGTCAGTGAGTATCACCGGGAAGATGTCGGTAAAGGTACCTTCGCAGTAAGTCTCCAGTGCGTCGAGGGCAGCCTTTACCTGCACCTGATCTTTTGACTTAAGCAGAATATGGAGCTGGAAGAACAAACGCACAAAATGTAGCGTGAGAATGCACTGAGAATTACGGCGTAACCCTTCTACGGTGTCCATCTGTACAGTAAGCACCTTAAGATCATCAGGTAGCGCACACCAATCAGAGTATGTGCGTCCCTCAAGATTCATCTTCGGTTCTCCGTGAGCGCGTTTCTTACGTGGTGCGTATCTGACCTTTTTGGGCAGATCAATGTTGGCAAGGCCCATTACGCCCTTGTCCATGTAGTTGTAAAACGTCCGTTCACATATCAAAAACTCCTCTGAGTGGGTAGCCCAGATGGCCTGTAGGCTCTGACCCTGAGAGAGCAGTTTTTTGACGGTATCTACCATCATACGCAGTTCATAGGGTTTGCAGCTTATACCAACGTGGGCAAGGCTCAATCTCTCGTCATGAGCACTTTGTGCTTTTGAGGCTACATACCGAGCTTTCTCATAGGTACAAAAGCCTCGCTTGGAGCATTGCGTGCATACAAAGGGTGCTCGTTCGCGTCTTTCACAAGTATAGAAATCGAATTCCTTGCAGAAGTCATAACAGCGCTTCTTAAAACAGCGCTTACATGATGCCGCATCCGATATGCATCTAAAGCACAACTGCGCCACTTGGCAGTTTGCATAGTTGCTACACCGTGCCTGGGCGGCCACAGAAAAGCTCTTGGACTTAATGAAAACTCTATTGGCTCTCACTTCACTTGAGACTGTAGTCGGTGACACCCCAAGCTTTCTTGCAATCTCTCTGAATGACTTGCCATCCTTTAACATCTCTTCGATCTCGCACCTGTCATCAAAGACGAGGTGTCCTCCTTTCCTTTGTGGCATGATCTACTCCTTCCCGGGCTGCGAGAAGAGGGCTGCAATGCTACTGAATCAAGAGGAGAAAAGCAAACGCGATCATACCTAGGCAAACAACCTGTGATATATAGCGATATCTATGTCTACTCAGATTGCAAGGTTAACCTGAACAGGCGTCCAGAAAACAAATTCAATTAACGATCTGGGCTTGTAAGAGAGCAGCCAAATTGGTAATTACGAAGCTCTGAGCTTGCTTAATCGAGACCCTTTACGGTCGGCTTGCATCTGAGCAGCGTTATCCATACAACTATGGCGAGTAGGGTGGAACCAATCATGATGATGGACAGACCTACGATATAGTTGGGCCAAGGCAATGTGATCAACGCCATGCCCATGCTGCCAAACGCGGTGCTGGAGAAGTTGATAAGAGAAGATGCGCTTCCGGAGTCTTTGAGCTGTTGCTGCATAAGAATATTGGTAGTGTAGGGGCGAATGGCAGTATCTGCTAGTGCAAAGATGAGGAATATTCCGCCGAATGCAAAAGGAGAGCTCGCTCCAAAGAATAAAAGCAGCAGGCCTGTTCCCAAACAAGCGGTAAGTAGAATGTGGGTAAACTTCCTTGCGCTCACCCATCTGGCTGTTTTTAAATAGACTATGGGGCCTAGGGTGGCGAAGGCGGCGGTTATGGCGAAAAAGTAACTATAGACCTGCTCGGTGGTACCAAAATAATCAACATAGACATACGATGCCATGGCGATATAGGTCATGAATGGCAAGTTGATCATTGAAACTACCAAAAGTAACAGTAGAAAATTGCGATTGCGCGCAACTACGACGAGGCGCTTAAGCAGTCGCAGAGGGTTGCCGGTGAGGCGTTCGGGCGCTGGTAGACTTTCGGAGAATAAGCATATTCCAACGCTGCAGATCGCACCAAATCCTGCGAGTACCCAGAATGTGACGTGCCAGGTAGCAAACTGTAGGATAAAGCCACCGATGAGTGGGGCCAAAACGGGTCCGAGCATCATCATGATTTGAAGGATGGAAAGCATTTGTGCGCGTCGCTGCGCGACAAAGTTATCTTTAACCAATGCCGCTGATGTTGCGCCGACGGCACCGCCGCCGAGCGCCTGTAGCATACGGCAGGCTATAAGCATCTCAATGGTGCCAGAAAGTGCGCATAAAGCGCTGGCAAGAGTATAGACAATCATGCCACTGAGCAGGACAGGCTTGCGTCCGTATCGGTCGCTTACAGGACCAAATATTAGCAATCCAACTGCAAAAACCAGAAAAAATGTTATCAGCGTGAGATTCACCATATCTGCGGTGGTCCCGAAGTAGGCAGGCAGACTGGGGATGGCAGGCGTATACATGTCAAGAGAGAGGGGCCCGATGACGCTCATAAGAATCATCAGTGTGACAAGACCGCCGGTGCCCAGACGCGGTTGCGCGGTTGCAAGCCAACCGACGAAAAGATTTCTCGGGTTGTGATTCATTAAGATTACCTCATGTAAGATAAGTAGTGAGAGCTAGTCTCGATGGAATTTCATTATACCAATGTGAGTATTTATTGCAAAGAAATCTCACGCAAACTGATCAGCTGATCGTATGGCATCTGACGGTGATACCTTCTGATGATTTAGAGTAATTCAAACCAACGGCCATGGCCGGGGCAGATGAAATATCCGGTCAACTCCCTCTCAAGTTCTTCACGTATAGCGGTTGCTTTTTCTGAGTCAGTGTTCACGCTTGACATGAGATAGGGGGCATATTTGTTGAATTCAGTCTGATCTCTTGAAAACCCTTTGATATTCACCAGATTGTCACCAGTAAATGCCAGTTTGAGAGATCGGCAGATATAGACGCTTTCGCCACGAACGTGTCCGCCGTTACCTTCATAGCATTCAAACTCTAGGTTGGCCAAACTGAGCACGTCCGCATAGGCAAGGGGGGAGTCTTTCGATGCCGCTCCATAGGTTGTTATACGGTTGGGATCTATCGGGGTGCTATATCCTGTGATCAATTTGCTCAAACGGACATAGGGGGCATCTTTTCGGCTTTGCTCTCTGAAATTATTCGCGCCTGCTGTTTCGAGAGCAAAATTCTCACGGCAATCTTCACTGGCAATAATTTCATCACAAAAAAACGCAAGTCCAATGTGGTCGATATCTGCGTGCGTGAGGAGAAGTATCTTTTCCCGTTGATCAAAATCTTTGAACAGCGAGATCAGTGTCTGTTTCATCTCTTCTTGGTAGCAGGGGAACCCTCCATCTACGAATACCAAGGTGTCCCCATTGTCGATCACGAAGATATTGCTTCCGCAGGGTGGCTCTATCAGATACAGTAACGCTTCACTGCCAAGATTTTTTACATCGATGAGCGCTTG
Organism: Coriobacteriales bacterium; assembly: GCA_963665595.2. Classification (GTDB taxonomy): domain Bacteria; phylum Actinomycetota; class Coriobacteriia; order Coriobacteriales; family CADBOM01. The sequence continues at coordinate 261,735 of CAXXJK010000004.1, read as the reverse complement.
GAAGGCATCTCCTTTATGTTTTACTACCGTTGAAGCAAACTTGCGTATGTATTCAAAGGTTTTAAACGGTGACTCATCTTGTTCGTCTAGCAGCTGCATGATCACGTTTGAATTGATGATGCATTCATTGGTCTGTGCTTGATCAAGCGTAAGTAGTTGACGCATGTCCTGTGCAAATGACAGATAAAACACCGTATTATCGAGCAATTTTTCGGTGGGATTATAATCAAGTATGGTAGTCTCACAGAGAAGAGAAAGTTCTTCGAGCAGTTGGCGGGTCATCGTTACGTCATCGATAACCATAGCCATCTTGTAATCTTGCCAGCCGCTATCGTTTGCTTCGCTGCTCATATAGGAGATGTTCAGATGGTATCTGTCGATAACTTCCAGTATGGGGAGAACTGTGCCGGACTTGTCGAGAAGGTGCATCGATATGAGGAGGGGCTGCTGAGCGGTGGGGGATTCGAGAAGATATCCGATGGCATCAAGCTTCTGGGTTATATCATCTAAGATCTCTTTATCTGCCTCAACCTCGATGAATAGAAGACGTGAGTCAACTGCGCGATTGTAGCTTACGCGTGTGATATTGCCTTCATATTCTGCGATTATCTTACTCGCCTGAAGAAATGCACCGACCTCGTCTGGCATGGTGGTCATGTAGGTTTTCCTCATAGAACTTCTCTCTCAAATGATGTGGAGTTATTAACGGGGGAAGTAACGTGTCAACTTGTATCATAACGTCATAGATGCTGGTGGCGCAGATATATTCCGCGAAGTCTCGCAGATAGTTTCTTGAAGATCCTGAATCGGGTGATATACATAGGTGCGGACCTACCATGAATTGTCGCGGGTTGTTTGAATTGTTCAGGATGCTTAAGATGTGACTGAATTGGTGAAGTTCTGTCGAGAGAAAGAGACGAGGAGCGTCGATCATGAATCTGCTGGAAGCTATAGAGCAAAGACATTCCGTTCGATCATATGAAGATAGACCCTTGGATGCGGAGACGGCCAAATCCCTTGAAGGCGTCATCCGGGCGTGCAATGCGGAGAGCGGACTTCATATTCAGCTGGTACAGCAGGAGCCCCGTGCATTTGATAATCTCAGGGCTCATTATGGGAAATTCTCCGGTGTCACCAACTATCTTGCCTTGGTTGGTAAGAAAAGTTCTGAGCTTGACGAGTTGTGTGGTTACTACGGCGAACAGGTGGTTCTTGCTGCTCAACAGATGGGCTTGAATACTCGCTGGGTGGGGGGTACCTACAAAAAGATTTCGAGCGCTTTTGCTGTGGAGAGTGCGGAGAAACTGGTCGCTGTCATCGCATTGGGCTATGGTATTACGTCCGGTAGGCCTCATAAGTCAAAGACGGTCGAGGAAGTGAGCAGCGCAGACGGCCCTATGCCGCAATGGTTTGAAGAGGGTGTCAAGGCGGCACTGCTTGCGCCTACTGCAGTGAACCAACAAAAATTCAAGTTTGTTTTGGACGGTAAGAGTGTTATCGCAAAAGCGGGCTGGGGCATGTTCAACAAAACTGATCTCGGTATTGCGAAGTATCACTTTGAGATAGGTGCAGGAATAGACAACTTTACTTGGGCGTGATAGGTAAGGTTTGACAAGTTACAGTATCCTCAGGCAACTCATTCGTATCTTTATTTTCATACCACTCTGAGTTTATAACTAATAAGACGCTCGCGACTTCTTTATATACAACTTCAAGGTTTGGAATACCGGTTACAGGTTCATTAAAGGAAGTTATTTTTAGGACAGTGGATCCTCGAGCGTCGTGCGCAAAAATTCAGGTGATATATGGAATGAGTTATAGTGGATACAGGCACATTGTGGTCGAGAGATTTTACCCTATCTATGATCTCTCGGTTATTTTCCTCGACGATATTCTCACTTCTCACCACGACACTGGCTTCTTACGTGTTTGTTGTCTATCAGGCAACCGTTGAAGATGCAGGCATTGCGGTTGGCATTTTTGTCATCGCAGCGTTGGTGAGCCGTCTGTTCGCGGGCCGGTATATTGAACTGGTCGGGCGTAGACGTATGCTCATATTGAGTACGGCAGCCTTCTTTCTCTGCACCCTAGGATATTATCTTCCCGTTGGCTTCTCCTGCTTTCTGATTGTGCGTGCCCTTCATGGGCTGTCGTTTGGCGTGCTAACCAACACGCTGAATGTTGTGGTGATTTCCTATATGCCTGATGAGCGCAGAGGGGAAGGACTGGGCTATTTTTCGCTTTCGGCAACAGTTTCCGCTGCTCTGGGGCCGTTTATCGGTGTTTATATCATTCAAAGTTGCTCGTTCCTGATATTATTCGTGATTTGTTCGCTCTGCGCCTTGGTGTCGCTTGTCGTCACTTTTTTTATGCACGTTGAATCGGTAGAGTTGGCGGAACACGCACCGGAAAAAGTATCAGGAAGATTTCATCTGAACGCATTTTTTGAGGCGAGTGCTGTGCCTATATCGCTGATTGTGTTCATGGCAAATATGTGTTACGCAAGCGTTACATCCTTTATTGATACCTATGCAGGCCTGCTCGGGTTAGGGCATGTTGTGGCATGGTTTTTTATCGTAAACGCAGCAGTCCTCTTATTTTCAAGGCCTGCTACGGGTAGGCTGCTCGACCACCGAGGTGATAACACAGTTGTCTATCCTGCGCTCATAGTGTTGATATTAGGATTTCTCGTTCTCGGATTTTGCGAGAATGTGCTGAGTCTTCTCGTATCTGCCGTGCTGTTTGCAATAGGATTTGGTGGAGTTGCTACCAGCGGGCAGGTCATTTCGGTTAAATCTGCCTCGCCCTATCGTATGGGTCTTGCAACATCTACATTCTATATGTTCTCAGATGCGGGCTTGGGTTTTGGCCCAGTTATCATGGGCGCCGCCCAGCCTTTTGTTGGTTATGGTGGTATGTATATGGTAGCGGCCGCCATCTCGGCTCTGTCTATCCTTCTGTATTATTTTGTTCATGGGAGATATGCGCGCACATTCTAGCCGATTATGCGCGATCTGCCAAATAGCAGCTCGCGCGTCTCACTATACATTTCGTTTGCCAGAAAATGTTTCATCATAGTGATCTCGACCATAAGCAGTATCATCCTGAGTGTCTAAATTTTGCGTCTCATTGGCCGCTTGATTTGTGTTCTGAGATGACGAATTGCTCTTTGAGGGGTGACGCCGACGGCGGCGAAAACTTGAGCGATGTCGCCTGGGATGATGGTGGCGAGTTTTTCTTTCGGTGCCTCCTATGGCAGCAAGAAGAGAATCGATAACAAATACGATAAACCCAAGCGTCAAAAAAACGACCCCGATATTGATAAGCGCCAATCCGACTTGGTTTGTGCCGAGGGACTGAATATCTAATGGCGCATAGGGGAGATGTATATAAGAGTATCTTACTCCAGCAAATATCAGTCCAAAATAGAGTGCAGGTAGAGCAAGCCATGCGAGCGGAGACAAAACGTGCATCTGCCCTTTTTTCTCAAAAATCAGCCAATCAAGAACTACCATAAGTGGAGAATAGAGCATCAAAACCATCGATGACTGTTCAAGAGCGATAGGCTGAATAAAAGGAACAATGGGCAAAAGACCGTTTGCAATGATACCGATACTTATTATGCTGATAAGTAGTGCGTGTTTAAAACCAAGACACCACTCATGCTTCTTATCGTCTTTTCTTCTACGGATAAGAATCCATAGGGCGTCGATCAAAAAGTATACAGCGACCAGCACGTTCAGGAATATGGTGAGGTATGCAAGCTTATCGAGGTCGTCTAGAGAATAGACATGAGGATACAGTCCGCCAAACTGTTCAATGACGGCCAGCCCAACCATGACGGCTATGATGAGCTTCCAAATAACTGAAAGAATACGAATTTTTACTTGCATGCGTTCGTCAGCGTCTTTTCATTTTTTAAATCTTTTGGAAGGCTATGGTAGCATGCAAGGACGAAAGCCTGAGCCTATGCGCCGATCACCTCGTGTTCTTCAGAGTACCGTCATGCAATCGGTATTCTTTGTCCGCACGGCGCATACAATTATTTTTAGCACGCAGATTTAACTTACGCTATAATTCCTTCTTGGTGTCTCAGCGCACCGTCTTGGTAAATCGGATAAAGGAAATTTCATATGGCATCAAACGATATCTTGGTTCTTCTCGCCATGGCTTTATACTTCGTGGTGATTATCATCATCGGCTTTTCCTACACGAGGCGCAGCAACTCGTCTGTCAAGGAATACTTTCTCGGAGACCGTAAGGTGGGGCCTTGGCTTACTGCTCTTTCCGCAGAAGCAAGCGATATGTCTGGTTGGCTGCTCATGGGGTTGCCGGGAGTGGCATACTTCACCGGTGCTTCGGACGCGTTGTGGACGGCCATTGGTCTTGCTATCGGCACTTATCTCAATTGGAAGTTTGTTGCTAAGCGTTTGCGAAAATATTCTGTTGCGGCGGAGAATTCCATAACGCTTCCAGAATTCTTCAGCAAACGTTATCACGACCGGAAAAATATTATTTCGACGGTTGCCGCACTCATCATCTTACTGTTTTTCTCTATCTATGTTGGCAGTTGCTTTGTGACATGCGGCAAATTGTTTGCTACCTTGTTTGGCTTTGACTATGCGATCATGATGGTAGTTGGTGCGCTTATCGTATTTCTTTATACGCTCGTGGGCGGCTACCTCTCAGTAGTTGCAACTGACTTTGTCCAGGGTGTGCTCATGTTTTTTGCGCTCGCGATAGTTTTTATCGGCTCTGTTGCATGGGCTGGTGGTATTGATAATACCATTGCATTCCTGCAGGCCATTCCGGGCTTTCTGTCGGGCACTCAGATCGCTACTCCCGTATTGGGTGCAGGCGGCGCACAAGTCATGAGCAATGGTGTGGCACAATTTGGAACTGCGGGCGACTATGGCATTATTACTATTGTCTCTACCATGGCATGGGGTCTTGGGTATTTTGGTATGCCACAGATTTTGGTGCGTTTTATGGGTATCCGCTCAGCGGATGATATTAAGAAATCTCGTATCATCGCAACGACGTGGTGCGTTATCTCATTGTTCTGCGCTGTCTGTATCGGATTGATCGGCCGCGCGGTTATACCTACTGAATTTGCCACACAGTCATCTGCAGAAAATATCTTTATCGTGCTTTCCCAGATGATTTTGCCTCCCTTTATATGCGGTATTGTCGTTTCAGGTATCTTTGCAGCTTCGATGAGTTCGTCTTCATCGTATCTTTTGGTGTCGGCTTCTTCGGTTGCTGAGAACATATTTCATAGCGTCATAAAAAAGGATGCGACTGACCGTCAGATTATGATCGTGGCACGTTTGACGCTTTTTGTCGTGTTTCTTTTTGGCACGGTTATTGCGCTGGACGCAAACTCTTCGATATTTTCAGTGGTTTCCTATGCATGGGCCGGTTTTGGCGCAGCATTTGGCCCGCTGATGCTCTTGAGTCTCTATTGGCGCCGAGCAAACAAGTTTGGTGCACTTGCCGGTATGATAAGTGGTGCGGCCGTGGTTCTTATCTGGCACAATTTTATCAAACCACTTGGTGGTATCTGGGGTATATACGAACTTCTGCCAGCGTTCATTGTGGCTTTGATTGTTATGGTGGTAGTCTCGTTGATGACAGAGAAGCCATCGGCAGAGGTAGAATACGTATTTGACCACTATATGGATGATGTTGACGAGGAGACGGTAGATTAAAACTGCCATCTTTATCGGAAAACGAGTATATGGGAGCTGGGTGGAGTTTTGCCCAGCTCTCTGCTTGAGCCTTCAGTACTGCTTCAGAGGAAGCAAAACGCATTTGCGCAGGTAGATGGCCTAATCGTGTGAATGGGCGAGAAGGGGTAGGAAAGTGCCCACGCCACTGATACATGCCAAAATGAAAGAGAAACTTCTAGAGCATGATATTGTTCACTGTGATGAAACTACTGTTCAAGTGCTAAAAGAACCCAATAGAGAGCCTGAGAGCAAATCATATATGTGGGTGTTTAGAACTGCTGCTGCAGATACGCCTATCTGCGTGTATGAGTACCATCCCACGCGTTCAGGTAGTGTGCCTAAAAGCTTTTTTGCTGGTTGGAGCGGTACCATTACAACAGATGGCTATGCACCTTATTTTAAGTTAAGCAAAGACATTACCAACACCGCTTGTCTTGTCCATGTGCGCCGTAAGTTTGCTGAGATTGTAAAGGTAGCAGGTGGCGATGTTAAAGCCGCTAGAGTTGAATCTGTGGCAACAGAGGGAGTAGGTACCCGCCGTTCTGCCGCTTCCATCGCATCAATGGTTCGCAGGTAATCTTCAAGCAGTATTTTAAGCTCTATCTGATATCAGAAGTATAATCGCCAGCTATATCCAATTACTTGTTGGTTTCTGTCCGCTGCTGCTAATCGACAAATATATCCCATAATGCGAATTTACCTTGACGGCCGTCCGAGCCCAAGATATATTAACATTGTTAATAAATCATATAGACGTTAACCGAGCAAATGGAAGGCTGGCCGTGGACGATACAGAAAAGCAGAGCATAAAAGAAGAGCGCGTCCGGTCCTATTTCATCGCGGCTACAAAGGATATCATCATGCGGGAGGGCATGGAAAGCGTGACGGTCCGAAAGGTTGCCGATCTCGCGGGGTATTCCTACGCCACCATCTACAACTACTTCAGCGACCTAAATGCACTGTTCTTGGAAACCAAGCTGGTAATGGTACGGGATATGGTTGAGTTTATGAGCAGTGTGCAGGGCGGCCAGATCAAGGGCGTTGATGAAATCAAGCGGCTTAACCGCATATATGCGGGCTACTATCTAGAACATCCGCACGTCTTTCACTTCTTCTACTCGTACCAGCTGACGGAGGAACCCAAGGCCGCCCCCCAGTACTTCGATTATTCGGCAAGATGGCGCGACACCTATCAGGGCTTCGTGGCGAACGGTACGATCCGCGAAGCCGATGTCGGCCTAGTTGCGAAAAACGATCATCTACGCATTGCACGGCTTGTTAGCGCTGTTCTTCTCGAACAACGGGCTTACGCAGGAAGCACTGCTTGATGATCTGGATCAATTGACCGAGTACTTGCTCAAAAAAAGAGATGAATCATGAATATTGGCATCATCATTTTTTCACGTACTGGCAATACGCTATCCGTCGCGGAAAAGGTTATGGACGCCTACCTTTCGCAGGGGCACACTGCCGTTATCGAGCGTGTTACCGTCCAAAACGAGGATCCTAACAGCAAACCCGTGCGGCTTAAAAATGTCCCAGATCCAGCTCTCTTTGATGCTGTAATCTTCGGAGCGCCCGTGCAGGGCTTCTCGCTTTCTCCCGTCATGAAGGCGTATCTGACGCAGATGCCACCGGTTATGGGCAGAAAGATCAGCTGTTTCGTCACGCAGCACCTCCCCAAGCCATGGATGGGCGGGAATCAAGCTATCAGGCAGATGTGCCGGTTGTGCCGGTCCAAAGGCGCGGATATATCCGAAACTAGCATCGTCAACTGGACATCCAAATTGCGCGACGACCAGATATCTGACGTCACGACAAAATTTGGCAAGATATAAAGAGAGGATGCTATATGAAAAAGGTTCTGAAGCGGGTGGGATTCGGCTTTCTGGTGTTCATCGTGATCATCATGGTCTACGCGTTCCTCGGCAAAGACCAAACACTCGCGTTGCAGATCAGTCCGGTGAACCTGTCCGGTATCGCGAGCGGAAAATACACGGGTACATATGACTGCTTCCGCTGGAGCAATACGGTGACGGTCACCGTTGTGGACCACCGGATCACAGATATCGAGATCGTCAAGGCCCCGAGCGGACGCGATAGCATCGAAAAGGATTTGGAGAGCCGCATCATTGATGCGCAAAGTCCAGTGATCGACGCGGTGTCGGGAGCTACCGCAGACAGCAAGGCGTTTTTAAAGGCTGTAGAAAATGCGCTCCAAAACGCCCAGCCAGCATCGTAGTGAATTTATGTAATAAGGCTATATATGACTGTAACTCAGCATTGGCGGTTACTAAGTGGGCTTGGAAAACAAAAAGGTAGACGACCCATTGGCCATCTACCTGCGGTTTTGAATGGCGGGATGTGCGGGACTTGAACCCGTGACCTCCGGCGTGACAGGCCGGCGCTCTAACCAGCTGAGCTAACACCCCATAACTGTTGACATCTGTTTTACAGCGGAAGCTATCGTATCGTCAAACACTCTCTTTGTCTAGGAAAAACGAGGGGAAAATCGTGTTTCACAAAATATACTCAACCGTTCAATACTGGGTTCATTGAAATCGTAACCTGGACACTGCAAAAGCAAACTGGACAGTTGCACCAAATGTGAAGTTCTGCAGGAAGAGATACCTTTAAGGTGTCCAGATTGCTTGCAAACCGGTGACTGAAGGATAGTATTTACCTGATAACGCAAGTATTATCTGGATGAAGTCTCAACTGCGAGCATGCTTGCGCTAACGTCTGAGAAGGTTTTGCAATAGTAACCTGGACGCTTAACATGTAGCTATATCGCCCTTCTCGGCAGCCCTTCAATTGTCTAAAATGTAGTTGTCATGCTTCGAGCAGCCGAGGGTTCATGATCACATCGTCAGGCGGTATGGCCCGAACTCCCAAACTCTCAAGCAGACTTTTTGGTAAGGTCAGGGAGGCGAGCGCCATTGGCGCCGCCTTCTGGCCTGCTCTCACATATGAGTTGACGTGACTGGATGCCTCGCTGACATCAGAAAATGTCAGACCATCGAAGTCGGTTCCTTTTGGAAGTATCTTTCTCAGTTCAACATGATTCTTTTCAGCGGCACCCTTTTGACCAGGATTGACTGGATCGCAGTAAAAGACACTGGTGCGTCTTGAGCCATTTAGTCCCGTCTCGATCTTGGAAAAATCTAAGAACTCACTGCCACGGTCAGTGAGTATCACCGGGAAGATGTCGGTAAAGGTACCTTCGCAGTAAGTCTCCAGTGCGTCGAGGGCAGCCTTTACCTGCACCTGATCTTTTGACTTAAGCAGAATATGGAGCTGGAAGAACAAACGCACAAAATGTAGCGTGAGAATGCACTGAGAATTACGGCGTAACCCTTCTACGGTGTCCATCTGTACAGTAAGCACCTTAAGATCATCAGGTAGCGCACACCAATCAGAGTATGTGCGTCCCTCAAGATTCATCTTCGGTTCTCCGTGAGCGCGTTTCTTACGTGGTGCGTATCTGACCTTTTTGGGCAGATCAATGTTGGCAAGGCCCATTACGCCCTTGTCCATGTAGTTGTAAAACGTCCGTTCACATATCAAAAACTCCTCTGAGTGGGTAGCCCAGATGGCCTGTAGGCTCTGACCCTGAGAGAGCAGTTTTTTGACGGTATCTACCATCATACGCAGTTCATAGGGTTTGCAGCTTATACCAACGTGGGCAAGGCTCAATCTCTCGTCATGAGCACTTTGTGCTTTTGAGGCTACATACCGAGCTTTCTCATAGGTACAAAAGCCTCGCTTGGAGCATTGCGTGCATACAAAGGGTGCTCGTTCGCGTCTTTCACAAGTATAGAAATCGAATTCCTTGCAGAAGTCATAACAGCGCTTCTTAAAACAGCGCTTACATGATGCCGCATCCGATATGCATCTAAAGCACAACTGCGCCACTTGGCAGTTTGCATAGTTGCTACACCGTGCCTGGGCGGCCACAGAAAAGCTCTTGGACTTAATGAAAACTCTATTGGCTCTCACTTCACTTGAGACTGTAGTCGGTGACACCCCAAGCTTTCTTGCAATCTCTCTGAATGACTTGCCATCCTTTAACATCTCTTCGATCTCGCACCTGTCATCAAAGACGAGGTGTCCTCCTTTCCTTTGTGGCATGATCTACTCCTTCCCGGGCTGCGAGAAGAGGGCTGCAATGCTACTGAATCAAGAGGAGAAAAGCAAACGCGATCATACCTAGGCAAACAACCTGTGATATATAGCGATATCTATGTCTACTCAGATTGCAAGGTTAACCTGAACAGGCGTCCAGAAAACAAATTCAATTAACGCCGTTCAATACTGGGTTCAATACTGAGGTTGCTTTTGATCAATTTTTAGAGCAGGCGCGACGTGCCATCTGTAAATCTTTTTGGTCGAGAGAAGGACTGCGTATTTCAGATGGAGAGTTGGTCGGGAAAAACAGGAAGTCTGCGATGCACTTCTCGACGTACCTTTTTTGCAGAATAATTTAAGCTAGTAGAGCTATCATGCCTACCGTGAAAGTTTATATCTCTGGCGTTATCGATGAGTCGCAGAAGAAGGGGAAGCACGTGAGCGATAAGCCGCGAATGCCGAGCCAGCATAATCCCGCAGGACGGAATCTTTCGGGCGAGACAAGGTCAAATATGCCCAGTTGGTATGCCGCACAAGAGGAGGCCGCTCAGCTTCAGCGTGCGGTGAATACCGAGGCGCACACACCGACTTCTTCAAAAGATACGGATCGTCTCTGGCAGGCTCGTTTTGCACAATCAAAAAACCGTGGTTATTACGACGAGACGCGTCCGCGCTCAGGACAGGTGGTCGAGCGTCCGGTAACTGATGGCTATCGTGCTCCTCGAGAAGATCTGGAACGGGGAGACTGGTATCATCAGCAGATGACTCAAGTGCGAACCACAATGCCCCATGCGCCTGAAACTTCTCAATATCGTACTCAGGTGCTACCAAATATACCGGGAAATGTTCCCCGACGCGCGGTTGAGGCCGGCCCAGATGATGCTCGCATGCAGGCAAAGCGTAAGCGCACACAGGCTCGTACTCGCGGCAGACGCAAGAAGAATCTTTTTGCGCAGAAACGCCGGCGGCAAAAAAATCGTACAGTTATCTTTGTGTGTATCATAGTGATGCTTATCATTTTTTTCGTACTTATTCTGGCACTGACCGGAGGACAGGGCAGTGCTTCTTCTACCTAGGTTTTCCCGGGAAGCGTTCTTTTCGGTCTTTTTGCGAGGTTTTGATATACAATGACTCTGCTGAAACTGACTTTACTGAGACCTCTCGGTCGTGCTGACGAGGACACGTCAACGATACAGTGGCCTCAGTAGTATTGAGGAGAGACTATTGATGTCTGAAAAGACACACAATCTCGTTCTATTTGATTTTGACGGAACAGTATATGACGGCCAGTCACCGGTGATGTTGGTGACAGAACTCTATCGCAGCGGCTTCATGCATACGCGTCGAGCGCTGCGTATCCTTGCGTGGGGTGTTCGTTATAAAACAGGTCTTCCTCACAATGAGACTCATGTACGAGAACTCATTTTTTCATCAATGCGCGACTATCCTGCTGCTGAATACGATGATTTCATGCGCTCGGTGTATCAAGATCAGATTCGCAATCATCTATGGCCTCAGGCATTAGAGTGCATCGCACGCCATAAGGAGCAAGGAGATACTGTTGCTTTCATCTCAGCTTCGTTTGCTCCCATTCTTGAAGGTGCTCTGATCGATACAGGAGCTGACGCTGCTGAAACCACAACGATGGAGATCATCGATGGGCACTATACTGGTGTGATTGAGGGATTGGCGGTAGAAGGCGAGGAAAAAGTCCGCCGTGTTCATAAACTGGCTCACCGTCTTTTCGGCGATGAGCCGTATCGCGTTACGTATGCCTATGCCGATCACGCATCCGATATTCCCATGATGCTGATGGCCGAACATCCGGTGGCGGTATCGCCGTCTTCGCACCTGCGTGCGGTAGCCGAGGATAAGAATTGGGAAATCATCGATTGGCATTAGGCGTGCCACATTCACCAAACCTGTCCAGCAAGGGTCTTATGATGGTTTCATGTATCGCATATAGCGAAAAAATGCTTCAAAAAGAAGGAAACACTGTTTTCCTTCTCAAATGCTTGAAACACCCACATATCGGTATATAGTGGTATGCATAAATAAGGAAATGTTAGGAGGCGACATGAACAGTTTTGAGCAGAGTCAGAGTTCCTCTGACTATGAATCTTCTGTCGAGTTTTTCCTCGATGCAGCTAATGATGCTCTCCGCAAGGGACATTCGGGTTTGGCGACGCATCTGTTCTGTGCCGCGTTCGAGATCTCGCAGGAAAAGGATTACGCTCCAAGTGAGCAGGTGATAGAGGGCCTGCGCACTGCATGGCATCTTGCTTGTGAGCAGGGTGACCGCTCTATGGCTGAGACCATTTTTACTAATCTGGTCCCTTATAGTTCGCCTGAGCAGACACAAGACAGCATGGAAAAGCTTCAAAATCTCGCGATAGATCAGCTCGAAGACATGGGCCTTTCCCGCGACGATGTCGAAAACCTTGCCGATGTCATCGGTCAGGAATTGATTGATAACATGGGCTCAGAAATGCTTGGCGGGGCCACCTTAGAAGATGTTATGGACCAAGTGAGAGGTCTTCTCCTTAATAGTCTTCCTGCGGATGGCGCGCAGATGGCTTCATTTGCCACTTCCATTGAAGAACGGCCGATGCGTTCAATGAATGAAGATGACGATGATGTTGCTTCGACAGAGGTTTTGAATAACTCAAATGATGGTATTGCTCGTCGCAAGCAGCCAGAGCAGAATCCGTCATTTGATTTCAGTAGCCTGTACGGTTATAGCGAGGCATTGCAGGAGATGCGCGTCTACGGCTTTGAGGGCGCCGGCGATGATGCCTACAAAGAGTTTGTGCAGGAGGCTTCTCGTCTGCATGGCATTCGTGGGTTGATGCTTCATGAACCATTTTTGTTCTATGGCCCTGCTCGTCAGGATGTCTTGTTGTTCGCTCAGGCGACGGCGGGAGAGATCGGCAGACCCGTTGTCAGCATGCATGTTGAAATGGACGATAGCGGCACGGGTTCAATAAAGCTTAGCGGTCCGTTCAAGCGGTCGCTTTTCGGAAACCCTGACCCAACCGAGTTTCCTTCGCCCTGTACGTTCATGATAGAAAATGTTGATATGCTCGAATATATATTCGAGCATGAAGAGACCGAGCAACTCTACATACCGCCGCAGCAGGGTGTTCCTCAGGGTGCGAGTATGCGTGCAGAGGTTACGTCTTACATCCACGCGCTTATGAGTCGTCCCGGAGTTTTTCTTATCATGACGGGGTCGACGGCTGACGTATCACCGGTGATACGCCGTGCTATCGGTGGCTATCAGGCTATAGAGATTGACAACCCTGTGCTTCAGGAACGTGTTGATGTGTGGCAGAGGTTTGCTGCCGATCACCCTTCGTTTCAGAATCTCAACTTTGAAGAACTTGCGGTTATGAGTGAAGGGGCCAGTCGGCGGGATATTTTCAACGTAGGTCGAGCAGCGGTTAAGACGGCCTATCGTGAGTCGTTGCGCAATCATGCCTTCCGGAACGTGAAAATGAATGATGTACTGGTTGCTCTTGGCTCATATATTGATCATAGTTCGCTGATATATCACCGTTTGGAAGATCGTGCAGTCAATGAGTTCTTGAGCGAAATTGATACGCTTCTTGACGACAAGCCGCTTTTAAACGATCCCTCTCAGAGTGCCTAACGCAAAAGAACGGGATCCCCTCCGCGCATCGACACAAAATCGACTAGGCGAGGGGATCCCGGAATTCTCTTCTGATATCGACTTGGTATCCTTCATTTCGAAGGTGAAGGATGAGGGCGTGCGTCATCATCGAGATTTTGTATGGCGTGAGACCTGCGACCCCTATGAGATACTTGTTTCTGAGGTCATGCTTCAGCAAACTCAAGTTGCCCGCGTTCAACGATTTTATCCTCGTTGGCTTGAGTTTTTTCCTACTGTTGATGCTCTTGCGGCTGCTCCACTCTCGATGGTTCTCGAGTTGTGGCAGGGTATGGGATACAATCGCCGGGCGAAGATGTTGAAGAGCGCGTGCGAGATATGCTCTGAGCACTATGCAGGAACATTGCCCGAGGATACACAGCTGCTACGCGCATTGCCTGGTGTGGGTGTATCGACGGCAGCGGGTGTACGTATCTTTGCCTATGGCATCCCCGATATGTATCTTGAGACAAACGTTCGTGCAGTGTTTCTGCATGAGCTCTTTGCCGGGCAAGATGAAGTATCTGATCGCTTGCTGATACCTCTCATACGCGCTACCTGTGACCATCACGACCCGCGCAGATGGTACTATGATCTCATGGATTATGGATCCTATCTCAAGAAGATACTCCCCAATCCCTCTCGCGCATCCAAACATCATACTCGACAGTCAGCATTTGAGGGCTCTTCGCGTCAGAAGCGGTCATTGATTCTGCGCCTTTGTTTGGAGGGAGATTCCTGTTCAACTGAGTCACTCACTGAACGTCTCGACGCGTTCGAGCGTGAGCGCGGGCGCAGCGGCATTGTCGAAGACGAGCTACGCCGTATCTGCGTCGAACTTGCGCAAGAAGGCATGCTTGCAGAGCGCGACGACGTTTGGTATATACCGTAGGCAAGGGCCGGCGTATCTCCGATGTCAGCGGTTTGAAAGGAAGCGAACGGGCGGGCGATTGATGCGATCAGCCGTCAACCCAGCACCAAATCCGTTGTCAATATTTACCACACTGACACCACCAGCGCATGAGGAGAGCATGCTCAATAGCGCCGCAACGCCACCAAAGCTTGCTCCGTATCCGATGGAGGTGGGCACGGCGATGATGGGGACATCGACGAGGCCGGCGATCAGTGAAGGGAGAGCCCCTTCCATTCCCGCTACACATACGATTGCTCGTGCCGATCGCAGAAGTTCAGTATGAGCGAGGGCACGGTGCACGCCTGCTACACCGATATCGGCTATGAGCGTCGTCTTTGATCCCATAAGATAAGCGGTCACTGCGGCTTCTTGGGCTACGGGTAGATCTGAAGTGCCCGCGCAACACACGACAATATGGCCCTCAAGATCAAACGCGGAACGTGAGGTCAACACATCATTGACGTTTCTGCCATAAGCTCCGCCCTCGCGCTGATCGACAAAGAATATATGGCAGGAGGGCAGCCAAGTTCCATCAAGAAAACGCTCAAGTAATATCTCGCCCTTTGCGTCGTCAACGCGGGTGGCAAGTGCGATACCATGTTCTTCAAGCAATGCAGCGGCTATGCCGGCAATCTGTTCTGCCGATTTTCCCATACCGAATATTACTTCGGGAAAACCACAACGTTCTTCGCGATCATAATCGATATCCGCGTATTCTATATCAACATATGCGGTTCTGGCCATGGGCTGTGCTGCATAGGTTACCGATGAAGCGGCATACCGCTCTTCTGGCGTGTGTGCTTCCTCGCCGTCGGGGAAGTGTCGTACTGCTGACATTACTTGGGTTTTATCGATGGTGGGGGGGAGATGGCCGGTCTCATCTCCACCGTTTATTGCTTCATCAATCGTGCTGGTGGCATCATCTAACTGTTCTGAGGTGATTTCAGTCGCATAGTCTTCGTCTTCGTCCCACTCTTCTATGTCGGGATCGATGAGGACCTGAGCGGGCTGTTTTGCGTCCGAAGCTTCAATAGGCGCGTCATCAGTTTCAAATATCAGATCATCCTTCTCGCCGAACGCGGCCCGTGCGTACTCTTCATAGCGAAAATGTCGAGTGTCTTCATCTTCTGTATCAGCTCCATACAAGGAGCGGTAGACGCTTTCATCAATCAGCTCATCTTTAGAAGATGGTCTGTCAGAGGAACTATTTCTATCATCGCGAAATGGATTCGTAAATGTGGGAGCAGCATCTGAGGAAATTGAGGACCTGTCACGAGGGTCAGAAGGAAGATCATGATTGTTTGAACCAACCTGAGAAGAGCGATTCTCAAAGGGAAGACGAGGCATGCGGCCGCTCCTTTCCGAGTAACGACACGATGAATAGCAGTAACGTCTGCGCGTAGACGTGAGATGGTAAATTCTGCGGTCTATGCTCAGGACTATTCTATAGTAGCAAAGATACGGTACACTGATGGGCACGCGCTAATCTAGCGCTTAAATTGCATCATGAAAGTAAGAAGGATCAGTATGAAAACCTACGCTTATATGGGGCCAGTCGGGACTAACAGCGAGGAAGCCGCACTGCTGTTTGCCGGTAGAGATTCGGAGAAGGCAAAGCTTGTTGAGTGTGTTTCAGTTGCTGAGGTATTCGAGCAGGTTGACCGTGGCCGTGCTGACTATGGCGTGGTACCTATCGAAAATGCACTTGAAGGTTCCGTGAGTGCTACACTCGACGCGCTTGCTTTCAACCAAGCCGACACACAGATTCTCGCAGAAGCAATCATCGATATTCATCACTCACTATTTCTTGCTCCGGGCGCTACGCTCGCTGATGTTAAGACCATTGCCTCGCATCCTCAGGCAACAGCTCAATGCCGACGCTGGATTGCGGCTCATCTGCCTGCTTGCGAGATATGTGCCGCAAATTCAACCGCAGAATCTGCGCGGTTGGCAGCTTCAAACCCCGCCATTGCAGGTATAGGTCCTCGGCGTGCCGCAGCATTGTATGGCGCGACGATATATGAAGAGAATATTGAAGACTTCCTCGGCAATCAGACACAGTTTGTGCTGGTGGGACATGGAAGTATGCCCGCTGGTGCTTATAACAAGACATCGCTTGCACTCTTTATGAAAGAGGATCGTCCGGGTACCTTACTCATGATTCTGGAAGAGTTTTCATACGCCGGTTTCAATCTCATCAAGATTGAGTCTCGTCCCACCAAACGTGCGTTGGGCGATTATATGTTCATCGTAGACATTGAGGGCTATATTGATGATCTCGCCTTGCGTACCGCTATCGACTGTCTACGCTTGAAACTGCGGGAAGTAAAGATCCTTGGTTCCTATCCCGCACAGCGTAAGGAAGAAAACTAGCATCATTTTTTCGTAATGTCGATGGTCGCCGGGAGAGGCTAACCGGTGCGTTCTCAGCACGGCATGGGCCCGCATATAATTACCGTTCGTATGCGGGAAAACGCCGTCTATCTTCTGATCGTGTTACGACTTTTATGGTGTGTAACACAACATCACCATTTGTCCTTTTTTGCAACCGTTTACCTGTTCTGCGCTTTCGTGGATTCAAATTTAGCATCAGTATTACCTCTGTCTTCATCTGTCTTCCAGATAAGCGGCGACATCATGATTCGGGAAAGCGGACGCTTCCCCCTGAATGTGCCACGATCTACCTGTAGCTGAGGATGAGCGCCGAGATAGGGAGACAGTGTTATATTCGAGCTTGTTGTCTGTCCGGTTTGCCGGACTACCAAGGAGGTGTACGTATGACAACAAAGGAAGCCTGCGACCAGGAGTTCTACACAGCTCTTGAAGCCCGTGGAATATCCCGTAGAACGTTTTTGGGATTTTGTGCGGGAATAGCTGTGACCCTCGGTCTCTCTGAGGCCTTTGGCCCTCAGATCGCACAGGCGATTGCCGCTGAATCAGTCATCGGCAAAACTTCGGGAAATCTCGCTCCAGCCATCTGGCTTGAGCAGGCATCCTGCACTGGTTGTACCGAATCTCTTGCACAGGTCGAGACCCCTGATGTGGCGACCATCGTGTTAGAAATTCTCTCTCTGAATTATTCAGAGACCTTATCGGCTGCAGCGGGCCACTCAATGGAGGAAGCGCGCGAGCAGACTATTGCTGCCGGAGGATATGTCCTCATCGTTGAAGGTGCCATTATGGAGGGTTGGAATGACAACGCTCTGCGCATCGCTGGGGAAACCGGTGTCGAAATACTCCTTCAAACTGCCAAGAGCGCTGCGGCAATAATCGCGGTGGGCTCCTGTGCCGTTGATGGCGGTTGGCAAGCGTCGGGAGTTAATCCTGCTGGTGCTACGGGTGTGCAAGCCATCCTCAAGAAGTATGGAATCAATAAGCCACTCATCAATCTCCCGGCCTGCCCGGTGAACCCTGAGTGGATTGTGGCGGTTCTCGTTGATTATCTGATGTTGGGTAAATTGCCTGCACTCAATAGCATGAACGAGCCGGCTCTCATGTTTGATCAGCCTATTCATGATAATTGTCCGCGCCGCGGTCATTTCGAGAATGGCGAATTTGTTTATCAGTATGGTACTGTCGAGGAGAAGCTCGGTTATTGCCTGTATCCGCTCGGATGCAAGGGCCCGACCGCCAAGTCGAATTGTCCTATCGTACGCTGGAATGCAGGTGTTTCTTGGTGCGTTGAATCGGGGGCTCCCTGTATCGGTTGCTGCGATGCCAACCCCACCATGACCGGTCATAACTGGGTTGATCAGAACTCTCCGTTCCAGCAGCGCTTCCGCTGGTTTGGTATGAGCGATGCCCACTTTACGGCTCCTGTGGTTGCGGCTTCTGTCACGGGCATCGTTGTTGTTGCACTTGCGGCGCATGGTGTTGGCATGAAGCTCACGGGCCGTATGGACGGCGGGGCTGGTTTTGAAGAAAAGACTGCTTATGAGAAGAAGCATCCTGAAAAGGTTGTTTCCGATGACTCCAAGGGAGGCGATGAATAATGACACGTTCCGTCATCGATCCCATTACACGTATCGAGGGTCATCTGCGCGTTGAGATGGAAGTAAACAACGGTAAGGTTTCTCAGGCTTGGGTTTCTGGTGGATTGTTCCGTGGTATGGAGCTTATCCTTGAAGGTCACAAACCTCGTGATGCGGCGTACATCTCTCAGCGTATCTGCGGTGTGTGCCCGGTATCTCACTCGCATGCCGCTTGTTTTGCTGCTGAGGCAGCATACGGTATCAAGATTCCTAACGCAGCTCGTATTATCCGCAACATCGTTGAGGGTTCGCAATTCTTGCACTCTCACATCCTGTGGTTCTACAACTTGGCTGGTCTTGACTACGTTAATCCCCTTAATGCTCTGAGTGCCAATGCCGCTAAGGCAACAGAAATTGCTGTTGCAGCAGGCACTTCTACCACAGATTTTGTGGCGCTCAAGGAGCGTCTGAAGGCATTTGCAACCAACGGGCAGCTCTCGATCTTCTCGGGTAACTGGTTTGATACTGGCGAGTACATGCTGACTCCCGAGGTTGATCTTATCGCCACGGCGCACTATCTTGAGGCGCTCAACATGCAGGCGCGTGCTTCGCAGATATCCGGTATCATCGGTGGTAAGATGCCGCACATCCAGACTTCTATTCCTGGCGGTACTGCTTGGTATCCTACTGAGGAGAAGCTCGACGATGTTCTCTTCCGCGCGACCGAGATTTACAACTGGGTTAAGAACACGTTGATTCCCGATACCTATATCATTGGCGATGCCTACAAGGGAACCGGCTTCAGCTACGGTGCTGGCTGCGGTCAGTACATCGCATGGGGCGTATTTGACGATCCTACTCAAAAGGGTACGAATCGTTACCTCCCGTCTGGTGTGCTCGATAAGAAGATGACTCTCACTGACCCGGATGAGTACAAAATCACTGAGTACACGGGCCGTTCCTACTATGCATCTACCACCAACGTTCAGCCACGCAACGGTGTGACTGATCCCCTGTATCCTGCTGGTGGCTATGATGTAGATGGCAAGTATACGTGGTCAAAGTCGCCTCGTTATGACGGAGGCGTCTATGAGGCTGGCCCCATGTCGCGTCTGCTTGTTGCATACATGAGAGCTGTCAAAGACCCTGATAATGCCGACCTTGATTTTATCAAGAGCCATATGGATCAGATGCTTGTTTACTTTGGTGGCAAGCCGGGCGATATAACGCCGCTGCAATCAACTCTCGGACGTACTGCTGTTCGTAATATCGAGACGCTGTACGTTGCCAAGAAGGTTGTGGAGTGGGTCAAGGAACTTATCGCCGCTATCAAGAGCGGAAATGTCGACC
Organism: Coriobacteriales bacterium; assembly: GCA_963665595.2. Taxonomy (GTDB): domain Bacteria; phylum Actinomycetota; class Coriobacteriia; order Coriobacteriales; family CADBOM01. The sequence goes on along the minus strand of CAXXJK010000004.1, from coordinate 241,971 downwards.
TGTTCAAGGAACCCGTTCAGACGACGGGCGAAGGCTCGGGCATGTGGGAAGCTCCTCGTGGCGCACTCTATCACTATGAGAAGATCAAGGACGACGTGATCCAGAAGTATCAGATCATTATTCCCACAACATGGAATATTGGTCCCCGTGATGCTAATGGCACTCCTGGTCCTGTTGAACAGGCACTTATCGGTTGTCCTGTTGCCAACATAGAAAAGCCCATCAACGCTCTTCGTACGGTTCACTCATTTGACCCTTGTGTTGCCTGCGCTGTTCATATTTCTGAGCCTGCTACGGGCAAGCATTTTGAGACGGTTACGAACCCTTGGGGGGTGAGATAATCCATGGCACATCTCGCACATTATCGTGAGGCTCATCCGCTCGTATTTGTTATTACGCACTGGATAAATCTTATTTGCATGCTTATCTTGATTCTCACTGGTTTCTACATTCACTATCCGCTGTTCGGTGGACTCATGGGCGTGGCGCGTGGTGCTCATATGTTCTGCGCGTTCGTAATTCTGCTTAACTTGGTATTCCGTATCATAGCGGCCTTCTTTGTTAAGACTGCATCTGCGGGCGGTACTCGTACTGACCTAGTCCCAGATATCAAGAACTTCATGCCCCAGAAGAACAACCGTCATCAGCTGGGCCCGTGGATCAAATACTATTTGTTCATCAAGAAGGATCATCCTAAGGGTGCCAAATATGGTGTTCCGCAAAAACTTGCGTATCTTGCCGTACCCTTTATGATTCTGTTCATGGGGCTCACAGGCTTTTGCCTCTGGGGACCGACGGAGAATGCTCCCTTGTTCCTTGCATTCACCAATATGGTAGGCGGTCTCATGATAGTTCGCATCATTCACTACTGTGTGATGTGGGTCATCATAATCTTTACCCTTATCCATATCTATTTGGCTAACATCGAGGGTACTTCTCCTAGTGCTATTATCTTTAAGTGGAAAGAGCACGGTGGACTTACCTACGATCCTAAGACCAATCAGATCACCGGAGAAGACGATCTGGGACATTCTGGTCACTAATAATTTGTGACAGGATTGTTTCGGTAGACATGGGTTGGAAGGACCCGCAGCTGTTCGGTTGCGGGTCCTTTTCTCGTGATATCATCAAAAGAAACAAGCAAGCCCTCAATAAGGAGAGTGTCTTGATCGGTCAAAACGAAGATGCTACAACTGAGCGCGTCGCCATACTCTGTATTGGCAATCCGCTCATGCGCGACGATGGCGTGGGGCCCTATATTGCGCGAGAATTGATAGAGCAGTATGTCTTTCCCGATACCGTTGAAATCTTTGATGAAGGCTGTATGGGCATGGCGATATTACCACTGCTTGACGAGTATGACTATGTGCTCACCGTAGACGCGGTTAATGGTTCTCATCTCATGCCCGGTACGGTTGTGCGGTTCAAACCGGAAGACATCGGTAATTATTCAGATAGCATACGAAGCGCTCACGATATGCGTTTTAGCGATGTGCTTGGCGCGGCCGCCCTTCTCGGTTATGTTGTCGAAGGATATTGTATCGGTATCCAAGTGGCGGATGCATTTCCGGCAGAACCTGAGATCGGCTTGACGGAGGCGGTCGCAGCAGCTGTGCCCCTTGCCATTCAGACGATCCTTGCAACTCTTGTTGCCCATGGTGTTCACGATATACGGGTCAAGGCGACGGGGGATTCTGTCATTCCTCCCGGAGCCTTTGCGGACACTGATGAGCTGATATAACATGTCAGTTTTGTTTGGCGAATATCTTACTGCGTGTCAACTATGTCCTCGTGATTGCCGGGTTAATCGTGTAAACGGGGAGCGAGGATATTGTGGCGCTGGCCTTGTGGTACAGGTTGCTCGCGCAGCACTCCACGCATGGGAAGAACCACCTATTTCCGGAGTCAACGGTTCGGGCACAGTATTTTTTTCACATTGTTCGCTCGGGTGTATATATTGTCAGAATCATGAGCTTGCCTCAGGAGAAGCGGGTAGAGAGATATCCGCGGCGCGCTTAAGTGATATATTCTTAGAGCTTCAGGCACAAGGGGCTCATAATGTGAATCTCGTAACTGGCACTCATTATGCACCTCAGATTGTCGATGCTCTTGTTGACGCGCGCGCTAGAGGGCTTGTCATACCGACAGTTTGGAATACGAGTGGTTATGAGTCTCGTGTCTGTCTTGATCTGCTCGATGGATCTATCGATATCTATCTTACTGATTTCAAATATGAAGACAGCATGTTGGCACAGAGATACTCTCATGCCGCCGACTATCCCCGTGTAGCCGAACGGGCACTCGCAGATATGGTTTCCCAAGTCGGTTCGTATACACTCGATGATGACACCATGATGTCTCGTGGTGTCATTGTCAGGCACTTGTTGCTTCCGGGACATCTACAAGACTCAAAGCGCGTGGTCTCGTGGCTGTTTAATACCTACGGTGACAGTGTCTGCATCAGTCTCATGAATCAATACACTCCTTTGCGTGCATTTCCTGACTATCCCAACCTTGAGAATGCGGTTACTGAAAATGATTATACTGAGCTCATAGAGTTCGCACTTGATCTGGGCATAACCAATAGCTTTATGCAAGAAGAGGGGACGGCTGAAGAGAGTTTCATTCCTGCATTTGATCTAGAGGGAGTTGAGCCGACTCAGGCAACAGGTGAAGGCTGACGGTTTCGATCACGAGGGGTGCGTAGAGCATATAGGCTACGTTGGTCACGATAAGTATACTGATGCCAAAGAGCGATTGTACGATAGGGCGTAGACGGGGAATATGCTTTCCGTGCCGTTGCTTGGCTGTTGTATGAGGTATATCTTTGTGCCTATCGGGCAATGACTTAGTGGGGATTGAAGATGGATGGTCTCGACATTGGTTCTCGCAGGGATTACTTGAGCTTGATGGGGGATATGGGTGCGTTTTGATAAGGTCTGATATAAAGGCAAGGTCAGCCAGCACTGCGTCTGGAGTTTGATAACGCGCCGCAACTTCAGTGGTGGTGAGCGTTCGAATCAACTCGTCAACTTTATGATAGACCGTTTCATCGAGCATCCATCTTGAGCAACATTCTTTATCAAGGGTAAGATACGCTTGAGAAAATCTCTGTTTCATGAAGGTTTTGCTCGAGGCAACTTCAGGGTTTCTCGCTTCTAACAACTCATAAAAAATGACGCCGAGTGCGTACAGATCGCAGCGTATGTCGACATGATGAGAGTTATTGAACTGCTCGGGTGCCATATAACGCAGCGTCCCCACTGTCTGAGTCTCTATACTCAGATTAAAGCGAAGAGGCGTTTTTGCAATTCCCAGATCGAGCAACAGGGCACAGCCATTCTTGCACCACATGATATTAGCTGGTTTCAGATCTCGATGCGCATGCACGCGTCCGTCAAAATACAGATAATTGAGAACACAAGCTATATCAGAGATGATGGAGCATGCCGACAGAATATCAAGATCTGCTAAGGGGATTTTATCGAGAGTAAGACCAGGAATATATTCCATCAGGATGTAGTGGAGTGGCCCGGAGGTTTCTGTCAATAGCACACCGCCCGCATAGCCTTTAACAAGATGAGGATGAGAAAGCTCTCTGAGTAATGCGCTCTCACGTTTAAATCGTTCGATGCGTAGGGGGCTTGCGTACTCAGGCCGAAGCACTTTGAGCGCGTAAGTACGACCGTTCCTGTCAACCACCGAGTATACGCACGCTGAGACACCCTGCCCAATCAAACAAGCAACCTGATAGGAAACGTCATTTATCATCACCAGCGCATGTTCTTCAAAGAGTGCCGCTCCTTCAGATAGCGAGAGCAGGTCGTTCGCTTCCTCTGTTGATACCCTGACGGTATCTGGTGTCTCTATACAAGATGCAACGGATTGATTCATAGTATCCTTTCGCCATTTTGCAGTCATCATATGAGTTGTTTCTTCCGTACAAAGCCGCTGATCGTTGACAGGAAACCAACAGATTTTTAGAACAATTTGTAATTTGTAGTGCTATACTTCCCACGAAGCACGAGAAATTGTGCTTATTTTAATTTTTGCCGTACTATGACATCTGCTTCTCGGTTGAAGGAAAGGGTTGAAATGAGCAATTATTCTACGCCAGCTGAAGTCGTTGAGATTGCTATTGAAGCTGCAAAGACCAAGGCGGCCCTGCCCTTGGGTAAGATGTTTCTTCTCGCAGTTCTTGCGGGTGCGTTTATTGCGTTTGGAGCCGAAGCTTCATCGCTTGCAGCATATACGACGGCCGACGTGGGTATAGGACGACTCATCACTGGCCTTGTGTTTCCGGTAGGTCTGATTCTCATCATCGTAGTAGGTGGTGAACTCTTTACCGGTAACTGTCTTATGGTCGAAGCACTTTTTTCAAAGGAAATTGGCTGGAAAGGTATGCTGCGCAATTGGGGTGTTGTCTGGCTTGGTAATCTGGCGGGTGCTGTACTCATCGCGTGGATGTGCTCACTCACCCCTCAGTGGGATTACACCAGTGGTGCCTTGGGTGCCTATACCATCAAGATTGCGGTGGCAAAGGTAAATATCGCGCCTGGCTCTGCATTTGTTTCGAGCATTTTATGCAATATCTTGGTATGTGGTGCTGTGCTTGGTGCCTTTGCGGCCCGCGATATTATCGGCAAAGTTGTCATGGCGTTTATTCCCATATGTGCGTTTGTGGTATCTGGGTTCGAACATAGCGTCGCCAATATGTACTATCTATTTGCAGGGCTCCTCGCCTCGGCAAATCCTGTCTATGTTGCAAAGGCAGGCGACCTGTACGCTCTGACGGCCGATAAAGTTGCTACGCTCAATATGGGTAGTATATTCGGAAATCTTATACCGGTAACCTTGGGCAATACTGTTGGTGGTGTTGCTCTTGGTCTGTTGCTTTGTTATGCATACCGGAGAAAAGTGCTCGTGGCAAAAGAGTTCTAGCGCATCACGCGGACATCTTGTTTTGTGACGAGCACCATCTAAAAACTCTGTGTGCCCGAGAGATACTTCGTATTTATCGCTGTACCTGCATATCAAAGGTGATAGGGTCGACTCCTCGGCAACGGGCGCGTACTTTCTTTGCGTCTGGATGTGTAACACGCTCGGCCGTTTCAAGGAGATCTGCACATCGGGCAAGATGTGGCGTTATCTCAATTCCCTCTGCGAAGCGTGTGGCGAGACAGGAATTCGAAGGTCGCAGTGCTGCGGGTAGATTATTCTGTATGGCATAAGCGCGAATATCTTGTTTGGTTAATCCGGCATCAGCAAGGGGAGTCTGTACATCAAGTTCGACAATGGCGCGAGTTCCGGGGCGGTGTTCGCTACGGTCATCAATGTTTTCTCCGCAGTAGATAGTAGCCTGCGGGTACAATTCACTGATACGGCTAAATAGTGCCTTCTTGCAGACGTAACAGCGGCTGGAATGATTGTTCAACACTTCTGAGTGATTCGTACCAGGGTGATCAATTTCGACGAGAGGAAAGTCAAGGCGCTCGGCTTGATCACGCGCGCTTCGGAGTTCTTCGGTTCCCATAAGAAACGAAGAAGCAAGTATGATACGTACAGAGTCAGGATCAAGCGTTTGCAATAAGAGAAACGCAAGTACTGTTGAATCGACGCCTCCCGAGTAACAGCCAACAGCCTTCACTTTGGCTCGATCTTCGACCGACTCATCGTTATAGTTGATATAGGCCATCATGCACCTCCAGACACACGTTACTGTCCGATTTACTGCATATCCAATCGCGACGATATCATACGTACATAATGACACATATTCGCTCATTGAGAAATGAGCGAATATGTGATCGACATCAGGCATACGTAGGGAGAAACTTAAAGAATAGAGCGCCCGACTGCATCTTTCATGGTTCGAGCATATTCGGCGACTGCGGGAACGCATGCCTTACCATGGACGGCGCAAAGCCTGACAAGAGCACTGCCTACGATTACGCCGTCTGCATGTCGCGCCATCATGCCAGCCTGCTCGGGGGTTGAGATACCAAATCCCACAGCACAGGGAATATCGCTTACTTCACGCACGCGGGCAATCATACTGCTTACGTCGGTGGTAATTTCATTGCGCATACCGGTCACGCCAAGAGAGGAGACACAATAGAGAAATCCTTCAGCTTCACGGGCAATCATATGAATACGCTCATGAGAAGTAGGCGCAATCATTGAGATCAGTGCGAGATGGCTGTCTCTACAAAGTGGCAGAAACTCATTGCGCTCTTCAAATGGGATATCAGGAACAATGATGCCCTGCACGCCAATATCGGCTGCCTTCTTGAGAAAACGTTCGGCTCCGTAGGAAAATATTACGTTTGCATACGTCATGAATACGAAGGGAACGGTTACGGACTTGCGAACGTTTCGGACCATTTCAAAGATCTTATCCGTTGTCGTTTCTGCGTAAAGTGCGCGCAGATTTGCCTCTTGGATGACGGGGCCTTCTGCGATCGGGTCTGAAAAGGGTATGCCCAACTCTATGAGATCACTGCCGGCTTTTGCAAGCGCATAGATGATTTTCTCAGTAGTCTTAAGATCGGGATCACCACAGGTAATGAAAGGAATAAAAGCCTTTTTATCATTGAATGCGTCTTGAATATTAATCATGGATATCTTCTCCTCGATAACGAGCGATTGCGGCGCAGTCTTTATCTCCTCTTCCTGAGACATTTATGACAACGATCTGGTCACTTTTCATCTGTGGTGCAAGTTTGAGGGCATAGGCGATTGCATGTGCCGACTCTATGGCGGCAATGATGCCTTCGATACGTGACAGATACTCAAAGGCTTCAACCGCCTCGTCATCTGTTATCGGCACATAGCGCGCGCGCCCGGTATCAAAGAGGTGCGCATGCTCGGGGCCGATACCGGGATAGTCTAGGCCTGCAGACAGAGAGTATACGGGTGAAATCTGTCCGTATTCGTCTTGACAGAAGTAGCTTTTCATACCATGAAAAATCCCCAGGCGTCCCGTTGCAAGCGTTGCGGCCGTCTCGGCTGTGTCGACGCCCCGCCCCGCAGCTTCACAGCCGATCAGTGCTACCTCCGGGTGATCTATGAAATGATAAAACGCACCAATGGCGTTGGATCCACCTCCCACACAGGCAATAACTGCATCGGGGAGACGCCCCTCTTTCTCAAAAACCTGAGCTTTGATCTCTTTCGATATGACTGCCTGAAAATCGCGAATCATAGTGGGGAAGGGGTGAGGCCCCATGACAGATCCCAATACATAATGAGTATCATCCACATGAGAGACCCACTCTCTGAAGGTTTCAGATACGGCGTCTTTTAACGTAGCCGTTCCCGTATCAACGGGGTGCACCCGAGCACCCAGTAAGCGCATCCTATATACATTGAGCGCCTGGCGCTCGGTATCGAGACGACCCATGAATATGTCGCATTCCATTCCAAAGAGGGCAGCAGCGGTTGCCGTTGCAACCCCATGTTGCCCGGCACCTGTTTCAGCAATGACGCGCGTCTTTCCCATCTTCTTTGCAAGCAAGCATTGTGCGATGGCATTATTGATCTTGTGGGAGCCGGTATGGTTGAGATCTTCACGCTTGAGATAGATTTTTGCTCCGCCAAGGTCTGCTGTCATGCGCGCTGCATAATAAAGACGTGAGGGGCGCCCGCAGTATTCATTGAGAAGCGTCTGCAGTTCAAGATTAAATGCCTTATCATCTCGGTAGTGTTCGTAGGCATGTTCTAGTTCATTCATCGCGTTCATGAGCGTTTCAGGTATATATTGGCCACCGTGAACCCCAAAGCGTCCTTTAAACATGAGATCTGTTGTCCTTTCTTCTGTATGTGCGCTGTATAGGGCTTGGGCAATTTTTATGGGATCTTTAGTTCCCTTTGTTTCCACGCCAGAGCTTATATCAACAGCGAAGGGATGACAGAGGGCACGGGCGGTGGATATGGTTTCTGGGGTAAGGCCTCCCGCGAGAATATAAGGACGAGGAAAGGTTCCGATAAGATTCCAGTCAAAGGGGATACCCGACCCTTGCCCACTATCAAGTAGCACTAGGTCAGCTGAACTGATCAGCGCATCGGCGAGGTCGTCAATCGTGCGGATCTGAAATGCTTTCCAGATACGACACGCTGTCATTGTTCGTATACGTCGTACATAGGCATCATCCTCATCGCCATGAAGTTGGATAATGGATATGTCACTTACCTGAGCGGCTGCAACTACGGATTCGGGCGATTCGTTAGCAAAGATGCCGACGGGAGTGATCTCTTTATTTAGCATCGCTATGAGTTCAGCGGCAGTTTGTGGCGTTATGCTGCGAGAAGATGAGGAAACATCTATGATAAAGCCTACGTAGTCAGGGAGTAAATCATTTACTGTGGCTATATCGTCGGGACGGGTAAGCCCGCATATCTTGATCTTTGTCACTGAGCGCACCGCCTCAGAGCACGAAGTGTCGCTGCACGATCCGAGGCTTTCATCATCATTTCGCCCACAAGTACGGCATCAAAACCGACGGCTCCAAGATGTGCTACATCCGATGGTTGAGAGATGCCAGATTCGGCGACAACTATGTGATGTTCAGGTATCAATGTGCACAAACGCTCAGAGGTTGTCAAGTCGACCGAAAAATCTTTCAGATTGCGATTGTTCACTCCGATGACGCGCGCACCAAGCGATACCGCACAATCGACTTCTGCCTCGTCATGGGTTTCAACCAAAGCTGAAATACCCAATTCTTCGCAGAGATCGAGAAACTGTTTCAAGGTAGTGGTGTCGAGCAGTGTACAAATCAAAAGAACCGCGTCAGCGCCCATCAGCTTTGCCTGATAGATCTGATAAGCATCAATGACAAAATCTTTACGCAGTAGGGGGGTGTCTACGGTTGCTCTTACATTTGCGAAGATGTCGTCTGATCCTTTGAACCAGTGTGGTTCTGTCAAACAAGAGATAGCTTCGGCACCAGCCTGCTCATATTCTTGGGCAATCTCTTGATAGGGGAATTCATCAACGATCATGCCCCGGGAAGGTGAGGCCTGTTTGATTTCGCAGATAAAGGAAAGCCCTGGTGCTTTAAGAACTGATTCAAACCGGCACCCATGCTTGATTCCTGAAAAGGGTGCGCAACGTTCCTGCAACTCTTTAAAAGACGTATGCGACTTATCATGTTCTACGCGCAGACGAGTGTGCGCAGCTATTTCATCCAGTATGGTCATGACAACTCCTCACACGTTCTGGGAAAGCCGTATATAGGTTTCAAGCGTTCTCAGAGCTGCACCGGATTTGATTGTTTCGGTGGCGCGCGCGATCCCTGACGCTATCGAGTCACTTTTTCCGCTCACATAGAGAGCAGCTCCTGCATTCATGACTACAGTATCGAGGCATGGCCCTGCTACATTGGCAAGAACGCTGCGAGTTATCTGGGCGTTCTCTTCAGGAGTGCCTCCCCTCAGCTCGTCTTTTTGGCAGCGAGGAATGCCAAAATCTTCCGGACGAATGCAGTAGGTATTGCGCCCTGTTTTGTCCACTTCGCAGATGACCGTCTCATGTGAGGAAGTTATCTCGTCCATGCCATCACGGTTATAAACCACCAGGGCATGCGTTACGCCAAGACCAGACAGCACGTCGGCCATAGGCTCGACCAGCAGCTCATCGTAGACGCCCAAGACCTGATACGCTGGTGACGCGGGGTTGGTGAGCGGACCCAGCATGTTAAAGACCGTACGGATGCCGAGTTCCTTTCGTACCGGTGCTACATATTTCATCGAGGTGTGATAGGTTTGTGCAAAGAAAAAGCAGATGCCACAGGTATCAAGTAATTTGATCGCTTGCTGGGGTTTTTGGTCAAGCTTGACCCCGAGAGCTTCAAGACAGTCGGCTGCTCCACAAGCTGATGAAGCGGCTCGGTTGCCGTGTTTGGCTACCGGCTGTCCGGCTGCTGCGATCACGATTGCGGCGGTGGATGAGATGTTAAATGAGTTGGAGCCGTCACCCCCGGTGCCGACAATTTCGAGCGTTTCGCAGTGGGGGTGCACGGGAGTTGCATGATGGCGCATACCGGCCGCGCAGGCGGTTATCTCTTCAATGGTTTCGCCTTTCATTCCAAGAGCGGTCAGAAATGCGGCGGTTTGAACGGGCGTTGTCTGACCCGACATGATTTCATTCATACATGCATAGGATTCCTCGTAAGAGAGGTCTTGAGAACGGGCAAGCTTCTTTATATGTTCAGCGATCATCGGAGTATCCTTTCTGAGGAGAGCACTAGAGTAAATGGGCTATCGGTGTGGTATTCACGGGTTACCTAGCAGTGCCATCGTCGTATGTGCAGAAAATTCTCAAGGATACGAGGCCCCTCGGGCGTGAGGATCGATTCGGGATGAAATTGCAGGCCATAGAGTGGTCTCTCTCGGTGTTGTACGGCCATAATCTCGCCGTCTTCCGTCCATGCGGTAACGTCAAGAAGGTTGGGGAGCGTAGGCTCGGAAACGCCGAGCGAATGATATCGTCCCGCAAGAAATGTCGTCGGGAGATCTTTGAAAAGAGGTGAATCATTTTTGACGGTGATCGGAGATTGTTTTCCGTGCATCAGTTCACGTGCATAGGTAATGGTGGCCCCGAGAGCAGAGCAGATGGCTTGGTGCCCGAGGCAGATTCCCAGAAGAGGTATATCCGTGATCTCGCGTACGATCTCCTCGCAGATGCCGGCATCTTCAGGGCGTCCGGGGCCCGGGGATAAGATGATAGCTTCTGGCTGAGCTGCTTGAAGTTCAGCAACGGCCAGTTCGTCATTGCGAATTACCCGTATATCGGGCCTCATAACACCAATGAGCTGGTAGAGGTTATATGAAAAGCTGTCATAGTTGTCGATAAGATATATCACAGCGACAAGTCCTCCTCGCGGTAGTGCAGCGCTTCGATAACAGCCGCCGCCTTGTTTATACATTCCTGAAACTCGGTTTCGGGTACTGAATCTGCGACGATACCCGCGCCAGATCTTACAAATACCCGGTTGTCCTTTCGAAAGACTAGGCGAATAGCAATACAGACATCGAGATTTCCGGTAAAGGCGAGATATCCAATGGCACCGCCATAGATCCCGCGTTTATTGTCTTCAAGTTCATTTATGATCTCTGCGGCGCGTAACTTGGGCGCTCCGCTCAGCGTGCCCGCCGGCAGCACTGCGTCAATGGCATCAAGAGCAGAAAGATCGTCGCGCAGATGGCCGCATACTTCTGAGCCAAGATGCATCACGTGGGAGTAGCGAAGAACCTCTCGATAGCGCTGAACCTTTACGGACCCGAAAGAGCTTATCTTACCGAGATCATTTCGTCCGAGATCGACCAGCATATCGTGCTCGGCACGTTCTTTTGGATCTGCAAGCAGCTCAGCCGCCAACTGTGCATCTTCCTCAGGAGTTGCTCCACGCGGTCGTGAGCCGGCGAGAGGAAACGTGTGAAGAATGCCGTTTTCAAGTTTTACTAGGGTCTCGGGAGACGCGCCGGCCAGTTCGATGGCGTGGGAAGACAGGTAGAACAGATACGGCGAAGGATTTGTTGTACGAAGTGTGCGATAGACGTTCATGAGACTTCCCTCATAGTCTGCATCAAGACGATTTGAAAGCACCACTTGGAATACATCGCCTTCTTGAATAAAGTGCTTACCCCGTTCGACCATAGCGCAGTAGGCGGCTTTGTCGAACAGAGGACGCAGCTCGCTCAGAAGTCGTCCAGGGCGCGCAGGCTTCGGCACTCCGTTTCGTATGAGCTGTATCATCTCGCCGAGTGTTTGTTCTGCCTGCTTATAGCTGGTTTTTAGATAGTTCACGGAAACATTGACAATGCAGATAATTTTCTGGCGAAGATTATCAAAGGCAATTACCTTATCGAACAGCATGAGATCGACATCTTGAAAATGCTCTTCGTCCTGTGCGCTCAAACGTACTGAGGACTCAGAGTACTTCAGATAATCATAGGAGAAGTAGCCAACGAGACCTCCGGTAAATGCAGGCAAACCCTCAATCTGAGGACTTCGATTTTCGGCAAGTATCCGGCGAATTTCAGGACGTGGATCAGCGCCTTCTGTTCGCGTCGTGATATTGTTGACGGTACACGTCATAGTGGCATCAAGACAGGTAAGCTCAAGGGTTGGATCGTATCCCAAGTATGAATAACGTCCCCATTGAGCACTGTCTTCTACTGATTCAAACAGATAACAATGATCACTGACCGTCTTGAGTATCTCGAGGACTCGGATAGGAGTAGTCTGATCCGCATAGATCTCCTGGCATAGGGGTATGACTCCGTATGCTCCGTTGCGAGCAATCTCTAAAGCATCTTCATAGGTCGGATATGGCATCCTCGCACTCCCTCACACGTTAGGCTCATATGCCAGGGAAAATAAAAATACTCATCCCTGACAAACGACATACAGTTCGTCAAGGACGAGCATTGTGCTCGCGGTGCCACCTTGATTCAGAGCCCGAAGACTCTGCTCTTTGCGGAATACCATCATATTCCCGGCCCATAACGGAGGCCTGTCCGTCGCGGAATACTCGGCGATCTATCGCCTTTGACCGCGCCCTCAGTGGACCATTGTGACGGCCTGGGCACTGCGGGGCTTCTCACCGCCCCCCGCTCGCTGTTAGGCCATAACCGCCTTTACTTCCACTTCAACGGTTTGATTGGTCGCTACCTTAGAGCATTAACAAGTTCCTGTCAAGCACTATGGATGTTTTTTCAAGGAACGCTCAGTATTGTCGAGACGTTAAACGATATCATGGATCGAGTTGGTTCAGTTTTCGTGAGAGACTGACTGCGCATATGGAGGAATTGTCGAATCATGCTCCTTATGTTTCCGATTCATCGTTTTTCATCAATATGTCAAGGGGAAACCTATATACTCTTTCCGCTGTCTAGTGCACATATGTTCTAGATAGTTGCAAGAGGAGCAGATGCTCCCACCTTGCGGCACCATTAGAGGTAGCCGTCTGGTTGAAGGAAAGAGTTCATCTATCGATATCTTTCTTCAAACCTTCGGCATACCCGGAGGTTTTTTTATTTGCCATCATGGAGGTGAAAGACATAGCAACTCAAGAGCCCAGACTGAACGAGGATATCCGTGTCAGAGAATGTCGTCTCATAGGAGAGCACGGGGATCAGCTCGGTATCGTTTCCATAACTGAGGCCCAACGTATTGCCGATGATGCCGGACTTGATCTGGTGGAAATCGCGCCTAACGGTGTTCCTCCTGTATGCCGTGTTATGGACTATGGCAAGTTCAGATACGAGCAGGAGATGAAGGCCAAACTGGCTCGCAAGAAGCAAGCCAAGATCGAACTTAAGGAGATGAAATTCCGTCCCAAGATTGATGTTGGCGACTACAACACCAAGAAAAAGCATGTTGTGCGATTTCTTGAAGCAGGCAATAAGGTCAAAGTCACCATTATGTTTCGTGGACGTGAGATGGCTCATCCTGAAATTGGTCTGAATATTCTCGAGAAACTTGCGGCTGACCTTAAAGAAGAGGCCGTTATTGAGAATCAACCTCGTTTAGAGGGACGCAATATGCATATGCTTCTTGCGCCGACGAGGAAGAAAGAAACGAAGAAATCCACTCAAGATGATGCTACGGCTGAAGTTGAGTAGTAATACAGGGTACCGATGTACCTTCCATGGTGAAGGTTGTTGATTGGATAGTTAGGAGAGCAATATGCCAAAGATGAAGACGCATCGCGGAACTGCTAAGCGTATTCATATCACCGGGTCGGGCAAACTTATGCGCAATAAGTCGCTCAGGAACCACATTCTTGAGAAGAAGTCCCCCAAGCGTAAACGTAATTTCCGTCAGTCTGCTGAGGTTACCGCGGCTGATCACAAGGTTATCGCCCGCCAGCTCGGTCTTCGTTAGGGAGCGGACCGCTACTATTTGATTCGATTAGGAGTTGATTTACTATGCCTCGCGTAAAGCGTTCAATGACCGCTCATAAAAAGCGTCGTACCGTTCTCAAGCGTGCCAAGGGTTACTATGGCGCAAAGTCACGTTCGTATCGTGCTGCAAAAGAGCAGGTGCAGCATTCGCTTCAATATGTGTACCGCGACCGTCGTAACAAGAAGCGCGTGATACGTCGCCTCTGGATTACGCGTATCAATGCAGCAGCCCGCATCAACGGTCTGTCATACTCAAAGTTTATCTATGGTCTGAAGCTTGCTGGCATTCAGCTTGATCGTAAGGTGCTTTCAGATATGGCTATCAACGATGCCGCTTCATTTGCAGGTCTCTGCGACATTGTCAAGAAGGCTCTTGCTGCCTAGCAGGTTCTTTGCCTATATATTATCTGACGTAAGCCTCGTTTCTCATTATGAGCGAGGCTTTGTCATATTTTAATACTTCAAAACATGAATAAACTGATTGACGAACATTCTCATTTGGATATAATTTGTCAGAAGTATAAAATAGCATTGTCGGGTGAGGCTTGTTATGGAACCGATGCCCGCTATGATCATGTGAGAGGACACTATGAAAAAGAGAAAGATTTTGGGTGCCTTTGTTGCGAGCGTGGTAGTTGTGGCGCTAGCCTGCACGTTGGTTGCCTGTTCGTCAACCAGTACATCTTCAAGTTCCAGCAGCCAGAATACCGCGCAGGTGACACAGACGCCGGTTACGCTTGAGGTGTTTGCGGCAAACTCTCTGCAAAAAGCCATGCCTGCAGTTATGGCGGCCTATCAGCAAGATCACAGCTGGGTAACATTCTCGGATGCTCAGTATCTTTCATCAGGAGATCTTGTCACTAAACTTCAAAACGGTGCTACTGCCGATATTCTCATCACCGCATCGAAATCGACGATGGATCAAGCCCAAGCCGCTAATCTCATTGATGTCGGCTCGCGCTTCAATATGTTTACAAACGACCTTGTCGTGGTGGCAAAGGCTGGTTCGGGTATCAAGATCAATTCTCTGTCTGATGTAACCAATTACACACTGTGTTTGGGAGACGAGTCGGTCCCAGCCGGTAATTATGCTCGTCAGTCATTGAGCACTATTGGTGCCTACACGGGTGGTACTGACGGCCAAGGCGGCTCCTATGTGGGCATTTCGCCTCTTCTCGATACTTCAGTTGGCAATGTTTGCAAACATGCCTCATCGGGAGATGTCCAACTTGCATTTGTCTATAGTTCTGATGTGTATCGTTATGACGGTGTTGAAGTTGTCTACAAGGTTGCGTCCAACACGCACAAAGACATCATCTATCCGGCTGCGGTCTGCTCGAGTTCTACCAATAAAGATGCTGCAAGCGACTTCCTTAAATGGGCTACGACCGACCCCGGTGCCATTGCAATTTGGCAACAGTGGGGCTTTGCGCTTGCCTAAGCAACTGTAATTGATCATCAAACAAGAAGCGGACGGAGTTTGATTCTGTCCGCTTCTTGGATTTTTTAGTAGTAAGTAATTGGTCCAGCGTCTCATTTTATTCTCATATGGCTCTATTCAGCGATAGGTATGTTATTATCGACGATATCTCATTTGAGACTCCACCGCATGGGTGCCGGGACTCTCTGGGCAGTTTATTATCTGACGGGTTGGATAAGGAGCTATTTTTGTGAGGAAAAGGTTATGCGCCTTCATCATGTTTCTGCTTTTGGCGGGTGCCTGCACAATTCCTGTTCCAGCGTTTGCGGCAAGCACCGCATCCGAGCCTACGGTTTCTGCCGACAACCTTGCAGCGGTTCAGGATGGGTGCGACTTCGGCCTCACGAATTTTTCTCGTGCAATGGTGGGCAGCGACCGTACCCAAGATGGTGTGTATTACGGATATACCTATTACACAGGAAATATTGCCGAGCATCTGGTGGCCATTTTTACTCCCCAGGATGCGGTTGTGTATGTGCCACCAAGTCAGGCTAACGCCGTAGGATTTAGCTCAGCAAATTCAACGCAGCTAGACGATTTGGGCTCGCTTCTCCAGGCGTTAGACGATGCAAATTCTAAAGGTGGTCTTGTCATAGATGCGGATGCGCTTACTTGGCATGTGACTTCAGACGGCACGTACATGCTCAATGGTGTGGTGTATTCCTTTGCCGTTGAACTTAAGACGGGACAGTATTATACGACGATCAAGGGAGCCGATGGTAGCGACATCACGGTACGTTCGAATCCTCTATGGGTTGACCTTGACCATTGCGATATCGCAGACCTTGCACCGAGCGACACTATCGGTATCGTCGCAGCACCGACAGGATGGGCGGCGATCGTAAACTTTTTCTCTACTATTGATTATTCTCCGTTGCTTGTAACTCTTAAGACAACGGGCACGGCTATAGTTTTCATCTTTATTCTTGGTTTGCTTGCAGCCTATTGGTTGATGCGTCTTCCGGGCCGTGCGCAAGACATCCTTGATTCGATCTTTACGATTCCCATGGTATTGCCACCTACTGTTTGTGGGTTTCTGCTTCTGTTGTTGCTTGGTCGCAACACGGGGCTGGGGAGATTTTTCATTGACATCGGATTTCCACTCATTTTTTCTTGGCCTGCTACAGTAATCGCTGCAGTTGTTGTCGCATTTCCGATTATGTATCGTTCGGCACGTGGCGCATTTGAAAATCTTGACGCAGATATGCTCAACGCGGCCCGGACTCTTGGGTGGTCAAATCGCCGTATATTCTATAAACTCATGCTTCCTCTTTCGGGACCATCAATTGCAGCGGGCACGGTATTAGCTTTTGCACGCGCATTAGGCGAGTTTGGCGCGACACTGTTTCTTGCGGGAAACTATGCGGGCATAACCCAGACCATCCCGCTGGCTATCTATTTTCAGTGGATGAACGGCAGCACTGATGTTGCTATTTTCTGGACGGCCATCGTTATCTTCATTTCATTTATTGTGATCATGCTTATCAATATTTGGTCGAAGCGCACCAGCCGATATCGACGAGGGGATAGCGATGAGTCTTAGCGTCAATATCAAGAAGGCATTTAATAACTTTACGCTGGATGTTTCATTTGAAGCAAACGATGAAACGCTGGGTCTTCTGGGTGCCTCGGGCTGCGGTAAGAGCCTTACGCTGCGTTGTATTGCGGGCGTGGAGACTCCCGATACCGGTAGCATTGTTGTCAATGGCGTGACATTTTTTGATTCTGCCAAACGAATAAATCTTACGCCACAACAGCGCAAGTCTGCATTGTTGTTTCAAAACTATATGTTGTTTCCCAATCTTACTGTTGAAGAAAACATTCTTGCCGGCGTGCCTGTGGATATGTCTCGTGAAAAACGGCTCGAGTTACTTCAGACTCAGGCGAAACGTTTTGGACTTGAAGGTCATGAGAAACGTTTCCCTGCGGGTCTTTCCGGTGGACAGCAGCAACGGGTGGCTCTTGCACGTATGCTTGCAGCTGAGCCGGGCATTCTTATGCTCGACGAACCGTTTTCAGCACTTGACGCGCATCTTAAAGAGCAGCTTGAGCAGGATCTTTTGATGCTGTTCGATGAGTATGAAGGTACGATTATCTATGTCTCCCATGATATCGACGAGGCATTACGGTTTTGCGATCGTATCGCGGTGGTTCATGCGGGGCGTATCGTTGAGTGTGATGCTTCTGACGAGATTGTGTCGCATCCGCGTACGCGGGCAGGGATGATGCTCTCGGGTTGTAAGAACATTTCAACCGCGCATTATGTTGCTTCTCATATCGTGCACGTTGACGACTGGGCTCTTGATCTTACTACCGAACAAGAGGTATCGCGTGACGTTTGCTATGCGGGAGTGCGCGCCTATCGCATCCGCGAGGCGTTACCCGGTGAAGTCATCAATTCGTTTGACGTGATCGTTGAACGGGTGAGCGATTCTCGCTTTGAGCGTGTCGCTATGTTGCGAGTCGTCGATGCGCCCGCAGATGCGTCTCTGCTCATGATGAAAATTGATACGCTTGATCGCGACAGAAGAACGCTTGCGGGCGTGGGCGATCGGCTACGTGTCTCGGTAAGTCCAGGACGGGTCATGACTACGGTCGAGTGAGACAGATATGACCGCATCCGTGAATATGTTCTGTATCCCCGTAGAGTTGCTTATTTCCATTTAAGTGTCAATGAGTCCGCTCTCTCGCTATAATGGACGTGAACAAATAACACAAGGGAATATAGGTCAGATCTCGTATGAAAACACAGTGGCTCGTAAGGTCGACGGATGAATCGGCCGTTGCATGTCTTGTTGATGCATTGAATATACCGGCGCTAGTTGCGCGTGTTCTTGTCGCGCGTGGCATTTCTGATGTTTCAGATGCGCGTCTGTTTCTTGCACCCGATCTCGAACGGGATTGGCACGATCCATTTCTCATTCCTGGAATGTCTGAGGCAGTAGAGGTGCTCGTCCGTGCTCTCAGGGCCCATCAACGCATCATGGTGTTTGGTGATTTTGACGTGGACGGTATCTCTGCCACTGCCGTACTTGCCAAAGGGCTTCCTGCGCTTGGCGCGGCATCAGTTGAGACGCTCATTCCCCGTAGAGACGACGAGGGCTATGGTCTTTCTGACGCAGCACTTACTCATATATTTGAGAGCAATCCTGACCTGCTTATTACGGTTGACTGTGGCATTACGGGGCAGCAAGAGGTGGCCCGGTTAAGGGAAGCCGGAATTTCAGTCATCGTGACCGACCATCATGAACCGTCTAATGATGTGCCACAGGGAATACCGGTGGTCGACCCAAAACTTGATAGTGCATGTCCTTCATTTGATCTTGCGGGCGTAGGCGTGGCACTCAAACTCATCTGCGCCCTGGGCACACAGATGGGGTACCCCGATCTCTGGCGGTCACTCACCGACTTTGCGATGCTGGGAACTGTTTCAGATCGCATGAGGCTTCTGGGGGAGAATCGTGCGTTGGTAGCGGACGGGCTTGTACAACTCTACGAGCATCCTCGTGCGGGAATTGCTGCGGCTCTAACCCTTATCCCTCATGCGGTTGTGCCGGCGACCGCGGTATCTCTTTCCTTTGGTCTTATCCCACGCCTGAACGCTGCGGGTCGTATGTTGGACGCGCAGATTGCTCTGGACCTTCTGCTCTGTGAAGATCCTATCGAAGGACAAGTCTTAGCGGCACGCCTTGAGGCTATCAACGATGAGCGGCGTGCGGTCGAGGCAGAACTTGCGGATCAGGCTTTTGCGCAGGCAGAGAAGTTTGCCCGTGAGTTGAGATCACAGAATAAGCCGCTGCGTTGTCTTGTTCTGGCCCACGAGGGTTGGCATGAAGGCGTGAAAGGTATCGTTGCTTCTCGTGTGGCAAGCCGATACGGCGTGCCGACGCTACTCTGTTCGATTGAGGGAGGGGAAGTACGTGGTTCAGGACGCTCCTCGGGTTCCATCAATCTATTCCAGGCTGTTTTGACTTGTTGTCAAGATGTCACGCGCTTCGGCGGCCATACGGCAGCGGTGGGCGTTACCATTCCGCTTGAAAATCTTGAAGCGTTCCGAACTCATTTTGAGGAAGCGCTCGCACTCTATGAGGCAGAGGATTTCTCAACGACCATCGACATAGACGCAGAGATATTTTTGGAAGATCTTATACCGTCTGCCATAGAGTCACTTTCACTATTAGAGCCGTTTGGACAAGATAATCCCGAACCGCTTTTTGTTACGCGGCATGTCTTTCTCAATAAAACTCGTCTGGTCGGGGCACAGCAAAATCACCTCGTTTTCGAGGCAACCGATGGCATTGCTCACATCGGTGGCATCTACTTTCAATGTGGTGAACCTGACCGCTATCTGAGCGTGTGCGACAGCGTGGATATACTCTATCGCGCTCAGGTGGATGAATGGCGTGGCACACGTCAATCAAAAATGTACGTTTCTGACATGGTGTGTGCCCTTGAGACTGTGGGCGAATCAGATGCGCGCGTCCATGAGACGGATTCATTTCTTGATGATTTATTCGCACGAGGCGATTCATTTTCTGCTGGCGGCCGGTATGCAACTATCGCACAGGCATCGGTGTTTCACACTAAAGTTGCTGGTGTCACCTTTGAGGGACGCCAAGAAATCATAGCAGTGCTTACGTCCGAAGAGCCTCTGAGGCTTGTTCGCGAACCGGGCAATGTTTTTGATCCTCAGGCTGTTGCCGTCATGTCAACGCATGGGCAGGTGGGGTACCTCAATCGAGAACTCGCTATGCGTATTGCACCTGTTCTTGATGGCAATCCAACGGCCTACGTGGTACATCTTGACGAAATAACCGGTCGGGAAACGGATTCAGGCGACGTGACCTCAACTGATCTCTCGCATGAAGAGGTTCAGGGGCGCGCCGTCAAAACGCTTTTCGATGTTGTCCAAAAACATCAGGCAACTCGTTCACTCGGTGTGAATCTTTTGATCGAGAGGGAAGAAGAATATGCCCGACGAATAGCCGCAGACACAGACTCTGCTGAAACCGAAGCGTTGTTGGGATTTCGTCATACCTGGGAATCCTATGCCGTAGGCCCGACAGAGCGAGATGCTCGGGCGCATCTTACCGAGCATCTCGTCCATGCAATGCTTCCCGAGAAAGGGTCCTTGCATAGTGTTCAATGCGACGCGCTCTATACCCTCGCTTCGCAGCGTTCTACCTTGGTTATCATGGCGACGGGGCGTGGTAAGTCGCTTATATTTCACATCCATGCGGCACGTATTGCTTTGATGTCGCATCAGATGAGCATATTTGTTTTTCCGCTGCGCGCGCTTATTGCTGACCAAGCATTTCACCTTACGGAGATGTTTGCGCAGATGGGTCTGCGCGTTGTGCTGCTAACGGGAGAGTTGCATGATGACGAGCGCGCGCGTCATTTTGAGGATATGGCTTGTGGGCGTGTCGATATCGTGCTCACGACACCGGAGTTCCTCGCTATTCATGGAGCAAAATTCGGTGATCCGAAGCGTGTTGGCTTTCTGGTAATAGATGAAGCTCACCATATAGGGCAATCCAAGGCGGGGCATCGTCCGGCTTACAGCAATATCTCTCGTACGTGTGTGCAGTTTCCCCATGCCACGGTTCTTGCCGTTACGGCAACGGCAGATGACGAAATTGCTGATACAATCGTCGAACAACTAGGGATTGAGGAAGTTCTTATCGATCCGACGGTACGCGAGAATCTGTTGATTGATGACAAGCGGACTCTCAAGGACCGCAGCACGTACCTTGCTTCAATTGCAAGCAGTAATGAAAAAGCAATTGTGTATGTTAACTCCCGCGATCAATCCATTAAACTTGCTCGTGAATTACGTAAGCGTGTTCCTCATCGGGCTGCGGGTATCGGTTTTTACAACGCAGGAATGACGCGCGAAGACCGCAAGACGATTGAGGAATTATTCCGCACGGGAAGCTTACGTATGGTCATTTCTACGAGTGCTTTTGGGGAAGGGGTTAATATACCCGATATTCGTCACGTCATTCTCTATCACCTACCATTTAACCAAGTGGAGTTTAACCAGATGGCGGGCCGTGCCGGACGCGATGGAAAGGACGCTACCATTCATCTGTTGTTTGGAGCGGGCGATGGAACCATAAACCAGCGTATTCTCTCTGCCAATGCTCCTGAACGCTCAGACCTTATCGTGCTTTATAAGGTTCTTCGTAGCCAATATGCCCTAGCGGCTCTTGAACAACGTCTTGAGTTTTTCAATGGTCACGGCTATTTTCAGGCTACGAATGCCGATCTTATGCAATTATGTGCGAAAATGAATGCACGATGTAAGCTCGATGAGTCTGGCGTGTCCACGGGTATTGCGGTGTTTCGAGAATTGGGATTTGTCCAGACTTTTGGTCAGGGAACGGGGCGTCGCCTCTCCTTGGTTGAAAAGGCGGATAGAGTGGAGCTTTCGTCAAGCGTTCGCTATATGGAGGGATGCGAAGAGCTTCAGTTGTTTGAAGAATTTCGGGCTTGGGTTATGTCGGCAGGTGAAGAGACATTGTTGAGACAGTTCAACCGGCCAATCCTTCCATCAGGTAGGTGCTGACAGTGAAAGAGAATGAACAACAACGAATGAGCGCCGATGAGGTATTGAAGTCTCAAAAAGACGCTCAGATAACAGATGTCGTCGGATCGCAGCGCGGTGTTCTGGACGAGGACACATTTGCTGCTGTTGAGGAACGCCCACCTTTTGCTCGATTCATCAGTCAGGCACAGACATATCTTTCTGACGAGGATATCTCTCAACTCTACCGTGCTTTTGACTTTGCAACGAATGCTCACAAAGGACAATTTCGCAAATCAGGTGAGGCTTTTGTCAATCATCCGGTGGAAGTTGCGATTATTCTGAGCGAACTACGCATGGATGTCGACACGTTGACCGCCGCTCTTCTTCACGATACGGTTGAAGATTCTGATGTTACTCTTGAAGCGGTCAAGGCTGAGTTTTCGCCTGATGTTGCAGAATTGGTAGACGGTGTCACAAAAATCACGCGCCTAGAAATCGAATCGCTTTCCGATGAACAGGCCAATAATTTTCGCAAAATGCTTCTCGCGATGTCCAAAGATATTCGCATCATTGTCATCAAACTGGCCGATCGTCTGCATAACATGCGTACGCTTACGGCGTTGCGCGAGGATCGGCGTATTTTCAAGGCACGTGAGACGATGGAGATATATGCTCCGCTCGCTCATCGTCTTGGCATAGCTTCCATAAAGTGGGAGTTGGAGGATCTCTCGTTTTTCTATCTTGAGCCACAAAAGATGCAACAGGTATCACGTATGGTCGCCGAGAGTCGGGACGCTCGTGAGGCTTATCTCGCCGAAACTATTCATGCGGTCTCTGCGGAACTGGAAAAAGTGGGCATCAAGGCAAAGATAAACGGCCGCCCTAAGCATTTGTATTCCATCTATCAAAAGATGACACACAAGGGCAAGGGTTTCTCGGAAATCTATGATCTGATTGCTCTGCGTGTCATTGTCGAAAGCGTGAAGGATTGCTATTCGACGCTCGGCGCTGTGCATACTCTCTGGCACCCGATGCCGGGGCGTTTTAAAGACTACATTGCTATGCCGAAGGCCAATGGATATCAGAGTCTGCATACTACCGTCATCGGACCAGCAGGACGGCCTCTCGAGATACAGATTCGTACTAAGGAAATGCATCGTATGAGTGAGTATGGTGTTGCTGCTCACTGGCGCTATAAGGATGGGGTAACCAAGGACGATTTTGACGAAAAACTATCATGGCTTCGCAGCATGCTTGATTGGCAGGATGAGACCACCGACTCCAAGGAGTTTATGGAGGGCCTCAAAGTAGATCTTTTTGAAAATGAGGTCTTCGTTTTCACGCCCAAGGGCGATGTTATCTCGCTACGCGCTGGCTCGACACCTCTTGATTTTGCCTATGCTATTCACACTGAGGTTGGGCATCACTGCGTCGGGGCCAAGGTCAATGCCTCCATAGTTCCCCTGAGCTATGAATTGCAGATGGGCGACCGCGTCGAGATTCTTACTCAGAAGATGTCAACCCCTTCGCGGGATTGGCTCAATATCGTCAAAACAGCCAGTGCGCGGGCAAAGATACGAGCCTACTTCACGAAGGCTAATAAAGGCGATGACGTTATACAGGGGCGTGATATTCTCGGTCGAGAGATGCGCAAGCACGGACTGGGCATTTCCTCTACCCGCAGCGTGGCTGCGCTGAAGAAAATTGCGGCGCTCGACAACTATCAGACCACAGAGGATCTGATGGCGGCTATAGGAGCAGGCAAACTCTCGCCGAAACAAGTGGCTAATCAGCTGCTCAAGGTATTACAAAAGACTGCCGAGGAAAAGCAGATTGCGGCAACTACCGCTGACGCACTTATCGATCTTGCCAATTCGGGGATTACTGTTCAGGGCATTCGGGCAAAGACTGCGCGCGAGATCATGCGCTCTCAGCAGCAACGGAAGTCGAGTTCAGGCATTGTTGTCAAAGGTGTCGAGGATGTCCTTATTCATCTTTCAAAATGTTGTAATCCGGTGCCCGGCGACGACATCATTGGTTTTGTGACGCGCGGGCGTGGCGTGACGGTTCATCGTCGTGATTGTCCTAATGCCAAAGAGCTCATCGCAACGCCCGAGCGCCTTATCGATGTTGAATGGGAGCAAGGCGGTACGGCATCATTTCAAGTGGATGTGCTCATAGAAGGTATTGATCGTCCGCGACTTTTTCAGGATGTAGCGATTGTGTTAGGCGACACGGGTGCTCATATACTGACCAGTAGCAGTCGCGCGCACTCCGACGGTATCGTTGAGATGCATTACCTGTTTCAGGTGGGCGAGACAGAACATATTGAAAAGATACTCAGCGCGCTACGAGGTGTTGACGGCATCTTTACCGCTCGCCGTGTGCTGCCAGGAGACAACGCCAGAAAATAGAGTAATGCTGTTGCAGAAATTACGACGGCACGTGTACGAAGTGCAGAGGAGAGATTGATGGATATTGAACAGACGGTCAGCGGAAGAATTGGTACGAACGTATATCTGCTTACTGCTGTGAACGCTTCTCAGGATAAGCCATACTATATACTGATCGATCCGGCGGATGATCTCGACGCTACGCGGGCGTTTCTCAACGGTCGTGTACCGGATCTCATAATTTGCACGCATCGCCACCTCGATCATGTGGCTAATGTAGGCGCATTGGTAGAAGAGACGGGCTCGCCGGTTGCGGCCCATATCGAAGATGCTGCCGCCATTTGTAGCAAGCAGAACGGTGTCTTGTTCCGTCTTGGGAAAGCTCCGGTTTTGACGCATATCGATCGTCTTCTGAGGGATGGAGACACGATCAGCTTTGGTGACTGTACACTGCAGGTCATCCATACTCCCGGGCATACTCCGGGTGGTATCTGCTTGTTTGACGCAGCTCACGGATTACTGTTTGCTGGCGACACACTGTTTTATCAGACCACCGGTCGCACCGACTTTGATGAGGGTGACGCGGAGGCTATGCGTACTTCTATTCATCGGCTTGCTGAACTTCCCGACGATACCCGGGTTTACCCCGGTCATGGAATTTCGACCACCATAGGTGCTGAGCGCTTCTGGATGGAGCAATACTGAGGGTTTTGTTAACGGAGCGTAAACCTTTCTCAATAGTTCTAGGGTTCGCCGCGTTCTCGTCTGCGTTTGCCGTATACTAACGCTATATTCCGCGGGAGAATGGAGTTTTAAATACCATGAGAATCGCAATTGCTCAGCTTAATAGCAACGTCGGCGCTCTGCGCGAAAACCTTGAGCGTGCCCTAGACACCGATGCAAAACTTGCTAGTTTGCCCGATGATCAGCGTCCCGATCTGGTGGTCTACTCTGCCGCGGTGCTTACCGGAGGTCCTCTTGACGGGCTGATGACATCGCCGTCTTTTTTTGCGGCAGTCTGCCGGACGCTGGCCGAATTTGCGGAGCGTGCTATCAACCCTTCGCTTATACGCAGCTATGTGCTTATGAGCGATGCAGATGATAGCTCATCGATTGATGAAGACCTCGATCCGGACTATGAGGATTATCTGATAGCCCCTGAAGTATTTTGTTGCGAGCATGGTCAGTTACAGGCACTTGGTTTTTCGGAAAGCGAATTGATGGAAGCGATCGGCATCCCCTTTGCCGACAAGAAGCTTATCATTCGTTTGAGCGATCCTCACCAGATAGATGAGTTGCTCTACGACAACGATGTGCTCATTACCATACCCGATCGTTCGTTGGACTTGGCTAATGAAGATGTAGTTGACAAGAGCTTCATCCGAAAACTTGAGGTGCTTGCGCGAGATACCGGCACCTGGGTGTTTGAAGCGAACCGCGTTGGCGGCCAGGATCAAACGGTTTATCCTGGTGGTAGCTGCATCATCTCGTCTCAAGGACATTTTCAAGAGGGTGGTGTGTTCTTTGAAGAGACGGTGCTCATCGCTGACACCAATGAGCTTGCGACTGTGAAGGCAGAGCTCGATTTTCCTGATATCGAGACTGCTCGATGGAGGGCTCTTTGTACGGCAACGAAGGATTATGTCCATAAAAACGGGTTTACCGATGTGCTCCTTGGTCTTTCTGGTGGTGTCGATTCTGCGCTGACAGCCACTATTGCTGTTGACTCTCTGGGCGCAGAGCACGTGCATGCAGTACTCATGCCGAGCGAACATTCCAGCGAGGGTAGTATTGTCGACGCCAAACAATTGGCTTCTAATCTTGGTATCAGCACCCTCTTCTTGCCTATTGAAGAGCCATTTAAAACAACGCTTTCGGTAGTAGCTGAAGCTACCGGCGAAGAGGTTGTGGGGCTCGCTCGTGAAAATATGCAAGCGCGAATTCGTACGGTCTACCTTATGACTCTTTCGAATATGTATAACTGGATGCTTCTGAATACGGGTAATAAGAGCGAAGCGGCGATGGGATTTTCGACTCTCTACGGCGATACCGCAGGGGCGTTTGCTCCCTTGGGAAATATCTACAAAACCGAACTCTATGAGTTATGCCGGTGGCGCAATACGCAAGGAGAGGTTATCCCTGAAGCTATTTTAACGAAAGCTCC
The DNA here is from genome assembly GCA_963665595.2 of Coriobacteriales bacterium. Lineage (GTDB taxonomy): Bacteria > Actinomycetota > Coriobacteriia > Coriobacteriales > CADBOM01. Next base: position 215,491 of record CAXXJK010000004.1, on the reverse strand, counting down.
ATCTGCTGAACTGTATGATGGAGCAAAGGACTCCGATAGACTTCCACCGTATGAGGTACTTGATGAGATACTCGGGTTGTATCTTGAAGAGGGGCTTAGCGTCGATGAGATCACGCTGGAGGGTTATGCTCCGGAATTGGTAAAAGAGGTTTTGGCAACCATCGCACGCAATGAATATAAACGACGCTGTGAGCCGATTGCTCCGCTCTTCGAGAATATTGCATTGACTGAGGAGCGCGCGTGGCCGATTACCAATCAATATAGTGATTGACCAAAAGCCACGCCAACTGCAATGGTTGTTCGGTTATGCTGTTTTTATTAAAATCTGTTCCGCCAAATGTGTTTTCCTGTACTCTTAATCTATAGACCATGCGTGAAGATATGCGCAATTTTTCTGTTTTAAAAAAAGGAGAGGCCATGCCCAAAATTAATCGTAAAGATGTACGCGTACCGGCAGATGTGATGCCAGAGGCTCGCGAGACCTACATCGATAACTATCTAGCGGCAACTCGGGGAACCGGCCGTCTCATGCTGTTCGCCTGCGATCAAAAGGTCGAGCACCTGAACGGTGATTTTTATGGCGAAGGTATTGACAGTGCCGATTCTGATCCGGAACATCTGTTCAAGATCGGCCGCGAGGGCGTATGCGGCGTGCTGGCTGGTCAGCGAGGTCTTATCGCACAGTATGCTCCCGACTATCCTGAGATAAACTTTCTCATTAAGATGAATTCAAAGACCAACCTAGTTGATACGGATCAAGACGATCCGTATTCTCCGCAGCTATATTCGCTCGACGCGGTGCTTGCTATGCGCGAAGCAGGTGTGAATATTGTTGGTCTTGGTTACACGCTCTACTTGGGCAGCGAATACGAAGCCACGATGATGGCGGAAGCTGGCGAGCTCATAGCCGAAGCTCACGCACAGGGGCTTATCGTGGTGTTGTGGATCTATCCACGTGGTAAAGCGGTCAAAAACGAGAAGGACGCAGATCTCATCGCTGGTGCTGCTGGCGTCGCTCTGTGCCTGGGCGCAGATTTTGTTAAGGTTAATCCACCAAAACCTACGGCCGACCAAACGGAAACAAGCGCCGAATTACTCAAGCGTGCAGCGAGTGCCTCGGGACGTACCGGCTTGGTATGTGCGGGTGGCTCTACGGTTGATGCTGAGACCTTCCTCACCCAACTATGGGAGCAGATTCACGTGGGCAATGCTTGCGGTAATGCTACCGGACGCAATATCCATCAGCGCAGCCTAGACGAGGCGATCCGCTTGACTAAATCCATCAGCGCGATTACGTTTGCTGACTATGATGTTGCGGCAGCTCTTGACGTGTTTAATGGTAAGGCAGACTTCACCCTCTAGCCACACCAGATGTACGCGTGCCTTAATTTTTTGCAGAGCCCCGTTTAAATTACTGAGCGGGGCTTTGCTGTATTGAGAATCGCGCGAGGAGGGGGGCAAGCGTTTCTCTGTGTCATTTTCTGCTATAATAAAATGGTTATGTACATCTGTACGGGAAATACCGATACGAAGCCGATTGTCTCTTGGTGTCGGTCGATGATTGCCCAAAAACTAGCGTGGTTTGCGGGGCAAATACGCCTTCTTTTTCGCAGAATAATTGAAGTTTATATGGAAGGTAGCGTGCTCATATGAGAATTTTGAGGAAGACAGTTTCCTGTTTTCTTGCATGTGTGATGGTGTTTTCTCTGTCCGTGGTTCCAGCTTTTGCTCAAGACGCGCCCGGAGGAACCTCGACTTCGGCTGCAACAACATCGGGTACTTCTACATCGTCGGTTGCCTCAACCTCTGCGTCAGTTACCTCTGCTGTCACCAGTAACTCGAATTCTTCTACCACATCGTCAACAAGCACCAGTGTGTCGACCGATACGAGCACCGCGACTTCTCCTGTGACATCAGGCACTTCTGCTGCCTCTGTGACCACTCCTTCAGCTACTGCTGCTTCGTCCACGGTGCTTGATGCGTCTGCTCTTCTCTCCTTTCTCTATGTCGATTCCTCTGAACTTGCTGTAGGGGACTCTCAGGCGGTTGTTGTTGGCTTTATGGGAGACGCAACGGTAACCAGTGCGACTCTTCACTATCAGCGTTTAGGCGGATCCACCTATTCAGTGCAAGCTTCGAATCTAGTAAACAACACTGCGCTGTTTGATTTGGGGGAGTTTGACGCTTCCAAGACTGGCATCTATGTGCTCATCGGCGTTGATGGTGTGACTCGTGCGGGGCAGACGGGTACATACTCGTGCACCTTCGATCAGGAAATGCAGGAGAACTTTGCATTTTGTGCACTTGCCGCATCGTACTCGACAAGTGCGTTGGGCGTTCAGGCGGCAAAAAGTTCAGATACCACTGATGGCATTATCGTCTATTCGCTGGATGCGGCAGGGAATGTTACGTCTTCTGATAGCGTCGAGAGCGCACTTACCCAGAAAGGTGCTCTTGCGGGAACCACTCTGTTGGGTACTCAATCATCTGATAGCCTTACCTCTTTGTCGACCACTCCCGTGGTGGTGGCGATTGATCCGGGGCATGGTGGTAATGATTCGGGTGCTTCTTCGAATGAAGGGGTTACCGAGGCATCGCTTAATTGGAAGATTGCTAACTACTGCAAGGCCGAACTGGAGACTTATGATAATGTTAGCGTGATCCTTACGCGCAGTGAGACGGAACTCCCGACGCTTCCCACGCGTGTCGCGCGGGCTTTTAACGCAGGCGCCAGCCTCTTCGTAAGCATTCATCTGAATTCTTCGGGATCCTCAGGCACCACCGCATCAGGTTCTGAGGTGTGGGTACCCAATGATTCAAGCTACAACTATACGACTCACACTGTTGGTACTGCGTTGGGCCAGAGGATTCTTGCACAGTTGACGGCCCTAGGGCTGAGCGATCGTGGTGTTAAGACGAGAGATGCTACTGATACCGACGATAAGGTCGATGCTGTTACCTATTCCGATGGCTCAACTGCAGATTATTACACGGTTATCAATGCCGCGCGCTTGGTAAACCTGCCTTCTATCATTGTGGAGCACTGCTTTATCAACAATCCTCTTGATTATGCTACCTATCTCAGCGATGACACGAAGCTCAAGAGCTTAGGTGTTGCTGATGCCACCGGCATTGCTCAATACCTTCGCCTTGTTCGTGTGTCTTCGGATTTGACTATTCCCACAGGCAGCCAAACGGTGTCAAACGGTATTTATTCTCTGGTGTCTGGAGTCAACGGGACCTCTGTTGTTGATGTGACGAACGCTTCATCTGATGATGGTGCAAATGTCCAGCTATATTCATCTAACGGATGTAATAACCAGAAATTTGTGTTCACCTATAACGGCAACGGAACTTATACCATTACGGCGCTCCATTCAGATAAGGCGCTTTGCCTAGAGATGCCAACGGATGATCTCGGGGAAAACGTGGTCCAGTGCGGTACTGGTGGTACCGATGGCGACGATTGGATCGTGCAGAAATGTGATGGAGGAGGATACCGGATCATATCGGCACTTACCGGTATGGCGCTTGATGTGGCATGGGGTGCGTCCACAGACGGTACTAACATTCGCACCTGGACACCGAATGGTTGTGCCTCGCAGACGTTTGACTTGGTGTCGCTGAGCGTGCTCGGTTCCTCTACTCAGACAGTCGCGGACGGCACCTATTCGATAGTGTCAGGCGTCAATGGCACCTCGGTAGTCGACATCCAGTATGCGTCTCAGAATGAGGGTGCCGCCGCGTGGCTCTATCAACCCCTCGGCACGGCGAACCAGCGTTTTACCATAACCTATGGCGATAATGGCTACTATACCATTCGCTCAGCAAATTCTGGTAAGTATCTCTGCGTTCAAGATGACAGCCTGCAAAATGGCGCATCGGTTTGTCAAACTGAGGATGGCGAGGGTATCGGTTCTCAGTGGATTATATCCTCTTCGGGGAGTGGTTATAGCATTGTTTCGGCTCTTTCGGGCCGTGCGTTAGATGTTGCGTGGGGGAATTCAGCAGATGGCACGGCTATACGCGTGTGGACACCCAATGGATGCCCTTCTCAAACCTTCACCTTTGCGTCAGATGTTGTTGTGGCAAGTTTAGGCGAGACTCTTCATGAGGGCACCTATACGCTTTCAACTATGCTCAACACGACATCGGTGCTTGATGTGGCGTGGGCAAGCAGCGCTGAAGGAGGGAATATCTGGTTATACACTGCGAATAACTGCGCCAATCAGAATTTTATGTTTGATTATGGTGATGATGGTTACTACACCATTCAATCGGTATCTTCCGGCAAATATGTCTGCGTACAAGATTTCAATAATTCCGCCGGTGCTAATGTCTGCCAGACTTCTGACGGGAGCGGCCTCAACGCCAAATGGGTCCTGAAGAAACTCTCAGACGGAAGCTATGAGGTTATATCTGCGTTGACGGGCTGTGTACTTGATGTAGATCACAGCAAGACCACCGACGGTACCAATGTGGGCGTGTGGTACTCCTATGGTGGTGCTGCGCAGCACTTCTATGTTGGTGGCACCCAAGCAATCAAGGATGGCTACTATTCCATAAATTCTTCAGTTGCCGACGATACGGTTCTTGATATCGCGGATTCATCCGTTGAACCCGGGGGAAATCTTCAATTGTCTAGCTATAACGGGGCGGGCAACCAACGTTTCGTTATGAAATACCAAGGACGGGGTTACTATACCATCGAATGTGTCTCGAGTGGATTGTATCTTACGGTAGCAGGAAACGGATCAAACGGTTCCAATGTTGATCAAGAGAGTTTTACGGGAGGGGAGAATCAACAGTGGATGCTTTTCAAACAGTCAGATGGCACCTATAGCGTAAGGAGTCATCTTTCGGGCATGGCTCTTGATGTTGCTAATGGGAGTTCTGCCGATGGCACTAATATCCGCGTGTGGGAACCTAATGGTCTTTCTTCCCAGTCATTTTCGTTTACTATACCGTCGCTTGTTTCTGCGGGTGTCTACGTCATTGCTGCCACCACGGGAGATAATCTTGCTCTCAATGTTGCCGGTAGTTCGACAGCCGATGGTGGCAACATTGAGATTGCCTCTCGTCCCGATGACCAGGTTGCGACGCAGCGATTTGCCGTTTCGCCCAATGGAGACGGCACCTATGCTATTAAGAGTGTCTATTCTGGCAAATACCTTGATGTTGCGTGGTCTGGCCAGGCCGATGGTACCAACGTGCAACAGTGGACTGCAAATGGCTACGATTGTCAAAAGTGGATCATCGTTGCGTGCAATGGTGGCTACTCTCTGATCTCGGCGTGCAATCTGAAGGCATTAGATGTTGAATGGGGCGCCGCGGAGAGTGGTACGAATGTTCAGATATGGACGATCAATAATCTCGCTTCTCAGACATTCACGTTTGATACGCCACAGGTGGTGCTTCCTAACGGATATTTCTCCCTCGCATCAGCTATTGATCAGAATTATGTGCTTGATATAGCAAACGCTTCAACAGATGATGGCGCTAATCTTCAGTTGTATTCACATAATGGGGGAGATAATCAGGTATTTTATCTTGCCTATGACGCGGTGACCAAAAGTTATACGATCCGTCCTGCTCATTCAAACAAGGCACTTGATGTAGCGTGGTCGGGACAAAGTGATGGCACTAACGTCTGGCAATGGGCCTTCAACGGATATGCTTGTCAGCGCTGGCAGATAATTGCAAACGCGGATGGCACCTATACATTCATCTCGAAAGCCAATGGGAAGGCATTAGATGTTACGTGGGGCATGGCGGCAAATGGTACCAATGTACAGACGTGGAGTCCCAACGGATTGGCATCTCAGAAGTTTGTGCTCTCGGCAGCCACCCCGTTAAGAACCTATGAAGAATTGAGCTTCAGTCTTGATCAGATGGTCACTTGGCAGAAAATCAGCACATATCTCGATGGATATACTGACGAACAGGTAAAAACAGCTCTCGACCCGGATGTCATTCTGGCCTCAACGCCACTCCAGTTTGCTGATCTGCGCCAGAGCAGTAACTTGACGGGCGCTCAACTGGATTCGTATATACTGAGTAACGCAAAAGGGCAAAGCGGAGTCTTTAACGGCCATGGTGCCACATTTGTTGCGGCTGCGAAGCTTTACGGCATCAACGAAGTGTACTTCCTTACCCACAGTATATGGGAGAGCGGTTGGGGAACCTCAACGCTTGCCAAGGGTGTTTATTATGATGGCAAAGGATTTACCGCTTACTCGAAAGTGGAGGGTAAGGATGTATACACGGTCGTCGATTCGACAGGGACCTTGTACCCTGCGGGTACCTATTACAATTTCTTCGGTATTGGGGCCTATGATACAGACCCGACTGTTGGAGGGTTCACGCGTGCTATTCAGCAGGGATGGAATTCTGTTGACGCGTCCATCTATGGGGCGGCTAAATGGATCGCGGCTAACTATACCTATCGCTCAGACTATGCTCAATACACGCTGTATCTCATGAAATGGGATTACAATCGCTCAGAAGACACGAACACTATGGGGTGGCACCAATACTGTACGGGCACTACATGGGCGGCAGGTATTGCCTCGCTCATGCAAGATTGCTATGACAACGCAGGCGTGACCCCGTATCTGAAATATGTCATACCAGATTACTCATAGTACGCGGCACGAAATGGGATATGTCCAATTCAAAGATGAGCGGATGTATGCGGTGTGGTCATGACGTTCTGGGGTATGTGTGCCGGAAATTTTGACTACGCATTAACGTGATAGTTGTTTCATTAATCATTATTCTTTGATAGTTTTGCGACATTTCTGCGTTGCTCGATTTCCCTCCACAGGTCTCTATTAAACTAATAGGCTGATCTACTCCTTGTTTTTGTTATTAGCGAAGAAATGGATTGTCGAGAATGTCCGAAATCAAGATCGCCATTGCATGTCACAAGCCCTCTACATTACCTCAGAATAATCTGTATGTACCAATTCACGTAGGGGCAGCGCTTTCTTCGAATACTATCGAAGGGCTGGTACGTGATGATACGGGCGACAACATATCTGAGAAAAACCCGACGTACTGTGAGTTGACTGCGCAGTATTGGGCGTGGAAGAATCTGGACGCTGACTACTATGGCCTCTGCCACTATCGCCGGTTCATCAATTTCACCGACACGACCTTCACTAATCTTGACCGAGATAATCGCGGTCAGGTGGTCGCTAAGATCATGGATGACTACACCATGCACAAGTATGGTTTGTTCGATGAGCCTCGTATGCGCAAACTTATCGAGGAGAATGATATCGTCACTACTCAGGAGATGTATTATCCGGGAGTGAACACTCCTTATGGGTATCAGACGAATCTGTATAATCACTATGTTGCTCACGATCGCGCGCTCATAAACATGGCCGACATGGATCTGATGATCAAGATTGTGGATGAGAAATATCCTGAATATTCTGCGGACATGCACGAATATTTGTCTGGTGCATATTTTCGTGGTTTCAACTGTTTCGTTATGAAGCGAGAACTCTTCAACGAGTTGTGCGAATTTGAGTTTGATGTACTCGCTGAGATGGAAAAACGCTGTGACCTCTCACGCTATAATCAGATATTGACTCGTATCTATGGTTTCATGGCGGAGCACCTGTATAGCATTTATATCTATCATCTTCAGAAAAAAGGCGGATATCGCATTGCGCAACGGCAGATGCTGCTGTTTGCTGATACGGATGCATTCGTGCCGCCTGCCCGCCTCGCCGATCATGAAGATGCGGTTTCGGTTGTCATAGCGCTTGATGACTCGCGCGGTTATTACATGCTCGGTGTGACGCTCTCTTCATTGTTTGAGCAGATTTCTGATGAACGTTTTTATGACATAGTGATCCTTGCTGATGATCTTCCTGCATTTTTCGAGCGGTATTATACCCATAGGGCAAGTCAAAGGCCTAACGTGTCGCTTCGTGTATCAAACGTACGTAAATACATGGATAGCATTGCAGAATCCTCTACACTTGTTGCTGACGCGCGTGCCTACCTCCCCTATATTCTTGAGCACTATGATCGAGTAGTTGTTTTTGATGACAACGTATTATTCCATGCAGATCCTGCAACGCTTTTCGATATTGATCTAGGCGGTGCCATTCTTGCGGCGACACATGATGAACGCCATATCGGTATGATCAACGGGATCTATCCCGAGGAGCATGATCGAGTGACTCAGGTTCTTCGTCTTGCGGAAGAATTTGACTATTTTGATACTTCTTCGATGGTCCTCGATCTGACACGCATGCGCAACAGAATTACTGCTAAGGCACTGGTTGCACGGTTAAACTCGCTGGGGACAGAAGTTTCTGGTAAAGATATCTTGAATGTCATCTACGAGGGGCAAGTTCGCTATCTTAACGCACGGTGGAACCTGTATTGTCCCACTCATCAATGGGACGTAGACCGCGTGCATGACATGCCGCTCTATCTGCTCAAAGAGCATCAGGCTGCATTGAAAAATCCGGCGATCATTCAATATCATGAACAGGATCCATGGCGGCAGTGCGGTCATGAGATCGAACTGGAGTTTTGGCGTCACGCACGCACATTAGATTTCTACGAGATGTTTCTGGGACATTTGGCGGAATATCGTGCACAACCTCCTTTGCCGGAAGAACGGCCATCGTTTGCCCGGAGAGTTACCGCTAAGATATTCCCTTACGGTACCGTTCGGCGCGAATATGTACGAAAGATATTCCTGAAGATATTTAAACGCAGATATCAACAAACAGGAGTGTGATAACTATGAGTGCGGTTAAAGATGTTGTATGGAAAGCCTTTGGTGCCTATAAAGGTGGATTTCTACAAGAACTATATCTTCGCTATCGTATGGATGTGCGTAGCGAGAACAATAAAGAAGCGTTTATTCGTAAAGGGTTATCGAACGCCCAGCGTTTTGAACTACCTACCAATGCTCAAAATATCAGAGCCTTGTTGGCAAATGCTGAGATAGCTCCCGATGAATCGGCTCGTTTTTTCTATAGTATTGATGTATTCAAATCCTACAAGACCTTTGATCGTGTGGTTTTAAACTGTACGCCCGATTGGGATGGGGTTATCAATAACCCGCTCTCATCTTTGATCATCGCTCCTACTGATGATGATCGTATGAACGACATCGCGTTCATCGATGAAAACAATATGACGATTAACGCAATTATCGACTATCTACACCGAACAATTGAGTTTGTAGAGCACAGCTCGTTTGGCAACAAAGAGCAGATAGCCGCTTGGCTTTCAGGGCTTGAGACGCGGGGAGCACAGTCGTTTGATGAAGCGCTACAGCGCCTTCTGTTTGTCAATGAGGTGTTCTGGCAGACACCGCATAATCTCATCGGTCTTGGTCGCCTTGACCTGCTTTTGGGAGATTTATATGAGGCTGATCTTGCCGCAGGCAGGATTACCCAAGAGGCGGCCCTCGAATCTATCAGACAGTTCCTTACGCTGCTTCATAATTACTATTGGTACAAGAGCGGTGCCTTGATGGGCGACACCGGCCAAGTCATTATTTTAGGCGGCAAACAGCCTGATGGCTCATATTTTTCCAATGGTTTGACCCACCTTTTTATCAATGCAATTCGAGAGCTTCAGATTCCTGACCCGAAGATTCTTCTGCGCGTCTCTGACGATCTCCCCGAAGACCTTATGATCTGCGCGCTTGATTGTGTCAAGACGGGAGTAGGAAATCCACTGTTCTCAAACGACGAACTGGTTATCCCCGCAATGATCGAGTTTGGCTATTCTGAAGAAGATAGTTATAACTATGTGACCTCAGCGTGCTGGGAGCCGCTCGTTCCTGGTGTTGCCCATGAGCAGAATAACCTCGTCGACCTGCATTTTCTGCTTCCGCTAATCTTCATGTCGGCTGAAGGACGTATGGGAGATTTTCAGACGTTTGAGGAGTTCTTCTCCGCTTATATGGAAGAGCTCGACACGGTCTGTGGCTTTGTCTGCAATGATCTTGACAGCCTCAAGTGGGACCTTGACCCTCTCATGTCAGCGTTTACTCCATCATGTCGCGCTCATCGTATTGATGTGGCTCTTGGTGGTGGAATATACAACAACTATGGTGTGCTCTCACTTGGCATGGGCAATCTTATCAACTCACTTTTCAATGTGAGAAAATTTGTTTTTGAAGAGAAGCGTTTTACCTTGGCCGAATTCGATCTGATGCGCAAAAGCGATTTTGCTGGGCATGAAGACGTTCTTGAATTGCTTAAGAATGAGGACAAAGCATTTGGTTGCGACACCGATGAGGCTCTTGAGATGACGCGGGTCATCATGAAGCGCGTTGAAGAGAACTTCATAGAGTACCGTAACCGTTATGGGGGCCGTATCAAATGTGGTCTGAGCTCTCCGAGTTACATCATGGCGAGTCATTTAACGGAAGCCTCTTTTGACGGACGTAAATATGGTGAACCCTATGCAACACATATTTCTGCTGAGGGCGCGAATTCATATACTGACCTCATGGTATTTGCTTCACGGCTTGACTATACCGGCATCAAGTACAATGGTAATGTGGTGGACTTCTTTGCGACACCTCAGTTCATTGATAATAACTATGAGAAGTTTTTAAAGTTGATCATGACGAGTTTCAAAATGGGAGTTTTCCAGATGCAGATCAATGTTGTTAGTGCGGCAACATTGATAGACGCGCGTGAGCATCCTGAAAACTACCCCAATCTCATCGTCCGAGTCTGGGGATTTTCAGCGTACTTCATTGATTTGCCCGATGAGTATAAGGACAATCTTATCAAGCGGGCACTGCAAAGTGAGGGCACCGACTAGTGAGCATCCTAGTCAGTAATATACAAGGGTTCAGCTTGCAAGATGGGCCGGGCATCCGCACGGTCGTGTTTCTTATGGGTTGCGGACTACGCTGTCCCTGGTGTGCAAATCCTGAAAACATGTCAATGTGCAGACGTCCGTTTGTGGTTGCGTCTAAGTGTCGTGCAGAGCAAGGATCCTGTTCGTTTAATCCCGAGTGTGTTGTTCTGGCAGATGCGCCCTTGTGTCTCGATGAAGAACATCTCAAACTATGCCCGATCGGCGCATTACGTGTCTACGGTGAGTATTACGAACCTCAGGATCTCTTTGAGCGCATCATGCGTGATAAGCCCTTCTATGATGATGGCGGCGGTGTTACGTGGTCGGGAGGCGAACCACTTCTTCAGGCCGTTCAGATAGAGCCTGTGATGGAGTCGCTTGCTCAGGCTGGCATTGATCAGTGCGCTGAATCCAGCCTGTTTGTTTCGCCAGAGTGCTTGTCCATTGCTCTTAACTATATCAACCGTATGATTGTTGATGTGAAGATTCTTGATAAGAAACGTTGCCAGGATATTTTGGGCGGCTCGATTGAACAATATCGAGAAAATATTGATAGAGTGTTCAAGACTTGTTCAGATGTCACGTTGCGATTTCCTGTTGTGCCCGGCATGACTGACAGTGACGAAAATATTGAGGCAGTTGCCGATCTCATCGAAGCCTATCATCCTGCGTTGGTTGAGATTTTCAGCGTTCATAATCTTGCGGAAACAAAATACTTCTCATTGAAACTTCCTTTCAGGCGCTTCGAGCCGGTTTCGATGGAGAGATTAGAGGCTATACGCGAACGATTCAGCGAGCGAGGGCAACGGGTACATATCTGCCGATTATAGCGTATATGTATAAATATGTATGTTTGTGTCAGAAACGGCAAGGGCAGCATAGGATTTTTAAGTAGTTTGGTGAAGGTGCCAGCAAAACGTGGGTGGGATTATAGAATATACTAGACTTTTGACGTAGCGCTACTTGCTGCTCAAAAGGCTTGCTCTTACATAGGAGATTATCTTAATGTCAAACATATCATCTGCCCAGAGGCGTGATTCTCTGACTCGTAGCTGGTTTCTTCTTAAGGAACTGGTTGCTAAAGATTTTAAGTTACGCTATCGCCGATCTGTATTGGGCGTGCTCTGGAGTGTCTTGAATCCATTGCTTATGATGGTTGTCATGGTGTTGATTTTTACCAATATATTCCGGTGGACTTTTGATGCCTACTCATTTCCGGTTTACCTTATTCTTGGTCAGACGATGTTCACGATTTTCCAAGATTCAACCACTTCTGCAATGAGCTCGATTGTTGTCGCAGCGCCTCTGATAAAAAAAGTACACATTCAAAAGATCGTGTTTCCTACAGCTAGCTGCCTGTTTGCATTTGTCAACTTCATCGTATCGCTCATTGCCGTATTTCTGGTAATGTTGGTGTGCGGCATGCTTCCCAGCTGGAAACTGCTATTGTTGCCAGTCCTTCTCCTATTTATGCTGCTTTTTTGTCTGGGCATCAGCTATCTCGTATCATCGCTTGCGGTATATTTTCATGACGTTATGCATCTCTGGGGAGTAATTACGACGGTGTTATTCTATTTCACGCCGATTTTCTGGCCCTATGGCGCGTTGGCAAATAATGGCATTGACTGGGTGTACAACCTAATACAGTTCAACCCGTTGTTCCATTTCGTTAGTTGTTTCAGACAGATGGCGACGGGTATACCATTGTCTCAGGTGGATATAGGTCTACTGCCAGAACTCGCAATCTGTGCTGGTTTTGGCGTGGTAACATTTGCTATTGGTCTGCTGGTATTCAAAAAACTTGAGAAGAAGTTTATCCTCTATATTTAGTTTAGTGGAGTAGGTATCCCGTGAAGAAACCCTCAGTAAAGTCTCCATCCATAGAAAGTATGTCGAACGATCTAATAGTCAAGATCGCCGATGTTAGCGTTATCTTCAATATTGCCAATGAACGCGTTCAAAGTCTTAAGGAATACTTCATTAAGTTTGTTAGGCGAGAGCTGTTTTTCAAGGAATTTGTGGCGGTGGATAATGTCTCTCTTGAAGTTAAACGTGGTGATGTGTTTGGCATTGTCGGCACGAATGGCTCGGGAAAGTCCACCCTGCTAAAAGTTATTGCTGGCGTACTTGAGCCGAGCAAGGGTTATTGTTTGGTCAACGGATCGATTGCACCATTGATTGAGCTGGGCGCAGGATTTGATATAGAACTCACGGCTCGTGAAAATATCTATCTGAACGGTGCTATTCTTGGCTATTCTCGGAAATTTCTCAATGAGCATTTCGACGAAATTGTCGATTTTGCGGAACTAAGTGATTTTATGGAGATGCCCCTTAAGAATTATTCGTCAGGTATGGTTGCCCGCATTGCCTTTTCGATTGCGACTATTGTGGTGCCAGATCTTCTCATTGTTGACGAAGTCCTCTCAGTGGGCGACTTTCTGTTTCAGCAAAAGTGCGAAAACAAGATTCAGGATTTGATACAGAATCATGGCACAACGGTTCTGATCGTTTCTCATGATATTCAACAGATTGAGCGTCTCTGTAATCGTGCACTTTGGATCGAAAAGAGTAAACCTCGCATGATAGGTGATGCGCAGGAAGTTTGCGCCGCCTATCGTTCTTTGGGAGAAAACTGATCGTTTCTCCGACGGGTCTTGCGTCATCGTCTTGAAAATTTGCCGCTTCAACTCATTGCCTTCTATGAGTATGTTATAAAATGATAGTCATACGTGTGCTTATCCATCACAAGTGATTTCACAAAGTGACTATTAGACATATCGGGCTGTGCCGGCAGAAGGATATTCGAATATGAGACGTCACTCGCGCATATACGCAGCTCTGTTATTGGTTGTAGCGGCTGCAAGTGTAGTTTTCTGTCTCACCATAGGATTCGGAACTTCGCCGAGTGGCTCGATTGCAGGTATTACCGCATCTCCTTCGCTTAGTGTTGACGCGCCGAATGATTCTCCGGCTTCCACCTCTCTCCCCATTGGGCCTGACGCAGACTCTCACGAGAGCATATCTTTCGAGCAAGCTGTCTCCATAGCGGCGGCTGAAGAAAAAACGGGTATTGACGCAAGCCAAGAGGGAACGTCTTACATTTCCAAGCAGGTTCTCGTTACCTTCAAGGATGGCACTACGGCCAGTACCGCTACTGAGGCAATTCAGCGCTCAGTATCAACTGCAGGTGATGAGGTAACTGACAACGATTTTATCGGTACCACTTCTATGGCTGTTGTCACGGTGGCGGCGGGCAAGACAGTTGCTGAAGCGGTTGCTGAACTTGCTGACAACGCCGATGTGGCAGGTGTTCAGCCCAACTATATCTATCATCTTTGTGATGTGGCAAACGGCGAAGAGATTCAGGCAGCAACGGCAAATGAACTTACAACGTTTGCTACCATAAATGATGCGCGCTCATCTGAGCAGTGGTCTCTCACGAGTACTCATCTCTTAGATGCCTGGGATTATGCCACGTGTTCTACCACCAACGCAAAGGCCTCGCTCTCGGTTTCGGTTGCTATCATTGACACCGGCATCCGTACAACCCATGAAGACCTTGCGGCTAATATTGTTGCAACACAGAGCGTTACGGATGGTGATATTACCGATGTTGTCGGCCATGGAACCCATGTGGCGGGTATTGCTGCGGGCGTGACAAATAACGGTGCGGGCATTGTAGGCTCAAGCTACAATGCTGGTATTGTAGCGGTTGACGCTTGCACTGATAACGCTACGGGAAGTTTTTCAACGGAATCTCTGGTGGCTGCCTATCAGTATATTCTCAGCGTAAAGGACACCTACGATATTCGTGTCATCAATATGAGCGTCGGCGGTTATGGCGACTGCAGCAAAGACGACGCATTAGAAAAGGAGATCGACACTGCGGATGCCGCGGGTATTCTGACCGTCTGCGCTGCAGGAAACGAGGACAGAGATGACGGCGTGTCCATTCCTCCTTATAATGAGTATCCCGGCGATTATGAGACCTGTATCAGCGTTATTAGTCTTGACCAGAGCCTCAGCCGCTCTAGTTTTTCAAACTATGGTCCTGCAAAGGATATCTCTGCGCCAGGTGCGTCGATACTCAGTACATCAAAAACGGGAAACGATAGATATGAACTTAAATGGGGGACTTCAATGGCCTCGCCTTTGGTGGCGGGCGTAGCGGCCCTCGTATTTTCTTGTGATGAATCTCTCACGACGACGGAGATGAAAAGTATTCTCTACTCCACGTCAACTGATTTAGGTGCGACTGGCAGAGACGATGAATACGGATACGGCGAGATTAACGCATCGGCAGCGGTACAAAAGGTCTTGAATTATGACATAGGGCTGGCAACGGTTTCAGTTCCGTCTTCGCTCTCTTATACGGGAGCCGCTCTCAATCCTGTGATAACGGCTACGCTGGGGGGCAAAACTCTTATTGCGGGAACCGATTATACGGTTGTTTATCGGAATGCTGAGCACGCGATAGTCGACTCCCTCTTAAATGCGGGTACCTACACCGCTACGGTTACCGGCGTAGATGCCAGCGGCTATTTCAACTCTCAGACCGTTGACGTTGTTGTTGCGCCTCGTGCAATTTCGGCTGCTTCTGCTCAAGCAATTACTAACCAAACCTACATGGGGTCAGCTATTACCCCTGCACCCGTTCTTACCTTTAACGGGGCCACATTGCTAGCAGACACTGACTACACGCTTTCCTACAGCAATAATGTCAGTGTCGGTACGGCCACTATCACGATCACCGGCAAGGGTAACTTCACCTCTAGCACTTCTACCACCTTTGATATCGTGGCACGCGATATAGCAGATGCAAGCGTGGCACCGATCTCTGATGTGACCTACACCGGGTCTGCCATTACACCGCTACCGGTAGTGACCTATGGGGCCACCACCCTAACAGCAGGCAGTGACTATACGCTTGCCTACAGTGGTAACACCCAGGTTGGTAGTGCCACTATTACCATCACGGGCACAGGTAACTACGCCGGCACACAAGAGGTAAGCTTTAACATTGTGGCTGCAGATATTGCCTCGGCCACCATCGCTGCAGTCTCTAATCAGGTGTGGACCGGTTCAGCTATTACTCCTGCACCCGTTCTTACCTTTAACGGGGCCACATTGCTAGCAGATACTGACTACACGCTTTCCTATAGCAATAACGTGAGTGTCGGTACGGCCACTATCACGATCACGGGCACGGGTAACTTTTTAGACGATACGAGCGTTACGTTCGCTATCAAAAAGAACCTGTCGTCTGCTACGGTTTCCAGCATATCCAATCAGATCTATACAGGGAGTGCCATCACACCGCTGCCAGCGGTTATGATGGGAAGTTCCACGCTCACCAAAAACACTGACTATACATTGAGCTACAAAGATTCATCGGGTATGACAGTTGCCGCTCCTACTGCTTTGGGTACCTATACGATTGTTGCGACGGGTATAGGCAATTATATGAATACTGTTTCTACCCCCTTCAACATCATCTTGTCTGATATCAACCCCGATGAGTGGTATTACAGCGGTGGCTACCTTCAATACGTATTCAACAACAATCTGATGACTGGCTATGCTGGTACCACCAACTTTGGTCCCTATGACACTATCACTCGTGGTCAGGTAGCCACCATCTTGTATCGCTATGCCTGCGGTAGGAATGCCACACTTCTTGCTACCTACGGGTCAACAACCGATGCAGCCTCATATGCGACCACGGTGGTGTTCTCTGATGAGGAAAGCAGCGTGTTCTACACCGCTGCCATTAACTGGGCTCAGGCTACCGGCATTATGACTGGGGATTCGTCAACTGGTTATACTACTGTGCGTCCGTGGGACGGTGTTACCCGTGAGGAACTCTGCACGATGATTGCGCGGTTTGCAAATGTTATGAAGCCGCACGCAACTTCAACGAATGGCCCGGTTTCATATGTTTCTATTGTTGGCATGAGCGAATGTGCTACTTGGTCTATCGACTATGTGGAGTGGTGCGCTTCTTGGGGTGTCATCGGTGGCATTCAGCAAGGTGATGGTTCCTATATGATGTGTCCTCATGATTCTGCCTGGCGCGCCAGCATGGCAAAGATGATCACGATCTTGCTGACAGGAGATGCGCTTAAATTCTAATCGTGTCTGCTTTTAAGGCATAATGTTGTCTATGGCACAGTAGCTTCAGGTGTAGTCATAAGGAGAATGAGAGGGTTTTTGCCGTCCGATTCTCGCGATGCCGTATACTGATAGACTGTTGTCAGATCATGCAAAACGATCATTTGATTCCTGATTACTTGGAGGAGATTTCATGTCCCATTACGATTACCTTGTTGTCGGTGCGGGTATTTCTAGCGCCGTATTTGCTCACGAGGCGAAGAAGATCGGGAAGACCTGTCTGGTCATCGATCGTCGCTCTCATATAGCGGGTAACATCTACTGTGAGGAGGTTGAAGGTATCAATGTACATCGGTACGGTGCGCATATCTTCCACACGTCTCTCAGACCAGTATGGGATTATGTAAACCAGTTTACCGAGTTCAATAACTATATCAATTCTCCTGTTGCCTCATATAAAGATGAACTCTATAACATGCCATTCAACATGAACACGTTTTCAAAGATGTGGAACATCAAAACGCCCGCTGAAGCAAAGAAAATCATTGCGAAACAGATAGCAGCAGAAGGCATTGGCGAACCGCGCAATCTTGAAGAGCAGGCACTTTCACTGGTGGGGCGTGACGTATACGAAAAGCTGGTAAAGGGTTATACAGAAAAACAATGGGGAAGAGACTGTACGGATCTGCCTGCCTCTATCATCAAGCGTTTGCCTTGCCGCTTTACCTATGATAATAATTATTTTAATGATCGCTGGCAGGGGATACCTATGGGTGGCTACACCCAGATGGTTGCTGCTATGTTTGGTGATACGGAGATTGTTCTTGGCACGGAGTACCGTAGCTTTATTGCTGAAAACCCCGATATTGCCGATTGTGTAATCTACTGCGGTACTATCGATGGCTATTTTGACTATCAACTGGGAACGCTTGAATACCGCAGTCTTAATTTTGAGACTGAGGTGCTTGAGGAAGAAAACCATCAAGGTGTGGCGGTAGTCAACTACACAGAGCGCGTAGTGCCCTATACTCGCATCATCGAGCATAAACATTTTGAGTATGGCATGCAGCCAAAAACGGTGATTACTCGTGAATATCCCGCTAACTGGGCACCGGGAGATGAGCCCTATTATCCACTCAATGATGAGCGCAACAATGCACTGTATGCTCAGTATGTTGAGTTGGCGCAACGCGAGGGTGGCGTGGTGTTTGCGGGACGCCTAGGCGGTTACAAATACTATGATATGGATAAGGCTATAGACGCAGCGTTTGATTTGGTAAAACAGGAGCTTGGCATCGACGTACGGGCGCGCTAGTCATCTCTTGAGCATGCTCTGAGAATTTTTTGTGAGCAGACAGGTCATTCTACTCATAAGCTTGCGGATAGTGATAATTTCGCCTACCATTATCAGGCACTTGGGCGATTGGCGCAGCGGTAGCGCAGATGCTTTACACGCATAAGGCCGGGGGTTCAAATCCCTCATCGCCCACCATTAATTTTGGTCAGATCATAAGTCAGGATTATGGTGATCTGAAACTATAGTTAAACTAATTCTAGAGAAATCCGCCCTTTGAGGCGGATTTCTCAGTATTGTTATAAAAGATGCTTGTGAGTTACCCGTATTCATGATTCATATGTCCACTTTATGCTTGCAGGTGCTCAGGCAATGCAGAAAACTGGCTATTTGTTATCATGTGAGGAAGCTCTCCGTGCATAGATTCTCATTATTCGTAAGGTGAGTTTTGTAGGTGATGTCGTGCACTATCGCCGGAGAGATAGCTGTCCGCGTGAGCAACCATACCGCAAACTACCAGTAATCTTTTGCCTTGGGCATAAGTTTAGGAGGCTTATCAGATGTCTGATCTGAGCGATCTCATCGGGTTTATCTATGATCCAGACTCGACAACACGAGGGATGACCGCCACGGCGCTTGGCTCTATAAACGACAGGGAAAGCGTGCCTCCTCTGGTGATGTTGCTCTCTGACTCTGATCGCAAGGTTCGCATAGCAGCTGCTCGCTCGCTCGGTGAACTGGGCACTACGGCAAAGGCTGCTTTTGAGCCGTTACTCACATTACTCGAAGACGATGACGATGAGCTGTGCGTTACGGTGCTTGCCGCACTGGCGCAGCTGCAGGATCCTCGTGCGTTTGCGCCGATAGTGGTGCGGTTGTTTGACGTCAACGATGACATTCGCAGCAACGCAGCTGCTGCTATTGGCTGCCTCGGCAATCTGGATGCCTTGAAACCCTTATTGGCTTGTCTTAAGGATGAATATAGTCAGTTGCGTGTGAATGCCGCATGGTCTCTCGGCCAACTCAGACTTGTTGAGGCGGGCACGGCGCTTGAAGAAACAGTGCGCACCGATCCTGACGAGGAAGTGCGCGCAACCGCATTGACAGCGCTTGCATCCATGGATAGTTCTGCGGGTACCAAACTTGCCTTTGATTTTGTCGGTGATGTTTCGCCGCGCGTTGAAATAGCAGCTCTTGTCGTCTTGGGCGAACACGCAGATGAGCTCACTCTTGATCAGAAATCCCAGATGCGTCTTTTGTGCCATAAGGCTATCGATGAGAGCTCAGATGGCGATGTCTGTTCTACGGCCGTATGGTCGTTGGGCAGACTTCCGTATGATTCAGATACGGCGAAACGTCTGATGGAACTTCTCCAAGATTCCTATTTCTGGACCGTTGCCTATGCTATTGAGTCTCTGAGTCTCATGAGAGCATTTGAGGCTCGACCACTATTGGAACGTATGGCCGAAGATACGCCGAACGCACGTTCAATTCTTGAAGATGACGCTACGACCGGGCATCAAGATACAAGCGATTTTGAAGGAGCACGTCTTCATCAAAACGTTACCTCTCCGGATTTATCCTATGCAGCGCCGGAAGGATATCAGGAACTTGCTCAACAGGCACTTGCCTATATGAATTCGCCGGAACCGTTGTCATCTGACGTATAGAAACCCTGTAGCCTCTATGACATTTCGTCGATATGAGTGGGCTGACTTATAATACTGAGTGATGCAATGACGGACAGATTATAGAAGTGAAAGGTTTCTCATGACTGATGCACAAACTATTCTCGTTACCGGTGGCACGGGATTCATAGGCAGCCATACCTGTGTCGAGCTTATTGAACGTGGCTATGATGTGGCGGTGCTTGACAATCTTTCAAACTCAAAAGAGGAGTCGCTGAATCGTATCGCTCAGATCACCGGGCAGCGCCCTCGATTCTATCATGCAGACATATTGGATCGAGATGCCTTGGAGAAGGTTTTTAATCAAGAGCCTTCTATTAGCTGCGTTATTCATTTTGCTGGGCTGAAAGCGGTGGGAGAGTCATGCGAAAAACCGTGGGAATACTATCATAATAATGTGGCAGGTACACTGACTCTTCTTGATGCTATGCGAAATCACGGGTGTAAACATATAATTTTCTCGTCTTCCGCAACCGTCTATGGGGATCCTGCTTTCGTGCCCATTACGGAAGAATGTCCCAAGGGTGTGCCAACCAACCCCTACGGCCAGACTAAGAGCATGCTCGAGTATATTCTTTCAGACATCGCAGCGGCTGATCCTGAATGGAACGTTGTACTCCTACGCTATTTCAACCCCGTCGGCGCCCATAAGTCAGGTTTGATGGGCGAAGACCCGAACGGTATCCCCAATAATCTCATGCCCTATATTACTCAAGTGGCTTCCGGTAAGCTTGCTCAACTGGGTATCTTTGGCTCTGACTACGATACGATTGACGGTACCGGCGTGCGAGACTATATTCACGTGGTCGATCTTGCGGTCGGCCATGTCAAGGCGGTTGAATATATGCAAGGCCGAAATGGTACACAGGTATTCAATCTCGGCACTGGTCATGGATACAGCGTTCTTCAGATGGTGGCGGCCTTTGAAGAATCCACTGGTCAAAAAATTCCCTACCAGATCATGCCACGCCGCGCGGGGGATATCGCTGCCTGTTGGGCAAGCCCCGAAAAGGCTCAAAGTGAATTGAACTGGGAAGCTCACTACGATATCGAGGATATGTGCGCAGACTCGTGGCGTTGGCAATCTATGAATCCTTACGGATACGGAAAATAGACGCGTTATCTGGCATCGGTTGCAAAGAACGTCTTTATTCCATATTATATCCACGCATCATTTAAAACATATGTTAGGATTAATCGCGCTGTTCGCTATTCTGTAGAATAAATAATCATACGGTTACGCTGTTATCATAATAAGGTTGCTGCTGGTCTTGAGTGGGTTTTACGATAAGGTGGGAAACGACTGTGGGCGTCGTCGCTGCTGAGACTGAAAAGATGGCAAGTGATACAACTGAAGGGGAAGAACCTCATGAGAGGAAGCGCCGTCGTAAGAGGCGCGGCGCTTCGGGGTTCAGTGGTTGGTTAAGCGGTTGCGAGGAAAAGCTTCAGGCGTGGGAATCTCATAAGAAGGGCCGTTATCTCAGAGACTACTGGCTTGCCCATTGTGCGATATTTCTTATACTAGGTACGATAATCGCCTTGAACTTCTTTCTCTATGGGAGATCTATTCTTTGGAACAATGATGGGCTCGAGCAGTATTATCCCTTTTTCATCTACGAAGGACAGTGGCTACGAGACGTATTTAGTAGTTTATTTTCAGGTCACGGGCTACAGGCTACTCTTTGGGAATGGAATCTCGGTTATGGCTCGGATGTCATCACCACACTTCAGATGGGTACCTATAATGATCCGATAAATCTCTTTTCTGTCTTTGCGGTGGGGGACGCTTCTCAATATGTGTTTCAGGGGCTTGTCCTATTTCGTCTATTTCTGACGGGCGTTACATTCTCGCTCTATGCACTCTATCGAGGTTCTGGTCGCTTCGCTACACTCTGTGGTGCTCTCTGCTATACCTTTTCTGCGACGCTGTTGTTCGGTCTTATGTGGCCGGGGAGTTTGCTTGCACCCATCATGTTTCCTCTAGTTCTTCTTGCGGCGGAAAGGGTATTGCAAAAGAAACGTCCGTATCTGCTCATCATGTCTATCGCTTTCATATTTCTCTCCTCGTACTATTTTTCATATATGATCTGCCTCCTACTGATAGGCTATTGCGTTATTCGTGTATTCCAGATTGAAGAACGAGTTACTCCTCGCGTGTTCCTCGGTTGGTTTGGACGGTTTTTTTGTTTTGTCATGCTTGGCATCATCATCGCAGCAGTTATGCTCATACCTTCGGTTACAGCGCTTTTCAATATGGAACGGTTTTTGGACAGTAAGGTGTCGGCGGACACTGTCTACACGCTGCTGTACTACCAAAACATAGTCGGAGGATTTCTCGGTTACTATGTGGTCGGTAATGACTGCTTTATTGGGTATGGCAGCGTTGCGGCCCTTGCGTGTGCGGTACTCTATCTACAAAAAAAGAAATATCGAGGGCTTAAAATTGCCTTTGCAATTCTTACTATTGTTCTTCTTACTCCTATATGTGGCAAGATTTTTAACGGGTTTAACTATGTCAACAATCGTTGGGTATTTGCCTATGCGTTTTGCGTGAGCTACGTCATCGTCAAGATGATTCCTCACTTCATTCATATGGAGCGACGGACTAAGTGGCGACTTGTCGTGCTCGGCGTTATCGTGATGATACTAGGAGTCGCCTTTCCGCCTGTTTGGTCAGAGCGCTACATTGTTGCTGCGGTGATATTGTTGATCACTATCATTTTGGTGGTATGTATCAATGTCTCTCCATCGGTTCGGCGCCTTATGATTATCTGTTGTTGTTGCCTGTGGATTCTATGCAATGGGTTCTATTTCTTCAATATGGAGAAGAACGGGTTTGTTTATAATTCATGCCCATTGGGCAACATGTATAGCAGCCTCGTAGACAACTCTCCTCAACACCTGGTTAATTCCGTTGACGATGGCTCTCTGTGGCGCTACGACAGCGATCCCGCCAATACACTTGCTGGAGGGGGTTCTTACAAGCGTCCACGTAACGACTCGCTGGTGCTTGGTCTTAACAGCATTGATTTTTACAACAGCATATACAACGGGAGTGTCGATCAATATCACACCGAGTTGGGGCTTGCTGGCACAGAGCTCAATCATTCCTACCATGGGCTGAATGGCCGGAGCATACTTGAGACATTGAATAGTGTGAAGTACTACCTGCTTCCTCAAGATGGCAAAGTAACGCCTGCTTATAACTATGATGACAAGAATAACATCGTCGCAGAGGGAGATGTGAACGGAGGGTCATACGTGGTATATGAGGGGGAGAACACGCTGCCTCTCGGATATACGTATTCGTCGATCATATCGCGAGGGACCTATGACGCGCTCAGCCCTGCCGATAGGCAGGAAGCTCTGATGGAGGGTGTAGTGCTTGATGACGAAAGCGCTGCCACGACGGATCTGCCAGAAACCTCTCTCGAGCTGACAAATCAGGCAATGCCCTACACCATTACGGCAACATCTGGCCTGACCATAAAAAACGGCAAGATCATCACAGTTAACAATAACGCTACCATGACGCTTACCTTTGAAGGCTTGTCTGACAGCGAAACCTATCTCTACTTCAATAATTTGGATTATCACAGTCTGTATCCAAGCCAGTGGCTTACTCAAGATGCCTACGACAGTTTGGACGGGTACGGGAAGTTCGTACTTTTCACTCAAGACATAGAGCAGTACAAAATAACCTATTACACTATCTATGCTCAATCTGACAAAGGCAGCGGATATCGAAGCATCAGCAATTTTACAACAACTAACAGCATGTATGGAGGAAAGACTGACTGGTTGCTGAATCTTGGCTACTCCATGAGCGCACAATCGAGCGTTACGATAACGTTTAGCGTTAGAGGAGTGTATTCGTTCAACAATTTAAGCGTTGTATGCCAGCCCATGAGCACATTTGATGCTCGTATTGATGCACTTAAGGTAGACACGCTCGATGATGTTGCGATAGGCACTAACGAGGTAACCGGTACTATAACGCTTGATCAAGAAAAACTGCTGTATCTGAGTATCCCGTATTCTATTGGTTGGACGGCGTATGTGGATGGACAAGAAGCAGACATATTGAAAGCCAATACCGCATTCATGGCCATTGATCTGCAGCCGGGTTATCACGAGATACGGTTGGTGTATATGACCCCTGGTCTTAAGAGGGGCGCTACGATATCTGGGATAGGGCTTGCGGTCTTCGCTTGCGGAATTATCATAGGTGAGTATCGTAGATACGTGTTGAAAAAGAAAATGAGGCATTCCTGAGCATCAGAGCGAATAACAAGGATCATACTTAGTGCGACGAGGGTGTTACAGAAGATACATGTTGCTCGTGTTGCTCTTATGGAGTATGCTGATTGTCAATCTCCATAAAGACACCATGCATAAAATGTTGCATTTTCCCTTATAGATGCGCTATTATATTCAGCTGTCGTTTAATGTCAATTGGCAAAGAAAGTACCCTTTGTGGCTAAAGAAGATGCGATCGAACTAGAAGGTACGGTTATTGAGCCGTTACCCAATGCAATGTTCCGTGTGGAGCTCGAGAACGGTCATGTCGTATTGGCCCATATATCCGGTAAGATGCGTATGCACTACATTCGTATTCTTCCTGGGGATAGGGTCACGATTGAGCTTTCACCCTATGATTTGACGCGTGGTCGCATTACCTACCGTTTCAAGTAGTTCTGCCAAGCTAACGTTACGAATCACAGGGGAAGTCGGATGGTGAGCGAGTTGTTCTAGGGCCCACCATCATATAGTGACAAAAAGAACCGCCTGCGGCTGCGGCGTGTAGATATA
Organism: Coriobacteriales bacterium; assembly: GCA_963665595.2. Classification (GTDB taxonomy): domain Bacteria; phylum Actinomycetota; class Coriobacteriia; order Coriobacteriales; family CADBOM01. The sequence continues at coordinate 190,726 of CAXXJK010000004.1, read as the reverse complement.
CAACATGATGACTCTTCGCCAGAGAAATAAGGAGATGTATCGGGTTGGTTATGGATCAAACCGATGTAAACTCCGCTCACGTCATTTCTGGTGGATAGCCGGTTTCGAAGGGAATGATTAAGATGAAGGTACGCCCTTCTGTTAAAAAGATGTGTGACAAATGCAAAATTATCCGACGCCATGGGCGAGTTCTCGTTATTTGCGAAAACCCGCGTCATAAGCAGCGTCAGGGCTAAGGGAGGAGTTCGCATTGGCCCGTATTCTAGGTGTTGACCTTCCGCGCGATAAGCGCGTCGAAGCAGGTTTAACGTATATTTATGGCATAGGCTTCACCACCTCTAGGAAGGTGCTTGCGGCCACAGGGATCGATCCTGATACACGAGTACGTGATCTGACCGAAGAGGAAACGATCAAGCTTCGTGACTACATTGATACCAACTACAAGGTCGAGGGCGATCTTCGCCGTGATGTCAATCAAGATATCAAACGTCTCATGGAGATCGGCTGCTATCGCGGTCTTCGTCATCGCCGAGGTTTGCCCGTCCGCGGTCAGCGCACTCACACGAATGCGCGTACTCGCAAAGGACCCCGCAAGCAAATCGGCGGCAAGAAGAAATAGAGGTAGATAGACAATGGCTAAAAAGAACGTCCGCACGCGCATCAAGCGCTCCGAGCGTAAGAACATCGCAGTCGGTCAGGCTCATATCAAATCAACGTTCAACAATACTATTGTGAGCATAACCGATCCATCTGGTAATGTTATTTCTTGGCAATCTGCAGGATGCGTCGGATTCAAAGGCTCTCGTAAGTCCACTCCGTTTGCTGCGCAGATGGCCGCTGAAGCTGCCGCAAAAACTGCCATGGAACATGGTCTCCGTAAGGTTTCTGTGTTTGTAAAAGGCCCTGGCTCAGGCCGCGAGACTGCTATTCGTTCTCTGCAGGCTGCGGGTCTTGAGATCGCCAGCATTCAGGATTGCACGCCCATTCCGCACAACGGTTGCCGTCCGCGCAAACGTCGTCGCGTATAACAAAGAGAGGTATGAGGTTATGGCTCGTTATACCGGGGCGGACTGTCGACTGTGCCGCCGAGAAGGTAATAAACTATTTCTCAAGGGTGATCGTTGCTATTCTGGCAAATGTGCTATGGAACGCCACCCCTATGCTCCTGGCGAAGCCGGGCATAAACGCGTAAAGGATTCTGAGTATCGGATTCAGTTGCGCGAAAAACAGAAGACCAAGCGCGTCTATGGTCTTCAGGAAAAGCAATTCCGCGGTTATTATGACGTGGCGAATCGTCAGGCTGGAATAACCGGTGAGAATCTTCTCCGTATTCTTGAAAGTCGTCTTGACAATGTCGTATACCGACTAGGATTTTCAAAGTCGCGTGATGAGGCTCGTCAGCAGGTCAGACATAATCACATCACCGTCAATGGTCGTCTCGTGACGATTCCGTCGTTTCGTGTTCGTCCGGGCGATTTAGTTGCCGTTGCTCCAAAGGCAAAAGATCTGCTTGTTATTAAGTCGGCGCTCATTTCTTCTGAGCGTACTGAAGTTCCTGGTTGGCTTGAGGTCGACGTAGAGAAACTTCAGGGTAGTATACTCGCGTTGCCCAATCGTGATCAGATCGATCTTGAGATTCGCGAGCAGCTCATCGTCGAACTCTATTCTAAGTAATAGCGACGTAGCTTAAAGGAGGCTATATGACAGAATTCATGCGGCCGCAAGTCACTGTGGAGAGCGTGAATGAGAATCTCGCCCGCTATATCGTGGAACCGCTTGAGCGCGGTTATGGTTCTACTCTTGGTAACAGTATGCGTCGAGTGCTGCTTTCATCTCTTACGGGCGCAGCGGTAACTGCGATTCAGATTGAAGGCGCTCATCATGAGTTTGCGGCAGTGGACGGCGTTGTCGAAGATGTAACGGATATCGTTCTCAACGTAAAAGGGCTTGTCTTCTCTCAGATGGAGACGGGCGAAGAGGCGGTTGCTACGGTTTCAGCCATCGGACCTTGTATTGTTACCGGTGCAGATGTTCAGGTGCCGGCTGAGTTTTCCTTGGTTAATCCTGATCATGTGATTGCTCATGTCGCCGAAGGCGGATCGCTTGAAATGTCTTTACGCTTAGGCGTTGGTCGTGGCTATGTATCGTCTGAGCATAACAAGCGAGAGAACGATCCCATTGGCATCATTCATGTGGACTCGTTATTTAGTCCGGTCCGTCACTGCGCGATGGACATTTCCGACACGCGTCGTGGCCAACGGACCGACTTTGATCGTCTTGTTCTTGAAGTCGAAACTGATGGTTCTATTGATCCTACCGAGGCTGTCTATCGGGCGGCGACAATTGTCACGCAGCATATGGACGCATTTCTCGCGCTGTCTGAGGATAAAGATCCTGACGAAACTGTCAGTATCTTTGCGCCGGAAGGACCAAGCAAAAATTCCGAGCTTGAGAAACAGGTCGAGGATCTTGATCTTTCTGTTCGTTCTTACAACTGCCTTAAGCGTGCGGGAATCCACTCTGTACGTCAATTGGTCGATTTCTCCGAAAACGACCTGCTTAACATTCGCAACTTTGGTGCTAAATCCATCGAAGAGGTCAAAGATAAGCTTCAGGAGATGGGTCTCGGCCTCAAGCCTTAATGGCTTGTGCTGAGTGTATTAGGAGATTAAATTATGAGACATCGTAAAAAGGGCCGTAAACTCGGTACCGACGCGAGCCATACGAGAGCGATGAAGAAGAGTCTTGTCTGTGCTCTTCTTGCAAACGACCGTATCAAGACGATTGATGCTCGCGCCAAAGAGATTCGCCCGGAAGTTGACAAGGTCATTACATGGGCAAAGAGAGGCGATGTTCACTCTCGTCGTCTGGCTATTGCTCTCTTGGGTGATAAAGAAATCGTACGTGAGATATTTGAGAAGGTTGCTCAAGGTATGTGGTCTGATCGCCAGGGCGGTTATACTCGTATCTACAAGCTTGGCAATCGCAAAGGCGACAATGCCCCCATGGTCATCATTGAGTTAGTAACTGAACCGGTTGTTTCGGCCAAAGAAGCCAGCGCTCCGGCTAAGAAAACTGCCAAGAAGGCTACGGTCAAAAAGACCACAGACGAAGCCGAGGAAGTTACTCCTGCAGCCGCTGCTGTTGAAGAAACTGCTCCCGAGGAAAATTCTGCTGAAAATAGTGAAGCTTCCGAAGTTACAGAAGCCGCTGATTCGGCAGAGACTGCTGAAGGAAAGCCCAAAGCAGCCGCTGAATAAGCGAGTGGTTTAATTTGAAAGGAAAAGGCGGGGTAGCTAAATAGTACCCCGCTTTCCTTATATACTGGTTTTCATTATCGGACATGATGAGAAGGTCCGTTCGTCGGCTCGATTTTTTAAAGGAGGGGACATGATTCCTCTGCAGAACAAAGAAATCATGCAGCGTCTGATCGACATCAAAGCGCCATCTCGCATTGCCGCAAAAGATGGTACTCTCTATGACTTTGCACCCGGTATGGCAGAGTTCACGGCTCGTTTCATGGGTTGGTCAACTTTGGCTTCTCAGCCTCCGGTTCCCATTGAACGCATTACCATGTTGGCGGATCAGATACGTGCCGATGGTTTGGAAGCGGTGGTCCTTATCGGCCAGGGTGGTTCAACCCAGGCGTCAATGACTATCACAAAGCTTAACGCTCTTGACGGTGTCGAAGTGCCCTTCCGTACGATGGACTCTCTTTCACCGGTTTATGTCAATCATATTTTGGGAAGTTCTGACCCAGCGCACACGCTCTATATCGTATCAAGCAAGTCAGGTTCGACTCTTGAACCTGCGTTGCTCTTTCGAATAGTCTGGCAATATGTATGCGCTCACGTTGGAGAACAGCGCGCAGGCTCTCAATTCGTTGCTATCACAGATCCGGGGTCATTGCTCGAGCAAGATGCTCAAACCAAACATTTTAGAGATATCCTGCCGGGCTCCGTCGATGTTGGCGGGCGTTACTCGGCGTTATCTGTTTTTGCGCTACTGCCCATGGCCTTGGTGGGAATTGATCTTAAATCTGTTATGGCACTTGCACGAGAAGCTGAGAGCAGATGTTCTTCTGACGACCAAGATAATCCTGCAGTACGTCTTGCGGCGTTTCTTTATGGTAACTACTGCGATGGGCGCGACAAGTTCTCTCTTGTGATGCCGCCTTCCGGTCAGGTGTTTGGCCTTTGGCTCGAGCAGTTGGTAGCGGAATCTCTGGGGAAAAACGGTAAGGGCATCCTTCCTAATGTCGAAGTTGATGCGGGTATTTTGTCACTGCCTTATACGGATCGTAGTGTTATCACCTATGCCGTTGGTAACGACGAGGGATTCAGCCAAGCGGTCAGTTGTATTGACGAGAGCATTCCTCATCTCAATCTTGAAGTTAACAGTGCTCTGGACATTGTCGAGCACTTTATTATATGGGAGTATGCGGTTGCTCTCTGCGGTCTTCTTATGCAAGAAAACCCCTTTGATCAGCCCGACGTTGAATCAACCAAACTTGCGGTCAAAGGTATTCTCTACGGTAAAAGTGGGCAGATACCGAGTACTCTTGGCTTTACGCAGGTCAGTTTTGACGGTACCGATGGAATTCTCGATCTTGCTCTTACAGATCGTATCGTCAACAAAGGCGATTTGGAATTCCTCAATGTCGATGAAGCCCTCCGCCAGCTGCTGTGCTCAATAGTTGAAGGGGACTATTTTTCCCTGAATGCCTTTTTGCCATTTTATGGCATTGGGCGTCGTGAGGCATTAGAGCGTATGCGTCATCGTGTTGCTGAACGTTTGGGGGTGGTTTCCTGTCTTGAGATAGGTCCACGTTATCTGCATTCCACGGGTCAGCTTCATAAAGGCGGTCCCGACAATGGTGTCTATCTGATACTTTCCGCCGATGAACTGTTTGACGCTCATATCCCTGGTGAGAAATTCACTCTGGGCGAACTGGCAAAAGCTCAGGCAGAGGGTGATTTCATCACTCTCGCGGCACGTGGCCGTCGGGCAGTGCACATCCATCTGGTAGATAATGACTCTGAAACTCTTTCACGTTTGGCAGATCGTGTCTGTGCTGCGGTTTCTGCGGCGCGAGGACTGAGGAAGTGTAACTGAAATTGACGAACGAACAAACGGCACGTGCCTATACGACCATCTTGTTTGATCTGGACGGGACATTGTTGCCGATGGAGGTAAAAACCTTTATCTCGGCGTATCTCGACTCGATTGGCCGTTATGTGGATGCTTACGGACTGGACGCAGCATGTTTTTCAAAGGGCGTCCATGGAGGCATCGAGAGAATGTTTACGGGAGATTCCGCAGCGACTAATTATGAAAAATTCTGGGAAGGCTTCAGCAATACGTTTCCATTGTCCGGAGATAAAATCGGCAGTTATCAGGATATCGAGCTTCTTTGCATGTCTTACTATGAGGAAAAATTTGATGAAGTGCGTTCTGTGGCTCATCCGCATCCGCTTGCACACGACATAGTCAGAGCGGTTCGTGAAAAGGGCTATCGGACGGCGATCGCTACCAATCCACTCTTCCCTCGTACGGCGACCTATCACCGTTTGGCGTGGGCAGGACTTGATCCGAATGATTTTGAATTTGTGACTACCTATGAAGACCACAGGCATGTCAAGCCTACGAAGGGCTACTATCAGGAAGTTTTGTCTCGCCTAGGAGTACGCGGCGAAGAGTGTCTGATGGTGGGCAATGATACGCGTGAAGATCTTGCAGCAGTTCAATGTGGTACCGGCTTTTTTCTGGTTACCCCTTATTTACTTGACCATGATCATGTGGACGTTTCAGCTTTCGATCAAGGGACTCTCGAGGACCTGTTCGCGTTCGTCGAGGCGATGCCCGTGGCGCGCTAGATGATCACCTTTTCTCACATAACGTTCTCTTATGGACAGATCCCCGTGCTTTGCGACGTGAATTTTTCCGTCGTTTCAGGAGAGCACGTTGTGTTGCTTGGGGCAAACGGCTCGGGAAAATCAACAGTTGCTCATCTGGCAAACGCAACGCTGCGCCCTCAGAAAGGCACGGTCTTAGTCAATGATAAGAATACTGCAGTAGAAAATGATCTCCTTTCAATTCGCGCACAGGTAGGTATGGTCGGGCAGGATCCTGAAACGCAGATCGTTTCTTCTCGCGTGATTGACGATGTGGCGTTCGGCCCTGAAAATCTCGGTCTTCCTCGTCAAGAGATTATTAAACGAGTGACAGAGGCACTCGCGATTGTTGGGTTATCCGGATACGAAGACCGCGATCCTTCAACTCTCTCAGGTGGTGAGCAGCAGCGTTTGGTTATTGCTGACGCCTATGCCATGCAACCGGACTACTTCGTTTTCGATGAACCGACATCTATGCTCGATGGACCGCACAAAAAAGAAGTGATACGCGCAATCAAACGTCTGAGAGAGAGCGGGCACGGTATTCTCCATGTCTCGCATAATCTGGAAGACTGCTTCGAGGCTGATCGTATACTGGTTCTCTTCGAAGGTCGTCTCGCCTTCGAGGGAGATTTTGAAGCGCTGGTACGTTCACGTGAGCAGTGGGCGATTTGGGGACTTGCGCCTACTCCTCTTTTGAAGACGGAGCTTGATCTGCGCGCACGGGGGCGTGCCATTCCCTTTACTTCAGAGATTCCGGTGCTTGCCGAGGCTCTCTGTCTCGATATGCAGGGAGAGGCAGATCGAGACTCTCTTAAATCAAATGAGCGTACTAAGAAAGGCCCGCTGCCTACCGCTACGTTGTATTGCAACGAGATATCGTATGTCTATGACGAGGGACTGTCTTCTGCGTACCGTGCGCTCAGCGATGTGTCGTTTAGCTGTGACGAAGGGAAACTTCTGTTGTTAGCTGGCCCAACGGGCTCAGGAAAATCGACATTGCTCCGTTTACTCGCCGGGTTGTATATGGTTCAAGAAGGAGTGCTCAGCTTTCAAGGAAGTGCTCCTTATCCCGGTATCACGGGGTATGTTTTTCAATTACCTGAACGTCATCTCTTTGCCGAGACCGTTGCTGAGGACGTTCTTTTTGGCCCGGAAAATCAAGGTTTGATAGGGCGATCTGAAGAGGAACGTCCTGCTCGTAGGGAGTTGTTGCGTGCGGTACTTGCAGCGGTCGGCCTAGATAGTGAAAGCTTTGCGAAACGATCTCCCTTTGAGCTTTCCGGAGGGCAGGCTCGTCGTGTGGCTATTGCGGGTATCCTAGCGATGCGTCCGCGCTTGCTTCTCTTTGATGAACCAACGGCTGGCCTCGATGCGTCTGGCCGAGAATTTATCTATCGCGTGATTGACGAAGAGCGTTTACGCGGCACACTCGTGATCGTCGTAACTCATGATCTCGAAGAATTTCTTCCGCGGGCCGATGAGATAGTACTGCTGGACAAAGGCTGTATACAAGCACACTGCTCCATTGATACGCTCTGCGCCTCTCCCGCACTGTTTGTCCAAACGGGTTTGTCTATGCCGCCGCTTCTGGAACTCTCAACGATCTATGGATTTACCGGCGAGGAGGAATGTTAGATGGCTCTTTCGATTCCCCTTGGCCATTATATTCCTGGGAAAAGTCCCCTGCACGCTATGGACTCGCGTATTAAACTTACCATGCTGGCCGCCTTTGCTTTTGCTCTGTTTTGCACTTCCGGGTGGTTAGGATTGTTCTTTTGTGTAATTCTCTTGGCAATTGCGTTGCGGGTGTCTCAGGCACCATCGCTTCTGGTGTTCAAGGGTATCAAGCCACTGCTCATCATTCTCATACTTACGTTTCTTTTCAACGCATTTACGTTTGGCGCATCATCAGATGCTCCTTGGGTATTGCTTTCAGGTAACAATCTGAGTAATGGATCAATCAATGGCTCACTTTCTTGGATTTTGGGTAGCGTGAAGATCCCCGAGTCGATTCCTCTTCTTGGTTCATTCGGTATTCGTACTCTCGGCGCAATTAATGGACTGTATTTTGTCATTCGTATCGCACTGCTGATATTTGCCACATCACTGCTTACTCTCACGACATCAACGCTTGAACTCACAGATGCTCTGGCGTCTATTCTGAGCCCCCTTAAATATATTCGTGTTCCGGTTGATGATCTTGCAACGCTGTTTTCGATCACGCTTCGTTTTATCCCATTAACCGCCGAAGAGGTTGATCGCCTCGTCCTCGCTCAACGAGCTCGTGGCGCGGTGTTTGACAAGGGCTCGCCCGTTAGGCGTATGCGTGCCTGGACTCCGGTACTGATTCCTCTATTCGTGAACTTATTCCGCCGTGCCGATCAGCTTGCTAGTGCTATGGATGCGCGCTGTTATGGTGCAACGCAGCGAACTCATCTAAGAGTCATGGCCATGAAGTCTTCCGATATTATTATGGGAATCGGTATAGTTGTGTTCTGCTTACTTATCGCACTTCTTCTCTAGATAAAACGTTCGTTTTCATCTTTCGGTTCAATGACAGTTCGTGCGATATAGAGAGGTCGATGCTTGCCCTCTAAATAGGCACGCCCGAGATACTCTCCTATAATACCGAGAACCGAGAGTTGCAGCCCGCCAAACAGTGCTACAAGGCCGACAATGGTGGGGAAACCAGGAACGTCGATACCGCGAATGCAGTACTCATAGAGGACACTCAGGAGGTAGATTCCTGAGGCAAAAAACGCGACAATCCCAAAGTAGGCGGCTAGACGTAGCGGGGAAGTCGTAAAGGATATAATCCCATCAAGGGCATATCTGAGCAATTTAAAGAAAGACCACTTGGTTGTTCCGGCAAAACGTGGATGTGGTGTATAAGGGTATGCATAGGTCTTGAAGCCGACCCAAGAAAAAAGCCCTTTTGAAAACCGGAAATACTCAGGCATGCTGAGCACGGCATGAGCCACATGTGCCTTCATGACACGAAAGTCGCTGGCATCCGCAATTAGGTCGATGTCACCAACCCGATTGAAGAGTCTATAGAACGTTTTTTTGAAAAACTTGAGAGCAAAATTCTCATGACGATGTTCTTGGCAAGCAGCGACAAGATCATACTCTTCGTGTTCTGTGAGAAAATGGTACATATTCAAAGCTGTCTGAGGATCCTGCTGCATATCGGCATCGATAAGACCGAGGTAATCTCCCGTAGCACGTTCCATACCTGCATATAATGCCGCTTCTTTTCCAAAGTTACGTGAAAAACTCACTACCGTGATGTTGCGGCGAGTCTCTGCAAATGATGCGAGTAGCGTAAAGGTGTTGTCCTTGCTCCCATCATCGATAAAGATGAGCTCATAAGACAAACCAGCAGCATCAAATACCTGGGTAGCGGTTTTGAAGAATGCGGGAAGACTCTCCTCTTCATTGAAACAGGGAATAACCAAAGAGAAATCCAAGGGAGGCCTTTCTTGGCGAAAACGGATAGCACGATACAGTTCAAAGTGTACCATAAGCTGCTTCCAACCATGGAACTATTGTACTCATTTGCAGGTAAAACTGCATAAGGTCATTACTCGTTATATAGTCACATGTTGATGTATCCGGATGAAGGGAACCAGAGCGAACATGGACATTCTGTTCCATGCGGATGATTTCGGCATTGATGAGGAGCAGTCGCGGCGTATTCTGGCTTGCGGTGATGCCACTGATGGAAGTGGAGCTCTTAACAGTCTAAGCATCTTGGCAAACAGCCCTCGGTTCGATGTGTGCGCCACACTGCTGGATCCTTATATTGAGCGTATTCATGTAGGCGTGCATCTCAATGTGGTCGAAGGAAAATGTTGTTCTGATCCCGCTCTCATCCCGTTGCTTGTGGATGATAGTGGATTTTTCAAATGGAGTTTCATCGCTATGCTTCGCAAGTCTGTCGGCCCTGATAGGGTAATGCTGCGCGAACAATTACAGCGAGAAATCAGGGCTCAGATAGATCGTGTAGTTCAGCGATTTCCTTCGCTTGCGGATTCATTACGTATCGACAGTCATCAACATTTTCATCTCATACCTCTCATGTTTGATGCGGTTGTCGCAGCGGTGAATGAGAGTGAATATACCTTACATTACCTGCGAATTCCCGCAGAGCCGCTCGTTCCTTTTCTTGATCGGCATATATTTTTTACGCTGCGTCCGGTAAACTGGATCAAGCATAGTATTCTCAATTTTCTCTGGCGTTTTGATAGGCACCAGTACCCATTAAAGGATGAGACGCCGGCAGTGTTTTGCGGGATTCTTCTCTCTGGACATATGGATGCGGCTCGTCTTGCAGTGCTCAAACCAATGTTTGAGAAGTATGCACAACGACGAGGCGCTGCTCTTGAGTTTCTGTTTCATCCTGGTGCCGTTAACTCACCAGCAGAGTGTCTTGACCCAAGGCTTTCTGGGTTCGTTGATTTTTACCTGTCGGAAGGTCGCGATGTCGAAGCGGCTGCTCTTGAAGGTTTGAGGTAGGTTTGCCCATGAGTTTTATTACAAAAAGACGGTATGAATACGCGCTCGTTTATTTTGTGCCGCTTCTCGTTCTGTTGATAGCTTTTGCCGCAAAGGGGATCTTTCCCTTTGGTGATACCAGTGTTTTGCTGTGGGATATGAAGATCCAGTATGTTGGTTATTTCGGATGGCTTTCAGAAGTTTTATCAGGGCAATCCAACCTGTTTTACTCTGCTTCAAAAGGTATGGGCGGCGGTATGATGGCCCTGTTTTCCTATTATCTTTCGAGTCCGTTCAATCTATTCGCAGGATTTTTCGATGCTTCTCATATTATCGAATTTCTGAGTTGGCTTGAGCTTTTTAAGATACCGGCTGCAGGAGTTACCTGCTACGTTTTTCTGCGTCGACGCATGGGGCCGGGCACCGCCAATGTAGTGTTGTCCAGCTCATATGCACTCTGCGGATATGTTCTTTTCAATGCGAGCAATATCATGTGGATAGATGGCGTTATTATGTTGCCGCTTATTGCTCTGGGCGTTTTTCGCGTTGTGGAAAAGCGCTCTTACGCGCTATTGTTCGTCTCGGTGACCTGTGCGATTGTGTTCAATTGGTACACCGCATACATTGACTGTCTGGCCGCTGTCCTCTTTTTTGTTTTTGAACTACTCTGTTCAAAAAAATTCCGTCTCCGTGGAAATATGCGTTCTATGCTCAGTTCGTGCGGCGGTTTTATACTGACGATGTTTCTTGCGGTTCTTGCGAGCATGGTACTCTTTCTTCCCACAATTCTTGGACTTCAACAGGGAAAAGGCAACAATCTGAGTCTGTCAACTCTCTCAACATTTACCATCACGCTCAATCCCTGTAACTTCTTCAGCTTTTTTTCCATAACTACTGGTCCGGCGGGCTCAGAGAGCGTGGTCCCCGCCGTTTATCTTTCTACCTTTGCACTGCTTTTAGCGGTTATGTTCTTTTTTAACACACGTATTAGCGTACGGATACGTGTTGGTGCGTTTGTCTTATTGGCTCTTGTAGGCGCCGCCTTTTTCCTCCAACCACTCGAGATCATATGGTCTGCTTTTAAAAAGTCAACCTCATATTATTACCGCTTCAGCTATGTATTTGTCTTCATGCTTATCGCATGCGCAGCCTATGGATATCAAAATCTCGGCTCCCTTGATAGAAAGGAGCAGAGAACTCTTATTATCAAGACTGCCTGTGTGGTGGGTGTCGTACTAACGCTTTCGCTTGCCAATATCAGTCTCTATATGAAAGAGGTTGCACCAACAAGGTTTGCTGTAGGGCTTGAAATTGCTTTGATTGTAGCCTTCTCTGTGCTTATCTATTTCATGGTGCGACGTACTGATTCCACATCGCGTGTCTCGTTTCGGATAATTCGTTGGTTGGCGTTTGCTGTCTTGATCATTGTTTTTGTGGGTGAGCAATCGTATAACGCGGTCAGTGCGTTCTCGGGCTATCGCTGGACCGTCAGCCAGTTTGAATCCTACATGACTCAAATGCAACGTGTATATGATGGGCTGAGTACTGAAGGGGGATTTGTGCGTGTGGGACAGGCAAAGTTCACGTATCTTTCCTCAAATATTCAGTCAACAACTGCCGAATCTCTCACGTATGGCGTGAGTGGTCTCAATCATTATAGCTCGACGATGGAAGATAGTACCGAGTCGCTCGTCAGCGCGCTGGGCTATGCAAAACGGAGCATATTTGGTATCTACTACAACGCGCCCAATACGGTAGGGGATGCATTGTTTGGTGTCAGCTATATCATTGATGATGTTCAGCCATTTGGGTCAGAGGAGGTGGCATCTTCAGATCTTCCTTATGCTGGGTACCATGTGTATGAGAATAACTATGCTCTCCCGCTCGGCTATGGAATCGCTGATACGTCTGGTCGCATCAAATGGGGCAAGGATCCATTCGCGAATCAGAAAGCTCTTCTTTCCGCGATGACTGCGACTGACACTTCCGGATTATATGTGGCTCCTCTAGTCGTCGACGCCGGCTCTTCATCGGACGGTGCGCAGCGCAGCTGGAGTGTGACTGCGCAGGCAACAGGTCCTCTCTATGTCTTCACTTCTTATCTCAACGATAACTGGATTGCAACCGACGTGAGCGTTAACGGGAAATTCATACAGACGGTTGGTGGTCGTTTTAATAATAATATCTTTTACCTAGGGACCTATTCTCAGGGTGACACCGTTACGCTGACATTCAAGACTCGAGATTCCAATATGGTGTTGTCTTCAGGACTTACCGCCTCTGCGTATCTTCAAAAGTCATCAACGTCTGATATTTTCAACGCCGCTTCTCTTGATGCGGAGTACTTCCAGCAAAAACTTTCATTATTGGATAGCAAGGGATTTGAAATATCAAATTTCAGTGATGGACAGCTGACGGCAACATTTTCTGCTTCACAAAAAGAGACGCTCCTTCTTACCATTCCCTACGATAAGGGTTGGACTGCATGGGTGGATGGTGTTCAGGTTACCATCAAGCAATACTATGATGGTTGTATAGGCATTCCCGTGGATGCGGGCACTCATACAATCGAGCTGCGATTTACTCCTCCGGGTCTCTATGTTGGCGCCGTGCTTTCGATTGTCGGTATTGGTCTTTTCGTGGTGTGGCGTTTTCTGGTGCGCAGATGTGCCACTCGTAGGCACCTTCGCATGGAGGGCGAGGAGACGAAGAAATCTCACAATGAGGAAGAGTCATAGTGTAATGTTGATGCCGCTATGTGCTTTGTTTCGTGAACGCGGCATACGGAGGGCACTGACGTATAATCAGGGCTCATTATATGTGCTGAGAATCAGCGGGGGCAGGCTCATAAAAGCCCCGTTGTCTGTTGCGTACTGAGGAATTATCCGATGAATCCTATGGATATCACATTCGTTCATTGTCCCGCGGTTTATGATTTTCGCGAGCGTTCGATTATGTACGGGCCCGTGTCTGATATGGTTCCCTCTACCCCCATTTTCGAAATGTATCCTCTCGGTTTTACCACGCTTGGCGAATATCTTGAACGCCATGGCGTTACAGCGCGTATCTACAATCTTGCGGTCATGATGCTTTTCAAAAAGAGTTTTGACGTGGAGTCAAATTTGGCTCGCTTGAATTCTCTTGCTTTCGGCATAGATCTTCACTGGATGCCTCATTGCCACGGAACTATTGAGATTGCGCGCATTCTGAAGCGCCTGCATCCAGGACATCCCATCATATTTGGTGGGCTTTCAAGCTCTATTTTTCATGAGGACCTTATTCAGTATGATTGTATCGACTATGTCTTGCGGGGAGATTCGACAGAAGAACCCTTCAATATGCTCATGCAACGTCTCAAGCAGGCAGATCAGTCGAAAACGGTTGTGGGGGATCTTTCTGATATTCCCAATCTGACTTGGAAAGACGCTACTGGTGCCATCCATGTGAATCCGCTTACTTGGATACCGGATAATATGGATGCTATTTCTCTTGATTATGCATATCCGATGAAGGGCGTCATACGGCATCACGATCTTTTGAGCTACACGCCATTCAAAGGATGGCTTTCATATCCGGTCACGGCTTCATTGGTCTGTCGCGGTTGTGACCATGTATGCGCTACCTGTGGCGGCTCAAAATATGCATTCGAAAAGCATTTTGGACGTAAAAATATTGCGTTTCGTGACCCGGATCTTCTCATCAATGATATCGAGACCATACAGAAACATATCTGGGGGCCGATATTTGTATTGAACGATTTTTTGCAGGCTGGCCCTGCATACGCCCATCATTTTATCAAGGGCCTAAAAGGGAAACTCGTCAATCCCATCGGGTTTGAACTTTTTGGGCCACCGGCTGAAGGCAAGGATTTTTATCGCCTTCTGAACGATAATCTACCTGCCTGGTCAGTCGAGATATCCGCTGAATCTCATGACGATACGGTGCGCGCCGCATTTGGGAAGGGCCATTACACTACTGAACAACTCGAGCAGACTATCATCGATGCTCTTGACGCGGGCGCTCAACGGTTCGACCTCTATTTCATGACGGGTATTCCTTCTCAGACGGGCGCATCAATACGTGAGACAGGCGACTACGTTAAGCATTTGTACGAGCGAGTAGGTAACGATCCTCGTCTTCTAGTGTTCACCTCGCCTATGGCACCGTTTCTTGATGTGGGATCACGCGTATTTGATCATCCTGAGGCGTATGGTTACACGCTCAAGGCAAAAACGTTTGAAGAGCATCGTAGGCAGATGGTCATGCCTTCATGGAAACACATTATGAACTATGAGAGTGATTGTCTTTCCACCGATGAAATGGTTGATGCCACCTATCAGGCGGCATTAGATATTGCCGATGTCAAAGGTTCCATTGGTGTCTTGAGTGAAGAACAGGCCGCTCACACTCACCGTCAGATAGAAGAAGCGCGCAGTCAGATGAATCGCCTTGATGAGGTGCTGCGTGAAACACCCGCGGAGCACCTTGATACTTCTTTACGAGGGCTGCGTGATGAGTTCGAACGTCTCTCGGAAAACACGGTCGCCGAGAAGTCTGACCTTAATTGGCCTCATGAGATAAAACCAGTACACATTATAAGCAATCTCGGTTTAGGATTACACGAGGTAGGTAAACATATAAAATATGGTATTCAGGGTAAGTGGTCACCGGCTTGTTCAGACTATCCTTATCCTGATCAGACCAACGGCGATGAATGCGGTACCTATCTTAACCAGCATGATGTGAGTGCGGAAGGATCCCGGTGGATTTCCGAGAAAGCCGCACGTATTGAAGATGAATATGATAACGACTGAGAGTCTGAAAGAAGGTGGCGAAGATGCTTCTACTTGCCCGTTATGTGGTTCCCGTCTCATGTGATGCATTCGAGAATGGTGCGATTCTCATACGTGACGGTAAGATCGTAGACATTGGTTACGCCAATAAGCTTAAGACACGGTACCCGGAGGAAGAAACGCGGGATTTCGGTATGGCTGCCCTGATGCCGGGATTTATTGACGTTCATACACATCTGGAATGGTCGGCGTTGCGCGGATTGGTCTACGACGCTCCGTATGCTGCATGGCGCATTCAGACCGCTAAGAAGGCTCAACGACTGACAGGTCAGGATTGGCGGGATTCGGCGTATTTAGGTGCATTTGAAGCGGCGCGTTCTGGTATTACCACGGTGGCCGACGTAACCCGGACGGGGGCCTCGTTTGAGGCGGCGCAGATGATGGGACTACGTGGCGTGTTCTATCGTGAGGTCGGTACCATGGAGAGCCGTGAAATCGACCGAGTCTTAGGCGAAGCCTATGACGATATCGACGAATGGCGTGCACGCGCTGATAACAAAACTCTTGTGGGTGTCGCTCCAAGTTCTTTGTATACCTGTAACCCAAAAGTTTTCAAAGCTATTGCTGCTTATGGTTGTGATGGTACTCCCATTGCCTTGCATCTTGCCGGCTCACGAGCTGAATACGAATTCATACGCTACGGGTCATCAAAGTTTTCAGTACACGCTGATGAACTTGAAAGAGGCTTTGGCGTAGACATGCCACCGTGGCTTGCAACGGGTGTAAGCCCCGTACAGTATGTGCTCAACTGGGATATTCTTGACGCGCCGAATGTGCTCGCCGTCCACTGCGTACAAGTTGATGAAAAAGACATAGAAACACTCATCGAATACGACGTGGCGATCGCTCATTGTGCACGGTGCAACGCGCAACTCGCGATGGGTATTGCGCCCGTTAATCGGTTTTTGCAGGGAGGCCTTCGTGTGGGTCTGGGGACAGATTCTCCTGCCGCCTCAGGCATCACAGATCCTATCGACGAAATGCGCATTGCGCTGCTTCTCCAGCGGGCGATCGCAAAGACGACAGCCGATTTTCTATCCACTAAGGAAGTTATTCGCATGGCCACGCTCGGTGCTGCTGAGGCTCTGCGCATTGACGATCAGGTGGGTTCACTCGACGTGGGCAAGTGCGCAGACATCATTGCAATTGATCTTTCAAATTCGCATCAAACACCCACTCATGATCCGAATTCAGCTATTGTTCATACCGCCAATCAGGAAAACGTTTTAATGACTATGGTTGATGGTGAAATTCTCTATGACGATAGCACGAAGATCCCCGCCGAGTTTGACGAGGTTATCAAACGCATTGAGGCTATGAGATCGAAACTCAGAAACTGAAACGTGCAATTATAGAAATGGAAAGTGCAGGATAACCAATGTCGAATGCTCGGAATTCGAAAAGCCAGGTTGCTTCTGGTGGGAAACGAAAAAATGATGGTCGAGATCACCAGAAGACAAAAGCCGCTGCTTCTCAGCAAGTATCGGCTAAGAAGAAAGCAGATAGCAAAAAGATCATCATGAGAGTTCTGGCTATAGTAGCCTCCTTGTTGCTTATATTTGCTTTTGCCTTCCCCAGTCTTGCGACGCTTATAACTACTACAGGTGGCTCTTCTACGAATACTAGTTCTTCAACCACAAGCAGCAGTTCAAGTAGCAGTTCAACTGCAACGACCATGGATTATGATTCCATGCTTCAGTCAACGGTTAACAACGAACTTGCTGCAATCAGTGCCTCACCGAATGATTCTTCGGCCTATGAGCAGCTTGCTAATCAATATTTTGACTGGGCATCCTATGTTGAAGATGGCACCATTGAAAGCCAATATACGGTAGCCGAGCTTTTTGCCAAAGCTCAGGAATACTATAAGAAGTGTCTTGATAATAATGCGATCTATCATGATCTTACAGATTACAATGCGGTGACTGTTGATTATGCAATCACCTTATTCTATCTTGGAGACACAGAAGGCGCGATCGCTACTCTTGAAGCCTTTAACCTTGTGACCGGTGATTTCCCCTATTCTTGGGCAAATCTGGGGTTATTCTATCAAAACGAGGGTAATACCGATCGTGCCCGAGAGTGTTATCAAAAAGCGTTATCAACCGCAAATTCCGACACCGACTCAGACTTAATTACTCAGGTTCAGGAATTGCTCAATAATCTGGGCTAGAAATACTGACATTTGATTGCGGCCTGTCTGTCGGGATTTGATGACGAGGCTCTGCTGTTTGTACTTCTCGCATAGGTTTTTTTGTAGGGTTTGCTTAGATTGTTACTCAAGAAGATTTCGTTGAAGTTGCTTGTGGGTATAATGAGCGTCTGTCGCGCGGGTGTCTGAAATGGACGTCTGCACCGGTGAATGATGAATAATTTCTATCCTATCAAGAGGAGTTTGCCGTGTTTGGTATCGGCGGAACTGAATTAGCTCTGATCTTACTTTTCGGTTTCCTCATTTTCGGTCCCGATAAGCTGCCTCAAATTGCGCGCACGGTCGGTAAGGCTATTCGTCAGTTTAAGGGTGCTCAGGAGAAAATGAACGATGTCATAAAATCTGAAGTTTATGACCCGTTAAATGATCTCAGCAAAGATTTAAATCCTTTTAGCAGTCTTTCCTCAGATGCATCTAATAAGACAGCAGCTTCAGATTCATCGGGCATTGATGCGGCGACGTTGAAAAGCGGGGAAGCAACAGCGAGCACTTCAAACGGATCTGCTCCAGAAGATGCGCCTTCTGTCGCGAAGGAAGGCTCTACTCAAGGTATGACATTTGCCGATGCAGCGAAAGCAGCTGCTGCAACAAAAGCAGTGGGCCCCGCCAAGAAGTCGACAGACGCTGCTCAGGTTGAGGCTTCTTTGCCCGTTAATTCGCCTGCCCCTGCGGTAAGACAAGAAACATTCGTTCAACGCAAGGCGGCAGCAGAAGAGAAGAAGGCTTCTCGAGCCAGCACTATCTACGACACTTCTGCCTCAACTGATGTATCTAAGGCAGAATCGTCGAATCTTGATACCATTAAGCGGAAGGAGGGAGAGGAGTAGGTTCGCCTCATCCTCGTAACGATATGGCCGTTGGAACTGCACGTATGCCTCTTTTTGATCACATCGGAGAACTTCGCCGTCGTCTTATTATCATTGTTGTTGCTCTTCTTATTGCTGCCTGTGCTATGTATATGATTACTCCCGGCCTCATTCAGTTTCTTGTCGCGCCGATTCGGCAGTATATGCCTGATGATGGCGGTTTGAACGTGCTGACGCCATTGGGGGGGTTCACCATTCGCTTCAAAGTTGCTATGTTTGCCTCTGCTGTGGTCACAACGCCGGTATGGCTCTGGCAACTCATGGGGTTCTTTCTCCCTGCATTAAAACCGAATGAGCGCAAATGGGTTATCCCGACATTTATTGCCGGCGTTGTCCTTTTCGTTCTTGGAAACGTGTTCTGCTATCTGGTAATTCTTGCTCCGTCTTTCGGCTGGATGTTTGATCAGACCGAGCAGTTTGCTGCGATTTTTGCTGATGCTGCCGAATTCATAGATCTCATTCTTCTTTTTGAGATTGGCTTTGGTATCGCTTTTGAACTACCCATAATCGTATTCTATTTGATCATATTCAACGTGGTGCCCTATAAGAAGCTGCGTAATAGCTGGCGCATTGTCTATGTCTCACTACTAATCATTTCAGCAGTGGTCACTCCGGATGCAAACCCTATTACCATGTTTCTTATGTTTGCTGCGATGGTGCCACTGTACGAGGGATCATTATTGGTAGCGCGTATTGCTCTTGGTCCGAAAATTCATGAGCAAAATGCTGCATATGATGCAAAAATTGCAGAAGAAAAAGCTGAACGAGAGGCATATCAAGCCGAACGCGCTGCTAAACGCGCGGCTAAGAACGGCTGAGGAGTGCTCTGACGTGCATGAGTTTGGTCTGGTTTCGAGTATCATCGATGCGGTCAATGAGGAAGCAGCCAGTGCTCACGCAACCGCTGTTCTTGACGTATACTTAGAAATTGGCGAGATGACTGAAGCAGTTGAAGAGGCGTTGCAATTTGCCTTTGATGTGCTGATTGTGGGGACTCTTTGCGAGCATGCGAAACTCCATATCGAGATGGTGACTCCGCGATCACGCTGTTTTGAGTGCGGACATGAGTTCGATCATGACCGATATCATCGTGTGTGCCCGTTGTGCAACGCTCTTGCCACAGAACTCATAGCCGGTCGGGAATTGAGGATCACCTCGATAGAGGTGGACATTCCCGAAGATGAATTGACCAACAAGCAGGGGATTTGAGATTTTGACTAGACGATATCCTCATCCCGTTCTATAGTAACGAAGCTACCGTTTATCCGTTCGGTGGATTGGAAAATGCCAATGAAATTGGAAATAGGTCAGCCGATACTCGATAAGAATGATAAGATCGCACAGGCAAACCGTGCCCGTTGTGACAAACACGGCGTGTATGTCGTCGATCTTCTAGCGAGTCCCGGCGCGGGGAAAACATCGACAATAATTGCAACCATTGAGGCTTTGCGCGATGATTATCGTATTGCTGTCATTGAAGGAGATATTGCGAGCCGTGTCGATGCCGAAAAGATTAAAGCACAGGGGATACCCGCTGTTCAGATCAATACCGGTGGCTCTTGTCACCTTGAGGCTCAAATGGTTTCACGAGCGCTCGATGTATTGGATTTAGAAAACCTTGATCTTATAATCATTGAAAATGTAGGAAATCTTGTCTGCCCTACAGACTTCTATCTTGGTGAAAACTCAAAAGTTATGATACTGTCTGTTCCGGAGGGGCATGATAAGCCTCTTAAATATCCAGGTATTTTTCAAGCGTCCTCTGCGATCATCTTAAATAAGGTTGATACCATGCCGGTTTTTGACTTCAATGAAAATGAATTTCGCGCGACGATTAACGACCTTAATCCTCTTGCGCCTCTTTTCCCGATTGCGGCGGTAAAGAACCAGGGAATAAAAGCATGGACTTCTTGGCTCTCTTTCCAGATTGAGGAGTTTCGAGGTGCCACGTGCGTTTGATAGTCACTGAGAAGAATATTGCTGCCCAAAAGATTGCTGAACTTCTTTCGGACACCAAACCAACCGCGGACAAGGTCTACAACACGCCGGTGTATCGTTTTACGCATCAGGGCGTTGAGCATGTCGCCATTGGTCTGCGGGGCCATATTCTGGAGGTCGATTTTGTTGAGTCCGTTCGCTACACGAGTCATCGTGGTTGGTATGGACTTGACATCGAGGGAAGGGAAATTGAGGCATATATCCCAGACAATCTTCCCAAACCACCTTTTAAAAAGCGTAAACCTTTTGTTGAAGATGGTGTCGAGCTCAAGGCATGGAAGGTCGAAGCACTTCCGTATCTGACATTTGCTCCGCTAGAAAAAAACTCCCGCAGAAAAAGAAATTATCCGTTCGCTAAAGAATCTTTCCAAAAAAGCGGATGAAATTGTTATTGCTACTGACTTTGATCGTGAAGGCGAACTGATTGGTTCAGATGCCATAGAGATGGTGCGCGCCGCAAATGAAGACGCACCCATTTTGCGTGCTCGTTATTCCGCTCTCATCAAGGCCGAGATTCAGCAAGCTTTTGATAATCTTGTCATGCTGGATGAAAATCTTGCTCAGGCGGGTGAGTCGCGTCGATTTATTGATCTTATATGGGGCGCCGTTCTTACTCGCTACCTTACTATGGTGAAGTTTTCGGGATTTGGGAATACCCGTTCATCGGGACGTGTCCAGACCCCAACCCTTGCCCTCATGGTGCACCGAGAGCGAGAACGTGAAGCGTTTGTGCCAGAAGATTACTGGGTTATCAAAGGTTCCTGTAAACAAGACGACATGGTTTTCAATGTAAACCATGCAACGGCACGCTTTTCTGACCAAGCTGTTGCAGAGGAAGCATTTTCTCATGTGCAGGATACGACAAGTGCCCGGGTAATTTCTATTGACAAGAAAAAGCGTTCAAAAGCAGCCCCGGTACCTTTCAATACGACAGCCCTTCAGGCCGCTGCTGCCGCCGAGGGGCTTACGCCGGGCCGTACTATGCGTCTTGCTGAGTCATTGTATATGAGTGGCCTCATTTCTTACCCTCGTGTGGATAATACTGTATACCCGGCATCACTTGATCTTGCGGCTACCGTGAGCATTCTTGCACAAGTACCTGCCTATGCACCCTATGTACGCAAGCTGCTTGCCCAACATACTCTTACCGCTACACGCGGCAAAACTGAAACTACCGATCATCCTCCTATACATCCCACCGGCGTAGGCGACCCCGACAATCTTCGCGGCGATGAATGGAAACTTTACAATCTTATCGCTCGTCGTTTCATGGCGACACTTTCTGATTCGAGTATCGTGGAGGGTACTACGATTCGTTTTGATGTAAGCGGAGAACCCTTCACCGCCAAAGGCGATGTGGTTATCTCTCCTGGATATCGAGAGATTTACCCCTATGGCGCCAAGAAGGAGGAGGAACTGCCTGCTCTCTCTGAAGGCGAACAGGTTGATTTTTTCGATCCTTGTCTGCTCGCCAAACAGACTGAACCTCCCGGCCGCTATAGCCAGGGGGGATTGATTCAAGAGATGGAAAAGCTTGGCTTGGGGACGAAATCTACTCGGCACGCGACCATTGATCGTCTTATTGAGGTCAAATATGTTACCGATGACCCCTTGGCTCCCACACGTCTCGGCTGCGCCATCATAGATGCTCTCGAGAAGTATGCTCCGGTAATCACGCGGCCAGATATGACTTCTGAGCTTGAGCGTGAGATGGATGCGATCGTGGCGGGTAAGAATACCTGTTCACAGGTGGTCTGTGATTCTCGTCAGATGCTCGCCGAGATTATTGGCACGCTCATTCCCCTTAAAGAGGAGGTGGGCGCCGTCCTCTCCGATGCGGTGACTGCTGACTCTCGGGTGGGCGCCTGCCCGAAATGCGGTAAAGATCTTCTGATGAAATCTTCAGCTAAGATGCGTTCCATGTTCATCGGATGTTCGGGCTGGCCTGAGTGCGATGTGACATATCCAGTCCCACAGGGCAAGATCAATCCAGTTGAGGAACCATGCCCCACGTGTGGCGCACCGCAGATTCAGGTCATAGCATTTCGAAGTAAACCTCGGGTGGTGTGTGTGGATCCGAACTGCCCAACAAATTATGAACCCGATTTGATAGTAGGGGAGTGTTCTGCCTGTCATGATCGATTTGGCAAGGAGAGTAAACTCATCGCGCAGAAGAACCCTCGGACATTGAAACGTTTCATTCGTTGCGAAAACTATGAGGAGTGCGATACCAGCTACCCTCTTCCGCAAAACGGGAAGCTTGTTGCGACGGGTGAATATTGTGAGGCATGCGGAGCTCCTTTGATAATCGTTACGACGACTCGAGGCCCTTGGAAACTCTGTCCCAACTATTCTTGTCCTCTGCGTTTAGAGAAAGAAGCCAAGGACGGTAAAGCAAAAAAAGGTACAAAGAGAAATTCGAAGAAGAGTGGCGTGAAGAAGACACCTGCTCGCAAGACTAAGGAGTGAATCAAAGTGGGATATCCTAAGGTAACCATTGTAGGCGCTGGAAATGTTGGGGCTACTACTGCTGAAATAGTATTGCGTAAAGGTCTTGCCGATGTGGTTCTTATCGATGTGGCGGAAGGAATTCCACAGGGCAAAGCACTCGACATGATGCATATGCGTTCTGTCGACAAGTTTGGCCCGACGGTGACCGGCACTAACGACTATGCCGACACAGCGGGAAGCGATATCGTGGTCATTACGGCAGGCGTTCCACGCAAACCGGGAATGACTCGCGAAGATCTACTGGACATAAACGCAAGTATAGTCACTTCCGTCATTGATTCAGCGCGTGAGGTTTCCCCTGAGGCCATTTTCATCTGCGTTACCAACCCGCTCGACGTTATGACTTATCTGGCTTATAAGAAGGCGGGCCTGCCAAAAAATCGACTGTTTGGTATGGGAGGCGTTCTAGACTCGGCGCGATTTGCTTATTATATTCAGCAGTTGACCGGTGCTTCCATTAATGACATCGACGCTATGGTAGTGGGTGCTCATGGAGAAGGCATGGTACCACTTTCTCGATTCTCTACGGTCAACGGCAAATCCCTGACCGAGTTGCTTACGGCAGAACAGGTAAAAACCGTCTGCGATCAAACGGTCGGAGGGGGAGCCGCTGTTGTAGAATTTCTCAAGACTGGCTCGGCTTTTTATGCACCCGGTGCTTCGATTGCTCATATGATAGAGGCTATTCTTGATGATAGTGGCAAGACGATGAGTGTTTGCGCGTTATTGGAAGGCGAATATGGCGTAAACGACATCTATATGTGCGTGCCGGCTCGCTTGGGAAGAGCGGGCATTCAAGAAATTGTCGAACTGCCGCTCGATGAGCAGGAGCTTGAGACTCTCAGGGCTTCAGCTGCTTCTATTGCTGCTTCGGTTGATGCGTTGGGACTGAGGCGCTCATAAGCGTTTAAAAAGAGTTCTACTGCGTGAAGAAGACAGTTTCAATGAATGATCGGAGGCGACAGACCATGATGACGCTCTCATTTAACTCACTTTCGGCTTATGGCGTCGCCGATGCGTTGCGCAAGATTATTCCTCATATCGCCACCACACTGCGACCGGACGTGCTTGCGGGGATGGAGATGGCACTAGCCCGTGAAACAAATCCCCGTGCACGTCACGTGCTTGCGCAGATGCTTGAAAATGCACGCATCGCCCAGACCGACCAGGTGCCGCTCTGTCAGGATACGGGCTCTGTCTGGGTTTGTCTTGAAGTGGGAGAAGAAGAGAACATCCCCGGAAATATATTTAGTCGGGTTGATGAGGCGGTGGCAGAAGCTTATCGTAGCGCCCATCTGCGCATGAGCATACTTCATGATGCTCTTGTCGACCGTACAAATACCGGTAGCAATACGCCTGCTTTTACGGATATCCACACATGCCCCGGGCGAGGAGCAACACTTCATGTCATGTTGAAAGGTGGGGGTAGCGACAACGCTTCGCGCGTGGTCATGCTCTCTCCTGATGCGGGTTTTGATGGTATTCGACGTGTTGTTCTTGAGTGCGTTCATGAAAAAGCTGCTAATGCTTGCCCACCGTTACTTATTGGTGTAGGGGTGGGAGCTGTTTTTGATAGAGTGGCCGGTTTAGCTAAACATGCGCTGTTGCGTCCCATCGATAGGTCTGCCTCTAATCCCGAGGTGGCTGATTTTGAGAATGCTCTTCTTGCAGATGTCAATGCTACTGGTATAGGGCCTGCTGCCCTAGGGGGCAACACTACTGCTCTTGCGGTGCATATTGAGACTGCGCCCTGTCATATTGCCGCTCTTCCTGTGGCGGTCAATATGGGTTGCTCGGTGATGCGCTCTCTTTCGTTGCCGCTCACGACGAGTGGGGAAGCGTGATATGGGCATGGTCGAGATTTCTGAGCCGCTGCATCTTCAATTACCTCTTTCTCGTTTGGAACTTGCCGATTTATGTGTGGGGCAGCCAGTCATACTTTCTGGTCCGGTCTACACTATGCGCGATGTGGGACATGCCCGCGCACTTGAGATAGTTAAGCAAACAGGAGAGTTACCTTTTAACCTCAAAGGAGAGGTGATTTTCTATGCGGGACCGTCGCCTGCCGCGGCGGGACGTCCGCTTGGATCGGTGGGCCCTACCACCGCGTCTCGTATGGATTTTGCCACTCCGCTACTTATGGATGCAGGGATTGTGGCGTGTATAGGAAAGGGCAAGCGTTCTCCCCTTGTACATGAGTCCTGTCGAGACACCGGGAGTGTGTATTTTGTCGCAGTAGGTGGCATCGCCGCACTTTTGGCTACTCATGTGGTGAGGAGCGAAGAGGTTGCTTGGTCTGATCTAGGGACTGAGTCGTTGCGCCGTCTGGAATTACTCGACTTTCCTTGCTTTGTGGGTATCGACGTGAAGGGAAATGATCTGTATCTTGATGTGGAAGAGGGGCGCGAACATCTATGATGGATCAAAAGAATCCTCAACACTCTCACCGCGGTGTCTTCATTACTTTTGAAGGGGGAGAAGGTGTCGGAAAATCCACTCATGCAAAACGTCTCGTGACACATCTCAGACATCTCGGATACCGTACACTTTATATTCATGAACCGGGATCTACGTTGCTCGGTGAATCTATTCGTACGCTGTTGCTTGATCCTGCCAATGTAGGTATGAGTCCGCGAGCTGAGCTCCTACTGTACGAAGCTGCGCGCGCTCAGGTCATCGATGAAGTTGTTCGTCCAGCGCTCCAAGAGGGTATCATAGTTATTTGTGACCGCTTTATAGATTCGACTCTTGCATATCAAGGATATGCGCGTGGTCTTGGCTGTGCTCTTGTGGAACAGGCAAATGCTCTTGCGGTTGGAGATATCATGCCGGATCGAACGATTCTTCTGGTGCGCGATGTCGCTGAAGGTCTTGAGCGGGCGCGCAGCAAAGGGGTCGATCGGCTTGAAGCTGAATCACTTGAGTTTCATTGTCGTGTGCAAGAGGGTTTTATTGCTCTTGCAGAGGCAGACGAGGAACATCGTATATACATCGTAAACTGTTTGGAGAATATCGATCAGGTTGAAGAGATGGTCTTTCGTTCAATTTGCGATCTGCTATAGTCAGATTTAGAACATGCGAAAGAGATAGAGATCGATTGTCCAACGTGATAGCGGTTTGCGGGAAGTGAAAAGCATCTGATGAAAAAAACTGTACAGACTGCATTTGCCTCTGTAATGGGTCAGCCTCAAGTGGTGCGTCTCCTTGAAAGTGCGCGTGCCGAAGGACACCTTTCGCAGGCATATCTGTTTGTAGGTCCCATCGGTACAGGAAAGGCTGATACCGCACTCGCCCTTGCTCAGGCTCGGCTCTGCTCTCAGGGCGGCGGCGATGCATGCGATAGTTGTCAACGTGTTGCGCGCCGTACTCATCCGGATGTCCATTGGCTAGATCCCGAAGGGGTAAACGGCTATGTGATAGACCAGATAAAGGAGCTTATACACGATACTACGCGCGCCCCTATTCGAGCCCAAGAAAAGATATATATACTGACGCGAGCGGACCTCTTGCGGGGTGGGGCCGCCAACGCTTTCCTCAAAACACTCGAGGAACCGCCTGCAAATGTTTCCTTCATCTTGCTGTCGCGTTCTCGTTCAGCAGTTCTCGATACCATTCTTTCGAGATGTCAAACGCTTATTTTTCGCCGTATTCCCGACGAAGAGCTTGTCAATATGGTGGTTCGTAATACGGGAGCTGACGAGTCTGCTGCGCGTTGTGCGCTTGCGGTTACCGGTGGCTCGACCCGTAAGGCAATTGAATTTCTCAAATCTTCTTCTCGCCAGTTGGCTCGGCAGAAGATGATCAATACACTTGAGTATCTGTCTTCTTATGATGCGCTCGATGTGCTTGATGCTGCTAAGGAGCTTACTCAAGTTCTCAAGGCCCCGCTTGACGACGTTCGCCGAAATCAAGAAGACGAGCGAAGCGCAGGAGAGGATTATCTGAGCAAGGGGGCTCTTACTGCTTTGGAAAAGCGTCACAAAAGAGAGCTTTCCGCGCGGGAACGCGAGGGATTTTTTGAGCTTCTCAGCGTTACGCGTTCATGGTTGCGCGACTGCGTCATAACACTGTCTGATCCAGATAGGCCTCTCGTCAATAGTGATGTACCACATATGATCGGTGTATTGGGCAAAAAGATGGAACTTGACCGTATTTTGAGGGCTCTGGCATCCGTCGATACGGCTGAGACCTGTATTTTGTATAATGTCACTATCCAGCTTGTCATCGAGACAATGCTGTTCGATATTAGAGAGGTTTTGTATGCCAATAGTCATAGCGGTTCGATTCCGTTATAATCCTAAGGCTTTCTGGTTTGGCACTAACAATCAAACGGTTAATCAGGGAGACTATGTCCTGATAGACCGAGATAATGCAAAAGAGATCGGTCTTGTCATCAGTGATCCTTTTGAGGTTACAGAAGAAGAGGTAGCAGCGCTCTCTACACCTCTTAAAGCGATCGTGCGTGTTGTTACCAGCAATGATTACAACATGCTTGATGAGCTTGAGGCAAAGGGCCGTTCCGCATTGACGCTCTTTCGTGATGCGGTTAAGCGTCATGGACTTGAGATGAAACCGGTCGATGTAGATTATCTGGTAGGCGGCGGTACGGCAGTCTTTTATTTCTCCAGTGAGGAACGCGTTGATTTTCGCGAGCTTGTTAGAGATTTAGCGAGTCAGTTGCATATCCATGTGGATATGCGCCAGATTGGTGTTCGGGATGAGGCCCGATCTGTAGGGGGTCTGGGACATTGCGGCGAGCAACTTTGTTGTGCGCGTTTAGGAGGGGAGTTTTTCCCTGTTTCTATACGGATGGCAAAAGAGCAAGATTTGCCACTTAATCCTGCCAAAGTATCGGGTGCCTGTGGGCGTCTGATGTGTTGTCTTCGATATGAGTTTGAAGCATATAAAGACTTTAAGTCTCGTGCGCCTAAAGTGGGTGCTATCATCGATACGCCGGTCGGGCAGGCCAAAGTTATCTCATTTGATACTCCCCGGGAGCTCATTAACTTTCGTCTGACAAACCCTGAGAACTCGAGGTCGTTCACGGTTCCTTTCTCACAAATTCTCATTGACGCTGAGAAGGATAAAAATGATAAATCAGGCACGTGCTGCGGTTGCAGCGTTTCTCTCGATACGTTGCATGAGTGTTGTGCCCGTTCTCTATTGCAAGAACTCTCTTCATTGGAGTCTTCATCGCAAAGTACTCCTGCCGCTGAACGCACACGCAGTGAATCTCGCAGACCTCGTCGTCGGTCGGGTGTCGTCAATGAGACAAAACCTGCAGCAGAGGGTGCTGGTAATACGAATCAGAAACCCGTAAATGCATCAAACAGTGGCCGAAAACATCGCCGAGGCAAGGGATCGGGAAGCGGGCCCAGTGCCTCCACAAATGAGGTTAACAATCGCCTTGAAGAAAAAAGTGCCAAGAAGCAGCACCAGCCGTCTACGGTTATCTCTGCCGGGAAAAGCGAAGAAGGCTCGCGCAGACACAATACGGCCTCGGGCAATCGTAGCGATCAGGGGAAACCCGCCACGAAGCGGGCGGATCAGGCCAAGCCACGTCCGGGCCAGAAATCTTCTGGATTACGCAAAGGCGGCGCGCGGACATCCTCTCCTGATGCTGCGCGAGCTGATTCAGGATACGGAAATAGGCGCAGACGCACGTCGGTTGACGCAGGAAAGGGAAAGGGAAGTGACGGAACCGCATCGTGAATAACCAGGGCATGCTCATAGATCTCTACCATCTCACTATGGCCCAAGGTTTTCAGGAGCAGGGAAAATCTGAAGTTCGCGCCTGCTTCTACATGCATTTTCGTGAAAATCCTTTTGAGGGCGGCTATACCGTGGCGTGCGGAACAGACCATCTTGCCGAGCTTATCGATAATTTCTATTATGAGGATGATGACATAGAATATCTTGCTACACTTGACGCCCCGAATGGTGGAAAGCTGTTTAAGCATGATTTTCTTGAAACCCTGCGTAATTTGAGATTGAATATTGATATTGATGCAGTACGCGACGGTACGTTGGTTTTTCCCCATGAGCCGATTCTTCGTGTTATGGGGCCTATCACGGACTGCCAGATCGTCGAAGCTGCTCTTCTGAACGCAGTAAATTTTGAATCGCTCATTGCGACAAAGGCGGCTCGCGTATGTCAGGTGGCGAATGGTCCTGTCTCTGAATTCGGACTGCGTCGAGCTCAGGGGCCTAATGGTGCCATTCTTGCTTCGCGAGCAGCATATGTGGGCGGGTGTTCCTCGACATCTAATGTTGCAGCGGGAAAGCGTTTTGGTATTCCTGTTTCGGGAACTCATGCTCATTCGTGGGTCATGGCCTTTGACGACGAATTGGAAGCATTCCGAGCGTATGTAAGCGCGTTTCCCCATAATGCCATCTTGTTGGTGGACACCTATTCTGTTGAGCAGGGCACTGCTCGCGCCATCATGGTGGCACGCGAAATGCGAGATCGCGGAGAACGCCTTATGGCCATACGAATTGATTCAGGCGATCTGGCCTGGGGCTCTCGTAAGGCTCGTTTTATGCTGGACGAAGCGGGTTTTCCGGAAGTTAAGATCGTTGCTACCAATGATCTGGATGAATATACCATTGCATCGCTGCTCGATCAGGGTGCCGCAATCGACATGTGGGGTGTGGGTACAAAACTGGTAACCGCTTTCGATCAGCCGGCTCTCGGGGGCGTATATAAACTTTCGGCATTGTGCCGGCCGGGATCAGATTGCTGGGAGCCTCGTATTAAAGTTTCTGACACAACGGGAAAACGTACTCTTCCCGGTTGTGTCGATGTGCGACGCTATTATGATGCGGATGGCAATATGATGGGCGATATGGTATTTGATGAACAGGGTGTTTTGGAACATCGAATTATCGACCCCCATGATCCTCTACGACGTAAAGATCTTTCGGCAGGTGTATTTGAGCCCCTGCTTTTTCCTCTGGTACGTCAAGGAAAGTCTGTAGGGAAACCTGATATTAACGCTGCACGTCTGCGCGCCGCCGTAGACCTGTCTCGTCTTGATGCGAGTCGCAAACGCTTTCTCAACCCTCATAGCTATCCGGTGGGATTGAGCCATGAATTGCATGCTAGACGCGATACGCTTATTCTGTCACTGATAGAGAGGTAATGTTCATGTCGGATTTTAACTGTAATCTGGTTATTGACTCTTGTTGCGATCTTCCCTATGAGGCCGTGGCAGATTATGCTTCTCATATTATGGAGTTTCCCTATCAGATAGCGCGTGAGCAGTATTTTGATGATCTGTACCAATCAACTACTGCACATGAATTTTTTGAGGGTATGAGAAATGGAAATGAACCTTATACGGCTCAGATACCGCTCGCTACGATTATGGCAATGTTTGATGCCATTGTTGCTGACAACAAACCTACGGTTATACTCACGTTTTCATCGGGTCTTTCAGGCACGTATGCCACGATTGCTCACTATTTTTATGATACGGTTATGGTTGAACATCCTGACGCTGAGATATATCTTATCGATACCAAACTGGGCTCTGTTGCAGAAGGTTTTCTCGTGCGCGAAGCATGTCTCCGTCTTGCAGAGGGGATGACGGCTCGTGAACTCGCTGAGTGGGTGAAAGAGAGGCGATGGTTTGTCAATATGATGTTTACCGTTGACAACCTTGACGCGCTCCAACGTGGCGGCAGAATTCCTTCGACTCTCGCGATGGTTGCCTCAAAACTCGACATCAAGCCATTACTCACATTCGACCTTACCGGCAATCTCGAAAGTTGTGGTATGGTTCGCGGCCGTCGTAAGGCGTTGAAGGAAATGTTGAAGTATTTCAAGAATAACTCATCATATCCGAATGACTATTCAGTACTCATCGCGGATGCTGATGACCGTGAAGGTCTGATGACGTTGAAAAACCTTCTATCAGAGCATCTGCCCAATCTTGAATTCTTTGAGACATCCATTGGCCCAACGGTCGGTTCTCACGTAGGACCGGGTATGCTTGCCTGCGTGTTCTGGGGTGCCGACCGACGCTTGTCGAAAAAATAGAGATCAGGTAATCTGTATTCTCACTGGTTATGTCAGAACAGGTAGTTTTCTTTCTCGTTTCGTATGTTTGGCGGATAATTTTCTGCCGATTGCTTCATTGTTTTGTCGAACGAGGATAATAGAATCATTCATCATGAGCAAATCAGGAAGGACCGATCATGACGACACAGACGAAAATGGATCTTTACAATGATTTCGAGTCAGTCAATTCGATCGACTCGTCTTATTTCACAAAATATGACGTGAAACGAGGACTTCGGAATGCTGATGGCACCGGTGTTGTCGCCGGCATCACGAAAATCAGTAACGTGCACGGTTACATAGTAAATGAAGGTGATCGCCAGCCTATAGACGGTGAACTGACCTTCAGGGGCTACAACATCAAGGATCTTGTCGCGCATGCGGCGCAAGAGAATCGTTTTGGATTTGAAGAGGTTGCTTACCTCTTGTTTTCCGGTAAACTCCCAACCATCGAGCAGCTCGGAAAATTTCGCGAACTCATCGACTTGAATCGCGAACTACCTGATGGGTTCACCGCTGACATGATCATGAAGCGCCCCTCATCAAATATTATGAACAAGCTGGCGCGTAGTGTCTTGGTGCTCTACTCATATGACTCGGCAGATGACCCCGACGAGATCAGTTCAGAGCATGAGATCGATACTGCTATATCGTTGCTCTCTCGTCTTCCTCGTATCATGGTGCTTGGCTATTATGCCAAACGCGCTCATTATTTTGGGGACTCCATGATCATGCACCGCTTCATACCGGGCCAATCCACCGCCGAGACGATTCTTTCAATGCTTCGTCTTGATCGTCAATTCAAGCCAGAAGAAGCACAGATGCTTGATATTATGATGATGATGCATGCGGAACACGGTGGCGGTAATAACTCAACGTTTACTACCCGGGTGCTCACCTCGTCGGGCACTGATCCATACTCAACCTATGCAGGGGCTATCGGTTCGCTTAAAGGTCCTCGGCATGGAGGAGCAAATCACAAGGTACGTGGCATGCATCAGGAAATGAAGGAAAATATCGCCAATTGGTCTGATGATGGCGAGATCGCCGATTACCTCCGTAAGATTCTTAGCAAAGAAGCATACGATCGCTCGGGACTTATATACGGCATGGGACATGCAGTGTATACGTTATCAGATCCGCGCTCTGTTCTCTGCAAACAATATGCGCGCGATCTCACCGCAGGCACTGAGTATCAAGAAGAACTGGAGTTTATTGAGAGAATCGAAGCACTCGCTCCTGAGGTTATTGCTGAATATAAGGGCGACGGCAAGCAAATATGTGCGAATGTCGATATGTATACGGGCTTTGTTTATCACATGCTGGGCATTCCTGATGATCTGTTCACCCCCTTGTTCGCCTGTTCGCGCATGGCGGGCTGGGCGGCTCACCGATTTGAGGAGATCGTATCAGGCAAACGCATCGTTAGACCTGCATATAAATCCATCACTCATCGTAACAAGTACATTCCTATTGAGCAGCGCTAGAAGTTTTATTCACGCTACGATTATTGCTCTCTGAGAGGGGAGGGACATATGAACAGTACTGCTTCTCGGTCGCATGACCTACCCCTACAGGTGGCTTGTTTAGGCTTAGGTGCAAAGGGTTCCTATATCGCCAAGAAGGTTATTGCCAGCGGAGTATCGACGGTCGTCCACGATCTGATTGATGAGCGCGCTCGACGTTTCAGTGGCAAAAATGTTCGTGTGGCGGATTCGTTTAACGATGCGCTTGTGGGCTCGACGGTTATCATTACTGCATTTGCGAATACCAGCGAATACGAAAATGCATTCATGGAGACAAACGGAATTCTCAAATGTGCAGAAAAAGGTGCCTTTGTTATAGATGTAACACCGGCGACTCCTTCTCTTGCCGGTGAGATTCAGGCACTCGGTGTGCTCAATGAACTTCACATTCTTGACGGGTGGATGGCGAGCGCGGTTACCACTATTCCGGGCCACGAGCCTTCTATTTTTCTTGGAGGAGAGCGCTCCGATATAAGAATCGCAGACGCGCTCATAAAATCGTTTAAGCTTCCTGTCATCTCTTGCGAAGGGCCAGGGTCTGGAAAGGCCATGGGTATTGCGTCGCTTGTTATGCATGTAAGTTCTATTCTTGGCGTGGTCGAAGCGCTTTCGTTTGCAGAGAATCATGGTATCGCGCAAACGGATGCGACTCGTTACCTGAATGCTCTCGGATTACACTCTGAGCTGTTCAGCGCTTATGCTGACAAGATCATTCAGGATAGTTATGAGGGTGAATATTCCGTCATGCGACTATTGAGCGAACTTGAGGTTTGCTTTGAAGCTGCAGACAATAAAGACCTCACCTTTCCGGGGCTCGAAAACGCCTATCAACTGTATAATCTACTCTCTATAATCGGTGGAGCGGATAAAGACATTGCCGGATTACAGCTGGTATATGGTGACGAAGCTTCGTGCACTCGTCATGGCTTGGATTGGTCTCGGGCGGCGCATCTCTCTGAAGAAGGGCACGGACACACCCATGACGAATCGTGTGCGTGCGGTGATACTGAACATCATGGTTCTGATGTCCTTGATGACTGGGACGAGGAACAAGATGATGACTGCGATGAGGGTGAAGACAGCGTCGACTATGACGAAATTCTCGCCGATGGATTTGATCATTTCAATTTGAAAGACAACCGTTTATAGCGGCCATTTTTCAGTCGAGCACCTTCAAAGGGGTTTCATACATGGAAAGATCCACCCATGAGTTTCTTGCTACGTGCGGAACGGGTCTTGCGCCCCTCCTTGCTGATGAGCTGCGTTCTCTTGACGTTGATCATCTCAGACCCCTTAACACGGGTGTTTCGTTTTTTGGATCCCTCGAGGCAGGGTATCGCGCGTTGCTTTGGTCGAGGACGGCCAGCCGCATACTATTGATTCTTGATCGCGTGAATGCCACCACCGCAGATGCGCTGTATCAAGCGGTTGCGGCAATGGATTGGACGATACATATCAAAACGGGTGCGACCATCGCCGTTTCCGCCCACGGAACGAATGCTGAACTGCGCAATACGCGTTTTGTCGCACAACGTGTCAAAGATGCTATCTGCGATACCGTGCGCGCAGCTACCGGGAGTCGTCCGGATGTCGATTTTCATAAGCCCGATATTCTGATTGACGTAAGCGTGCATCGCGAGCGTGCGACCATCGCCATCGATCTTTCCGGTACGTCACTATCACGGCGGGAATATCGCTTAGACATGCAAAAAAGCGGTGCTTCGCTCGGCGAGACGCTTGCAGCAGCACTAGTGCTTGCCGTGCGCTGGCCGGAGACGTTCAAAGAGTATTCGCTTTGCGTCGACCCGTTCTGCGGTCAAGGCGTTTTGCTTATCGAGGCAGCGTTCATCGCGGGCGATATCGCCCCGGGCATCCTGCGTTCTCGTTGGGGGTTTGAGGGTTGGCTAGGGCACGATGCCGTTCTCTGGGATCATCTCATAGGAGAAGCGGATGAGCGCGCCGCTACGGGGCGTTCTCAGATACCATCCTTCGTTGGTTTTGCTCTCGATGATCGATCAATGAAAGATGCGTTAGATAATGTCAAACGAGCGGGTTTGTCCGATTGTATATCCATCGAGCAAGGAGGAGCTGAGACTGTTTCATCTGAGGCTTCTGCGTTGGTAAGCAAGATGGTGCCGGGCACTCAAGCATTATTGATAACAGATCTTCTGGTGGGTGCTTCTGCGGTCAAGACGAACAAGGCGGTAACGTCTTATGTTTCATTGGCGGCTTTCGTCGCTGCCCATGATGCGAAATGGACACTTTCGCTTCTTGCCCCTGATGCACAGATCGATGCGTTTCTCAAACGACGTCCTGAGCGTGTGATTGATACGTTCAGCGGTCCCTTGGTTGCTTCAATCCGTGTGTTTTCCGCGGGGCCCGCGGGCACCTCTTTGTTAGAAAGTCCTGAGGCGGCACCCGCGAGCACGGGTTTGAATGTGTCTGAAACCGCTGATAGCTTTGGCTCAAGAACTTTTGAGAAAGGCACTGATCAGTTTATTGCACGGTTGCGCAAGATGGCTCGGATTCGAGAAAAATGGGCTCGCAAGCAAGGAATTTCCTGCTATCGCGTTTACGATGCCGATCTGCCTGATTATGCGGTCGCCATTGATGTATATAACGGTGCGGGTGACGAAGCAAACAAACGATGGGTGTGTATTGCGGAGTATCAGGCACCACGAGAGATTGATCCTGACAAAGCAGCTCGCCGATGCGCCGATGTTCTCATGACGGTGCCGGAAATCTTGGCTGTCGATCAGAAGAATGTGTTTCTGCGCGTACGCAAACACAGTAAAGGCGGTCTTCAACATATGGAAGGAAGCGTGTCAACACGCACATTTTTTCATACGGTTGCAGAGGGCCAGAGACGCTATCGCGTGGAATTTGGACGACTCCTCGATACGGGTCTGTTCCTTGATGGTCGGCCCATTCGCGACTTGTTGCAGTCAATGGCTCGGGGCAAAGATTGTTTGAATCTTTTCTCCTACACGGGTACGGCATCGGTGGCGATGGCGGCGGGCGGTGCGCAGAGTGTCCTCACTCAAGATCTTTCCCAAGGATATCTGGAATGGGCAGAGCACAATATGGGGCTCAACGGATTCACAGATGCTCGTCGTTATCGGTATGAACGCGGAGATGCGATGAGATGGGTACGAGAGGCGCGCGCGGCAGGCACTAAATTCGGCTTGATCTATGTCGATCCACCCACGTTCTCTAATTCTTCAAAGATGGGAAACCGAACTTGGGATGTCCAGCGAGATCATGTTGAGCTACTTATTGCTACGTCACGCTTGCTCGCACCTGATGGAATAGCGTATTTCTGTTGTAATCTACGCGCCTTTAAGCCTGATCTGGAGGCGCTTGAAAAAGCGCGTGTGAAAATTACCGATATCACTTCGCAGACCATTGGAGAGGATTTTGCGCGTAGGGGCAACATCCATCACTGCTATGAATTTTCATATGAGCCAAATAATTGATGGCAACGTGTTCACGAGGGCATGATCTGCTGATTGCTTTCTGCGGGATATCCCACAGATATGAGAGCAATTTTGACAGTAGTTCTTTCAGATTTTAAGCATTATTGAGGTATTCTTACAATGAAAGATTCTATCGTGGCAAGATACGCAGTATACTATTCTTTCTAAGGTAGCGCCGCGCATTTCCTGAAAGGAATAATCGGCTTGTCTGCTGGTCATAAATCTGCGTAAACTCGCTGAGAGACAATAGCTGTCTCGATTTTTTGCGCGCCTCATATTGACAAGGAGTGACATATAGTGGGAAAGACGATCGCGGAGAAGATATTCTCCAACCACAGCGGCACCGATGCGCATGCAGGCGACATCGTTATTGCCGATATAGATTTTGCCATGAGTCAGGACGGAACATCAGCACTTGCTATAGACGCTATTCAGGCTATGGGTGGCGGCAAGGTGTTTGATTCGAGCAAGGTAGCCATGGTAATGGATCATTCCTGCCCGTCTCCTATCGAGGGAGTCAGTGCTATCCATGACAAGATGAGACATTTTGGCAAAGAGTCCGGTGTGACCATCTACGATTGGGGCTGTGGGGTTTGTCATCAGCTTATTCCTGAATCGGGCAAGATTACCTGTGGCGATCTTGTCGTGGGATGTGATTCGCATACTTGTACGTATGGAGCCTTGAACGTGTTTTCGACGGGAGTGGGTTCCACCGACGGCGCGGCCGCCATGGTATCAGGCAAGCTCTGGTTTAAAGTGCCGGAGACCATCAAGGTTGTGTACACCGGCGTGCTGCCGAAGGGTGTCTACGCAAAGGATCTCGTGCTTGCCCTCGCGGGTCTTATCGGTGTAGATGGCGCGACTTATAAAGCGCTTGAAATTGAAGGTGACACCATAGAGGCTCTCTCTGTTGACGCACGCATGACCATCTCAAATATGGCCATTGAGGTGGGGGCTAAAGCTGGTCTTATGCGTGCCGATCAAAAGACTCTTGATTTCTTTAAGGCGTGTGGCACAACACGTATACCGAATCCAATTGATCCTGATGACGACGCGCGGTACTGCGAGGAGATTGTGATAGATGTATCTACACTCGTTCCTCAGATCGCAAAACCTCACGCCGTAGGCAATAACGCATCTATCGATGAGGTACTGGGCACACCCATTGCCGAAGGTGTTATTGGTACGTGTACGAATGGTCGCCTTGAGGACTTTGCTATTGCCGCTTCGCTCTTGAAGGGACGTACCATTCATCCTGATTGTCGTCTGGTTGTGGCTCCGGCTTCGCGTGCTATCTATCTTGCGGCAATGGAAGCAGGCTATATTCAGGATCTCGTCGAAGCGGGCGCCTGTGTGGTAACACCGGGCTGTGGCCCCTGTGTGGGTACCCATAACGGTGTGCCCAGTAATGGGGAAAACGTCATCTCTACTGCAAACCGTAATTTTAAGGGACGCATGGGTAACTCGAATGCTTTCATCTATCTGGGGAGCCCGGCCACGGTGGCGGCATCAGTACTAAACGCTTGTATAACCGATCCTCGCGAATATCTGTAAGGAGTACTTCATGACAATCGAAGCGATAGCCTTCAAATTCGGAGACGACATAAACACCGATTATATTATTTCTGGCAAATACAAATTCAAGAGCAATGATATGGACGACATGGCTCATCATGCTATGGAGGAGTTGGATCCCCACTACTACGAACGCGTGAAGCCGCAAGGTGGTATCCTTGTTGCTGGTCGGAATTTTGGTATGGGATCTTCGCGCGAACAAGCGCCCCTTGTACTTATTCATTCAAATACCCGTGCGGTTGTAGCAAAGAGTTTTGCGAGAATCTTCTATCGTAATGCGATCAACACCGGCCTTCCGGTTGTCGAGTGCGATACCGATGGTATCGACGAGGGCGATGATCTTTTTATTGATCTCGAGACCGGTGTCGTTAAGAATTGCACCAAAGGTACCGAGATACCATTTGCTCCGCTTCCGCCGGTCATGGCCAAGCTACTTGCCGATGGCGGGCTCGCCGCTCATTTTGTCAAACATGGTGGATTTGCATTCTAATCCCTTCTTTCTATAGAGAGTTCAATGGCTGAGAATATCCTTGATATTGATCTGTCCGCCGATAGATCAGAAAACGTAACACGCATACTCGAACATCCTGATGCACTCGCAGATCTTATTGAGGTGCTTACTAGCGATCGACGTCGTTTGCGTCAATATGCCGTCGCGATTCTTGCGGGGGTAGCAAAAGAAAATCCTCAATTGCTCGTCAGCTATGCAGACGCATTCTCTGATGCGTTGTATCGTCCCGAAGCGCAGACTCGTTGGGAGTGTCTTGATATACTGCGAGCGCTTATCCCGTTTGAACCGACAGCTTGTGCTGCGGGTGTTCCTGGAGCAGAAGATTCATTGTATGATGAAGAATCTGGACCGGTTCGTTTGGCGGCTATGCGGTTTCTCTGTACGTTCGGGGCAACTTCAGCACCTCATTCAAAACAAGTATGGTCTCACATAGATGAAGGCATACAGTGCTATCACGGAGATTTTGAATTTTCCGATATGATGGGTTCTTTGGTGACATTTTCTCAGGGTACGCTTGACCCAAGTGTTAAGAAGGCTTTGAAAGAGCGTATGAAATTTGATGCGGAGAACGCACGCGGTCCCTTGAAAAGGCGCGCGTGTCAGATTCTTGAAAATTGTAATTAGTACTGTTTGCCTTATTGCCGAGTCTTATGATTCGAGCATAGTGGAGCGCGTCAGAAGTATCTTGTCTTACAGCGATGAATGAGGAATCTGTTTCTGCAGAAAGAGGTAGGGTTATGGTAAAGCACGTTGTTACGCTTATTCCGGGTGATGGGATTGGTCCTGAAATTACTACGGCGATGTGTCGTGTGGTCGAGGCGACTGGCGTTGACATCGAATGGGAAGTAGCTGACGCGGGAGCCAAACTCATGGATGAGTACGGCACGCCATTACCTGACTATGTGTTCGAGTCGATTCGGAAAAATAAAGTTGCCATAAAGGGTCCTATCACCACACCGGTTGGCGTGGGATTTCGCAGTTGTAATGTAGCACTCCGTAAAGCATTCGATTTGTATGTCAACCTGCGTCCCGTTTATTCTATTCCGGGTATCGGCGCACGTTATGATTCTGTCGATATCGTGATCGTACGCGAAAATACCGAAGATCTTTATGCGGGAGTTGAGTTTGAAGAGGGTTCGGATGCGGCACTCGAATTGATCGACTTTTGTGCAGAAAAGGGTGCAGGCATCATTCGTAAAGATTCGGGTATTTCGATTAAGCCGATATCCATTACCGGATCAACGCGCATTATTCGCTATGCATTCGAATATGCACGTGCTCATGATCGTAAAAAGGTAACCGCCGTGCATAAGGCGAACATCATGAAATACTCCGATGGTCTCTGGCTGAGGTGTGCGCGTGATATTGCTGCCGAGTATGAAGGCCGGGTGGCGTATGAGGATCGCATTGTTGACGCGACCTGTATGGGCCTAGTGCTGCGTCCTGAGGAATTTGATGTAGTAGTACTTCCTAATCTCTATGGTGACATCGTATCTGATCTTGCTGCTGGTCTCGTTGGTGGCTTAGGCATCGCACCGGGAGCGAATATTGGTGATGGCTATGCTATTTTTGAGCCAGTTCACGGAAGCGCTCCTTTGCACGCTGGTAAGAACGAGGCTAATCCGACAGCTGAGATTCTTTCGTCTGTGATGCTTCTTGATTATCTCGGCGAGCACGATAGTGCCGAGCGAATAAAAGCTGCGGTCACGTCTGTATTTGCCGAGGGACAAGATATTACCTATGACATTAAACGCATTCTCACGGGGAGTACCGACGGGAGCGTATCAACGTCTGCGTTCGCTGACGCCATTATTAAAAAGCTGTAGAGTTTCCGTATCTATCTAGCGGGTTTGATGTTTGATGAGGTATAGGCCGAGTGCGGCTTGGACAACCCCGACTGCAAGATAGAACAAGGCAAACGTGTTGAATAGAAATATCATTTCGAACAGACACCAGCAGATAAGAAGACAGCCTGCTAACAAGCCAACGGGAAATCCTGACTTTCTATGAAGGAGCATCAGGCTCGCGGCGATCGTATTGGGGATGCCATTTACAAGCAGCAGTGCTATGCCTGGCCACCGAAAGTCACGAAAGAACAGTTCTTGACCGGGAAAGTTTGAAAGCATGGATGGTGGCATTCCCATAAGAGACCCATCGGGCACCAAGATCATCATGAATCCGCATATGAGTGCAGAAATACCGTTTACGATACAGATGCCCACAAGTGTTTTTCTCAAAACGGAGATGCTCACGGTTTATCCTCTACTTCCCGTTGTGCTTGTCACGCATGCTTACGCGGATACAATAGTCAGCACCATTGTAGCGCGCTCGTAATTAAACGTTCAGCGAGAATCAATTAAAGAGTGAAGAACACCCGCGCATAAGAAATGTGAAAAAGATATTAATAACAAAAATCGCAATGATCCAAGTCAGGCAACTGCTTCCTGGCCAGATGGTAGTTGTTCGTCTTTGTTGATTTTCCGTTTGCTGTTGTGACGTGGTATTGAACCATTCGAACGGATCAAAGTCTCCAAAGGGGTCATTCGGATTGTTATTTTCTCGAGAACCGCCCTGCTGCCCATAGCCATATCCGCCGAAAGGCCATTCATCATAGCCTTGTTGTTGCTGTTGTTGTTGCTGACGAACGCGTGCGGCGCCTTCTTCGGTGCCACCATCGCGATAGTACTGAGCTTCTCGCGTATTTTTCGTTATGGCATCGTAAGCCTCATTGATGTTAGCCATCATCTTTGCGGCATGAGCATCATTTGGGTGCAGGTCGGGATGATACTGTTTGACCAGCTTCTTATATGCTTTTTGTATCTCATCGTCGCTTGCATTATGCGCAACGCCGAGGGTTTTATACGGGTCTTTCATAACCACCTAATACAACGGGTTTTTTGCACTGCTGCTACCTTATCCAAATTTTCTTAAAGCAGGCTGAACTCAATTGTTTCCCCGCGAATAATATGCTGTTTCGCCATAGTTTGGCGCATAATTTCACGAGTGCTCTACAATATCCGGGGTGTCTATTTCCGTTTCCCGTCATGTTTGACCGGCGGTCCTGCGGTAAGACATAGCTTACTGAAAACATGCGACAATGAGTTGCTACCTTAATAGATTCGAAAAAAGGAGTGCGGCAGTGGACTACGATATCAAAGACATTGGGCTAGCAGAAACAGGAAAGGCGCGCGTTGAGTGGGCTGATCGTGACATGCCGGTTCTTGCTCTCATACGTGAACGATTCGAGAGGGAAAAACCTCTTGAGGGGATTCGCATTGCTGCGTGCCTACATGTTACGACTGAGACTGCGAATCTCATGCGCACCCTTGTAGCAGGAGGTGCAGACGTAGTGCTCTGTGCGTCAAATCCATTATCGACTCAAGATGATACCGCTGCCGCTTTGGTTAAGTACTATGGGTGTAGAACCTATGCTATTAAAGGTGAAGACACCGAGACATACTATCGTCATGTGGACGCCGCCATTGCTCACAAACCGCACATTACGATGGATGATGGTGCCGATGTGGTAGGGCGCATACACGAGCTTCATCCTGAGGTGATCGAGGGTATTATCGGAGGTACCGAGGAGACCACAACGGGTGTTATACGGTTGGCTGCCATGGCGGCAGACGGAGCTCTGGGGTATCCCATAATAAAAGTAAATGATGCTAAGACCAAACATTATTTCGACAATCGCTATGGTACGGGCCAGTCAACACTCGACGGTGTTATCCGTGCCACTAATCGTCTTCTTGCGGGTCGCACGCTGGTGATTTCAGGATATGGATATTGCGGGCGTGGCGTGGCGTTGAGGGCACGAGGCATGGGCATGAAAGTTATTGTGTGCGAAATAGACCCGCTTAAGGCACTCGAGGCGCATATGGACGGGTATCGTGTTATGCCGTGCGTGCAGGCTGCTCGCGAATGCGATGTGTGGATTACCGTTACGGGGGATCTCAATGTTATCGACGAGCCAGCATTTGAAACTATGAAAGATGGCGCTATCATATGCAATTCAGGTCATTTTAATGCAGAGATAAACATCAAGTATCTGCGAGAGACATGCGTTTCTTCTACAGAACTCAAGCCTCTCGTTGAAGAATTTATCATGCCGGATGGTCGTACGATAATCTTATTGGCAGATGGACGCTTGGTGAATCTCTCTTGTGCAGAGGGTCATCCTGCTGAAGTTATGGACATGTCTTTTGCTAATCAGGCTCTCGGTGCCGAGTATCTACTGAACCGCACCACCTCATTTAAGCCGGGTGTCTATGAAATTCCCGAAGATATTGACATGAATATAGCTGCGCTCAAGCTGGAGGCGTTGGGTATTCAGATCGATACACTCACGCCTGAGCAGGAGCTCTATCTTAACAGCTGGCAGTCGGGTACGGAGTAACATGGAAATTGATGAGAATCTAAAGCGTCTTCCTCGCACATTATGGTGGGAGGTCGACGAGACCGATGGCATTCCCGGCATCTATCTTATTGACCAGACGCGTCTACCTTTACAAGGTGATGCTCTATGCTGTCGTTCGGTCGAAGGTGCCTGTCTTGCTATCGCTACCATGGCTGTACGCGGAGCTCCCGCTCTTGGCATAATGGGTGCGATGACACTTGCCCTGTGGAGCGTCAATGAATCTCGCGAGACTCAGATGCCTGCGTTTCTCAAAGCGCTTGAAGGTGTTGCTGCACAGGTAAATGCCGTGAGGCCAACGGCTGCAAATCTTGCATGGGGGACCAATCAGGTGGTTTCATTTGCGACGCAGCGCGCAGGAGAACTCCCGATGCCCCCGTGCGTCAATGCTGAGGATCCTTCAGCGAAAGAAAATACTACCGGGGAAAAGGAAGTGGTGGCGCAACTCGCCCAGGAGATTGTCGCTTTTGCACAGCAGTTGGCTGACCAAGACGAAGCTGCTAACCGAAGTTTAGGTGCTTATGCGGCGCAGATTCTTGAAGATCGCCCCCTCAATATACTGACTCACTGCAATGCTGGTTCTCTGGCAACAGTGTATTACGGTACTGCTCTTGGTGGCATATACGCGGCCTATTCTCAAGGAAAAGTAAACCACGTGTGGATTGACGAGACCCGCCCCGTGAATCAGGGTGCACGTCTTACCGCGTGGGAACTTATGGTTGCCGGCATACCTTCAACGCTTATCACAGACAGCACGGCGGCGAGTGTCATGGCAAATGGCTGGGTAGATGTCATCTTTGTGGGCGCCGATCGTATTGCTGCTAATGGAGATGTCGCCAATAAGATAGGCACGCTCATGTTGGCCCGCTTGGCGCACGATTACCAAGTGCCGTTCTATGTGCTTGCCCCCTCATCATCCATTGATTTGCTGACTCCTACCGGTGCTGATATTGAGATAGAGCAACGAGATCCTCGTGAGCTTGAGGGTGTTACCGTATCGGGAGTTATTCAACCCGACGATCAAGCAGTCAGCAATGCCTTTGATATGCTTACCCATAAAGGACCCTGTGCGTTGAAGATTGCACATGAAAGCCAGATGATGATAGAGCGCAAAGGTGGTGGCTATCGTTTTGACGCATGGTTTCGCACAACCCCTCCGGGCATCAATGTCTATAATCCGGCCTTTGATGTGACACCCGCCTCGCTTATTACGGCAGTGATCACTGAAAAGGGCGTCTTTTCACCGGACGATATCGCATCTTCTCGATAATGCTGTTATGAGGCTGTTAGGTATGCTGATGGTTTCTGGTTCATTATGCGTCGATTTGATTTAGCCAAATAAACGAAGACACGAGTTTAGATGCCTGCCGCTCATAAGCTGCTATCATAGCACCCACGCAATCGCCTATAGCTTCCTCGCTAGGCCATGAAGTGTGCACAATAGTGCTGCGCGCTTGAAATGTCGGGGGAGTTTGTATGAAACACGATACTACTTGGTTCAGG
Organism: Coriobacteriales bacterium; assembly: GCA_963665595.2. Taxonomy (GTDB): domain Bacteria; phylum Actinomycetota; class Coriobacteriia; order Coriobacteriales; family CADBOM01. Next base: position 146,822 of record CAXXJK010000004.1, on the reverse strand, counting down.
TGGGGGTTTATCTTTTGCGGGTTGATTGTCGCTGTTTATATGATGGTCAATCTGGAACAAAACGCTCAGGCTGCGCCGCTTGACGCGCCTGCCCTCTTTTCAGCTGTTTCAGCTGAAGGTGTCTCGACAGAAACTGCCTCTCTGTCACCCGAGTCAACGGATGCAGCACAACAGGTATCTGAAACAACTGATCAGTTGATAGATTCCTCAGAGAAAGATTCTCCTGAGACACTGTTTGTTTGGACGGTTAGACGCCAGGGGGGAGTAGCTGATGCGGTGTCTGTACGCGACGAATTTCCTCAAACCATGGATGTCTGCACGTTTGAAAAATCTTACCGAGGAATGCTTATTCGTGACGAACTTGAAGAGCAGGATCTGTATGAAACTCGGATTCAGCAGATCGATCACCGTGTCATTTACGAAAACCTTCCAGATAACGATGTATATCGTATTCCAGAACAGATAGAGTTTTTTGCTGAAACAGAAGATGTTGTCCCCGTTTATGGTGCTGGGACAATTGTATTGATGCGTTCTGACGTCACGTACGAGATTACCGGAATCGATGAATACGGACTTCCCAATTCATATCGTGCTACCTGCTACTATCGTGGTATCGGAGAATACCGAACTCTCGTAGGGTATTCTATCTCGGCAACCTATCGAGGTATGGTAAAGCCTCTAGTGGATATGAGGGAGACGATCCCCCTTGTTCCCCTTCAAACGTTTGAAGGGGAACAAGCGATACCCGCAGAGCGCGCGGTCGTTCCCTTCGTCGAAGCGGGCGTCGCTGTGGCTGTGGGAGGATCATTTCTTATATTCTTCTGGTATCGTCGACGCCGGCGTGTTAGCAAAACGGCCGACAACGTCAGCGCCGAGATGAAAGATGTATCTCTCGTTGATGTGGTTGCTCGAATCCTATTAGGAACGAGGCATCAACACACGTAGGGCTTGGGGAACGATATCAACGGAAAAATCGGTGCCTGTTACCAACTCACCATCAATCTGAGCGGGAAGTGGCTTGTCAAAATGAAGTTCGATCGTTTTTATTCTGAACAAGCGAATCTGCTTGAAACGAGTGTGCCGACCAAATTTTGCAAGAAGAAAAATAAATAAACTGGGTATCAGGGAGAGGGGTGGTCCTGCTACGCAAACATCAAAGAGACCATCAGAAGGGTCGGCATCTGGAGTGATGGCAAAACCCCCGCCGTAGGTGCGTCCATTCTGTATGGCCAAGATAAATGCCTCACCGCTTTCAGTCTTTATCTCTTCATGGTCGGTAACGGCGTTCAGACGATATTGATGGCTTTCCAGATGATGAAGCAGGGTGTCAACTCCGGATTCCATGAAGACGAGAGTGCCCGTCCGGCCTGTACGTTTGCGGCGCTCAACAGTATCAAGAGCAATAGCGGCATCGAGACCAAATGAAAGCGTTTCGACATAATATTCATCATTACAACGGCCTACGTCGATAGTTACGATGTGAGAGTCAAGGAGTTGCGAAATTGCGACCTTTGGATGGGAACTCATGTGTAGCGTTCGCATGAAATCGTTGCCTGTTCCAACGGGAATTATGCCCAATATGGGGCGTTGGTTTATCTCAATGCGCATAAGCCCATTGACGACTTCGTGTATGACGCCATCTCCGCCGGAGGCAACGACAAGATCATATTCAGCTGCCGTAGCTGCTATTTCAATGGCATGTCGTGCGTCATCAGTGAGCATTATGTTATAAGAAATATTCGGGCGCTTTATGACAATATCACCCATTATTTTTTCAATCATCTGAGGGATAGTCGCACCGGCACCGTTTTTTGAAGTGGGGTTAATGATAAACAGGACACTACGAACCTGTTCGATCGATTGTATCTGTGTATCAGGCATGGATGTCCGGCCGACTTTCTTGTTAAGGGTACGGACCACGTCGCTTGTATACAAACGAGAGTCCGCACGGGGATAGTTGTGTGAGGTAGATGCAGCCTCATAATTCTGCATCATCTTTCAAGAGAATGCAAACAAGTTTTCAACCCGAGATTCATTTTGGCTTTAAACAGACAGGCGAAGGACAAAATCCAGCGTTTATAAGATGCGGCAATTGAGATTAAGAATAAGAAAGGTCTATGTACCGGGAAGTTTAGATGGCTGTGCTCATAGTAGAGGGTTGTTTCTTTGTTATCATGTCTGTGTATGACTTTAACCTATAGAAAAGGAGTCGACATGGGCCTCATCAAGGCACTGACGGGTGCTGTTGGCGGTAACATGGCCGATCAGTGGAAAGAGATGATCTACTGCGATTCACTCGATCAGGACATACTCATGGTCAAAGGGCAAAAGCGCACGAATGACCGAACATCAAATACAAAGCGAGACGAGAACATTATCTCCGACGGTTCTGGTGTCATAGTTAACGATGGTCAATGCATAATAATCGTTGAGCAGGGCAAGGTGGTCGAGGTTTGTGCAGAGCCGGGCCAGTTTACCTACAATAACAAGGTTGCTCCTAGTGTGTTTACGGGACCTCTGGGGAACAGTATTGCAGAAACATTCAAAAATATTGGTAAGCGTTTTACTATGGGTGGTGACACGGGCGTCGATCAACGTGTCTACTATTTTAATATCAAAGAAATTCTGGGAAACAAATACGGCACATCTTCCCCCGTGCCTTTCCGTGTTGTTGACACGAATATAGGTCTCGATGTCGATATCGCTGTACGCTGCAACGGAGAATATTCATACAAGCTAGAAGATCCTATCCTGTTTTATACCAACGTGGCAGGTAATATTGACGAGGATTATCCGCGTGAGCGCATGGACAGTCAGCTCAAAAGTGAGCTGCTCACCGCTCTTCAACCGGCTTTTGCTCAGATATCTGCGATGGGTATTCGTTATTCGGCTATTCCGGCACACACGAGTGAGATGGCTGATGCGCTCAACAAGATTCTCTCGGATAAGTGGCAAGAACTGCGTGGCGTTAGGATCGTTTCGTTCGGTGTTAATTCCATCACGGCTTCCGAGGAAGACGAAAACCTGATTAAGGAACTTCAGAAGAGCGCAGTACTCAAAGATCCCAATATGGCTGCTGCTACTATTGCTGCTGCGCAAGCTGACGCAATGCGTTCTGCTGCAGCAAACGACAATGCGGGCGCCTTTGCTGCTTTTGCTGGTATGGGAATGGCTGCAAATGCGGGAGGCGCAAATGCCGCGAATCTCTATCAGCAGGGTGGAGCGGTTGGTCAGCAGCCCGTTGTGGGCAATGCCGCTCCCAATGGGGGTTTTGCGGTCGCCGATCAACCGGTGCCGGTGCCCGCTGTGGCCCCAGAAGCCACTGCTGCCGCCGCAGCCGCTGCCGCGGCAACACCTGCGGCGAGCAATGAGTGGGCGTGTCCGAAGTGTGGGTCGGTCCAGAGTGGTAACTTCTGCGCACAATGCGGTGAGAAGCGACCGGCGAATGAGAACGTCTATCGTTGCAACAAGTGCGGATGGCAGCCATCGGATCCTGCAAACCCGCCAAAATTCTGTCCGGAATGCGGCGATCCGTTCAACGGCGACGATGTAGTTCGTTAGAAGGTAACTACGATTTAATCAAAAAAGAGCAGCCTTAGTGCTGCTCTTTTGGTGTTACATCGATGATCTCAATGATCTCTGCACGAATCGGATCGCCGCTTGATGCTTTCTGGCGATATGCATTGGTCCGAGATGACGCTTTTTTGTTGTGTCGACCGGCATCAGAGGTCGCATTATGGGTAGTACCTGACGAATAGTAAGAGCGTGTGGAATAAGCTGAATGATCGCGCGATGACTTGCGCGCGCAGTGTGCTCCGTTGAAGAAGCAAAGGAAGAAAATGAGCGCGAGAGTAACGAGGATTCCCACGATCACAATCATTGCAAAGACGAATGAACCGATTGCTCCGACAAGGGACACAGCGACCACATCCTTATCTCAAATTTAAGGATATCATAGGCGTATTAACGTATATTCGTATCGACAACGATGAGGCCTTCTGCATCAGCACACGTAACCTCCACGCGTCCTGCAAAAAGCGCACGAAGTTATTGGGGGAGTTCCCTGCGTTTATCAAGGAGTGTCGTTACAGTTTTGAATCGTTTGCTATCATGACAAGGTGCGGAAGGGTCTACACTCTTCCTGCCGTTATCATCGATCAGTAAACTATCCGATCCGAGTATCGGAAACATAGAAAGTTTTGAAAGCAAATATGCCACAGGATCCTTGTTATATACGGAATTTTTCGATCATTGCTCATATTGATCATGGGAAGTCAACGTTGGCTGATCGTGTATTACAGATGACGCATACGGTCGCCGAGCGTGATATGGTCGAACAGGTACTCGATTCAATGGACATAGAACGCGAGCGTGGAATAACCATTAAAAGCCAAGCGGTCCGCGTCATGTATGATGCCGATGATGGAAATTGCTACCAATTCAATCTCATTGATACTCCAGGGCATGTTGATTTTACCTATGAGGTTTCTCGCAGTCTTGCTGCTTGCGAGGGGGCAGTGCTTGTTGTCGATGCCACTCAGGGCGTTCAGGCACAGACGGTCGCCAATGCAATGATGGCAATGAACGCCAATCTCGAAATCATTCCGCTTATCAACAAAATCGATCTTCCTGCTGCTGATCCTGATCGCGTACGTGCTGAAATTGAAGAAGGCTTAGCGATTCCGGCCGATGAGGCAGTGCTTGCTTCAGGTAAGACGGGAGCGGGAGTTCATGAGCTGTTAGAAGCGATTGTTCAAATGATTCCTGCACCTGTCGGCCACGATGATATACCGCTAGAAGCTCTCATCTTTGATTCCTATTTCGATAGCTATCGCGGAGTAGTGGCTCTTATCCGAGTAATGAACGGACACATAGCCAAAGGTGATGAAATACTTCTCATGGCTACGGGGGTAAAAACTAATGTGGAAGAGGTCGGCGTTCGTCGTCCGCTCAATGTCCCTGTCGATAGGCTTGGGGTTGGGGAGGTAGGCTATCTGGTAACGGGACTCAAAGATCCCAAGCTTGTAAAGGTTGGCGATACCGTCACCTGGGCAAAAGGTGGTGCGACTGAACAACTGCCCGGCTATCGTGAGGTCAAACCCATGGTTTATACCGGGCTTTTCCCGATAGACGCTGACCAGTATGAAGAACTACGCGACGCACTCGATAAACTTTCGCTCAACGATCCCGCTCTGATATATGAGCCAGAGACCAGTCACGCGCTTGGCTTTGGTTTTCGGGTAGGGTTTCTTGGTTTGCTTCATATGGAGGTCATTAAAGAACGTCTTGAACGCGAATTTGATCTGGATCTTCTCGCAACCGCGCCTTCCGTTGAATATCATATATTTCTTACGGATGAGACCATGCTTGCGTTGCACTCTCCTCAGGATATGCCTGACCCTAGTGCCATTGACCATATTGAAGAGCCCTATCTTACGGCAAAGATTCTTATTCCTCCTGACTTTGTGGGTGCGGTTATGGATCTTTCTGTCGGGCACAGAGGCGAGTTTATCGATATGCAATATCTTTCAACCTCGACAGTCGAGATGAAATACAAGATGCCGCTTTCAGAGCTTATCATGGACTATTTTGACCAGCTGAAGAGCAGGACAAAGGGATACGCAACTCTTGATTATGAATATTCAGGCTATGAATCTGCCCAATTGGTAAAGCTGGACATCTTGCTTTCGGGAAAGCCAGTGGACGCGCTTTCGTTTATTGTTCATCGTGACAAAGCGTATGCGCGAGGAAAAGTGTTGACAGAAAAGCTTCGGGAAATCATTCCGCGCCAACTATTCGAAGTACCCATACAGGCGGCCGTAGGGGGCCGTGTGCTTGCGCGCGAAACAGTGAAAGCGAGACGCAAGGATGTATTGGCAAAATGTTATGGTGGCGATATATCACGAAAGCGCAAATTGCTCGAAAAACAAAAAGAGGGCAAGAAGCGCATGAAGAACATCGGCAGCGTTGAAGTGCCGCAGGAAGCTTTTATGGCAATTCTCAAAGTCGATGGCTGATGTAGTGGTTTTTAGCGCATCAACTCTCGGCGTTAGGTGGAAATTTAAACTGTATGCGTCCGCTCGGACGATCAAGGACCAAAGCGGCTTCAAATTTTTCATCTTTTTTATTGGTGAACCCACGATAAACAGGCGTCTCTCCTTTGGTCACTAGGAGGCCGAGTTGATTTTTGGTAAGCTTTTTCTGCGCAATGGTCCCCCAAACGGTATAGCTACATTTGGTGATGGAGTATGCGGCGCAGCCTACACCTGCGTTAGTAAAACGGAGCGGACTTCCGCATAACGGGCACGTGGCTTCGTGCAGCTCAGGGTCAGGGGTTGCGAGGTTGATGATGAATCGGTCGCTTGTCTTGATTGCTTCACACCAGATACGCGTAGTCGCTTCGATATCGTGGACAAATTCGTCCATCGAATCGGTGCAATTCTCAATGGCCTTAAGCCGCTGTTCCCAGTTAGCGGTCAGCGAAGCGCTCTTGAGATCATCAAGTGGCAACGTCGTGATAACCTGTATTCCAAATAATGTTGCATAGATCTGCTTTTTCTTGCGTTCTATGAAGCCGCGCGCGACGAGTGTCTCAATGATACCGGCGCGCGTGGCATCGGTGCCGATTCCCGTATGACGTGGGTTTGAAAGAATTTCTCGGAGATCCTCATCATCCAGAGAACGGCCAGCGCTTTTCATGGCGCCTACAAGGGTCTCGTCGGTATAGCGTTTAGGCGGCTTCGTTTCGGTCTTCTTCATTTCGAAGTGTGCCTCGTTGATATCCCCCTCATTGAGTAGCGGAAGCATTTCCTTATCACGTTTTGGCATAGCGTTAACAGCCCACCAGCCTTTTTCCCGTATGATCGAGCCTTTTGCGATAAAGCTGTCAGGGTTGCCGTCCTCGTCTTTGATTACCGCACCGGGGCGTAATGCTCCTGCTTTTACGGCCATACTGTCTGTGGTAGCGATGGCCACATGAGTTGCGGTCGTTTCCTCAACGATAGAAGGGGGATAGTAGAGGCGTATGAGCGAGAAAGCGATAAGGTCGTAAAGAGAGAGTGCCAAGACGCTTACCTGTTGGGGAATTTTTCCCGTTGGTACAATCGCAAAGTGAGATTCCACCAGGCTGTCGTCACAGGTGCTTGAGGGGAAATTTTCTATGCGAGCTGCTTTGACATAATGCCCGTAGCGATTGGTTTTACCGAGTATTTCAAGTACTTTATGCATGGCGGGCGCCATGTCGTGTGTTAGATGTTGACTGGAGGTACGGGGATAGGTGATAAATCCTTTTTCATACAGCTCTTGACTGCAATCAAGTGTTTGTTGAGCGGTGAGTGCGAGTACACGATTTGCTTCCATCTGCAAGGATGTTTGCGAATGAAGAAGTGGCGGTGGTGTCTTTTTTTGCGAACTTTCAAGCGTTTCGACACGCAGCTGAGCGGCGGTCACTCGAGCAAGAATGGCAGCGGCCTGTTTTTCATCTTCCCGTGACGCAAGAGAGCTTTTTGCGTAGTACGACTCTCCTGAGGCGGCAATGACAGTGGCGGTTGGCGTGAAGAGCTCTTTGCTTGCAAAATCACGAATAGCAAGTTCGCGTTCGACGATCATGGCAAGCGTAGGCGTTTGCACACGACCAACGCTCATGGTCTTTGATTTACCTTTCATAAAATGAAGCGTTGATGCGGTGGTCAGATTAATCCCTACAACCCAATCGGCAATGGCACGTGCACGCCCCGCATCGGCAATGTTTTTGCGCGTCAGTCCATCAATGGGCTGAGAAAACGCCTTGCGAATGCCATTGATTGTCAATGAATCTATGCTTACTCGTTGAAATGTGCCCTGATAGCCGACGAGGTCACAAACATAGGCAAATATGAGCTCGCCTTCACGATCGTCGTCAGTTGCGCAAATAATGGTATTTTCAGGTTTGAAGAGATCTGAGACCGTCTTAAGCTGTTCTTCAACCCCTCTATCAGCGAGAGGTGCTATCTGATATTCTTGGGGTATGAAAGGACACGGGCGCGCGCGCCAGTTTCGGTAGAGTGGATTGTAGAGTTCAGGATAGACTAAGCCTCCCATATGGCCAAATCCCCAGGTTACGATCAAGTCATCCCCTGATGACGTTTTGCCACAGAGGGTCCCACCTTTTTTCGCGGAGGCACCTAATGCTTCTGCGATCTTTCGGCCTAACGATGGTTTTTCAGCATATATGATAACGGCCATAGATCCTCGCAGCGAACATGAATTAACTATGATGGTGAAAACGCCCCACTTTCACCGAAATGTTAGCGTGAAAACGGTGCGTGAGTCATTATAGCGCGCATAGTTATTAGATATATCTTGGAGCTTATCAGCTTACGAGGAGATTACAGAATCTCTTCTGTCCTCTGGCAAAAGTCATCTCAAATGGTTTAATATTAGCCGCAGCTAACAATTTTTTGCTCTAACCGGTATGCCCAGTTGGTGAGGTGGAGAATATCATGGCACCAGAACATGGAGCATCAGAAGATTCCTTGCTATCAACAGTAACACTTGCCATTACGGGCATGAGCTGTGCCTCATGCTCTGCGATTATTGAAAAGGTTATCGGGAAAAAGACAGCCGGCGTACAGTTATGTTCTGTCAACCTTGCGACTAATACCGGGCAGGTGGTTTTTGATCCATCTGAAATATCCTTAGACGACATTCTGATGGCTATCAAAGATCTGGGGTTTTCTGCTGATGTGATTCCCCTTGATGCCCCTCTCGTTGATACCAGCAGACGCGAACGCAAAGAAGCACTCGATAGACATGATAGAAGACTTTTTGCATCTGCGCTTACGTTAACCATCCTCATCGTAGCCACCTCTATGATTCCTGTGACCATGGAGGCTACTCTCCATATACTGGATATGCTCTTTTTTGGAGAGAAAGCCGCGCATCATACACTCATGCAGGCACTTAACTATCTTAATCTTGTGCTCTGCATTCCGGTTCAATTTATCTGCGGCGCGCGTTTCTATCGAGGGGCGTGGGCTTCATTGAAGCGGCGCGCGGGGAATATGGATCTGCTGGTTGCCCTCGGCACCTCGGTTGCCTTTTTCTATTCTCTCTGGATTACCCTGAGTGGGACAATGTCGGTAAATGGTGGTATGGCATATTTCGATACCACTGCCATGTTGATTACGTTTGTTCTCCTCGGCAAAATTCTCGAAACACGTGCCAAGGGCTCAACTAATGAGGCAGTCGAGGCACTGATAGGGCTTTCGCCTAAAACAGCTATTGCTATACGCAACGGCGAAGAGACCACGATTTCTATAGATGAGGTTATTGCAGGGGATACACTCGTTGTCAGACCAGGAGAAAAAATTCCTGCTGATGGTATTGTGATACAAGGTAGCTCATCGATTGATGAGTCGATGCTTACCGGTGAGTCATTTCCGGTGGATAAAACGGTTGGTGATGAGGTTGTCGGTGCTACGGTAAATACCACCGGTGCGCTTACCATTCGCGCACTGCGTGTCGGAGCTCAATCGACATTGGCACGAATTGTGAGATTGGTCGAAAATGCACAAGGATCCAAGGCACCGGTCCAACGGGTTGCCGACAGAATATCTGCGGTATTTGTTCCTACTATCATTGGTCTCTCGGTGCTCACATTTCTCGTATGGGCGTTTGCGGTTCCTCTGGTGAACGGACAAGTTGGTGTCATCTATTCAGGTGATGTGATACCGCGCGCAGTACTTGCCGCGATAGCCGTTGTCGTTGTGGCCTGTCCGTGCGCACTCGGTCTTGCTACACCAACGGCCATCATGGTCGGCATGGGAAAGGGCGCCGAAATCGGCATTCTCATCAGAGATGGCGAGATTCTTGAGAAGATGGGAAAGCTTGCAGCGGTTGTATTTGATAAGACAGGAACACTGACTCAAGGTAAGCCAGAACTTACCGATATCGTTCTAGCTGATTCAAATGAATCGGAGTCAGAGCTTTTTTCCGTTGCCGCCTCACTTGAGTCACGCAGCGAGCACCCCCTTGCTCAGGCAGTGGTGCAGCGTGCTGTTTCAGAACATAGTGCTCGATATATGGTCGAAGAGTTTCAGGCTCCTTTCTGGATTCGGCGTATCTGGATTCATCGAGGGAGCACAGTGGCTGCTGGGCAATCGTGTCCTTATGGAAAAAAGAGGTCTGTCGATACCGGAGTCACTATCGTTGCGGGCGCGTGCATGGGAGGAGAAGGGGAGAACCGTCATCTATTTAGGCCGTATAGTATCGGGGACATCCTCTCTGTGCCAAGCGGCGTTTGCTCTTGCAGATATGGTTCGGCCTACAGCTGCTTCTGCAGTTGCGCGCTTACAGGAGAGAGGCGTTGTCGTCTCCATGCTTACCGGAGATAACAAGGGTAGTGCTTACGCTGTGGCTGATGCCATCGGTATACCCGCAAAGCATGTGTTCGCTGAAGTATCACCTGATCAGAAGGCTTCAATTGTAGATAGTTTGAAGCAGCAGTTTCTGGGAGATAAGTCATCGTATGTTGCATTTGTTGGAGATGGCATCAATGATGCTCCCGCTCTAGCGACATCGGATGTGGCTCTAGTCATGGGTACGGGCTCTGATGTCGCTCTTGAAGTTGGTGAAGTTATACTCGAGAGGAATGACGTTTGCGATGTAGCGGTCGCGTCTGAGCTTGCTGAGGCAACATTACGAAAGATACACCAGAATTTTTTCTGGGCCCTTGTCTATAATCTCATAATGATTCCGCTGGCTGCCTGTGGTATTCTTCCCGCCGCTGCGGCTGGTGCCTGCATGGCGCTTTCAAGTGTTTCGGTTGTGGGCAATTCGTTACTTCTCAAGCGCTTCCGTCCAAAAGAACGTTAAGGCAGAACGCACAAACCGCTATGATGCGAGAAGGGGAAAGACGTACGGCCAAATTGTAGTCTGTTTCAGTGGCCTTGGCCTGCCGTCATGCTCACTGCATGTTCAAATTGTTCGTAGATACCGGCCCAGTTTTCTCGAGCGGCCTTAAGGCTTCCCGGGAAGTTTATGACAAGATGCGTGTTGCGTTGCATGCAAACGGCGCGTGAAAGCATGGCGCGACCCGTTATGTTCATCGAATAGGCACGCATTGCCTCGGCAATACCGGGTACCATACGGTCGCAGACATCAGCGGTCGCTTCGGGTGTATTATCACGAAGCGACAGGCCACTTCCTCCACAGGTCAAGATTATATCTGCGAGGATCACATCTGCTGCCTCTATTATAGCCCGACCGATGGTTGCGCGGTCGTCAGGTACCACGACGTGACTGGCAACTTCCCAACCTTCGTTACTAATGAGTTCTTCAAGCGCTGCTCCCGCAGTGTCTTCTCCGATAGAACGCGTGTCAGAGCAGGTAATGATGGCAAATCTGATGTTCATGACCTCAAAATTCCTTCCGGGTGATAGCAGGTCTCAACGTGTTCGTGGCATTCGGGCAGTTCATTCGTGCGAATTGTTTGCACGCGTCCAGAGGCCGGTTTTTCCTCCCTCTTTCCGAAGAAGATGAATCTCACTGATTTCCATGCCGCGGTCGACGGCTTTACACATGTCATAGATGGTAAGACAGGCAACCGAACAGGCGGTCAATGCTTCCATCTCGATGCCAGTTTTACCGGTGACTCCTGTAGTCGCGGTTATCTGGATACCTACTCGACCGTCATCTCTGCTTCCGGACATAATTGGCTCAAGATCGATTTTTGCCTTGGTTATATTGAGTGGATGGCACATGGGAATTATTGTGCTTGTTTGCTTGGCCCCCATGATACCGGCTACTCGCGCAGTGGCGAGAACATCTCCTTTGGCCGCGCGTCCCTCTACTATCATAGCAAGAGTGTCGGGATGCATAGCGATGAATCCTTCTGCAACGGCTTCACGATGAGTATCATCTTTTTCACTCACGTCAACCATGCGTACGGCACCTTGGTCATCGACATGTGTCAGGACAAGAGAGTCTTCTTCGGTATTCCGTGTGTTACCCGCATTGAGTCCTCCGGGCTTTACTTCAGTCATGATCTGCCTTCCATCCCAATCGTTTTATCATACCGCTTTGCGGGGAACATCTATCATCCGCCAATATCGCTCATCTTACGTGAGGTGCCTACCCGATCATGATGTTCATGGGGTTTATTCATAAGTGCCTCAGCAATCACTGCTCGAACGGCTTCATCATCACCTGTCCGTAATGCATGCTTTGCATCATATTCAGTGTCACTGAAGAGACAGGGTCGCAGTTTTCCGTCTGAGGTTAGTCGCAGACGATTACAGGTTGTACAGAAATGGTTTGATCGCGCTGAGATGAAACCAACCGTTCCTTGCGCGCAGGGGAATTTGTAGTTGCGCGCAGGCCCCCAACTGGTAGGGGCATCAGGCGTGCCATCAAGTGCTACGAGGCGACCATAGCCCACAGCTTCGCCATGGTCACTTATCATTTCACAGAGTTTTTCTGAGGGAATGACGTCGCTTTCGTCCCAGCCGTCTCCCTTACTACCTGACGATTCTCCTACAGGCATGTATTCAATAAAACGAACATGTAAGGGGTGGTTTACAGAAAGTTCCGCAAAGCCGGCAAAATCTTGCTCGAGAGAGCGGACGGCGACGGCATTTACCTTCACGGGCTCAAATCCGACTGCCAGTGCGGCTCCAATGCCGGCGAGGGCATCGTCGATATTGCCTCGTCGTGTTATTGCGCGATACTGTTCAGCATCAAGTGTGTCCAGCGAAATGTTTACGCGTGAAAGTCCTGCAGTCTTAAGATCTTGCGCCATTTTTGGTAACAGAATACCGTTGGTGGTCATGGCGACAGACTCAATGCCCGGTGTGTGAGCAATGGCTTCCACAAGATTGACGATACCCTTGCGGACCAGGGGTTCTCCACCAGTAAGACGTATGTGACGAATTCCATTTTCGGCCGCTATGCGCACAAAGCGTTCAATTTCTTCCAGCGAAAGCAGCATATCGTGTTCGCGAAATGGTACACCTTGTTCCGGCATACAATAGATGCAGCGAAGATTACATTTATCGGTGACTGATATACGGAGATAGTCTATCGTACGTCCGTACTGGTCCTTTCCCATGGACGCTCCTTTCTTTATCTTCATAAACTATAACAGATAAAGTCACCTACTATTTGATAGTTACCACTCAATGGCTCACTTTTCCATTCGCAAGATTGGTGGTCCCGTCCGTGGAGAAGTTTACGCCTTCTATCGCAAACCGATAGCGCGGGGTTACGTTTATCTAAAACGGCATCATATCATAGTCGTCGGCACGGAAAGATTATTTATGGTGCAACGAAACACGCTAATGGTCCTGTTTGAAAGAGAAGGAATGTGCGTTATCTATTTCTATAGTGCGACAGGTAACAGCCTTACGGCTGCTCGTCTGCTCGCCGAACAACTCGATAATGCGACGGTAGTTTCCATTCCCGGGGCCCTCGAACAGGATGATCCATATGCAGCTGCCCGGAAGACCGACAAAGTAGGATTCGTTTTTCCGGTACACCGAGCGACGCTTCCTCCTATCGTCAAGAAATTTGTTGCTGGTCTTCCTGTTGATCCTGACACCTATTACTTTGCCCTCGCGACCTGTTCGATTGTTGGGTGCAATGAGTTTTGGGAGCTTGACCAACTTCTTAGTTTGAAGGGTGGCATGCTCAACTATTCCTCAGAACTATCTTTTGTGGGCGGTGTTGGCACGATAACTCCCTCGGAACGAGCAGTCGAAGACAACATTAAACGAGCTGAAACTCAAATACCGGTGATCGCTCAGAAGATTCGTAACAGGGAAGAAAACGACCCCACAAACTCCTATAGTAAACTGCTTAATACCGTGGTTGGCCGGTTCAATTCGACATTTCGTAAACACCCTAAGTTCAGAGTAGACAATTCTTGCACTTCCTGTGGTATCTGTGCACAGGTTTGTCCGGTTGATAACATCATGCTTGACGAGAATGGAACGCCTATACGCTCGGACAAATGTGAGGGTTGTTACGCCTGCGTACATTGGTGCCCCACTCATTCGGTGCGCTCATTTTTCCACTTCCCTAATCGCTATCATAATCCGCGCGTGACTCCTGATGATCTCAAACAAGGCACAGACAAGGGTCAAAAGCTAACGGTATCGCCGGCACCTCCTGCATCACAATCATAGTTTTTGACTATCAGTTTCTCATCAGACCATCGAAACGAGGTAGAATGAGCATGCTTTTCGCGGGCATGCTTCCAGTCAGACGCAAAGGGAGGATATTCAGTGGCTGCTGCCGATTCTGCACAGAACATGTTTGAGTTTGACGTGCCGCTCGAATTAGCGGAAGTGCGTGAACGTATCGATGAACTTCGTGATGAGATCAATCACAACTCATATCTTTATTATGCCCTTGATGCACCAGAGCTTTCTGATGCTGCATTTGACTCATTGATGCGTGAACTGCAAGAACTCGAGGAGAAATATCCTGAGTTTGTTACGATGGACTCTCCGACGCAACGCGTTGGAGGGTTTGTAGGCAGTCAATTTGCGCCCGTTGAGCATGCGAGCCGCATGTATTCCCTCGATAATGCAATGGGTCTTGAAGAGCTTGATGCTTGGCTTGAGCGTACGGCTAAGTCGCTTGAACCGTATACTTCAAAAGAAGATAGCGCGGAATTTGTTTGTGAACTTAAGATAGATGGGTCCTCTCTTGCACTGACCTACGAACGTATGCAACTGCGTCAAGCGGCAACTCGCGGGGATGGCGTAACCGGTGAAGATGTGACTGCAAATGCCCGTACGGTAAGTGACATTCCTCTGAGGCTACGCGAAGAAGGCGTACGACGGATAAAAGGATACGAAAGCGACTATCGCCTAGAGGTGCGTGGCGAGATATACATGTCCAAGGAAAGTTTTGAGCGTCTCAACCAACAGGTTCTCGATGAATATCATGAAAAAAGACAGACGGGTGCTACGCAAGGCCGCGCTGTAGGGCAGCATGATAATGCCCCTAAGCTTTTTGCCAATCCTCGTAACGCAGCCGCTGGCTCGTTACGCCAGAAGAATGTTCATATTACTGCCGAACGGGATCTTTCAACATTTATGTACGCAGTAGCGGACAACGCTATGATCGAGATAGAGAGTCAGTGGGATCTCCTAGAATGGCTTACGGAATTGGGATTTCATACCAATCCCCATGTCAAGCTCTGCACTGATACGGTATCAGTACACGAATTTTGTGTTAGGGCTCTCGAAAACCGTGACAACTTACCTTATGAGATTGATGGAGTGGTGGTCAAGGTTAATCGCTTCGATCTACAGGAGCGCTTAGGGTTTACCGCGCGCGCACCGCGGTGGGCTATAGCCTACAAGTTTCCGCCGGAGGAAAAGACTACTGTTCTTCGTAGCATTGTCGTGCAAGTGGGCCGTACGGGCACTCTTACGCCGGTCGCAGAATTTGACCCCGTACGGGTTGCCGGATCCGTCATCGCTCGTGCGACGCTGCACAATGCCGACGAAGTCGCACGACGCGATGTTCAGGTGGGGGATACCATAGTAGTACGCAAAGCAGGAGATGTAATACCCGAGATAGTCGGCCCGATTCTCTCGCTGAGACCTGTGACGGCTTATCCATGGAGCATGCCTACCCGGTGTCCTTCATGTGGAGAACGGGTTGTTCGTGATAAGGCAGAAGCTGCTACTCGTTGCATCAACGCGGAATGTCCCGCTCAACAACAGGAACGACTTGCCCATTGGGCAAGTCGTGGTGCCATGGACATCGATGGTGTGGGGGAGCGGATTATCTCGCGCCTTCTTGAAGAGGGATTGGTAACAGACGTTTCTGGCTTCTATAGCCTATCTCTAGAAGACATTGCCCATCTTGAAACGGGCCAGTATAAATTTAAGAATGCCATGAGCAAAGAACGCCGCGCTGCGACAGGCGATTATGAACGGGTGCCTGAACTGGTTGGCCTGGTGGTTGCGAAAAAAATATTTGAGCAGATCAGGGCAAGCCGTGAACAGTCCTTTGCCCGTGTACTGTTTGGCGTGGGGATCAGAAATGTTGGCAAAAGCATAGCAGAGCTTCTTGTTTCTCGGTTCCCCTCATATGAGGCGTTGCGCGCGGCGACTATTGAAGAAATGACAGAGATCGATGGCGTAGGGCCGATCATCGCCGAAAGCGTATGCGAGTTTTTTGAGACAGAGAAGAACCGTGAGCTGTTCGAGCGTCTCCGTGCTGCAGGATTGAATCTTTCGGAAAAATCTGAAACAGAAAAGCCCCAATCACTTGTTGGCTTGACCTTTGTTCTCACGGGATCGTTTGAGCATTATACTCGTGACGAAGCAAGCGAGATTATAAAATCCTATGGAGGAAAGGCCGCGAGCTCAGTTTCTCGTAAGACGGATTATGTGATTGCAGGCGATGGGGCGGGCTCAAAACTTGCAAAGGCCTTGGAGCTGGGTATCCCGGTGTTATCTGAAGAAGATCTGTTACGCACTGCGGAAACGGGGCTCATCTCTCAAAACCTCTGATGAGTGCGCTACCATGGACTATAGCTGCTCAGAACAAAGAGTTTCTGGTAAAACAGATGATGGATGATTGGTGTTTGACGGGAAGGAATCTCATTCATATGCCCCTTACTGAAGATGATGTCTGCGCTATTGCGACCTATGCTCGTATTGGTCTCGATGATGAGCAGATTGCGGCAATGACCGTTGATCTGAACAATATTGTCGAGAGCCTTGCGCCTATCACTGAAATGAACCTTGAAGGTGTCGAGCCCACGTTCCATCCTTTGGCGGGGCTCGTAAATGTCATGCGGGAAGATGAGTTCAGACCGGGTTTGTCGACGGCAGCGGCACTTTCAAATACTGATTATGTTGAGGACAACGCATTTGTTGTTCCTCCGATTCTGAGTGGAGGCGACGAGTAGTATGGCCTCACTTGAAGAGACACTTAGGACTGCGACGGCCCGCGAGATCAGAAATGGTCTCTGCGCTCGTGAATATAGTGCGCGAGAAATAGTGGATGCGGCGTTTGCAAACGTAGATATTCTTAACAAACCCATCCATGCTTTTATCGAGAGAACTGAAGATCTCGCCTACGCACAAGCTCATAGACTTGATGAGGCCCTTGCTGCTGGCGAGGCAATAGGACACCTCGCAGGTGTTCCTATCGGTTTTAAAGATAATATGAATCAGCTGGGCACTCATACAACCTGTGGGTCGAAGATGTTGGAAAATTATCTGTCTCCTTACGAGGCGACCTGCGTCACTAAGATGACTGATGCGGGAGCGCTTCCACTAGGAAAGCTCAACATGGATGAGTTTGCATTTGGCTCCTCGACTGAAACCTCATATTTTGGGCCTACAAGAAACCCATGGGATACCCAACGCGTTCCTGGCGGGTCTTCCGGAGGCAGTGCCGCTGCTGTAGCTGCTGGTATGACGACTCTCTCGTTGGGCAGCGATACCGGAGGCTCTATACGTCAGCCTGCTTCTTTCTGCGGCGTTGTGGGCATGAAGCCTACCTATGGCGTGGTATCGCGCTATGGTGTGGTCGCTTTTGGCAGTTCGCTCGACCAGGTAGGACCTTTTGGTAAGACAGTGGCCGATGTGGCAGATGCGCTGAATGCGCTTTCAGGCCATGATCCTCTCGATTGCACCTCGCAAGAGTGTTCGATTGATTTCACTGCCAATCTCGACGAGGGTGTCG
The DNA here is from genome assembly GCA_963665595.2 of Coriobacteriales bacterium. Lineage (GTDB taxonomy): Bacteria > Actinomycetota > Coriobacteriia > Coriobacteriales > CADBOM01. The sequence continues at coordinate 129,128 of CAXXJK010000004.1, read as the reverse complement.
AGGGCATGTCTATAGGAGTCGTACCTGCCTTCATGGAGGCTGAAGGGGTTACCTCTGAGGTCATCAAGGCTACCACGCGGGCCATTGCTCATCTTGAGAAATTGGGAGCACATATCGTAGAGATTGAACTACCTCATGCACAGGCTGCGATGAGTGCCTATTATGTCCTAGGTCCCTGTGAGGCCTTTTCTAATCTGGCTCGTTTTGATTCAGTGCGCTATGGATACTGCGCTCCCGGTGCTCCTGATCTCGGCACGCAACAGGAACAGTCACGTGCTGCTGGTTTTGGTCCTGAAGCTATTCGACGTATCATGCTGGGCAGCTACCTTCTTTCTGCAGGTGTCTATGAGAAATACTATTATCCCGCCCAGCAAGTGCGCACCCTTATCACGCGTGATTATACCGAGGCCTTCCAGAAGGTTTCAGCGCTCATAACGCCGGTATCTCCTCGTGCCGCATTTCGGTTTGGCGAAATTGCGGATCCTACATCGATGTATCTTTCGGACATGTTTACTATCTCCATCAATATTGCGGGTAATGGTGGCATGAGTCTTCCCGTTGGTCTTGGCTCTGAAAGTCATCTTCCACTGGGTGTACAGATAGTGGGCCCTCAGTTTAAAGATGATAATATCTTACGAGTGGGAGCGGCTCTTGAGCGGTGCTACGACAAAGAGTATCCTACCGGTTTTGCCGAGGAGGTGGGCTAGATGAAATCTCTGGAAGAGGTTCTCAATGATTGGGAAGCCGTCATCGGGCTTGAAATTCATGCGGAGCTCACCACTCTTAAGACGAAGATGTTTTGCGCGTGCCCCATCGAATTTGGGGCAGCAGTGAACACTCATACGTGTCCCGTTTGTCTGGGGCTTCCCGGAGCGCTTCCCGTACCAAATCGGGCTGCTATTGAGTCCATTGTTTTAGCAGGTCTTGCGACGAACTGTACTATTGAGAAACAGTCGATGTTTTACCGCAAGAACTACATGTATCCCGATATGTCGAAGAATTTTCAAACGACACAGGGCCCCGTAGCGTTTTGTATGCGTGGGCATGTCGATCTTGACGTTATCGGAAACAGCGCACAGGAGCGCACCGATATACTGCCGCTTGCCGTTGGTGAGGTCCGGGGAAATTCTCGGCGCACCGAAGATGGCTACGAGGTTTCTATCGGTATCACGCGTATTCACCTAGAAGAAGATGCGGCTAAGCTAGTGCATGTGGGAGGCGCTGATGGCCGTATTACCGGTGCCTCTTACTCTAAGATTGATTATAATCGTTGCGGCACCCCACTCATCGAACTAGTGACCGAGCCTGATCTGCGCACGCCTCAGGAAGCACGATTGCTCATGCAAAAGTTGCGCGAAATTTATCGAACCATCGGTATATCGGACTGTTCAATGGAAGAGGGATCGCTGCGCTGCGATGGCAATGTTTCGCTGCGACATCGTGGAGAATTAACGCTGGGGACCAAGACCGAACTCAAGAATATGAATTCCTTCAAGAATCTTCATGATGGTCTCGCCTATGAGATTCGCCGTCAGGCTGAGGTACTTGAGGCGGGCGGCGTGATCCAACAGGAGACTCGCCATTGGGAACCAACGGCAAAACGTACCGTGTGTATGCGTATAAAAGAAACTGCTGACGATTATCGACTGTTCCCGGAGCCTGATCTCGCTCCCTATGATCTTTCCGATGAGTTCATACAGCGGGTGCGAGAAAAGCTTCCCGAACTGCCGGATGCAAAAAAGCGTCGTTTTATGTCAGATTATGGTCTTTCTCGTGCTGATGCTGATACGCTTGGTGGCGATAGCGATATGTCTGCATGTTTTGATGATGCGCTTGTGGGCGCCGATAAGATGCTTGCGCGTCCTGTTGCCAATCTTCTCATAAACGATATGACCGCCTATTTGAATGCTCAGAATTGCACGCTTTCGGAAAGCGGAATCGAACCACGATTTCTCACTGAACTGGCTGCGTTCATTGCGGAAGGTGTTATCTCATCAAAGCAAGGCAAAGAAGTTCTTTCTCTCATGCTGGAAACAGGAGAAGAGCCTGAGAAAATTATTGAGAATAAAGGGATGCGACAGATTTCCAACGTTGACACCATTATTCGGGCAATCGACGGAGTGCTCGCGGCCAATCCTGAAAAAGTCGCTGAGTATCAAAACGGCAAGACGGGTCTTCTGGGCTTTTTCGTTGGGCAAACCATGAAAGCCATGGAGGGGCAGGGCAACCCAAAACTTATACATGAGACGCTTATTGCACGATTGGCAGAGTAGAGAGGCTTCACCATGGGACGCAGGGCAGGGTTTGACTATTTTGAGGCATTTGAACGTCTTATCGCGTTTGCATGCGATGAGGCAAAGATTCTCGATAGTGTATTCCGACATTTCAATTCTGAAACGCTTTTCGACGAACTTGATAAAATGCATGCACTTGAACATGCGGCAGACGATGTCAACCATGAGATATTTACTCATCTCGCCACCGATTTCATTACACCTATTGAACGAGACGATATCATAGATATGGCGCAGACTCTTGATGAAGTGGTGGATCTCATTGAGGACGTGCTGCAGTCGGCCTATATACATAATATTCAGGAAATGCATCCCTATGCCCTTGAGATGACATCGCTGATAGATAAATCGGTTAATGCGTTGCGCGCAGCAATGGCAGATTTTAAGAATTTCAAAAAATCGAATACGCTCAAGACGCTGTTGGTTGATGTAAATGATTACGAAGAGGCAGCTGACTTTATCTACTTGAAAACGACGCGTCATCTGTATACGGAATACGCAGATGACCCGCTCTATGTGCTTGCTTGGCAAAATCTTTTTGTTGCGCTTGAAGCAGCTTGTGACGAGTGCGAGCATGTGGCGGGCGTCATGGAGTCGACCATTATGAAGAATGGTTAGGCATCGGGCAATCAAAGCAATAGGTTGGCAAAGCATACGATCAATGCGAGGTACCATCTTGTGGCTCGTGACGAACAAAGATGATAGTTTTAACCAGCGTCACAAGATGTGAGGAGGCAGGACATCATGTCCGATATCAAGGCACCAAGGGGAACTCAAGATCTTATAGGTTATGAGGTGTATGCGTGGGAGCATATGCAGAGCGTGGCCAATGAGTTGTTCGGCTCCTACGGATTTCAGATGATCAAGACACCCTTGTTTGAGCACACAGATGTGTTTACTCGCGGCATTGGAGAATCAACCGACGTAGTGGGCAAAGAAATGTTCCATGTTCTCTCTGAAGATGCGTTTCGCCGGCTTGAGAGTGCTGAAAAACTCAAACATGATCAAGATCTTGCGTTGAGACCTGAAAACACCGCGAGCATTGTCCGCGCGATCATTGAACATAATTTGGTTCCGATGGGTGCTGTACCGGTCAAGTTTAACTATGCCGGCTCAATGTTTCGCTGCGAGCGCCCCCAGAAGGGGCGGTTGCGCGAGTTTAATCAGATAGGCGCAGAGTGTATTGGTGCATCTCAGCCGACCGCTGATGCCGAAATTATCATTATGCTCATGCAGTTTTTTGAGCGGCTGGGAATTCCGCAATCAAACATACGTCTGCTCATTAATTCAATGGGCGATGAGGAGTGCCGTCCTGCCTACCGAGAAAAGATACGTATGTTCATCGAGACGCATAGCGATGAGATGTGCGATGAGTGCAACCGACGTAAGGAACTTAATCCATTACGGGCGTTTGACTGTAAGAATCCAGTGTGTCGTCAGATAATGGAGGCGGCGCCACTTATCTCCGATGAACTGTGTGATGATTGCCGTTCTCATTATGTTCAAGTGAAAGTTCTTCTCGATAATGCGGGTATCGTCTATGAGGAAGAGCCTCGATTGGTTCGTGGACTGGATTACTACACCCGCACGGTTTTTGAAGTGCAGGCTATCGACGGTCTTGGTTCTCAAAATGCACTGGGCGGTGGCGGACGCTACGACCGACTGGTAGAGCACATGGGCGGGCAGCCCACTCCGGGTCTTGGTTTCGCACTTGGTTTTGAACGTACCTTGCTTGCGCTAGAAGCTGCTCATGTAAAACTTGACGAGAAGCAGGCGCTCGATGTGTTTGTTGCTGTCGTCGACGAGAGTTGTCAGATGAATGCGTTCTCACTGGTACAAAAACTACGTGAACTATCTATTCGAGTCGACATGGATCATCAAGGGCGTTCTCTCAAGTCTCAATTTAAGGTTGCAGACAAGACGGGCGCACCGTATTGCATCATCGTCGGCCCCGATGAACTTGCGTCTGGGCAGATAAAGATTCGTGCGATGGATTCCCATGAGGAGCAGATCATCAAGTACTGTGAGGCACCGCACTATATATACGATTTACTCAGGTGAATCTGGCAAGGGCTTCGTAGCGAGGGGTGAGGATTTTGCAGATCAGGGATATGTTGTTTTATCAAGAGTTTCTCCGTATGTGCGATGCAGGATGGCATCAAGGCTGGCATGAAGCTAACGGAGGGAATGCATCATATCGTCTCACGTTTGAAGAAGTTGTTGCTATATCATCGGAGTTCTCTCACGATGCACCATGGGTTTCTCTTGGTTGTGAAGATGCGCAACTTACCGGTGCATTTCTTCTTGTTACGGGGGCGGGTGAGCATTTTCGCGATATAGCCGCCAATCCCTCACGAACGCTCGGCATTATTGAGATTGATGCATCGGGGTCAGCTTGGCGCACCGTGTGGGGATTTGAAGAGGGGGGACGTCCTACCAGCGAGCTGACCGCTCATTATCTTGACTATTGTGCGTGCTCTCGGGCAAAGGACAGAGCGCGACATGTTATATATCACGCGCATACGCCGCAATTGGTGGCCATGAGTTTGCTTGTGCCGCAGGAAAGTCGGATTATTTCGCGTGCGCTCTGGAAATCAATGACTGAGTGCATCATGGTTATTCCTGCGGGCGTGGGGGTTCTTCCTTGGACGATGCCGGGGAGTTTTGAACTTGCACGTCAGACAGCACAACTCATGGGAAGTTTTGATGCTGTATTGTGGGCTCAGCACGGTATGGTTGTTGCAGGGTTTGATTTTTCTGCTGCCTTTGGACTCATGCATACTCTCGAAAAAACAGCATCAATTTATCTTGCTGCACGGACAGCCCAAGGTGGTTCGCCTGATTTTCCCGAGTACATCAGTGACGAAAATCTACGGGCTATTTGTGCCTGTCTTGAACTTCCCGTGAATGAAGAGTTTTTACAACAAGAGATATAGGCTGCAGCATCAAACGCAGGCTTGTCGGCGACAGATAGTTTTTTGAGTTTCTTTGCTTTTGTGTATGCTGTGCGGTATTTGTCGCGTACGGGTGCTGAGTATGACATAATGCTAACTGCTGTTTAAGGACGCTTGCGGAGAGTCTTACAGAAAGATGTTGAGGAGCAGATAATCACATGTCAGATTTTTTAAATAACTATTCCATGCATACCCATACCTGTGGGCAGCTTACGGCGGCGGATGCCGGCGCTTCGGTTGTTTTGACGGGATGGGTCAATCATCGTCGTGACCACGGCGGCCTGATTTTTATCGATCTACGCGATCGTGATGGCTTTACTCAGATAGTGTTTGATCCCGATGATACTGGCGAGCATTTTTTGCTTGGTGAGACCGTTCGTCCCGAGTGGGTCATTCAGATCGAAGGTATCGTTCGTCTGCGCCCCGCAGATACCGCAAATCGTAATCTTCCGACGGGCGAAATTGAAGTAATTGTCAAAAAAGCTGCGGTTTTGAACTCATCGAAGACACCTCCATTCTTGATTGAAGACGGCATTGAGACCGATGAGTTGACACGCCTTAAGTGGAGATATCTCGATATTCGTCGCCCTGAAGTGCTTGCAGCATTGCGCTTGCGCGCGACTGTCACGAGGGCGCTGCGCGATGCTCTCGATGAGCGTGGTTTTATTGAAATCGAAACGCCGATTCTCGGTAAATCAACTCCAGAGGGGGCGCGCGACTTCATTGTTCCCTCACGCCTAAATGCAGGCAAATTCTATGCGTTACCTCAGAGTCCTCAATTGTTAAAGCAGTTATTGATGATCGGCGGCGTTGAACGCTACTATCAGGTTGCCCGTTGTTTTCGTGATGAGGATCTGCGCGCTGATCGTCAACCTGAATTTACCCAGATTGATGTCGAAATGAGTTTTGTTACCGAAGATGACGTCATGACCATGATGGAAGATGTCATCGCTCATGTATTTGGGAAAGTTGAGGTGGACCACTCATTCCCGCTTCAGCGGATGCAATATGCTGAAGCCATGGAACGATTCGGATGCGATCGTCCCGATACCCGTTTTGGCATGGAGCTTCACGACCTTTCGAACATTGTTCGGGATTCTGGTTTCAAAGTATTTGCTGGCGCCATTGAGGCGGGCGGTGTTGTTAAGGCAATCAATTGCAAGGGTGCTGGCGACTGGAGTCGCGGCGAGATTGACAAATTGGGAGTTATTGCGGCCGATAATGGTGCAAAGGGTATGGCCTGGATTGCGTTTACTTCTTCCGGCGAAGAAAAAAGTCCTATTATCAAATTCTTCAGCGATGAGGCTTATGCTGTACTCAAAGAAGAAATGCAGGCGGAGCCGGGCGATCTGGTATTGTTTGCCGCCGATAAGCCCGCAGTCGCAAATGCGGTACTTTCGGCTGTGCGTTTGCATATGGCTGAGGCTCTCGACATCCCTCGCGAAGGTCATAGGCTTTTATGGATCGTTAATTTCCCCCTGTTCAAGTATGACGAGAAGGAGGAGCGCTACGCTGCCGAGCATCATCCTTTCACTCGTGTGCGCGATGAGGATCTTGATCGAATAGAAGATGAACCGCTCTCATGCGGGAGTTATTCATATGATCTGGTAATGGATGGTTTTGAGATTGGCGGAGGCACTATTCGTATACATACGCCAGAATTACAGGAGCGCGTGTTGCGCCGCATTGGTCATAGCGATGAAGAAATTAAAGAGCAATTTGGCTTTCTTGTACAGGCCCTTGGGTTTGGAGCTCCGCCTCATGGCGGTATAGCGCTGGGTCTTGATCGTCTGATCATGTTGTTGGGCGGTTATGATTCAATTCGTGACGTTATTGCATTCCCTAAGACTTCAAGTGGCTCTGACCCTATGTCGGAGGCTCCTGCACCCGTTTCGTCTCGTCAGCTCAAAGAGGCAAATATTCGTTTGGCATAGTTTGAATTATTAATCGCTGAAATGATACGGATAGGGCACTGATTCCAATGAATCGGTGCCCTTGTTGTTGAGCTAGGATAAAAGCAAGATCACTCGACGGATTTAAGACTTTCCACCATATCTATTTTGTCGAGTTTTCTTCGCATGGCAAGTAACACCAACAGCGAGAACAAGATGGTGAGAACAAATGCACCCACGAAACTGAGTAGGTGTATGTCTCGTCCAAACATGACTTGGTCGACTTCGGCAGTGACCACGATATAGCTTTCCATGAATACACCAAAAACAAGGCCACAGGCAGCGCCGATGAATGTGAGTAAGATAATCTCTCTGAATATGTACGCATCAACCTCGCGCGGGGTAAAGCCAAGCACCTTAAGACTTGCGATCTCGCGCAGACGCTCTGTTATGTTGATGTTGGTGAGGTTATAGAGGACGATGAATGCAAGGGCGGCTGCGGCTACCACGAGTACCACCACAATCATGTTGACGCTGGAAAGCGCTTTGCGATAACTCTCAATGGTCTCATCATTGTAGAGTACGGTCTGTACCACAGGTGTTTCGTGAAGATGATCCGTAAGCAGAGTACGCTGCTCTGCATCGGTGGTGCACAGGGCAAAAAGAGACGTATAGCGTGGTGTCATACCAGTTGTTTCAGTGAAGCAATTATTGCCGACATAGACATAGTTTCCTACGTAATTTTCTGCGATTCCCGTAATGGTGAACTGATATCCTACACCCGTTGCGTTTCCTATGTCATCTTGTTCGCGCAGCGTGAAGGTATCACCGACAGATACACCAAGCGTACGCGCAAGTTTCTCAGTTAAAACAACGCTATTTCCATTGAAATCTACTGTTTTACCGGTGGTTCGCTCTCGTAGTGTTATGAGATCGCTCAGCGCCGCAGGGTCTTGAGGGACCGCCACCTGAACGGTCATGTTATCGTGAGTTGTGGAGCTGGCAACCATGACGGTCCGCTGTGCTCGTGCAGAAACGGTCATATCTCCCGTATCCTTCATGAGATCAGTCACAGTTGTTACATCGTTTTCCGTGGCGTTATCGTCAAGATTCACGATCACATTGTAATGAATGAGTTCGTTATATTCCTTATCGATAATATCATTAATGGCGTTGTAAAGCCCGAGCCCCGTTAACAGTAACGCGGTACATCCAGCGATACCTATGATGGTCATGAGAAATCGCTTCTTGTAACGAAATAGATTGCGCAACGTGACTTTCCATGAAAAACTAACCCGTCGCCAAAGAGGCGTGATGTACTCAAATAATATTCGTTTACCTGCTTTTGGTGCGCGGGGGAGCATGAGTGCCGCAGGATGTTCGCGCAATGTCGTTATCGATGCGCCGGCCGTAGCGGTCAAGGTGATGCCCACTCCAAGCCCCCCTGCGAGCAAGGCAAGCGGGGTATTGATTGCTAAGGGGAACGGGCGTTGAGGGACGTTGTACATGATTGCATAGGCTTTGCAGATGATGAGAGGTAATATCTGCGAGAGTATGAGGATGCCTATCGTCGCGCCTGCTATACTCGCAACTCCAGCATAGATAAGGTATTTTGAGGTGATGCGCATCGTGTGATACCCCAGTGCTTTATGGGTTCCTATGAGCACACGTTCCTCTTCAATCATGCGTGTCATAGAAGTAAGCGACACTAATGCGGCGACAAGAAAGAAGATGAAGGGAAAGACAGAAGCGATGTTGTCGACGCGCTCCGAGTCTGATTTAAAGCTTGCGACACCAAAGTTCTTTGTGCGATCAAGGACATAAAAGGTGGGCGATGCCATGGTATCGATGTCGGTTTGTGCATCGGCGAGCTTAGCTGCTGCATCGTCAAGTTCATTCAGGACATCAGTGCGTTTCTGCAGATAGGTATCAAGACCTTCTTCATACGCTATTTTGCTTTCTTCAAGTGCTGCAGATCCTTGTGCTATTTGTTCTGCGGCCTCATCGAGTGCTTCCTGAGAGGCGTTGAGCTGAGACTCCGCGTTTGCCTTTTGTTGCTCATAGGTGGCAAAACCAGTAGCAAGGGCGGCCCGCCCCGAATTGAGTTCACTACGCCTTCTGTCGAGCTCACTTTGTTGTGCGATGAGCGTATTTTTTGCATCATTTAGCAGTACCTGTTGGGCATCGAGCGCAGCTTTTTTTGCTTCATATTGAGGATCGCTTTTGTCGAGAGCGGCGTAGGCGGCGGCGAGCTGATCTGAACTGGTCTGCCATTGTTGCCATGCAAGCTTCAGTTGAGTATCCGCTTCATTGATCTGTGCGGCTGCGGCATCAAGTTGAGCCTGAGCGGTTTGCAGCTGGTATTTTGTTTCCCTCAATTGCGAATCAGCGTACTGTTGCGCATCTGCAAGCTGCGCAACTCCGTTTTCGTAGCTTGCACGAGCACGGTCAAGTTGTGTCTGGCCATCGGCAATCTGTGAAGCCGCGTCTTCAAGCTGCGCTGATGCATCATCAAGCTGAGCAAGAGCATCGGCTCGTTTTGTCTGATAGTCGGCATACTTCTCATCCAGTGTTTTCTGCGCAGTCGCGCGTACTTCCTGGAGTCGCTCTGCTTCAAGTACGGGAAGCTCGCTGTTGATGCGGGCAACAACAGCATCAACAGTATTCTGATAGGCAGAACTTGACGCGAAGGCCCCCGCTGCTCCTTGTACGGTTAGATATATCTCGGTATAGGGGTAATCTGGCGCAAAATTATCATCCGAGACATACATATACTGCTGAATAACTCCGGAGCCAAGCGAAGTTGATCCGAGAGTGGTAGACGAGACATACGAAGAAGAATGTACGAGTCCTACTACGGTATACGTGCGCACGTCTAGCACGTCATCAAGGTTGTTTACGCCATAGTCGACTTGAACGGTCTCACCAATCGTTATGGGTGTCCCCATGATGCGGTCGGCGGAAAGTACACATTCTCCTGGTCCGGTTGGCCAGCGTCCGGATGCAAGTATAAGACGATTCAGATACTCTTCGTTTTCTGATAATACCGTGGCATCGTCGCTTGCCGTGCTTGACTGGGCGGCATCTATGTCAAAGGAGTGGACGCGAATCGCATATTGTTTGTCACCAAGCGTGACCATGACATCAACAGTGCATGAGGGCATGACCTCTTCAACGCCTTCAATAGAAGATATTGAATCGGCGGTCTTATCTGAAAAGCCGAGAGTGGAAAGAAGGCGAATATCGTAGAGAGACGTGCCATCGTAAAATGCGTCAGCAGCAATTTGCATGTCGGGTGCGGTCATGCGCAATCCTGCATAAAAGCCACAGCCAAGAGCAACAATACCAGCAATAGCAAGAAACCGTCCCCATGAACTGGTGATGGAGCGGACGACTTCTTTGCTGAATGCATACTTCATTGATTGTCCGTACTTCTACCACTCTATATCTGCGGCATCAAGGGGATGGTCATTACATTCTTGAGCAGCCATCCTGCCTTCCCGAATGTGGATAACTCGGTCCGCGATAGCGTTGAATGCCTGATTATGTGTAATAAGAACTACCGTTCGACCTGTTTCACGGCATGTCTTTTGCAATAGTGACAAGATAGCTTTGCCTGTTTGATAGTCGAGAGCACCCGTTGGCTCGTCGCAGAGCAATAGCTTGGGATTTTTTGCTAATGCGCGTGCGATTGCGACACGCTGCTGCTCGCCGCCAGACAACTGAGCGGGAAAATTATTGAGTCGGTGGGTGAGTCCTACTGCGGCCAATGCTTCTGCCGCATCCAGCGGATCCTTACAGATCTGTGTGGCGAGTTCAACATTTTCTAGAGCAGTCAGATTTTGTACGAGATTGTAGAATTGGAATACAAAGCCAATATCATGGCGGCGATAGAGCGTAAGTTCGCGAGGAGAGAAGCTGCTGATCTCACGCCCAGCAAGTAGAATAGTTCCCGAGGTGCAAGAATCCATTCCGCCGAGCATATTAAGAACGGTTGTTTTGCCTGCGCCGGAAGGACCGACGATAACAACAAATTCGCCCTGATCGATAGTAAACGTCATACAGTCAACGGCGTCGACTTCGATTTCGCCCATGCGATATATCTTACGTACTTCCCGGAATTCGACGAATGACACGAAAGATCCTGCTTTCTATCGCATGCAGATCGACAGCGCCAACATCTTCCCATGGAGATGCGCAGATATGCAAGAAAAGAGCACGCATTAACTTAATTATGCCACAGAGTCTCAGGAAAAAACACTCATATGCTTTATCTGGCGAGCGGGTATAATAGAGTAAGGCTTCGTCTTCTGGCACATTTGGTGGACCGATGTATACTAATAGGGAACCCTATAAGCGCCGAGGACAGGTATCCCGCACTAGTTTGGGGAAGCTGGAGACGGCGATGCGGGCGCCCACCTTTGAGAGGTGGGTTCACCCTTCTGCCAGAGGGCGGAGCTCTTCTATCTATCGTATTGAACAAGGTCTTTCCTGCCCGTACGCACGGGCTTATATGGGCGATCGGATAGTGCTATGGACTCACTTTTTTCTGAGATAGAACAACAGGCATTACGGGATGTAGCTCCTCTTGCTGTGCGCATGCGTCCCCGTACGCTTGATGAACTGATCGGGCAGGATATGGCGGTGGGAACGGGAACGTGGCTGCGCCAGGCAATACTTGATGACACACTTTCTTCGATCATACTGTATGGGCCCGCCGGCACGGGGAAAACCTCAATTGCTCGCATTATTGCTCAAGCCACTCATGCACATTTCGCAGAAGTTTCTGCCGTTTCTGGTACCGTTGCTGATCTGCGACGCGAGATCGAGGCGGCTCGTCAACGTTTGATGGTGCAGAATCGTCGGACCATCCTGTTTGTCGACGAGATACATCGTTTCTCTCGTACTCAGCAAGACGCATTACTCCATGCGGTCGAAGACAGAATTGTCATACTTATAGGCGCGACAACAGAAAATCCGTTTTTTGAGGTGAATGCGGCGCTCAACTCTCGCTCTCGTATTATTGAGCTTGCCAGTCTTTCTGATGAGGCGGTCGTGATGCTGATACGTCGTGCGCTTATTGACGAGCGGGGTCTTGCTGATCGTGTATTCTGCTCACCTTTGGCGCTCGATCTTATCGCAGTTATGGCAGGTGGTGATGCGCGCGCAGCGCTTTCTTCACTTGAGATGGCTGCGGAAATGGGAAAAGCGGCAGCAGAGTTGAGCGATGAAGATATTGAAGAGTTGCAACTATCACAAGCCGGTGTTGCCCTGCACGCACGTTATGTGCTTAAGAAAACGGTGTTAGACGCTGCTCCTGGCCGCGCCTGCCAGTATGATAAAAAAGGTGATATTCACTACGATATTATTTCGGCATTCATTAAATCGATGCGTGGTAGCGACCCTGATGCGACGGTCTATTGGCTTGCGCGGATGATTGAGGGCGGGGAGGATCCCCGGTTCATCGCGCGCCGCATTTTCATCTGTGCAAGTGAAGATATCGGAAACGCTGATCCCAATGCACTCCTTGTCGCTCATGCGGCATTTAAGGCAGCTGAATCGATTGGCTATCCTGAATGTCGTATCAGCTTGGCTCAGGCAGCTCTCTATCTTGCATTGGCACCGAAATCGAATGCTGCGGAGGAGGCAATAGATGGGGCACTGCGCGAAGTCCGTACGGGGACACAGCGTGCGGTTCCCAATCATCTGCGCGATCGGCATCGTCCCGGAGCTGAGCGGTATGCTCCCTATCGTTATCCTCACGAATATGAGGGAGGTTGGGTTGATCAGCAATATCTGCCGGACGGGTTGGAGCGAGGGGCATTTTTTCACCCAAGCGAACGGGGATGGGAACATTATCGTACGCAGGCGGTCGAGTCTGATCGTAAAGGACTGATTGAATAGAATCATGGATGAGAATGTTTTCTTGCATGATTCTTAGCCGTGCTTCTATCATTTTTGTTCTTGGCGCATACATTTAGCGTTTATTGTTCTATCATGGAAAGAAGTATGAATTTGATTCGAGGAAGAGGTTAGACATGTCCGATTTGGCGATTCAGGTACTTATCTGGATGGGTGTCGCCGCAATCGCGTTTCTCATCTGGTTATTGGTCGAAAGTGCTCTCACGATGCGTAAAACTCGTAGAGCGGTCGCCGAACTTACCACACGTGTCGAACCGACACTCGCACACATTGAACAGATTACCTCCTCACTAGAACCGGCAATCGCGCGTCTCGATCCGTTGGTCGAGCATGCGGCTTTGACGGTAGACGCAGTGAATCTTGAACTTATGCGAGTTGATCAGATTCTTGAGGACGTAAACAACGTAACAGAGAGCGTGGGTGCAGCGGTAGATAAGGTGGCATCAGTCACCAATGCGCCGTTGAACTTCGTGAGCGACATGGCTGATAAAATGCGCGGCCTTTTTTCTGGTAAGGAGAACACGGGCAAGGCGCGGGCAGCGCTCAAACAAAGCCAAGCCGCTGCGCTGAAGCGCGCGCAGTCTTTGGAAGCTGCCAGTAAGGCAGGAGACGGCGAGCCGTCAGAGAATACTACCGTCGGTCGTTCACCTTCTGCGGCTGCTCGGTTTTTTACACTGCCCGATAACGATTGATCAATATCAGAATCGATAAGATAACCGAATACTCCCCAGCGACTAGGGGAGGATACTGTGTGGAGAACTAGATGCCGAAGAACAAAGGGTTTTTGAGTCTGAGCGAGCACGATAAGCGCAATATGACCAAACTTGAACGAGCCATTCATGCCACTTCACTTGTTTGGATGATTATCGGTATACTACTGCTCCTAGTAGTTGCCGGTATCGCCTTGGGCTCTATCTGGCCTGCTTTGATGATTATCTTGCTCTCAGCCTTTATTGTCTTTGTTCTTAATCCTGGTGTGAATTTTTTTGAAAAGCATCGAGTGTCACGACCTCTCGGTTCTTTCATCATGTTCGTTGCAATGTTTGCCATTCTTGCGGCACTGGTCTTCGCTATTATACCTTCGCTGATAGAACAGATATCGAGTATCGTCAAGATGCTGCCTACGTATTATCAGGAATTGACCGGATGGTTTACCGATATACGCTCACGCTACGCCGATCTGTTTGCTGATCCTACGATATCCGCGATGATGAACGCTGTTTCACAACAGGTTTCAAATGCTCTGGGTAGTTTGGCGAGTATTTCTTTCAGCGAGATTGCCAGTGCAGGCGGTGAGATTGCCAACAGTTTTGTCGTTTTGAGCGTCTCCCTTGTCGTGTCCTTCTGGATTTTGCTTGACTATCATCGTATGGCACGCGAAATGCATATTCTGGTGGGGCCGCGCCATGATAAGGAGTTCACTTTTGTAGCCACCGTGTGTTCGCGCGTGCTTACCGGCTATATCAAAGGTACTCTCATCGGCTGTCTATGTGTGGGCATTCTCTCTGGTGTGGGGTATTGGATATGCGGTATTCCCTATGCGGCAGTTCTTGGTCTTTTGACGGGCATTTTTACGGTTGTTCCCTATATAGGTCCGGTGGTGGCCGGTATTGTCGTTGCTCTTTTTGCATTGTTTAATGGCTTTTGGGCCTGCGTGCTTTCGATTCTGATCTCCTGTGTCGCTCAATGGATTGTGGCAACATTTATCTCTCCGCGCATCATGTCTTCAACCGTATCACTTCATCCCTGCATTGTTCTCGTTGTTCTTATTGCGGGTGGGGCGCTCGGCGGTGTTTTCGGTATGCTCGTGGCTATTCCTGTTACTGCTATTGCCAAGGATATCTTTGTATACTTTTTTGAGAAGAAGACAGGTAGACAACTCGTTGGCAATGACGGCGCCCTGTTCAAAGGCAAGCCGAGCATCGATGTTGACCCGGTATCAGATGCGACTGATCAATTTATTACCACCAGTCAACTTGAGATGGTTGTCGATAGTTCTCGTTCAGGATTTATCTATCGAGAAGATCATTCTGACTCTCAAAATGGGGGACAGAGAAAAGAAGGTTGCACGAACGTATCGACTGCTGGCGATGGCAAAGCAACGACAGTGACTTCATCAAAAGCAGGTATTTCACCGGCAGAAGATATTGAGGACAAACGAGACGTGTTTAATTGGCTTGATACCTGATATATGCTCAGAGCCTTACTTTTAACCAAGATGTATCGTAAATATTACGGTTTTTTGACAGGCATCTTCTGGCTGTCGTATACAAGAAGGCAGCGAGGCTCTAAACTCTTTCATCTGCGAAGATGTGTATAACATCCATACGCGTATAGCGTATATGAGAGTCCAAGACGAGAGATAGAGATACGAGTGAAGAGTTCCGAGATTCGGGAAAAATATTTACGATTTTTTGAGGAGAAGGGGTGCAGACGTTTTCCGTCGTCCTCGCTCATTCCTGATGACCCTTCGCTTCTCTTAACCGTCGCGGGGATGGTACAATTTAAACCGTATTTTCTGCAACAAAAGCAACTTGAAGCTCCCTATATTGGTGCTACGACTGCTCAAAAATGTGTGCGAACCAATGATATTGATATTATCGGTACCACTGGTCGGCACCTTTCATTTTTTGAGATGCTGGGCAACTTTAGTTTTGGTGCTTACTTTAAAGATGAGATGTGCGCTTGGGCTTACGAATTTTCAACCGAAGTACTTGGTTTTGAACCTGAGCGTCTTTATTTTTCTGTGTATGAAAAAGATCTTGAGACTATCGATATATGGAAAGCGCTTGGTGTCCCTGAAGATCATATTGTGATTATGGGCGCAGAGGATAATTTTTGGCGTGCAGGCCCTACGGGACCGTGTGGACCCTGCTCAGAACTGTATTATGATCAGGGCCCCTCTGTGGGGTGCGGCAAGCCCGATTGCGCACCCGGCTGCGACTGTGACCGCTATATTGAGTTCTGGAACTGTGTGTTCACTCAGTATGATGGTCAAGAAGATGGTACGCTGGTACCACTTCCCAAGAAGAACATCGATACCGGAATGGGGCTTGAGCGCGTAGCCGCTCTCACTCAGGGTGTCTATACTAACTATGATTCAGATATTCTGCGGGGTCTCATCACCTTAGGCGAGGAACTCATTGGCAACGCGTATGGAATAGACACAAAGGTTGATTTATCTTTGCGCATACTCGCTGACCATGCTCGCGCGGTTACCTTTATGATTGGCGATGGCATCTTACCTTCAAATGAGGGTCGCGGCTATGTGCTCAGACGTCTGTTGCGTCGAGCGGTTCGTCATGGACACCTACAAGGCATAGAAGGTCCCTTCCTCGGAACGTTTGTTGATGCAGTCATTCAGGAGATGGGTTCGGTCTATCCGGAAATTGTTGAAAATGAATCCCTGATAAAACGTGTTGTGCTCGCGGAAGAGGATCGCTTTGGGGCGACATTACGTCAAGGGCAGATGTATCTGGATAGTGCACTCGACACGCTTCAAGACAATGTCTTAGACGGTGAGACTGCTTTTGTTCTTCATGACACCTATGGGTTTCCCTTTGAAATTACTGCCGAAGTTGCGCATGAACGTGGGATCGAAGTTGATCGTAGCGGATTTGAAGCCGCCATGTCAGTTCAGCGTGAGCGCGCTCGTGCTGCGCGTTCAGATGATGCTTGGGGCAGCTATGGCGGCGTGTTCTCTCATCTTCTCAAACAATTGGGCGAAACTATCTTTGTTGGATATCTTGAAAAGAGCACATCGGCTCGCATACAGGCGCTTGTGGTAGATGGCGAAGTGGTCGATCGGGTTGAGGAAGGCATGACTGCTGACGTGATTCTTGATCGCACGCCCTTCTATGGGGAAATGGGTGGTCAGGTAGGAGATACGGGCAAGATTGCCAATGACTGCGGCGCGTTTGAGGTAAGAGATGCTGTTATCCCCGAGAAAGGTCTTCGCGTACAGAGAGGACTGGTGACCGCTGGTTATCTTACAGTGGGGGACGAAATTCTTGCCTCCATTGATGTGATGTTTCGCAATCGTGTTTCGCGTAACCACACGGCTACGCATATCCTTCACTGGGCATTACGAGAAGTATTAGGTGATCATGTAAAGCAGGCCGGCTCGTTGGTGGCAGCCGATAGACTGCGCTTTGATTTCACCCATTTCGAGGCAATGACACCTGAGCAGATCGCTCGGGTGGAACTGATTGTCAACGAGAAAATTATGGATGCCTCTCCCGTGACATTTTATGAGACCTCGCTTGATGAGGCGCGCGCCGCTGGCGTCACCGCTCTGTTTGGCGAAAAGTATGGTGCCCATGTTCGCGTCCTGGAATGCGGCTCTTATTCACGGGAATTGTGTGGTGGCACTCATGTTGCGAATACAGCCGAAATCGGTTTTCTTAAAATCGTTTCTGAGGGCAGCGTGGGCAATAACATCCGCCGTATAGAAGCGGTTACCAGCTACGATGCTCTTTCATATGTCAACGCCCTGCAGTCAGAGCTCAAAGATACGGCTGGGTTGCTGCATGTCTCGCCTTCAGAGGTGGTGGAGCGTACCGCGCGTGACCTTGAAGAGCTCAGGGTATTCAAAGAGGAGGCTCGGCGTCTGCAGCAAGCGACTGCTCGCCGCGAAGTAGCTGATGTTCTTGCTGGGGCTGAAACGCTCGATATTGGTTATCCCGTTATTCTTTTGACGATATCGGATATTGAATCAAACGAGTTGCGGTCTATCTGGGATATTGTCAAAGAGCGTATGGAAGTGCCCGGCGCGCTTGTTCTTGCTGCGCGGACTGTTGATGGGAAAGCTGCTTTGCTTGCGGCTGGCAGCAAGGAAGCAATAGATGCTGGCTTTGATGCGAGTGCTCTTATCAAACAGATTGCACCTTTGATTGACGGAAGCGGTGGCGGAAAACCTGCCATGGCTCAAGCCGGTGGCACAGCGGTATCACGCCTTCCCGAGGCTCTTGACGCAGCACGCGAAAAATTGACTGCTCAGGCAGGCTTATGACGCGAATCCTTGCTTTCGATATTGGAGAGAAACGCGTTGGCCTTGCGGTAAGCGATCGTAATAGCTGCGTTGCATCTCCTTTGGAAGTATTGTCGTTGAACGAAGTTGTAGGACGCGCGTCTGCATTCAAGCGTATTATTGAAGATTATGAACCGTCGCTATTCTTGTTTGGTCTTCCGCTTTCGCTGTCTGGTGAATGTAGTCGTCAAACTGATTACGTAAAACAGATTGCAGCGGGTATAGCAGCTGACTGGAACATGCCCTATGAATTCTGTGATGAGCGGCTCTCTTCTGTTGAGGCGAAGCGGATATTACGTGAAAACGGTTTGAGCGAACGAAGACAACGAGGAAAAGTCGATATGATAGCCGCGTCGGTTTTTTTGCAGACATTTCTTGACGGATGCGCTCATGACATGCAATCAGACAAATGAAACGGAAGACTTCTGATGATCTTCGACAAACACCAGAGACATACTTCATCTCGCGGTGCTCATCGTAGCGCTTCAGGTGATCGTAAGCCAACCCTTGGTCAACCAAATCGAAATCGTTCACGTTCATCTCGGGATGTCGTTGATCAGTCTTCTTTTCAGCGGATGTATGGTAGAGGCGTAGACCAGTCTAAGCAAAAAGGAACATCCAGCGTTCATTTCCGTAATTCTCACGAGAAATATACGGTTCAAAAAAGCAGTAACAAATGGAAGAACGATCGTCGACGTGGCATTGCGTCTGCCGTAATCGCGGCGTTATTTGTTGTTGTACTTATCATTGCCGGTATTGTTGTCTATAACATTTTTTCCGGCAATGCTTCGCATCGAAGTGCGGCAGGAATTGAAGTGACCGTTCAGATTCCCAGTGGTTCTTCTACGCAAACCATCGCTGACATTCTTGTGAGTAATGAGGTCATATCCAATCGCTCTTCGTTCATCTCTCAGGTTTCTTCTCGCGATGCGGCCCAATCGCTTAAGGCGGGTTCCTATAAATTTACTACCTATATGGAAAATGATGCGGTCATCGACCGACTGGTTGCCGGCCCCAATTTTGAAGGTACAAAACTGACGATTCCTGAGGGTTTGACTATTTCTCAAACTGCCAGCATTGTTCAAAACTCTCTGGGAATTTCAGCGAGTGATTTCATAAATCTTTGTCATCAGGCAGATCGTTATGTGGGAGATTATCCATTCCTTGCAGGCGTTTATGATAATTCGCTCGAAGGTTTTCTCTATCCTAAGACCTATTATGTTCCTGAAGGGGCAAGCGCTGATTATGTGGTGCGTACCCTGCTCTCTCAGTTCTCGACAGAGATGAACAACGCGGGTCTTTCTCTTAAGGGAAATGGTCAATATACGTTGTTTCAGCTGGTGACCATGGGCTCAATTATAGAAAGAGAGACCGGCACTGACAGCGAAAGATATAATGTCGCTTCGGTTATCTATAATCGTCTTAACCGAGGCATGTATCTCCAGATGGATCCGACGGTTGTCTATGCGCTTGGTTCTGGTTACGATGGGCACAATCTTACTCTTGACGATCTGGCGGTGAAAAGTCCTTATAACACCTATACCAACTCGGGATTACCAGTGGGTCCGATTTGCTCCCCGAGTATTCTTTCGATCAAAGCTGCGTACAATCCAAATACGACAAACTACCTGTACTACGTGACCACAGAGCTTGACGGTACACTGACGTTTTGTGATAACTACGATGACTTCCTTGTCGCGAAGGAGCGTTACAAAGAAGTCTTCGGTATTGCAAACGATTAGTGAGACTAGCGATGGCGAGAACAAATAGGGTGCTGAAGCCGGACTGGTATGGCTCTTCTCTGATAAATCTGTCTCTTGATACTATCGAGGTGGCGGGCATAACAACGCTCTTCCTTGATATGGACAACACCGTGCTTTCTCGCAAGACGCATGAGATCCCTTCAGAGATACGTCAGTGGATTGCAGATGGTCGCCTGCGAGGGATTCAGATGTGCCTTATCTCGAATAACTGTCACTCTTATGCATATGAGATTGCATCTGCGCTTGAACTGCCTATTGTGGCAAAAGCATTAAAACCGCTACCCATCGGAGTTTTTAAAGCGTTACGTCTTATGCACGCAAAGAAAGAAGAGTCTGCGCTGTTGGGCGACCAATTGTTTACGGATGTTCTTGCCGCCCGCGCGGCGGGTATCCGTGCGCTGTTGGTTGAGCCACTCGCCACGGAAGATCTATGGTATACCGTACTTCTACGAAAAGTGCAACAGCGCATTCTGGGCGATATGCCTCTTAACGAAGAAAGGATAGGGGAGAATGGAGAGACAGACCGATAAAGAGTTTGCTAGAGCAAGTGAACACTGCGATGGCAAAAAACTGTCTGGAGTGATTGGCTACCCAATCGCTCATACGCTTTCTCCGCTTATTCATCAAACCGTTTATGACGCTGCTGGTCTGGCTTGGCACTATGGACGTTTTGAATGTAGCGATATCACACAGGTATTCTCTCTGGTCAATGGTGCGCATGCTCACGCCAATAGGTTTCTTGGATTCAATGTGACGATGCCCTATAAACGAGATGTTATGAATATGGTCGATGGGCTCGATGCATCCGCGTTTATGGTGGGGGGCGCAAATGTCTTGTGTTTTGAGGAGGGAATCAGCAATGAGGGTTTTCGCCTTGTCGGTTACAATACCGATGGATACGGCGTGCTGCGCACCCTTGAACTTGATGCAAATTGTAACGTTGCGGGGAAAACCGTGGCAATTTGTGGTACGGGTGCTGCAGCTCTTTCTGCGTTGGTTTCACTTGCGATTGCGGGCGCGCGCGCCATTTTTCTTGTGAGCCGTCATGTGGAACAGGCTCATCGACTGATTATGGATCGTCAGAAGGCCATAGATGAGGCAGCATTATTACAAGAAGGTTTTCTGACTTCTGGATTTGGGCCTGAACAGAAACTTGTTTCCTGGGCAGTTTCGTCTTGGGGCACTGCGCATGTTACTCGTATGGAGGCCATCTCCTATCAACACCTTGATAGTCTTATGCCGGACATTGATATTTTGATTGATGCAACACCTCTGGGGATGAACCCTGATGATCCGAGTGTGGTTGCCTCTGATCTGATCAGGTCGCATCACACGATACTTGATGTGGTATATGGGCAGGGGGAAACGGCGCTCAGAAGAGCTTGTGCAGAGGCGGGCGCTTGCAGCATGGACGGTCTGGGCATGCTCGTAGAACAGGCAATCGCTACCATGCATCTGTTCGCCGATGCGCAGGGTGTGTCTCTACTGGTTGATCGCACGATGATTTATGAGGCGTTGAGGGATTCATTAATGTGATATAAAGCTGCTGAATAGGCAGTTTTTTGAACAGTATCTACCGTCTAGATGTGTTCTCCTGCGAGTTTTCGGAAAAATTATCTGAAGATTCATTCTTTTTGCTCATGATTTGCTAGGATGGAACAAGGTTTTCATCTTCCTATGAGAGGTGATTTTCTATGCATTATGTCAGCGCTGGTGAATCTCATGGTCGAGCTCTGACCGTTATAGTCGAAGGTGTTCCTGCTGGGCTTGAGCTCACTGCTGATTACATCAATTATGAGCTTGCGCGCAGGCAACGGGGCTATGGCCGCGGTGGACGCATGTCGATTGAGACTGATCGAGTTGAAATACTTTCTGGCGTACGTTTCGGACGTACCATTGGAAGTCCCATTGCGCTTCAGGTGATAAATAAAGACTGGACAAACTGGTCTGATCGTATGGCGACAGATGGCGAGGCACCCCAAGATCTTGTGCGTGAGCAGACTCCTCGACCAGGTCACGCCGATCTCAGCGGTTCCTTCAGAAATGGTACGCATGATTGCCGGGACATCCTTGAACGTGCCAGTGCGCGCGAAACAGTTTGCCGTGTGGCGGCCGGAGCGATTGCTAAAGCACTTCTTCAGGATATGGGCGTTTCGGTTCATTCGTTTGTGTCTCGAATTGGCTCAATCGAGTTACCTCTTGAATTTGCTGATGCCAACATTGATTGGGAGGCTGTAGAAAATTCTCCGGTCCGTTGTCCAGATCAGGCAACGACAGAGGCAATGAAGCTTGAAATCGATCGTGCTCTTCAGGCGGGAGAATCGTTGGGGGGATGGGTAGTTTTGATCGCGCAGGGATTGTTGCCCGGTCTTGGTGGCTATGCAACACCACGAGAGCGTCTTGCTTCCCGCATCGGCGAAGCACTTTTTTCTATTCCCGCAGTCAAAGGTGTGGAATTTGGACTTGGTTTTGATGCGGCAATTCTGCCGGGCTCGCTTGTTCACGATGAAATTGCGTTTGAGAAGGAGCGCGGATTTCATCGGCTTTCAAATAACGCTGGTGGGCTTGAGGGGGGCATGACGAATGGTGAATCGATCGAGATAACGCTCGCCATGAAACCCATCCCGACGTTGATGACACCACTTTCCACCGTTGATCTTGTTACTCATGAGATGCGTCAAGCCTCAAAGGAACGCTCTGATGTCTGTGCGGTGCCCGCATGTGGAGTGGTTGCAGAAAGTGAACTTGCCCTTGTCCTGACTGAAGCATATCGTCTACGGTTTGGCGATGGTTGTCTACAGGACATTCGCGCCAACATCGAGGCCTACCGTGCTCGATTGGCACGTTTTTAGGTGAAATTATATGGGTAAAGATATCAGGGGTCCGCATATTTTGTTCATCGGGTTCATGGGGTCCGGAAAATCAACGGTCTCTCGTAAGCTGGCGCGTCGTTATCGTAAGACGCTCTATGACGTTGATGCTGGTATCGCTGAAGCTGCAGGAATATCCATACCTGAGATATTTGCTCTTGAGGGCGAAGATGGATTTCGTGCGCGCGAAAGAGACTATCTGATGGGACTTTTTCAAGAACCCTCTGCGGTGATAAGCTGTGGCGGCGGCATCATTGTCGACGAACGTAGTCGCGAATTGGTTCGTAAACTTGGTACGGTTGTCTACCTGCATGTTGAAGCCGCCGAAGCGATATCGCGTATTTCGCATCCCGAAACGCGTCCCCTTCTGAATGCACAACACTCTCCCGAAGAGCTGCTTAAAGCACGCTTGCCCCTTTATCGTGCGAGTGCCGACATCATGTATGATACTTCAGGAAAGAACCCGGGCGTTGTTGCCTTTGAGCTTGGCAGGATGTTGGAGGAAAAGGGATTACTATGACGGTAAGAAGGATCCGCGTCGTCTTCGGGAATGGCGAGCACTATGATATTCGCATTGGTCAGCACCTTATCGTCAGTCTTGGTACCCACTTGCGTGAGATTCCGGGAATTTCTCGGGTGGTTGTTGTCGGCGATGAGAACACTATGCCTCGTTTTGCAAAGCACGTGCGCGCATCTCTTGAAAAAGAAAATTTTCGCGTGGATGAAATTACGGTGCCGGCAGGGGAGATAAGCAAGAGTATTGATCAAGCTATAGCGTTGTGGGACGCCCTAGCTGATATTGGTCTTAGTCGTGATGGCGCTATCATTGCATTGGGAGGCGGGGTTATCGGTGATCTGGCAGGTTTTGTGGCCTCCACCTATATGCGCGGTATTCCCTGTATTCAGATACCTACCACGCTGCTCGCCATGGTTGATTCATCGGTGGGGGGTAAGACGGCTATAGATAGACCTCAGGGTAAGAATTTGGTGGGAACCTTTACTCAGCCAAGCTATGTCGCCGCCGATCTTGCGACGTTGCGTTCTTTGCCAGAAGCTGAGTGGGAAAATGGGTTTGCTGAAATATGCAAGTCAGCCATGATAGATTCTGAAGAATTCAGCGTCTGGCTTACTACTCATGCCGCCGAACTTGTGGCGCATGACCCTGATATCGTTCAACAGGCCATTGCTCGGGCTATTTCATTTAAGGCCGAAGTTGTTACTCATGATGAGCGCGAACAAGGACGTCGCGAATGTCTAAACTACGGACACACGTTTGGTCACGCACTCGAGGTTGTGGCTGGCTATGGAGTTATATCCCATGGTCGCGCTGTTGCTGAAGGAATGCGTTTTGCCGCGCGTCTCGCTGTCGAGGTCATCGGCACATCTTCTGATTTCGTCTTTGCACAAGATACTTTGCTCGATATGATGGGGCTCACGGCGCTACCACAGGTCTACTCTCCCGATGATCTTTTGAAACATATGATGTCAGATAAAAAAGTTCGAAACGGAGCTATACGCTTTATTTTGCCGATTGGTCCTGGTTCTTGGGACGTTTGTGAAGTACCCTTTGATACTCTTCATGAGCATCTTGAAGCTTGGGCGCGCTCCAAATCCGTCTATTCAGAAGAGACTGTTCAAGAAAACATTGCTTCCGACACTGCTTCAACTACTGTGACTGTGCCAGTAGGGGAGGACGCGGCATCATGAAACTACTCATTCTTAACGGTCCCAATCTAAATCTGCTAGGAGAGCGAGAGCCAGAGGTGTACGGTACCGTAACGCTTGCGGAGATGAATCACTATATCTCTGAGCAGATTGCCAGACGTAATGAGGTTAGGCAGCAGAGCGGGTTATCTCCCCTAGAACTTGCGTTTATTCAGAGCAATGGCGAGGGTGCTCTCATCGATATCATCCAAGATGCGCGAAGAGACTTCGATGGTATTGTGTTCAATCCTGCTGCTTATACGCACTATTCGTATGCGTTGCATGATGCGATCAAGGCTATTGCGCTGCCCGTTGTGGAAGTACACCTTTCTGATATCAATGCGCGCGAAGCGTTTCGTGCAGTATCTGTCACTGCGCCTGCTTGTATCGCACAGATAGCAGGTAGAGGAGCGAATGGTTATGTAGATGCTGTCGATACGCTCATCTCGTTTCTTGAAAATAACGACGCTTCCACTCATGCATATTGAGGGATGTTATATGGAGAAGCGACTTGACCGACTTAGAGCATCCATGGAGAGAGAAAAGCTTTTCGCCTATGTGGCTCGTTCAACGACAGATATTCACTGGCTTACCGGTTTTGACGATGTGTTTGATGAAGAGCGCGCTCATACGGTCTGTGTAACAGCAGGAGAAGCCAGTATCCATAGCGATATGCGCTACAGCGAGGCGCTACGCGACCGTGCCCGAGGAACTGCTTGGCTCATTGATGACAGCCGGTGTTCTTCAAGTGGGTATCTCGCTGACCTTCTCTTTAATAGCGCCTCAGCATTGCATCCTTCAGAACTACCTATGCGGATCGGTATCGAGCATGATCTTCCTTTGAATGAGTTCAGAGCGTTGGATAATGAGTTGAAAAACGCTTCAAGGGCACGGTGTCCCTCTGAGACATCCAAGGAATGCAACTTCTCTTTAGTTGAGTGTTCTCGTATGATTTTTGATCTGCGCGCGGTCAAGGATGAAAATGAACTTGCGCGGCATCGTCGCGCCCAAGAGATCACTGATGCAGCGTTTACACAGGTTCTCGGCATCATGCGTCCTGGCATGAGCGAAAAATATGTAGCAGCAGAACTTGAATTTCGTATGCGAAGTCTGGGCGCTGATGGTATTGCGTTTCCCTCTATTGTCGCAAGTGGTGCGCATACTTCTATTCCGCATGCACTTCCAACCGATCGCTTGCTTGCGCAGGGAGATCTGATCGTCTTGGATTTTGGCGCTCGTTATCGGGGTTATTGTGCTGACATGACACGTACGGTCTGTATGGGGACGCCTTCCAAAGAACAACGAGCTATGCATGCGGCAACTCTTCGCGCCCACGAGTCTTGCAAAGAAGCGGTTGCGATAGGCAAGACGGGGTCTGAACTTCATAAACTTGCCGATGAGATAATTGCCGCTGCAGGCTACGCGGGTTGTTTCACTCATAGTCTTGGTCATGGAGTTGGTCTTGACGTTCATGAGATGCCCGTCCTTGCTCCTCGCGCTGATCAGCTTCTGGTATGTGGCAATGTTATAACCATTGAACCCGGCATATATGTGCCCGGTGTCGGCGGTGTGCGCATCGAAGATTTCGGTGTCGTCACTCGGAATGGTTTTGAAAGCTTTGCTCAATCATCACGTACGCTTATTGAGCTATAGATTTCTCCGTTTGCCCTTGTCTGCTCTGTATGTTGCGTGCAGAATGGGGCGCTCTGGCGGGTAATTTTTGGTGTTATGCTAACATAACGGGCTAGCGTTTAAGTACCGATTTTCTGTTAACGCGTGTGAGCGTATGATCTGTGACGGATAATTATGCGGAAAGGTTTTGAAAAGTGTCTATATCTACGGCAGATTTTAAAAATGGTAAAGCTATCATCATAGATGGTAAGGTCTATACCATCATTGAATTTCAACATGTCAAACCAGGTAAAGGCGGAGCATTTGTCCGTA
This sequence comes from Coriobacteriales bacterium, assembly GCA_963665595.2. GTDB lineage: Bacteria > Actinomycetota > Coriobacteriia > Coriobacteriales > CADBOM01. The sequence continues at coordinate 102,756 of CAXXJK010000004.1, read as the reverse complement.
CCAAGATACGTGATGTCAAAACGGGTCGCGTGAATGATCTGACCTTTCGCTCGGGCGAGAAATTTGATGAGGTCCGCATGGAGACCAAGGAGATGCAATATCTCTATAACGACGGCGAAGATTATCACTTTATGGATAATGTGAGCTACGAACAAGTCGCCGTTCCGGCTACTATTGTGGGCGATACTGCTGGTTGGCTGAAAGAAAATGACATCTGCCAGCTTCAATATGCAGGTGCTGAATTGATAGCTATCGACCCTCCCATGTTTGTTGAGCTTGAAGTTATCGAGACTGAGCCGGGATTTGCCGGAAATACTGTTCAGGGTGGTTCTAAGCCAGCTACTCTTGAAACGAACAGAATTGTTCAGGTCCCCATGTTCATAAACATTGGTGATACGCTCAAAATTGACACGCGAGATGGTCGTTACATAACGAGAGTCTAACGCGTTGTAATCAGTTATTTGATGCCGTCGATCTACGCGAGCCGACGGCATTTGTTTTTTAGTCCGTTTGTGTTAACGCAAGAGCTGTGTATGTGACATGAGATGAATTAGTATAAAATAGTACGTTATTACCACTCTTCCTGTCATGTCGTGACAGGACGAAGTTTTCTCAGGCCTTGAAAACAGAGAGGAGGCAAAGTGAGACCACTCTACATCATGGACACCACCATCCGAGATGCTCATCAGTCATTATGGGCGACACGTATGGAGATAGGTGATATGCTCCCCATTTTGCCCAAGATGGACAAAGTTGGATACTGGGCAATTGAAGCCTGGGGAGGTGCGACATTTGATACTTGTCTGCGCTTTCTTGACGAAAACCCTTGGGAGCGCTTGCGCGCTATAAAGAAGCATTGTCCGAACACGCCTCTAGCCATGTTGACTCGCGGACAGAATCTTGTGGGGTATCATCATTACTCCAAGGAGATTGTCAGTCGTTTCACCGAGCTTGCTCATCGTAATGGTATCGACGTTTTCCGGGTTTTTGATGCGCTTAATGATATTCGTAATGTTGTCGATTCGGCTGAAGCTATCAAGGCAACAGGTGCTCATTTTGAAGGTGCAATCTCTTATACCATGTCGCCGGTGCATACACTCGATTCCTATATCGAGTATGCGCTGCAACTCAAGGAGCTTGGTGCCGACTCGATAGTAATCAAGGATATGGCCGGTATGCTGACGCCGTATCGCACCGAGCGCATGGTTAAGGCCTTGCGCGAAGAGGTAGATTTGCCCATACATCTACATTGTCATTATGTAGGAGGTATGGCTCCTGCTAACTATCTTAAGGCTGCCGAGGCAGGCGCTGCCATCGTCGACACGGCGAGTGCGCCTTTGGCGTTTGGTAACTCTCAACCTGCGGTTGAAATGATTGTTGCCGCTTTGAAGGAATCTGGTTATGATACGGGGCTTGATCTCGATCTACTTTTTGAGATCTCTGAGTATTGGGAAAGCGTACGTATCCGAGGACACTACAAGCGGGGCGTTTCATCGCTGATACAGATGCAGGTTTACAGTCATCAGGTTCCCGGTGGCATGATGAGCAATCTTTTGAGTCAACTAGAGGGGCAAAAAGCTCTCGATCGTCTTGACGATGTTATGAAAGAAATTCCCCGTGTACGTGCCGAAGTTGGATATCCGCCGTTGGTTACTCCCATGTCACAGATTGTTGGCGTTCAGGCGGTATTTAACGTTCTTACGGGTAAGCGTTGGTCGGTTGTATCCGCTGAAATGAAAAACTACCTCGCCGGCTATTATGGCAAGGCGCCTGGTCCACTTGACATGAATATTGTCGACAAGGTACTCGGAAATATTGAGCCATTGTCCGATGATGTGGCACCAGGCTCACTGGTAAAAACTACCTACGACGAAGTCGCTGCCGAGATCGGTGATCTGGCCAAAAGCGAAGAAGATGTTATTATGTACGCCTTGTTCCCGAACGAGGCACGGACATTCCTTTCAAAGCATATCACCGAAGAAAAGACGGAGTTTTGTCTTGCGGGAGAGGTCTCGCATACGAAAGAGGAGGATTACGTGGATATCAACCAGATCCGTGAGCTCACCAGGATTCTTGAAGAAAGTGGTGTTGGGGAGATAACTGTTGAGGAAGCGGGCATGAAAGTTACTGTCCGTCGTCCCGGTGAGGGCGTTGCGGTTATGGCACCAGTTGTTACGGAATCTCTGTCGGAGACAGCGCCAGTCGCGTCGAAGTCTACGGAATCCGAAGGGACTGATCGTCCTGTTCACTGGATTCCCGTGAAGGCTCCCATGGTGGGCACATTCTATGCGGCTCCCTCTCCCGATGCGGCACCGTTTGTCAAACTTAACGATGAGGTTACTGCCGGTCAGACGCTTTGCATCGTCGAAGCAATGAAACTTATGAATGAGATTTCGGCAGAGCAGATAGGGACCATTCGCGAGATATGTCTCGAGAATGCGACTCCCGTTGAGTATGGTACTGTGATGTTTTACCTCGAACCGATAGGAAAGATCGAACCTGCTTATGTTTAAGAAGATATTAATAGCAAACCGTGGTGAGATTGCGGTTCGTATAATCCGCGCAGCTCGTGAAATGAATATCGCAACGGTGATTGTGTATTCCGAGATGGATTCGGATACCTTAGCGGTGCGCATGGCAGACGAGGCGGTTTGTGTCGGCCCGGCCCCTGCCGCCCGTTCTTATCTCAGTATACCGGCGATCATCGGTGCGGCTCATATAACCGGTGCTGACGCGATACATCCCGGCTATGGGTTTCTCGCTGAAAACGCTGATTTTGCGCGCGCGTGTGCTGAACACGACATCGTGTTCATCGGTCCTTCGGCGGCCTGCATAGAAGCAATGGGCGATAAGTCAAACGCCCGTGAAACTATGCAGGGTATCGGCGTTCCCACCATACCGGGTTCTGACGGCGCAGTCGATACCGTCGAAGAGGCGGCACGTTTTGCCGATGAAGTAGGGTACCCGGTGCTCATCAAAGCGAGCGCTGGAGGTGGCGGAAAGGGCATGCGTGTCGTTGACTCTCCTGCTCAACTTGAATCTTCTTTTCGTGCAGCCCGCAATGAGGCTCAAGGGGCCTTTGGTAATGATGAAGTCTACCTCGAAAAGTATCTACTGAGACCTCGTCATATCGAGATTCAATTACTCGCGGATTCTCATGGCAATGCAATTCATCTCTGTGAACGTGATTGTTCCATTCAGCGTAGGCATCAAAAGCTTGTCGAAGAGGCTCCGTCTCCGGCTCTTACCGAGTCGCTACGTCAGGAGATGGGTGCCGCCGCGCTGAGAGCAGTTGCCGCTGTGGGATATGAAAATGCTGGTACAATTGAGTTTTTGCTAGACACTGATGGAAAATTCTATTTTATGGAAATGAACACACGTGTGCAGGTTGAGCATACGGTGTCTGAGACTGTAACGGGGGTCGATATCATCAAGGAACAATTCCGCATTGCTGCAGGGGAGCCCCTGTCTTGTCTGTCGGAAGTTCCCTTCACGCCTCGCTCTCATGCAATTGAATTTCGCATCAATGCAGAAGATCCTGCAAATAACTTCATGCCTTGTCCGGGCAAGATTACTCGGCTTGTGTTTCCTGGCGGCCCGGGTGTTAGAGTGGACACCCATCTGTTCGAGGGGTATGTAGTTCCCCCCACGTATGATTCGCTGCTTGCCAAGCTCATTGTATGGGGCTCGACACGCGACGAAGCTATTCAACGTGGTCGTCGTGCATTAAACGAATTTGTTATTGAGGGTATAAAGACGACAATACCCTTCCATCTTCAGGTACTTGAGAATAACGCCTTCAAAAAAGGTGAAGTGTATACTGATTTCGTTGAAAGCGAGATGGTCTAGGATGGGTATCTTCAAAGAGGTTTCTCAGAAGATAGGGCATAGATCTGCGGAAAAGGATTTCGCACTTTCGGTTGATGCGATGAAGGAGTCTAAGAGCACAATTAGCGATACCATCGCGCATCTTGGCATTGCACCGGGTGTTATAGAGACCATTGTAAGGCAGGCAACTAAAGAAGTTGAGGGTGTTGCGGGCGTGGGCGATCCGAAGGTTTCTTCGGGCATCGCTTCGATATTGCGTCGTCGTGAACATCCTGATGATGTTGAGATTCTTGCAGAAGAAGACGGGCAGCTTACGATTGAACTTCGTATTCAAGCGTATTATGGTTACCCTTTGCAGGAAATGGCAAACGCTATTCGCGAGGCTGTGTTTGATGCGCTGCAGTCTCAAGTGGGTATTGCGGTTGCTTGTATCAATATCATGATAACCGGCCTTCAATTTAAGACGGAGTAGCCGGTGTTAGATCGGACGCGAGCACGCAGGCAGGCACTCCAGTTATTGTATCAACGTGAGATCACAGGCGTTTGTTTCGGATCAGATGGTAAGAAACGTTTCATCGATGCTGAAACCAACGTTGATGGCGAGATTGTTGCAAGTATTGAATCGCTTGAGGATTATGCGTATCGTCTCGTTCAGGGTGTTACTGAGAAAAACGACATTCTCGATGATAAGATTGAAGAAGTTTCTGAGAATTGGTCGCTTGTTCGTATGCCACTCGTTGATCGTTCCATATTACGTCTCGCCTGCTATGAGATGTACTATATTGATGAAGTGCCCGTGAGTGTCTCAATCAATGAAGCCATTGAGCTTGCTCGAATTTATGGTGGCGAGGATGATTCGTATCGATTCATCAATGGTGTACTGGGTAAAGTTGCGCGCACTCTTGATGAAACGGATGAGAAAAGCGATTCAGATACAATAGCTCAGATGGCAGATGGCGTATCAGAGCAGCTTCAAGGAGATGAACAATGAGCCCTCAGGCAGAGAAAAGCTCCTATGCATACGTGCGCATGCAACTTGAAGATATCGCTATACAAATAAAAAGTCGAGAGACCTCTCTTGATCAGTGTTTGGATCTCTATGAAGAAGCAATTCGTTTAGGGAATAGTTGCACTGAACTGATCGATACAACGGATTTCTCTGTTGAAGAACTTGAACAACTAAATGATGAAAAGATGGCCGTCGAGTCTCAGGATGTCGTGTCTGATGAAGAGGGCCAACATCCCGAGGATGTCGAGGAGCGGGATAAGGCGACGGACGGGCAGTAACCCGCCTTGTCGCTCTTTTTTTGGGAGTGTTGGGTATGATGGCTGACATACAGATACTGCCGTTGATTACCGAACCGGCCGATATCAAGCTGTTAACATATGAGCAGCTTGACTGCTTGGCGAGCGAAATTCGCTCGGAGATGATCCGGACTGTCTCTTGCACCGGAGGTCATCTTGCTTCAAGTCTGGGCTCGGTCGAGGTGATACTTGCCGTACATCGTGTGATCGATTCGCCAAGAGATCACCTCGTGTTTGACGTAGGGCATCAAAGCTATGCCCATAAGATGATTACCGGACGATATGCTGAGTTTTCAACATTGCGGCAATATGGCGGAATATCGGGTTTTCCCAAATGCGCTGAAAGCGTTCATGATGTTCATAATTCTGGACATGCTTCAGATTCTTTGTCCACGGCGCTGGGGCTCGCTTTAGCTCGTGACCTAAACGGTACCAATGAACGCATTATGACAATTATCGGCGATGCATCTATTTCTGGTGGTATGGCATTTGAAGCGATGAATCAAATTGGTCAGCTGCGTGCGAAAATGACCGTTATTCTTAACGACAATGAAATGTCTATCTCTCGTAACGTAGGCGCACTATCCCTGTATCTGGGCAAAATTCGTCTGAGTCAGGGATATACCTTGACGCGTGATACGGTTGAGGGCCATATAAACAGCTGGGGGCGTGTCGGAAAAACAATGGTTGATGTGGGCGAGGCCTTTAAGGAGTCGTTCAAAAAACTTGTTGTGTCGGGTACATTTTTTGAGGACATGGGTTTTACGTATATAGGGCCAATTGACGGCCATAATATTCGAGATATCGAGGAAACGCTGAGGGCGGCCCAGGATGCTGACGGACCCGTTATTATTCATGTTATTACGCGTAAGGGCAAGGGGTATCTACCGGCCGAAGAACGTCCTGAGCGTTTTCATGGGGTAGGTCCTTTTGATATTGCGACGGGTGAGCTGAAACAATCAAACGAAACTTCTGAAAAGGGATATACGGAGACCTTTTCCGCCTGCCTCATGTCGCACGCTGCCACTGATTCCTCTATTGTGGCGATTACCGCTGCCATGTGTGGGGGCACGGGGCTTAAGGCATTTGGTGACCGTTATCCCCGCCGTTTTTTTGATGTGGGGATAGCGGAAGAGCATGCAGTCGCATTGGCTGGTGGACTTGCGATTGGTGGCAAGCGGCCCGTTGTTGCTATGTACTCGACATTTCTTCAGCGAGCGTTTGATCAGACGATTATCAATGTTGCTCTTCAACGATTACCCGTTATATTTGCGATTGACCGAGCGGGTTTGGTTGGAGCTGATGGCCCCACTCATCATGGCATGTTTGATATCGCATATATGATCATGATTCCGCATATGACAGTTCTTGCTCCTTCTGGCGTTGCCGAACTTGAGAGGGCGCTTGAATATGCATTCCTCAACAGCGATGGTCCAATAGCTATTCGCTACCCTCGTAGTCCGAGCGGACCGGTGTTGACAAAGGGCGCTTGGGAGAGGGGAAAAGGTGTTCGTTGTCGTCCGGGCAAGTCAGTGGCGCTTCTCGCACTTGGGAAGATGGTGTCGCCTGCTCTTGAGGCTGCAGAGTCACTCGCCGCACAGGGCATTGAGGCATTGGTATATGACATGCGTTTTGCGAAACCTGTCGATGTCATGGCGATAGAGGAGGCTGCCTCAACCCGTCTGATAGTCACTCTCGAGGATGGTGTCATAAAGGGAGGTTTCAGTACTCAGGTTGCCGCTGCTCTTGAAACGCTCGTAATCGAGAAAGCTATAAAAAACGTCCCCATTCTTCCTCTGGGGCTGCCTGATGAATTCGTTGGACAGGGGAATGACGAAGAGCTATTTCGCGAAGCAGGACTTTTACCTGATCAGATTGCAGCTCATGTTGCGGACGTGCTATCGAAGTTGGTGTAGGCTGTTGATGAAACGTAGGCTGAGAGTCGATGAATTGCTCGTAGAACGAGGGCTCTTCGGTACCTGCGACGAAGCACAGCGTGCTTGTTTGGCTGGTTGCGTATTAAGTGGGACAACACGCATTACCACTCCGGGCAAACATGTTGTTGACGACTTTCCACTCACCGTTCGCCGTCATAAAAGATTTGTCTCTCGCGGCGGACATAAACTACAGGGTGCCCTTGATTCCCTTCATTTTGATCCACGGGGTATGTATTGTATAGATTTAGGAGCTTCAACGGGGGGGTTTACGGATTGTCTCTTGCAGGCCGATGCCGCGCATGTTGTTGCCGTTGATGTGGGATATGGGCAGTTGGCTTGGTCACTGCGCAACGACCCGAGGGTCACGGTTTTTGAGCGCACAAATATTCGCACGATAGATAGTGCCGTGCTGTCTCCACCTTTTGATCTGGCCGTTGCCGATCTCTCTTTTATCTCGCTTGCTTCTCTGGTTCCCGTAATAACTGAACTGCTCGCTGATGATGCATCGCTTGTTGCACTGATAAAGCCTCAATTTGAGGCAGATAGAACTTCAGTGGGAGAACGCGGGGTCGTTACCGATGCTGAAGTTCACTGCACGGTATTACAACGTATGATTGCACTTCTTAATGGCAGCGGGCTTGGCACCCAAGCCATCACGTTTTCGCCCATTAAGGGGCCTGAAGGAAACATTGAATTCTTTGTGTACGCTCGAAAAAACATGTTGCCAGTTTCCCTTTCAGTTGAGTCTGTCGTCAGGAAGGCTCATGATGTTCTTGGCGTTCCGACACGACTATAAGGAGTTTTTCCTATGAGGATATTGCTTGTCGCAAACAAGAATAAGGAAGAAGCGGTTCAGGCTGCGCGGGAAGTCGTTGATTGGTTAGCTGAACGAAGTGTTGAAAGTGTTCTCATTTATGCAGATACTCTCAGTTATCGTCTTGACAGGATGGATAAACCATTCGAACAAGGTTCCTATGATCTATCCATAACATTTGGAGGCGACGGCACGCTGCTGCGCTGTTCTCATGCGGTCCTGCCCCACCAGATTCCTGTTCTTGGTATCAACTTCGGTAACCTTGGTTTTCTTACCGGTGCTGATTCGAGTGAACTCTATGAGGCCTTAGACGCTGCTCTTTCTGGGAAGCTCTATCGTGAGCAGCGCGCAACCTTAAGGGCTGACATCTTCTATGACGATGCTCGATCAGTTTCCTATGACGCGCTTAATGAGTTGGCGCTGACGCGTGGAAATTCGGGAAGTGTTATTCATTTTGATGTGTTTGTTAATGAGACCCATCTTTCTCGTGTTAGTGGCGATGGCATGATCGTAAACACGGCGACTGGGTCTACGGCCTATGCTCTTTCCGCTGGCGGGCCCCTTATAAACCCCCAATCCCGTGGTCTGGCGTTTGTTCCGATCGCGCCGCACTCATTGGTGAGCCGTGCGGTGGTCGCTATGCCGGGGGACGTGGTCACGCTTAAACTTCTTGATGGTTTTCAGGAGAATTCTACGGTATTCATAGATGGAGAAACTATCGGCGATGAACGCCCCGTAAAACAGATTATCGTATCAAACGGGCCTCATCAATTAGACCTCATGCGCTATCGATTTGTTGATTTCTATACGCAGGCTTCCAATTCGTTTTTCGGGGGCGTCAATGACTGACGTCACACTTGACGAGCTTGAGGTCACCGATGTGGCTCTCATTGAACATGCGACCCTTTCCTTTGCGCCGGGGCTTACGGTTCTCACGGGAGAAACAGGGGCTGGCAAAACTGCTCTTCTCCAGGCATTGAAGCTCGTGGTCGGACAACGTGCGGAAGCTGATATGGTGCGCGATGGCGTTGAGTTTGCTTCTGCTGAAGCGACGTTTTATTTCGCCGCAGATGCTGCTCGACAGTTTGACGACCAATGTGCTCAAGAACTTGACACCTATGATTCTTATGTACATGATGACTCTGATCCTGCGCGCAACGTGGTCGTTACGCGCAGAGTGGGTGTCGATGGGCGGTCGCGCTGCCGTATCGACGGCGCTGTGGTTGGAGTGGGCGCGCTGCAGCGTATCGTAGGTCCTTTTATCGATTTATATGGACAACATGAGCATCAGACGTTGCTTGATTCTCGTCATCATCAGGCGTATCTCGATATGTTCATCGGCACTCAATTAGAGGCACCTCAAACTGTTTATCTTGAAGCCCTGGGGGGCTACCGGGAGGTATGCTGCCATCTCGAAGAGGTGCGTAAATTTCAACACAATGCCACAGAACTGCTCGCTCAGGCTCGTTATGTAGCGGGCTCTATTCTCAAAGCGGCTCCGCAGCCCGATGAATATGATCGCTTGGAAGATGAACTTCCACGTTTGCAACATGCAGATGTGCTCGCGCAGAGTACAGAAGACGCTTTGAGCGCTCTGAGAGGAGCGGGTGTAGGCGGCATCGATGCTCAGGGCGCATATGATGGTATTGCTCGGGCGGTTGAGGCCCTTGCGCAAGGCGCTCGCTATGATGATCATCTAGAGGATTTTCATGAAAGATTGCAGAATATTCTTTATGCTGTTGAAGATCTTTCTCAAGAAATACGAGTGTATGCGCAGGGCATCGAACATGACGAAAGTACTCTCAATGAGACGCTTGAGCGTCTTTCAGAGCTGAATGGCCTTATGAAAACGTTTGGCCCTCGTATGGAAGATGTGTTCTCGGCGCTTTCCGAAGCTCAGCGCACCATTGAAGACACCGCGGATAGCGCAGGTACTCTTGCTCGTCTGGAAAAAGAGGAGCACGCCGCGCGCATCTTATTGGAGAATGCTGCCGAAATGCTTGACGCTGTTCGTGCTGAGAAACAATACTCCTTTTGCGATTATCTTTCTGATTCGGTAGCTGATCTGGCTATGGAAGGCGCGTCATTTTCCTTTGCTCGTACGATGCTTAATTTTGAACAGTGGGGGAATGCGGGGCCCTGCCGTTACGAATTACTCTATGCTCCTGGTCCCGGCGTCACGCCACGTCCTCTTACTAAGATCGTTTCGGGGGGCGAACTTTCTCGGATCATGCTTGCTCTTAAAAGTCTGTTTTGTCACACGGATGAGAAGCGTATCATGGTATTTGATGAGATCGATACGGGCATCGGAGGAAAAACCGCAACAGCCATTGCTGATCGTCTCGAGCGTATTGCCCAAGATCATCAGGTTATTGTTGTAACACATCTGCCACAGATTGCAGCGCGTGCAGACCGACAGCTCGTTGTTGAAAAGACGATCATGACTGATCATATTTCCACCACCATTAGACATCTCGACGGTGAGGAGCGCGTCTGCGAGATCGCTCGCATGCTTTCTGGTACCGCTGATGAAGCGGCTCTTGAGCATGCCCGTACCCTTATAAAGCGAACGGCGTGATGTCTATGTTTTACTGGGGGACAGCCCGTCTGGGGAGAAGGACAAAAGAACTAGTCAAGACGTTGCGGCCGGATGATATCGCTATTATCGATCATGCTGACATTGATAGAATTTCCGCAGAAACACTTATCGCTACCGGTATTCGGGTTGTTGTGAATGCGGCACCATCAATTTCAGGGACATTTCCGAATGCCGGCCCGCTCATGCTTGTCGAGGCTGGCATTCATCTGATAGATCGAGCGGGCGAGGAAGTATTCTCTCGGGTTCGGGATGGTGAGCAGATCGCAATCGACGAAGGGAACATTTTAGTTGATGGTCATCGTGTCGCGACGGGTGTGGTTCTTGATCTTGATGCTATTGAGGCGCTTATGGAAGATGCTGAAGCGCATATTGACGAAGAACTGGAGCTCTTTGTTAGTAACACGGTTTCCTATCTTGAAAAAGAGAAGTCGAAAATTATATACGACACATGGGTTCCCAACGTTTTGACGCCTATCGCTGGGCAGCAAGTTCTCGTTGTTGTGCGTGGTCAGGATTATCAGGAAGACCTCAAGATGCTCTCCTCCTATATTAGTGAGGTAAAACCAGTCCTTATCGGCGTAGACGGTGGAGCTGACGCGCTGCTTGAAAAAGGATATCGCCCGCATATTATTGTGGGCGATATGGATTCCGTGAGTGACAAAGCGCTACGTTGTGGGGCTGAGATTATCGCTCATGTATATGAAGCAGAAGATGCCCGTGAATCATCAAGCACAAGACGCTTAGAAAAATTGGGAATTACGGCGTTGCACTGGCCGATCTCTGCAACCAGTGAAGATCTGGCGTTGTTGCTTGCATGGGAAAAACATGCTGATCTTATTGTGGCTATCGGTACGCATACGAATCTGATAGAGTATCTTGAAAAGGGTCGCAAGGGCATGTCGTCTTCATTCCTTGTGCGTTTGAAGGTGGGCACGAAGCTTGTAGACGCGAAAGGTGTAAGCAAGTTGTATCGCAGTGCTCCTCCTGCGCGCTACCTCTTTCTTATCATTTGCGCTGCGATTCTTGTTATATGTGCGACGATATTCATTTCACAACCATTGCACGACGGCATTACCATTTTATGGCTGACTATCAGGGCAAACTTAGGATTCTGATCGTATGTATTCATTCCGCTATCATCTGGCAACCATATGCTCTGTCTTTCTTGCATTAGCTGTTGGGCTGCTATTGGGCGCGTCTATTGCATCGAGTGAGATATTCAAGGACACCACCTCAAATGCGATTCAGTCATTGCGCGAGGAATTTGACGGAATCATGACAGAGAATCAGACGCTGAAAACCAACATAAAACAGACTGAAGGGCTGACGTCTGACCTTCTCACTGCGTGGTCAAAAAATCAGCTTAAGGGTGATCGCATCTTGTTGATCAAGAATGCCTCTCCAGAACAGGCGGGCGAACTCTCTGCGCTTTCAACGGTGCTACAGACCGCCGGAGCCGATGTCGTTGTCATGACCACGAACGATTCGACATTTGGCCTTCAAGATGCTACGTTGCTTGATAAAATCAAAGCGCTTCTTCCTGAGGTTTCCGGAGAAGAATACAGTAAAACTCTTGCGAAGGCTCTCGTAAAGGAATGGACAGCCAGTTCTGATACTGCGTCGAGTACCTTGGCGAGTTCGTCGGCATTGTCCTCAGGAGATACAGCAGCGGCTGCAGCCAAGACGGCATCTGTCCAAAATCATCCGTTGACCGATCTCCTTGTTGCGTCGGGTGTCATCACCTTTTCCGACTCTCAAGTTACCAATGGAGCCGCTGTCGTGCCTCAGAGGATTACGGGCTGCCTCGATATCTGTATTTCTACGACATCTGGCACTGATAGTGCGAGTGCTTCTGTAAAGCCAGTATCATTTGCTCTGTCTCTGGCTGGTGCCTGTAAGAATGTGGGGGTCACTACTGTGCTCACGCAGACATCCGCACTGAGTTCGACGTTACTTGACGCAGCGTATACCTCAAGCATGTCAGGGGTGGCCGACATGACAACTCCCATTGGGCAATATAGTGTTGTGGCGCTGTTTGCTGGGGCAACAAGTGGTGTCTATGGGTCTTCATCTGCAGGAAGCCTGGCCTATCCTGCTATACCTACTGCGGCTACATCCGCTTCATAGAGATATGCGATGAAATCAGTTGGTCGAGCGGTAACGGTGATGTAGCGCTCGACGTATATCGAGATATTGTCGGCCACGATGAATAAAACCGTTGAGGGTTCTTCCGGTTTCGCGATGATTCATGGCGGTGGCAACCTCTATCACGCGCATGCCGGCGCGTAGCAGATCGATGCTCAAGCAAACTTCGATTCCATAACCGGGTGCAAACGGGCGGGCGCGTTCTATACAAGCGCGCGTCAATGCTCGTTGCCCGGAAAGAGGAGCCTTCGGCTCAAATGCCGCAACATCTAAAGAACTCTGTGGAGGTTTTCCGTATCGTGCAATCGATTTGCACGCCATACGTTTGACAAACCCCAAACCTCCTTTGCGGGCAGGGGCGGGAAATGTTGCTATTACCATATCTGCGAGACCTTGTTGTATGGGTGCCAGTAGCAGCGACGAGTCCTGCGCACTTGCACCTAGGTCGGCATCGACAAACAGATAGATGTCTGCATCAAGGTTTTCGATACCGGTTTCAAGAGCATGACCTTTTCCCTTGTTTTCTTTCAGGGTGATGACTCGAACACCTCGAGATTGAGCACGAATGCTCGTCTCATCATCAGAGCCATCATCTATAACAACGATTTCATCTATATCAGATAGGGATTGTAATGCTCGTAGCGTAGCTTCTATACGGTCTGCTTCATTATATGCAGGGACAATAGCACCGACGCGCATGGAAACTTCGCTTTCTTTCAAGGGGACTAATAGGGTAGAATGAGCACGTCAATTCTACCATGCTCCTAGAGACTTGATCTACTTAGGCTGTTCTCTGGAGCCATACAAGCGAGGTTTACATGACCGAGATTGTTTTTGCATTATTGTTCGGCATGCTCCTTCCCTTGCTGTTCATGGCTATGCTTTTCCCGTCGCTTGAAGATCATGCGCCTCGGCAGGGAAATTTTCGCGACAAAAGCGTGTTTGTGGGGTTGGGTGTCGTGTGGCTACTCTGGGCGATTTTTTTATGGATGGGTGCGACCGCGATACGGTCTTTCGGATTTCTTGTCCCCCCCTATATTGAGTATCTTCTTCCGACTGTTCCTCTCATCATGGGCGCCTGTGCATTCGGTCTTTTCGATGACTGGGTTGGCGACAATTCCTACAAGGGGTTCAAAGGTCATTTGCGCGCATTCGTGCGAGGAAAGCTTACCACCGGGGGCCTCAAGATGCTTGGGATAGGGTTTATTGCATTTTTCGTTTCACTATCCTATTACTACACTGATGCGGCAAGTTTAGTGACAGTGGTTCTTTCAACGTGCGTTATTGCGCTTACTACCAATCTTATGAATCTATTTGATCTACGTCCAACTCGTGCGCATAAGATATACCTCATTTTACTGATTCCCGCACTGGTCTGTGTGGCGTGTGCGCCTCGTATTGGACTCAACACGATAAATGTTGTGGCTCTCGCCCTACTTGCTCTTGGTCCTATTATCGCCGTGTGGCGTTTTGACGCTCGTGAGCAGGCTATGCTAGGAGATGCCGGTGCAAACGCAATGGGCGCATTCATCGGTTACCTGTTTGCTACATCACTACCATTTTGGGGATTGCTTGTTGCGACTCTCGTGCTGTTTGTGGTCAACTTGCTTTCCGAACGAATTTCTTTTACTCATATCATTGAATCGTATCCGCTTCTTGATCGATTTGATAAATGGGGGAGAAACAGTTGATGTCTTTCCTGACGAGATGATGTGGGATTGGGGGAGACCCTCCTGTTTCCTTTTGTTTCATGAGAATTTCGGAACAAATCAATAGTCCTCAGTAACCTGTTCGCTATCTCGCGTTATTATTGATAAACGTATGAGATCGGGTGGCATGATGCGACTCCTGTCTTCAGATATCAGAGACTTCGTAAAAGGGAATGGAGCATTTGAACCTATGGCCAAACACATCTTCGTGACCGGTGGTGTCGTTTCATCGCTTGGTAAAGGCATAACAGCGGCTTCGCTCGGCCATCTGCTGAAAGCGCGTGGATATAAGGTGACCATGCAGAAGATGGATCCCTATCTTAACGTGGACCCAGGAACCATGAGTCCCTTTCAGCACGGTGAGGTTTTTGTGACCGATGATGGTCATGAAGGCGATCTTGATCTCGGTCATTATGAGCGTTTTATTGACGAAAACCTGTCTCGCGCTTCAAACTTTACCCAAGGATCAATATATCAATCGCTGATATCGCGCGAGCGTCGAGGTGATTTTCTCGGCGGGACTGTGCAGGTGATTCCTCACGTCACCAATGCGATAAAAGATCGTTTGGACCGTATCGCAGATCAGACCAATGCGCATATCGTTATTCACGAAATAGGCGGAACCATCGGCGACATTGAGTCACAGCCTTTTATCGAGGCGGCCCGCCAGTTCAAGGCGCAAAAAGGTCCGCAGGAGGTCTGTTTCGTCCATGTGACCCTCGTGCCCTATATTGCGGCGGCTCACGAAGTGAAGACGAAACCAACTCAGCATTCCGTAAAAGAACTTCGCTCCATTGGCGTTCAGCCTGATTTTATTGTCTGCCGCAGTGATCACGAAATTGAGGATAAGGTTCGCGATAAGATAGCGTTATTCTGCGACGTGGCAAACGATCACGTGCTGTCCTGTATTGATGCGTCCAGTATCTATGAAGTACCCCTTAACCTTCATATGCAGGAATTCGATGTGAAGGTTCTTCGCCACCTCGGCTTGCCATGCCCGACTATCGATCTTGATCCTTGGACTGCTTTTGTTGAGCGTCATCGTGCCTGCGCTGAAGAAATTGACATTGCAGTAGTTGGTAAATACGTCTCTCTCCCTGATGCTTATTTGTCTGTTAATGAAGCACTCATTCATGCGGGCGTATATTTTGATCGCAAGGTCAATGTCCACCTGGTTGATGGCGAAACATTGATAGAAGAAGGTGTTGAGATGCGGCTGAAGGACATGGCCGGTATTCTCATACCGGGAGGATTTGGCATCCGCGCCTTTGAGGGCAAAATAGCGGCGGCGAAATATGCCCGCGAGAATCAGATTCCGTTTCTTGGTATCTGCCTAGGCCTTCATGCGGCGGTATGCGATTTTGCGCGTAATGTTGCCGGCATGAAGGACGCTAACTCAGCGGAATTTGCCGATAATATCGAATATCCGGTTATCGATCTCATGCCAGAGCAGGAAGATGTCGCCGATATGGGTGGCACTATGCGTCTAGGGGCATATCCTTGCAAGGTTAAACTGGATACGAAGGCCTATGCGGCGTATGGCGAACCGGTAATCTATGAACGTCATCGCCATCGGTATGAAGTCAACAACAGCTTTCGTGACCAACTGGTCGATGCGGGGTTGATTATTTCTGGAATATCACCGGATGATCGTCTTGTTGAGATGATCGAGTTGCCCGATCATCCTTGGTTTGTTGCGAGCCAGGCTCATCCTGAGTTCAAAAGTCGTCCCACGCGTCCTCATCCTTTGTTCCGTGATTTTATTGGTGCAGCTATCAATCAGACTAAATAACGGGGGCGGAAAACTAGATGGATAGCGCGCGTGTTCTTGAGACATTTCTTGATCTGGTGAGAATAGATTCGCCATCAAGGCACGAGGCTGCGATTGCTTTCTACTGTAAACAGCGTCTTGAGCGTCTCGGCTTTCACGTGGTTTTTGATGATAGTCAGGCGCATACTGGCTCTGATACGGGGAATCTTATCGCGAATCTAGCAGGGACGACATGCGGGCATCTTGCGCTTTCGGCACATATGGATTGTGTCATGCCCTGCGTTGGCGTTACGCCTCGTATTGTTGACGGAACTATCTATTCTGATGGCACGACTATTCTTGGTGGAGATGATAAGGCCGGTATAGCTGCCATTCTTGAAGCGGTTGAGTGCGTGGTAGAAGCTGGCATCGCACGGCCAGACATCACGATCATATTCTCTGTCTGCGAGGAGTTAGGGGTTTTTGGGGCAAATTTCTTGCCGGATGATCTCTTTGTTTCCCCTGTTCTCTGTTTGGTGCTTGATGCCGAAAAAGCGCCGGGGTGTATTACGACCGGGGCACCGTATCACTATGTGTTCATAGCAACGTTTCATGGAGTCGCGGCGCATGCTGGCGTTGAACCAGAAAAAGGAATCAGCGCTATTACTATGGCTGCGACTGCCGTCACCACTATGAAATGGGGGCGCATCGATGAGCAGACCACGGCCAATGTTGGTCTTATTGAAGGTGGGCGTGCATTCAACATCGTTCCTGATACCTGTACTCTTCGTGGTGAGTGTCGTTCAATTAATCAAGAGCGTGTCGTGCAGGTAAAAGATGATATCGATCAGGCTCTGCGCGAAGGAGCGGCAGCAAGAGGTGGGACGGTTGACGTCCAATGGGAGCTTTCATATCCGGGCATTTACTATCCCGTTGAAGATCTTGATGTGACGTTTCTTCTTGATGTGGCTCGTGATCTTGGGCTGGAGGCCTGCACTGATATTTCGGGGGGTGGCTCAGATGCCAATGTGCTTGCCGCGAAAGGTGCAAAGCCTATTGCGCTGGGAACGGGTATGACCGACTTTCATGCGCTTTCTGAGTCTTTGAAAGTGCGCGATCTTGAAGACTGCGCGCGCTATGTGGAAGCTATAATTGGTGGCTTTGCCGGCAGGGTTTCCTGAAGGCACAATAACTACTCTGGTTTTCGTATCGTGTGTGCTCTTGGGTGTGCGTGAAGATACTCTTCTCGAATATGATTGCGATCCACGTGTGTGTATATTTGCGTGGTAGAGATGTCGCTGTGCCCTAATAGCTCTTGGATGGCGCGTAAATCAGCCCCGCCTTCAAGCAGGTGAGTTGCAAATGAGTGGCGTAGGGTATGGGGATGAAGGTCGGTAAGACCAATGTTTCTTCCGTAGGCAGCGACAATATCAAATATTGCCTGTCGGGTGATGCGAGTCCCTCTGGCATTCAGAAATACCGCGCGTGTATCGGGAGGCGCTGAGTACCGTTTTGAATGCAATTGATCGCGCCCGTTAAAGAGATAATCAGTCAACAAAGACATTGCTGATGATCCGATGATGGCAATGCGTTCTTTTTCTCCCTTACCGGAGACCCGAAGAATTTCTTCATTGAGAAATAGATCGGCTTTATCGAGTCCCACCAGCTCAGACACACGAAGTCCACATCCATAAAGCACTTCAAGTATTGTATGATCGCGTTTGCCGATGGGGGTACTATCAAATGGTTGCTCAAGGAGCGCTCGCGCTTGTTCAATGGAGATCACATCAGGCAGGTGAGCGGGTGTTTTTGGCAGCGGAAGTGTAGCTGTTGGGTCTGTCTGGGCTAATCCTTCTTTCAGCGCAAAACGATGATATCCTTTGAGCGTTGCGAGAGTACGCTTTGTTGAGCTTATGGAAAGCGCTGACTTAAGACCAGGGACTATCTCATCGTTTCCGATTTGGAGAGCAGTAATGAAAGCGGTGACATCGTCGCGCGTGATGGTATCAAGACATATGATGTTACGAGTGGTAAGAAATAAGCGATAGCGCTCAAGATCATGTCGATAAGATTCAATGGTATTTTGAGAGGATCCGCGCTCAATGGAGAGGTAACGCAGGTACTCCGTTTGTGTCTGCTTTAGCGGTTCATCCGCCATGTCTGTGCATCCTTTTATTGAAGTCGGTTTGCGGCGAGAGCCTGCGCGCCGCACAAACCTGCGGCCCAAGCGGCCTTAAAAAAGGCTGAATCGTCACGATACGAACGTCCCATGGTGGTTACTTCTACGCCGCGCATCTGTATGTCTTCGACATCAAAAGGCACCTCAACAATTTCGTGCTTGTCTCTTAGATGATATGTTTCGAGTTCTCGGGCGACACCTGCTTGTTCATTCGGTTCAAGGTTTATCGGTAGAGCAATCACGGTTTGTGCGAGAACCAAACGGGTGAGAACCGAGAGAGTATGATGACTGATTCCCTGATGCCGAGGTCGCTCGTCAGCAAACGAAAGTCTTAGCACTGCCAAGGGAAGTCCCCCTAGCGCTGCGGTGTGGTTGAGAGCTTCTGCTTGCGCGACACCACCGTGGCCAAACATTGTCTCGGTGCCGACTATGCCGGGCCCAATGCCCGCAATCACTATATCGGCATCAAGGGCAGCGTGAGCTGCCAGCAGTGCCGAGGGGAGATTCACCGCTTCCAAATCACCACCAATTGCTTGTCCGCAGGTAATGGTCTGGTCAATGAGACCCGCAGCACGGCAGGCTCTCATAGTGTTTGAAAATGCGAACATAAGCGCTGCCTGATCTGTCATGCAGTAAACAATTCGTGCGGTGGGATCTGCGGTCTTAATGGCACCTGCAACTAAGGCAACCTGGCTATGTAGTTCGCAGCAGATAACGGGCATGCCTTGAAGATCTGATGCGGTTTGCATCAGTTCGTGGTAGGGAGAGCCGGGCTCTTCAATTACGGGAACCTCTCGCTGCAACGGTGTGTAGCGTAGTTTCATGATGTGGCCATAGTCGAGCAGCGATCCATCAAAAGATGGAACAGTGCGACGCTCAATGGCGATAACAAAATCATATCCGCCCGTCCCCAGATTCAGGGCGGTGGCGGTTACATTGAGCATGACATGATCTCCGACTTGACAATGAGGGGCTAATTCAAGGTAATTGATAGCCTGATGATGTAGACGATCCTTCCCCCGACCCTTGTCTTCATATACCACATCCAGTATCTGCATTGAAGAACTTTCTTCAATGATATCGATTACTTTTGCCCAGCATTGTTTCATCGAGACGCCGCACTCTCATGGTCAAAGTTAGATGATCTCCTACTCCTTCATTTTATCATGACCTACTTTTTATAGATACCGAACCCCGATGTGGAGAGGGCGTGAATGCCCCGAAAGCTCATGCATTATTTCAGGACGAAAATGATCCAAGATTCAGTTTATAGGGCACTCAATATATTGTGGCGAAATAAATTATCTAACACTATATAGGAGAGGACTGTGGGACCGATAGTAGTTTGCCGTAGGGCATTAGAGCTATTAGGTGGGTCATAGAGCGATTATTTTCGTCCAAATTGTCTCAAAGTGGTATCAAGTAATTGAAAAGTGGGATGAAATGGGATATTATGCCATTACGGAAGGATAAACAAGACAACGAAAGGGGTGAGACATGGTGGGAACTGCAACATTTTGTGGAACCTTCGAGCACACGCTCGATAACAAAGGTCGTGTCTCGTTACCTGCGAAATTTCGTAAAATCCTTCCTGAGGAGTCGCTGGTATTAGTGCCCGGTCCAAACGGGCAGTTAAATCTCTTTACTCAAGAGGGGTTTGACGAGTGGGTTGAACTTTTGCTTAACGGAGATTCTCCAGAGTCTGATGCGCGCAAAGATCAATTGGTCGACTATTACTACGGAGCCTCAGAAAATGTTGATATTGACTCTGCGGGTCGAATAAGCGTTCCTGCAAGTCAACGTGCTTTGGTGGGACTTGAAGAAAAAGTCTTGATCAAGGGAGCACGCAGTCATATCAGCATATGGAGTCAAGAAGCGTGGGATCGTTATATGAATGGTTTTGATGCTCGCGCCGCGTCGTATGGAATATAGCGGATGTAATCAAGCATGCAACAAGATGCAGACAGACAGCGAGACCTGACAATCGAATATCGACATACTCCTGTGATGGTTATCGAGTGCAGAAAAGCTTTGAGCTTGAAGCAAGGCGATATCTATCTCGATTGTACGCTCGGTGGTGCAGGACACGCCTGTGCTTTGGCCGAAGACATTCAGCCTACGGGTATTTTGATTGGCGTAGACCAGGATCGGATGGCTCTAAACGCAGCCTCTAAACGAATCAGAGATGCCTATCCGGTCCTGGACTTCAGAGAATGCGAAGGCAACTTCGGTGAGCTTGACCGTCTCCTTGTCGAAGCAGAAATACCGGGCGTAGACGGCGTTTTGTTCGATCTTGGCGTATCGTCGCCACAGCTTGATTTTCCTGAAAGGGGCTTTTCGTATCGCGAAGATGCTCCCTTGGACATGAGGATGGATCCGGGTAACAACACCCTAACTGCAGCAGAGGTCATTGCAACATACAACGAATCAGACCTCGCTCGGATCCTGAATCAATACGGAGAAGAACGATGGAGTGCACGTATTGCGCGCTTTCTTGTTGAACGCCGCGTTGAAACTCCTGTTTTGACAACTTTCCAACTTGTTGATGTGATAAAAGCCGCAGTGCCAGCGGAGGCGCGTAAAAGTGGGGGACACCCCGCGAAGAGAACCTTTCAGGCTTTGCGTATTGAAGTGAACAAGGAACTGGACGTTTTAAGAAAAGGTCTTGAGGCGGCGATCCGTTGGTTAAATCCAGGCGGACGCATTGCAGTGCTGAGCTATCACTCGCTTGAAGATCGTATCGTCAAGGAGACATTTGTTGAGTTGGCACGGGACTGTATCTGCCCCCCCGATCTTCCTGTTTGTACCTGTGGGCATACGGCTGTACTAAAAATTATTACCAAGAAACCGCTTCTCCCTACCAGCGAAGAGCAGGAAAGCAATCCCCGTTCGCACAGTGCGAAGCTCAGGGTCGCACAGAGGATAGTTTAAGAATACAATCGCCGAATTAGTCAGGCACGTTGATTGAGGTATGTAAGATGGCAAACGCCGCACGAGCATATGAACCGCTTTGGAACACGGCGGTTCCCCGGAGAGAAAGAAATCCGCGGGAACGTTTTGAAGTCGTACCGGGTAAGGGACGTCATCCCGAAGTCGAAGCGGGCATCAATCCACTCGTGCTGTTCTCATTTAAAGTAGGCATCGTATTTCTCCTGATTCTTGGGGGTGTCGGTCTTGCCACGGTTTGGCTACAGGCATCTACTGTTGACTTGCTTATGCAAACATCTTCCGCAGAATCTGCGATTTCGAGTGCACGCGCTACTGGTTCGAATCTGGAAGTGCAATACTCTGTTCTTGTCAACCCAACGAGAATTAAAGGGATAGCGTCAGAGTCACTCGGTATGTCAGCTGCTTCAAACGTTGCATCACTCGATCTCTCTTCTCGCTCAAGCCTATCATCGAGCGCTTCTTCGACGGTGTCTACCGCTGCGCTATCATCTTTGGGGGCTGAGGGCGCGACGGTTTCAGCCGACTCGACAAATGGAGCGATTATGACATCAAACAGTGCAGTGTTTAGAGATGTTATCGGTTCTACTGCGGTAGATGAAAACGCCGGAGTCGCTAACTCCTTGCGATAGAGAATTCGTTTGATGCAGAAATTTCTTTCAAATATGAGTGCTCGTGCATTATGGGCGTGCGGCGCTGCTGCGCTGTTTATACTCGTCATCATTGCGCGCCTGGTATATCTTCAGATTATTGTGGCAGATACCTATGCCGCTCAAGCGGAGGCTCAACGAACCTGCGAAGTAGAGGTGAGCGCCAAGCGAGGTGCTATCTACGATCGTAACGGCAATGTGCTTGCGATGAGCGTCGATGCGACGACGGTGTATGTCAATCCTTCTCAGATCGTGGACGCAGAAGCTGCTGCTGACATTCTCGTGCAGATGCTGGGTGGTGATCGAAGCTCATATCTTACTGCTCTGACTAAGCAAAATGTTACCTTTGCATATGTTTACCGCAAGTGCGATGTGGAAAAGGCTGCTTCGCTTAAACAACTCTATAAAGATCTTCAAGCGAAAGTTATAGCGGGAACCGCTTCGTCAAATCCTCTTACCGGCATATATTTTCTCGCCGACTCAAAGCGCGTCTATCCTTATAGTGAAATCGGGGGACAGATCATAGGCTATGTCGGAGTTGACGGTCATGGACTTTCCGGTCTTGAACTTGAGTACGACACTATTCTCTCGGGTACTGACGGCGAGATTGTCACCGAGAAAGGCAAAGGGGGTATATCGATCCCCGGAGGTGTTGTCTCTCAGGTTGATGCTGTCGACGGTCAGGACATTGTTGTCTCGCTTGATATTAATCTTCAGCAAGCGCTTGAAGAGGCCTTGACAAGCAATGTGTCAGCTTCTGGTGCTGCAAGCGGATATGGCGCGGTTGTAGATGGGGCAACTGGTGAGATATATGCCTGCGCATCATTACCTCTCTATAACCTCTCGAGTGTCAACACATCGCTTTCGGGATCTTCAACGTGCAAAGCCATTTCAAACGTATACGAACCCGGTTCGTGCTTTAAGGTGGTAACGGCTACGGCCTTGCTCGATTCTGGTCTTGCGGGACTTGAGGAAGACATTGAGGTGCCGGCATCACTGGTCATATATGATCATACGATCAAGGATTCGTTTGTTCATGATGCGGATACCGAGGATTGGACACTCAAACAAGTCATTGCGAAGTCTTCAAACATCGGCATATCACTATTCTCTCAACGCTTAGGGTACGCTGATTTCTACGGTTACATCAAGAAGTATGGATTTGGTAGTAAAACGGGTGTGGATTTTCCCGGTGAGGCTGCAGGAATTCTTGCCAATTATTCCAACTGGTCACCGATTCAAAGAGCAAATATATCATTTGGACAGGGTATTTCGGTCACAACGTTACAGCTTACATCGTTTTTCGGTGCAATTATCAATCAAGGAGTCTACTGTCAACCTCACTTTTTGATTGCTGAACCGCACAGTGACAGCACGCTCTCATACAGTTCACAACAGATATGCGCATCGTTAACAGCATCAAAAGTGATTAAGGCCTGCGAGGCAGTAGTAAAGTCTGGCGGTAGTGCTACCGATGTTAACATTGATGGTTACCAGTTGGCAGGCAAAACTGGTACGGCGCAGATAGCAGATGGATCGGGAGGATATCTTCCCGATAGCTATACGTATTCATTTGTTGGATTCCTCACAAATACCAACAGTAAGCTTACCTGCGCTATTTCAATTGGACAACCAACCACGTCGGTTACGCCAGCCAAAGATGCGTTTAAGTCTGTCATGCGTTCGGCAATCGATCTCTATCAGATTACGAACAACTGATGAAAGGATTACGTTATATGGAGGGAAAACTCATACGTGAACTCTTGCGGGATAGCGCGTTTGAATTACGACGTACTTTGTCAGACGGTGCCTTGTCAGAACCAGGTCTTGTAGCGGCAGGTATTGCCTATATGTCGAGTCAAGTGGCTTTAGGCGACGTCTTCTTCTGCGTTCCGGGCATGAAAAGTGACGGACATCAGTACGCTCATGATGCTGTTGAGCGTGGCGCGATTGCTTTGGTCGTTGAACGCTTTGTCGATGAAGATATCTGTCAGTTCAAGGTAGATGATGCTCGCCTTGCCCTGGCGCTTGCCAGCGCCCGCTACTTTGATATGCCATCAGAGCGTCTTGCTCTTGCGGGGGTTACGGGTACCAATGGGAAAACCACTACCACCTATCTTATGGAATGGGTGGCTCACTCACGGGGAAAGTTGACGGGACTCATCGGTACGGTTGAAACCCGTATTGCAGGGGACTGTCAGAAAGCTCATAACACTACACCGGAATCCTATGATCTTCAACAATTATTTCATAGCATGCTCAGCATGGGTGTTGAATACGTGTTTATGGAGGTGTCCAGTCATGCAATTAGTCTTAATCGCATAGCGGGGACAAAGTTTTCGGTATGCGGATTCTCGAATCTCACGCAAGATCATCTCGACTATCATGGCGATATGGAACACTATTTCGAGGCTAAGGCAGCGCTCTTTGACCCGAGATACTGTCAGAAGGCTGCGGTATGCATTGATGACGAATACGGCAAACGTATTCGCACGCAGTGTAAGCACCATGATATTGCTGTTCTCACCTGTGGTTTTGATTCTGAGGCTGACATTACTCCGCTCAAAATGATCTGTGGCGCTGAGGGAAGTGATCTCTTGATCGGTACGCCGGAGGGATCGTTTTCTGTGATGTTTCCGCTTATTGGGCGTTTCAACATTGAAAATCTTCTCTTGTCTGCCGCTCTTTGCCGTCAGATCGGATTCACCTACGATGAAATATTTTCGGCATTGGCGCAGGTCCCGCAGGTCCCCGGTCGTCTTGAACGGGTTGTTTTTCTTGCGGAAGGTGCTGAGCCCCAAGACTTTTCTGTGTTTGTCGATTACTCGCATACGCCTGATTCCATTGAAAAGGCGTTGCAGGCTCTTCGTCCGATAACCGAAGGAAATCTCATTATTGTTTTTGGATGCGGTGGCGATCGCGACCATGGCAAGCGACCAAAAATGGCAGCGGCCGCGCGTGGCGCCGACCGCGTCATTGTTACAAGCGATAATCCGCGCACAGAAGATCCCTTGCGTATAATTGATGAGATCATCCCTGGTTTTCAAGAATTTAAGTCTTACGAAATCATCTCAGATCGTCGTCAAGCGATCTATGAGGCAATTGGAAGCGCCCGTTCGGGTGATTCGGTACTCATTGCGGGAAAAGGACATGAAGATTATCAGCTTGTGGGCGACCAGATACTTCCTTTTGATGATCGGGTAGTAGCTACTGAAATATTGGCTCAGATTTTTTCTCAGCGCGTGAGGGGAGAATAAATGCGATTGTCTGTCGAACAGATTGTACAAGCGCTTGAGACATATGATGCCCGTGTGTTTGTCGCTTCAGAAAGAGGAGAGACGGGCAGGCTTGGGCTGCTTAACACCTGCAGAGTCGTTGATTCCCTCGAACATGCTACCATCGTCAGGGAGATAGCTTGGGATTCGCGTGCCGTGCAGTCAAAAGATGTGTTCATTGCCCTGAAGGGCGAGCGAGTAGACGGTAATGAATACATCTTGGACGCATTGGAACAAGGCGCGTGCTGCATCATCGCAACAGCTCCGATTTCCTCACGTATAAGAGAGAAGGCAGTAGAAAAAGGCGCAGCTGTGTTGGTTTGCGACGATGGCCGGACCGCGCTCGCCGCTCTTGCCGCATACAATCGAAGCATGCTGTCATGTCCGGTGGTGGGTATTACGGGCTCTACGGGTAAGACTACTACCAAAGATTTTGTATATGCGGTACTCTCATCTTCTCTGCGTACGGTGGCAACTGCGGGCAATCGCAATAATGAGCTCGGTGTGCCTGCTACAGTCTTGATGGCTGATGATACTACGCAGGCATTGGTCGTCGAAATGGGAATGCGCGGCAGGGGACAGATCAAAAGTCTCTGTTCATTTGTTTGTCCCACTGTTGGTGTAATTACCCATATTGGCGTGACGCATCTTGAGCTACTCCATTCACAAGACAATATTGCACGCGCCAAAGCGGAACTCATTGCAGCTCTTCCCGAAGATGCAGGAATTGCCATTCTCAATGCGGATGATCCGTTCACCCCTTTTATAGAACAGATCGCGTGTGTTGAAGAACGAAACGTGAGTGTCGTAACCTATGGCCTTGCGGAGGCCGCTCAGATTCGTGCATCAGATATTGTGATTGATGGAACGGGATGTGCTGCATTTTCTCTTACGATAGCTACCGTCGGTTCTATCCCGGTTGTTCTTACACTACCGGGACGACACAATGTTATGAACGCACTTGCCGCCGCTGCAGTTGGTTTTACTCTTGGTATTGACATTTCGACGATCGCTTCATCGCTTCATGGAGCACGGGGTAGTGCTATGCGCCACGAGATCCTAGAAGCGCCTCGAGGATTTCGAGTTATAAATGATACGTATAATGCGAATCCTGATTCTATGCGTGCGGCTCTTGAACTTCTTACAAGTCTTGACTGCGCGGGACAACGTGTCGCGGTGCTTGGAGATATGGGCGAACTGGGCGTAAACGAAGTTCAGCTTCATTATGAAGTAGGCCAAAGCGTGGCATGTCAGGGCATTGATTTTCTCGTTACCGTAGGTACTTTGGGCCATGAAATTGCAAAGGGCGCTCGCGCGAAAGGTATGTGTAATGATTCGGTCATTGAGACTGATGATATCGCTCAGGCAATCTCTTTGTTGGATAATACGTTGAATGCCCCCGATCTTATACTCGTAAAGGCATCGCGATTCATGGAATTTGAACATATTGTGGAAGGTCTTGTGTCGTAGTGCTTGGTTCAGTTACATATCCTACATTTCAAGTGTTTCTGGCGTTGCTGGTTGGCATGGTAGTTACCATGGTCCTGCTTCCTGGATGGATCAAACTACTCAAAGTGCGCCAGATTGGACAGCAGATTCGCGCTGACGGCCCTGAACGTCATCTCGTCAAGCAGGGTACCCCCACGATGGGTGGGGTCATCATACTTGCGGCAATCTCTCTTTCAGTAGTTCTCGTAGGTAAACGGACCGGTGGTGCCGAGCTTACTCCGCTTGTGCTGGTGGTGTGCGCCACTCTCGTTACTGGTGTCTTGGGGCTCATAGACGATCTCTCAAAGGTCGTAAAAGAGCGGAGCTTGGGTCTTAAGCCGTGGGCGAAGCTTATCTGTCAGTTTGTAATTGCGATAGCATTTTGTCTCTGTGCGGTCAATTTGGCCGGTATAGCGCCTACGATCAATATACCGTTTGTGGCTACGCTTGACTTGGGGGTTTTGAGCACATATATTCCCTTCGGCGATGGAACTATTGTCATACCCTGGTTGTATTTGTTGTTCGTCACGATTCTCATGGCCGGCATGAGCAACTCAGTAAATCTTACGGATGGGCTTGATGGTCTAGCCGGTGGCTGTGTGATGATCGTTATGGCTGTTATGGCTGCTATTGCGTATCGTGTCGACGACGTGAACACCGCTATATTTTGTGCGGCCGCCGCAGGGGCTTGCATAGGATTTCTTTGGTTCAATACGTATCCTGCGTCTATTTTTATGGGTGATACGGGCTCGCTTGCTCTCGGCACCGCTATTGCGGCGGTATCTATTATTACAAAAACAGAATTTGTTGTTCTCATTATTGGTGGTATTTTCGTAATTGAGGCGTTTTCCGATATTATTCAGGTCTGCTATTTCAAACTTACTCATAAACGCGTGTTTCTGATGGCACCGCTACATCATCATTTTGAAAAAAAGGGTTGGTCTGAAACGAAGGTTGTCATTCGTTTTTGGATTGTTTCAGGCTTACTCGCGGGTGCCGGATTTGCTTACTATTTTGCGCAGGGGCTGTAAGTGGAATCCGCATCTGATAGGGCGATGATTTCCGACCGGGCACTAGGGCACGTTCTTATTGTCGGGCTCGGAACAAGTGGCAAAGCGGTAGCGCGTTATTGTGCTGATCTGTTGTCTGCGCACTCCTCGCGTATAGAGTCTCTTACTATATATGGAGGAGCGTTAACTGAAGAGGCGCAGGTGTTCGCCGAGTCACTCATGGGTCATGGTTGTCGAGTTATTTTCGACAAAGAGGACATTTCAGGGACGTACGATCTTGCCGTCATAAGCCCGGGCATTTCGTTTCAATCCGATTTTTATAGAGCTGCTCAAAAGGTTGCCGCTGAAGTCATTGGGGAACCTGAATTTGCGTTTCGTGAATCCCCTGATCGCTGGATTGCTATTACGGGTACTAATGGTAAGACCACGACCACGGCACTTACTGCTCATCTCCTCAATGAGGCGGGGCTGCCTGCTCGTGCTGTTGGCAATATTGGCATCCCCTGTATTGAAGCGGTTGCTCTTCGCGCTCCTCATGAATATCTTGTTGCCGAGCTCTCATCTTATCAGCTTGCTTCGATGTATACGTTTTCGCCTGTCGCGGCGGCGCTGCTTAATGTGACCCCCGACCATCTTCACTGGCACGGAAGCCATGAAGCCTATGCTGCTGCAAAAGCCAGAATATTTGCACATATTTCTTCAAATGCGTGGGCCGTTCTTGACTGCTCTTCACCTGAAACCTGTGCTATCGTACGTGATCTTTTAGCGAGAAACGATCAGGTCTGTCTTCTCGGCGGAATTTCTGGCATCCATGAAAAGGCTACGGCTCTAGATGAGAATCATCCTGCGCGCGGAGCTGCATGGTGCGATGATGCCTCTGATCTTTTGTGCGTCCAACTCAATAATCAACAATATAATCTTGTTACGTCTGAACAGCTTCAGATCAAGGGTGATCATAATGTGGCAAATGCACTTGCTGCTGCGGTCTTGGCCCTTTCGTGCGGAGCTCGCGTTCAGGATGTGAGAGACGGACTCCGCTCATTTAGTCCACTTGAACACCGCAATGAACCCTGTGGAGAAATTGACGGTATCTCATTTTTCAATGATTCCAAGGCGACTAATACCGATGCGACGATGAAAGCGCTGGAATCCTTTGATGCCGCACCCCTTATCATGCTTTACGGAGGAATGGATAAAGGCACCGTGCTTGACGCGCTTGTCGATACGACACTGAGGCGTTGTAAGGCAGTCGTCTGCTATGGAGCTGCTCGAGAACGCTTCATGAAGGCATTCGAAGAAGGACAGGTGCGCAGGGGAGCGCGGCACCATGATTGTCAGGTGCTTGTTGCTGATCATCTTGCCGATGCGCTTCAGGTAGCTATTGCTCAAGCCTCAAAGGGGGATGTGATATGTCTATCTCCGGCCTGCGCTTCCTTCGATGAATTTACATCATTTGAGCAGCGGGGAGAAATCTTCAAAGAAATGATTGCCGATCTGAAGAAGGCTTGATATGGGGCTTGATGGTTCGGTAACTCTGAGCGGTGAACGACAGACAAGTCGTCGAAAGCATGTGACACCTGCCTCTATCATGGCACCACGTCTGGTGCTCATCGGCTCGGTATTCTTGCTTGTTATCATTGGCGTGGTAATGGTGTATTCTGCTTCATCTATCGAGGCTTACGCTGAATTTCAAGATGCAGCATATTTTTTCAAACGTCAATGTCTACTTCTGCTAGTGGGACTTGGCATAGGTACCGTGTTTGCACTCATACCTTATCAGAAATGGCGTGGCCTTCCCCTCTGGTTGTTCTGGGGATTGATCGTTACCTTATTACTTCTTACTACCGCTTTTGGGTATGTTGGTCTTGGATCGAAGCGCTGGCTCTATATTTTTGGTCAAGGATTCCAGCCATCTGAATTTGCAAAAATTGCAATGCTGATGCTCACTGCTCATTTATTTGTTTTGCAGCGTACCGGCAATTACCCTCATTCACTTCGTCGGTTTACCTTGACCATTATCTTGGTGGCCTTTGTGCCGGCAATCATTATCTTTGCGCAACCCGATCTGGGAACATTTCTTATTGCTGTTTTTGGTATTTTTGCTGTTATGTGGTTTGGCGAGGTGCCCCTGAAAGCGGTGCTGGGCATCATCACGGCGATTGTTGTGGTGGGCATAGTAGCTATCACCTTTGAAAGCTTTCGTTCGGATCGAATTACTGCGTGGATCAATCCTTGGTCTGACCCGCTTGACACTGGTTACCAAGTTATCAATTCATTTTATGCATTTTCGAATGGTGGAATATTCGGTGTAGGGTTGGGCAATTCAGTTCAGAAATATCTATATCTCCCTGAGGCCTATAACGACTTTATCTTTGCAATTATTGGCGAAGAGACGGGTTTGATTGGTTGCGTAGTCGTTATCTCGCTATTCGTGGCAGTGTTTGTTGCGTCTTTACGCATCGGTCAGAGCGCGCGTGAAGAGTTTGGCGCTGTTTTAGCGCCATCATGTGGCGCGCTTCTGCTTTTTCAGGCTTTGCTGAATATCTGCTGCGTAATAGGACTCTTTCCCATTACCGGTAAACCGTTGCCTTTTATCAGTTGCGGCGGCACCTCAATGCTTACGAGTCTTATGCTCGTGGGCGTTATACTTTCGGTTTCGTTACATGCAGAAACAGAGAGTCACGAACAGCGCAGGGATCGCCTGCTGGTAACCATGGGGGGCGCATCTCTTTCTGAGGGTGATGGGCGCTCCGCCCGATCATCTTCGCGTTCTTCTCAATCCACGACTACCGCAAATCGTTCAAAACGTGATCACACTCCTCATACCGCTGCAACGAAGCAAACGGAGCGCTTGGGTCGTCGTGCAACAGAGAATTCTCGTTCAAAACGGACAGATGGGCGTCTTGAACAGAACGAAAAACGTGTCCGTGAGGTATCAGCGGAGCGAAAGCCCTCCTCTCAAAGACGTTCTTCTGATCGTTTGAGCGGCGCTCAACGGACCACTGACAAGACAAAACAGACGCACGAACCATCGCAACGATCGCGCACGAACACCGTACGGCGTGATAAAGAGGTTAAACGTAGCGATCGCGTATCACGCGAAGAACAGAGCAAAACAAGACGCCGCAATTCGTCTACCAAGTAGGAAGGTGAGCTCAAGATGAAATTTGTTGTGAGCGGGGGCGGTACGGCTGGACACATCTATCCTGCACTCGCAGTAGCTCATGAGCTGATAGCCCAAGGCCATGAAGTCATATTCGCCGGTACGCCTAGGGGCCTTGAAGCTCGATTGGTTCCTTCTGCGGGGTTGCGTTTTGTTTCATTTGAGGCGGCTGGATTTAATCGAAATAAACCCTATACACTGGTTACCTCTACCGCAAAAATCATTCGTAGTACAGCACGCGCGCGAACGTTTCTTACTGATGAACAGGTTGACGGCGTTATTGGGTTTGGTGGTTATGTTTCTATTCCCATAGGCCGTGCTGCGGCAAAACTGGGTATTCCTCTCATTTTGCATGAACAGAATTCCTATTGCGGAATGACCAATAAATATCTCGCCCGTTATGCGACAGCTATTGCGCTAACCTATGAGAACGCAAGAGGACAGCTCACCACCAGCGCGCCTTTGCTTGTGACGGGAAATCCAGTTCGGGCTGAAATACTTACCGCTGACCGCTGCCAGGGGAGGCGAGCGCTCGGTATTTCTGAACAGGAACGGCTTATCCTCGTTTTTGGAGGCTCTCAAGGCGCGCGACATATAAATACTGTTATTGTTAGCTTGGCTCCACGCTTGTTGGCAGATGACGCTGTTCGTATAATTCATATTACCGGTCCCAAAGAATACGAAGTGGTCTGCTCTCAGCTTGATGCGTTATCAGTGCCTCATGGACACGATGATCGTTATCGTGTATACAGCTATTTTGAACAGATGGGCGATGTTTTGCCAGCGTGTGACTTTACGGTATCACGCGCAGGTGCTACTTCTCTTGCAGAGATCACCGCTATTGGTGTTCCCGCTCTGCTGATACCGTTTCCCCATGCTACCGATGATCACCAGACGAAGAACGCACAGACACTTGTCGAGGCTGGTGCCGCATATTGTATGGCAGACGATATGCTGGAAAGCCCCGATTTTTCTGCGCTTCTTCTGGAACTTCTGGGGAATGATGAGCTACGTGATAGGATGAAACAGGCCTCCCGTTCTTTGGGAAGTGAACACGCGGCCTTGAAAGTTGCCCACATGGCGGTGCAGGCTGCACAACATGCATTGGACCTACCGACCATAGACGCTTTGGGCCGGTGAGTAGTTATAACGAAGGAGTGATAGAGCCCTTGCAAAGGATACATTTTATCGGGGTAGGAGGGGCTGGCATGAGTGGCATCGCCCTCATTGCGCAGCAAAGAGGTTTTAAGGTTACGGGATCTGACCTCAAAGAATCTCGCTACTCTCGCATTCTTTGTGATGAAGGGGTAGGCGTGGTATACAGACAGGTTGCCGAAAATATTACCGATGACATTGATATAGTAGTGATATCTACGGCTATTCCTGAGAATAACCCGGAGTTGCTTGCGGCGCGCGAAAAGAATATTCCCGTGTGGCCCCGCGCGCGTATGCTCGCTGCGCTGGGCACCGATCGTAAGACGCTTGCCGTTGCGGGCACTCATGGAAAGACGACAACATCCTCAATGCTTGCTACCTCCCTTGATCGTCTGGGCGCTGAGCCTACATTCTTGATAGGTGGTCTTGTTAATGGATACGGCTCAAACGCGAAGGAGGGTAACGGGGATTACTATGTTGTAGAAGCAGATGAATCAGACGGTTCGTTTGTGTTTCTCAGTCCCTTTGTAGCTCTTGTTACTAACATAGACAGAGATCACCTAGATCATTATGAGGGTATCGATGAGATCAAAGAAGCATTCAGAGATTTCATGAAAGTGGTGCCCGCACAGGGCGCCATCGTTGTCTGCGCGGATTGTTCTTATATATCAGATGCACTTCCTTCTGAGATTGAGGGTCGTGCGGTAGTTACCTATGGATTCTCTGAGGATGCCCACGTGCGTGTCATACCTTTGGATGAGAAACGCTTTGAGGTATTGTTTCCTGATGGAGAAAAGGTCCAATTGCAGTTACGATGCAACCCGGGAAATCACAATATGTGTAATGCTGCGGGCGTTCTTGCTGTTCTTGATTTTTTGGGGTATGAAAGAGAACGCGCGGCTCGAGCGGTTGCTTCATTTGATGGTGTAAAGCGACGATTTGAGTTTGTCGGTGAAGTGAATGGGATCACAATAATAGATGACTACGGGCATCATCCCACGGAGATACAAGCTACCCTGAAAGCCGCTGCGGCACTTGGTTACCGTAGGGTGCACGTATTATTTCAACCTCATCGATATTCCCGCACGCAGGCTTTTGCGCAGGATTTTGGCGCTGCCTTCATTGACGCGGATTCAGTATTCTTGCTTGATGTGTACGCTGCAGGCGAGACACCGATACCTGGCGTCAATGGTCGCTATATTGCTGATACGATTTCAGCAATTGAGCCAGATAAGCCGGTCACCTTCATCCCGCATCGTGCTGATGCTGCTGACATTCTTGCAGATCAGTTGATGCCGGGTGATCTCATTATAACTATGGGAGCAGGCGACGTGACGTTGATCGGGCCCCAACTGCTCAACGTTTTGCGCGATCGGGAGAGGTGAGCCTCCTTGGCAGTTGTCGATCATAGCGAAGCTCTTCGGGGGTTGATCGAAGGAGACATATATTCAAATGAATATATGAGGCGTCACACCACCTTTCATATTGGAGGGCCTGCCGCGCTTTTTGTCTCCTGTCGGACAGTTTCTGATCTTTCGCGGACGATCGAGTATGCCTTGCATAATACTATCGAATGGCGCGTGATGGGGAAAGGCTCAAATGTTCTTTTCTCAGATGAAGGTTTCGAGGGCATTATCATTGTTTTAGGTGAAGAGTTCAAGCAATACTCCTATCCTGATAAAAACACATTGGTTGCAGGTGCCGGTGTTAATCTCGGCCGTTTGGTAAATGATGCATTCGGAAAGAATCTTTCAGGACTTGAATTCGGCATTGGCATACCTGGAACGGTAGGTGGCGCCGTGTTCATGAATGCGGGCCTGAAAGATGCTTGGGTTGGGCAGACTATTATATCGGTGACGGTTTTCCGCCCGGGAACGGGTTTGGTTCGCTATCTCGCAGATGAGCTTCCTTGGGGTTATCGTTTTGCCGGTATTCCTGCGGAGGAGGTTATCGTCGAAGCAGATTTTTCGGTATGTTTTCAACCGGGAAGTAGTTTGCGTACGCGCATGGAGGCTACCTTGCGACAGAGGAAGAAAAGCCAGCCAAGTGGCTATAGTGCCGGAAGTATTTTTCGTAATCCCGAAGGCTTCTCTGCGGGTAAACTCATTGAGGAAGCGGGACTGAAAGGGCATCGTATCGGCGGAGCTTTGATTTCTCCTGAACATGCCAATTTTATTGTAAATGTTGAGAATGCGACAGCTGCTGATGTGGTTGCTTTGATTGTATTGGCGCATGATCGTGTGAGAGAGATACATGGCATCGAATTACAACCGGAGGTCAAGTTCTTCGGGTTCCCGCAGTAAGCAGGGCGCCCGTGAGGAACGCACCTCGCAGACAAAGAGAAAAACCATGCGAGAGGGCTCAGGAGAAGCTGCTCGCCGACGGGAGGACCATCCTGTCCAGAGCCGTACCTCCGCGCGTTCTTCTGCGCGTGAGAAATC
This sequence comes from Coriobacteriales bacterium, assembly GCA_963665595.2. Taxonomy (GTDB): domain Bacteria; phylum Actinomycetota; class Coriobacteriia; order Coriobacteriales; family CADBOM01. The sequence continues at coordinate 68,362 of CAXXJK010000004.1, read as the reverse complement.
TCACGGTAAAGAGCATGGGGGAACGCGCGACTCTGAACAAGGGGCGCGTTCACGCTCTTCAAAGCAAGCTAGTTCTTCGCGTTCTTCATCTTCTGCATCACCGCGCTCTACGTCCTCGAGATCTCAAAATATTCAGCGCATGGCAGGAGAGACATCGAGACGTTCTTCTCACCCATCGGCCATGGACTCAGATATAACCATTCGATCATCATCCTCTAAGCGGAGCGACTCCGCGGGGGTTTCATCGATGTCCGGCTCAACGAAGCCTTCTTCTACGTCTTCAAATCGCCGCAGAACTCCATCTGCGACTCGTCGCTCTTACGATGAGGATACGAATCGTTATGGTCCGCAACGCACGGTAAGAGAATATCGTGATCAACGATCTTCTAAGCCGCGCAGTAGGCTTCTGTTTATATCGGGTGTTATGGGGATCATACTGTTTGTTTTGGTGGGAGCATTCTCTGCTCTATATTTCTCCAGTGTCTTTACGATTACAACAGTACATGTCACGGGTAATTCTCGGGTGAGCACCGAGCAAGTACTCGCGGCGGCTGACATTTCAGATGATGCTACGCTCCTCCGCATTGATGCTAATGCGATCGCCTCTCGTATTTCTCAGAGTCCTTGGATTGATTCTGTCCAGATTGAGCGCGAGTTCCCCTCAACGCTGGTGCTCTCCATAAACGAGACGGATGTCACTGCGGTAGCAAAGATTGATCTTGCTTCTGCCACACAGGGTAGTACCTATTGGCTGGTATCATCTAATAAGACATGGATTGAGCAGATAGACGCTGCGGCCGCTGCTGCCTTATATGGCACTACCGGCACAACCACGACCGCAGACGGCATCTCTTTTTCCAAGGACAAAAGTGTCGTCAATGATGCTTTTATTTCTGGTAATGAAACCGCAGACCTTCCTCTGATAAAGGATTTAACCATTGGGATCTCGCCTTCGTCGGGAGCCACGTGTACTGATGCGGGCTTGTTGAATGCGCTTACTATGCTCGGCGCATTCTCAGATAGTTTTGTTTCTTCAATCAAAACAGTTAGCGCACCAGACGCGGAGAGCACCTCATTTATTCTAGACGATGGTGTAGAGGTTGCTTTTGGTGCAGCGGTGGACGTTGAGCAGAAAGAAAAAGTAGTCTCAGCACTACTTAAACAATACCCTAATGCCATCTCATATATCAATGTTCGCATTGTGAGCCGACCAAGTTGGCGCGGCATAACAGTATCAGGTTGATCCTGTCGAAAGGGGAGCGACGACATGTATTATCAGAACTATACTGATGCCATGATGAAGGGACTCCTGCACCAACTACCTGCGAATACCCATAAATATCAGCGGGGCGTGCTGGGTATTTTTGCTGGTTCCGATAGATATCCGGGCTCTGCGACGCTTTGCGCTGAGGCTGCAACGCGCACGGGATCTGGTTACACCTACGTCGTTACCACAGAACAGGCGGCACCGCTTATCTGGTATCGGCACCCTTCCATCACGGTGCTTTCGGAGCAAGCTCAAAACGGTGCGCTACCTAAAAACGCATATGATGATGCGTCTGAACTGATCGAGAAGTCGGACGCTCTGATTATTGGGCCAGGACTCACGGTTACCGATGATACGTGTCGGATTGTTGAGCGGATATGTAAAACATATACGGGCCCCTGTGTGATCGATGCCGATGGGCTTAACTGTCTTATCGCATTAGCCAATGATGAGTCTGGGCCGCGCGGACAGATATGCCAAGGTGCTAACGCGGCTGCTCGTATTCTTACTCCACATGCGGGCGAGCTTGAGCGCATGCTTGTTCTTTGCACATCCCGCGGCCCTAATGGTCGAGAGGGGTATCAGGTCTTTGACGTTATACGACAACGAGGCGAACTTGAGGAGGCGTTGAGATCTCATATCGATCGCACAGAAAATACTGGAGTATATGAGCACATTGCAAAGGCGATGAAGCTGGCCTGCGATCTCGATTGCATCGTAGTTGCAAAAGGGCCTCTCACGGTGATTGCATCACAGGAGAGGATCAGTGTTTCTGATATTGGCACTCCTGCTCTTGCGAAGGCGGGGAGCGGAGATGTTCTTACGGGGATCATCGGATCTCTTGCCGCACAGGGTGTTGCGCCTTTTGATGCGGCTGTTCTTGGTGTCCACTTACAGGGGCTTGCGGGGCGTTTGGCGCAGGGAGCATGGGGACAACGTGGAGTTTGCGCTGAGGATGTGATTACGGCAATTCCTGCTGTTATGAGGGATTTCTTCGGGTTTTGAATAAGGGAAGATGCGAAATTACCATAAAGTTTTGGCCTTTTTATTCACAATGCGTTAAACTTGATCGAAGTATGTATCGACATGCTGAAGCGGGTGCGTTCCAGCGGTGTTGACCATGAATAAACGTAGAGCATAGGATATTATGCAGCATATATGACGAAAGGTGTCCACATGCCAGAATTGTCCGGAACAGATCATCTCGCTGTCATCAAGGTCGTCGGCGTAGGCGGCGGCGGCACCAATGCCGTAAATAGGATGGTTGAGGCAGGTATCAAGGGCGTTGAATTCATAGCCATAAACACTGACAAGCAGGCTCTCCTGATGTCTGATGCAGATCAAACTGTGCATATTGGCGATGATTTGACGCGTGGTCTTGGAGCGGGTGCCAATCCTGAGATCGGCTGTCGCGCAGCCGAGGAATCAAGAAATGAAATTCGCGCTGCTCTCGCAGGTGCCGACATGGTATTTGTAACCGCGGGCGAAGGCGGAGGAACGGGTACGGGTGCCGCTCCTGTGGTTGCAGAGATTGCTCACGAAGAGATCGGCGCATTGACGGTCGGAGTTGTGACCAAGCCCTTCGGATTTGAAGGACGGAAACGTGCTCAGCAAGCATCTGAAGGTATTGATCTTCTTTCTGAGATGACCGATACGCTTATCGTTGTTCCTAACGATCGATTACTTCAGATCGTCGAGAAAAAGACCTCAATGCTTGATGCTTTCCGTATAGCAGACGACGTGTTGCGCCAGGGCATTCAAGGAATTACCGATCTTATTACCATTCCTGGCCTTATAAATCTTGACTTTGCCGATGTGCGCACGGTCATGAAGGACGCAGGGGCCGCAATGATGGGCATTGGTGTTGCTTCTGGAGAAAACCGTGCTTTGGAGGCTGCTACGCAGGCCGTAACGTCTCGTTTGCTTGAATCGAGCGTTCAGGGTGCTCATCGTATTCTTGTTTCAGTTGCGGGTGCTTCTGACATGGGATTGCTTGAAGTTTCTGAAGCAACGAGCACTATTACTGAGATTGCCGATCCCGATGCAGTGATCATTTTTGGATCGATCATTGACGACACACTTGATGATCAGATTCGTGTTACGGTAATTGCCACTGGCTTCAATGACAAGAATGCTCAGGGTTCTCTCCAGTTTGATGCAGCCCCTAGCAGCATTTCTGTTGGATCGGCTCGCAAAGTACAGCAAATGGTTCCAGAACCCTCTATTTTCGAGGACGACTTCATCCCTGATTTTCTCAAGAAAAGTTTTTAACGGGAGAATAGATCTCATGGATACTGATAAGACTTTTGAACTGCCCTTACCAGGGCTTTCAAGGGTCATATCCGCTCAGGCGGTCTGTGATGCGAACGAGACTGTCACCTATCTTACTGATCCAGCGCTTTTTGACGCTACGGGTACTGTTGTTGTGTTTACGGAACGCGGGGGAGGAATAAGCGAAGCTCCGTATCGTTCCCTTGACTTGGCAACCCATGTGGGTGATGATCCGATGGCCGTGGCGCACAACCGTTTAGTGCTGCTAGAGGCGCTCGGATTTTCTGGGTACTCAGCCGCATTGGTCAATCCACTTCAGGTTCACGGCACTACTGTCGATGTGATAACAGAAGACAATCGCAATTATTTTACGGTTACCCGTGAGGGAAGCGACGCAGTGGCGTGCAACGCTTCAGGCATCCCCGTCCTTCTCTGCTTCGCTGATTGCGCACCTGTTGTCGTGGTGGCTCCCGATGGTTCTTTTGCTGTCATTCATGCGGGCTGGCGCGGCGTACTTTCCGAGATATCGCTGATTGCAACACGTACCTTGCTTCAGGTGCTGAGACCTGATGATCCGGTTGCTCAAAGAGTTCTTGCAAAGCAGTGCAATGCATATATCGGTCCCCACATTGGTGCTTGTTGTTTTGAGACGGGCGAAGATGTCAAGGATTTGTTTTTAGATCACTTCGGATTGGATGTTATTGCGGGGGGTAATGTTGATCTTACTCATGCGATAACCGTATCTCTTACGAAGGCAGGACTTGATATAGAACGCGTATATGATGCACATATCTGCACCGCCTGCCACACGGATCGATTTTTTTCATATCGAGCAGAAGATGCTACGACGGGACGTTTTGGCGCTCTTGTCTGTAGGGAAGAGAGTCGAAAAACATGTCGATGATAGAAGAAAATTATCACCGCGCCCGCGCGCACATCGATTCGATCTGCCAGAAATGCGGGAGAGACCCTCAGGGGGTCACCGTGGTTGCGGTTAGCAAGACGGTCGACGCCGACACGGTGGGCAAGGCTATCGACGCTGGCATAACGGTATTCGGGGAAAATCGTGCACAGGATTTTGCGGTTAAGCAAGAACGGTATCCGGATATGTCGTGGCATTTTATCGGTAGAATTCAAACTAATAAACTGAAGCAAGTGGTAGGCAAAGCAGACCTTATCCATTCAGTTGCCTCGATACATGCGCTTGATGCAATTGAGATGCAAGCAGCTAAGCAGGAGATTGTTCAAGATATACTGTTTGAGGTAAACGTTTCAGGTGAAATAAGCAAAGACGGTTTTAGCTCTGAGGAACTTGAGCGTGCGCTTATCGCTGCTTCAGAGTATGTACATGTTCGCGTATGTGGACTTATGACCATGGCTCCCCAAGGTGATGCGGCGCGTGCCCACATAACCTTTGGGAGATTGCGTGCTTTACGTGAAAAGCTCGAACCTGTTTATCTCGATACGGCTAACATTTGTCTATCGGAGCTTTCCATGGGTATGTCAGAAGACTACGGAATTGCCCTTGAAGAAGGTGCCACTATCGTCCGTCTGGGAAGAACCATATTCGGTTTTCCAGATAAATGAGGGACATTGAGGAGTATCTGATATGAGTATTTTAGATAACGTTAAAAACCGATTCAGCCGTAATGGGAGAACCGATAATTATGCGGATGAATATGATGATTACGATTACTACGAAGAGGGCGGCTATGAGAGCCCGGGCGATTATGGACGCGGTGAGGAACTTCAGGGAGCGCAGCGGTCTGACAGTGCGTTCTCAATTTCTTCACGTGGTAGTAGGTCAAACGAGCATACACCGCTTGTCACTAACACAGACGTTCGCTCGTCGGCGTTTGCTCAAAAATATTCAGAGCAACCGATTCCCCGGGGAAACAATACCTATCACTCATTTTCAAATGAGGACTATGCCGTAAGTGGCAAGAGTCTTGCACCTGCGAGCAATCGTTCCTTGCAAAGTCTCCAGAGTGCACGAGAAGAGCTTGAAGCGCTCAAGGCCTGTTCGGGTGTTGACTCTTCGATACTTTCGTCCTCTTCTCAAGAATCACTCAAGACTGCGTCGCGTGCCTATTCGACTTCATCACGTGGCTCATATTCTGAGGTGGCGAATCGTCGCATAACAGCACTGGCCCCTAAGAACTATGAAGAGATTGCTCAGGTTTCTGAGGCATTCAAAGGTGGCAGCGTGGTGATTTTATCTCTGTCTAAAGTTGATGCGGCACTTGCTAAACGCTTGCTCGATTTCTCGTTCGGTGTTGCGAGCGCGTTAGGTGGTTCTGTTTCCAAACTCAGTGCACAGGTATTTCTTATTGCACGGAGTGGCGTGACTCTCACCGACGCCGAGATTGAAGGATTGAAGGAAAAGGGGATTCTTTGATGATATCCCTCTCGGGCGCCCCCGGACTGCTGACGCAATTAGGGCACGTGGCGATTATTGGCGGCGGAAAGATGGGAGAAGCTGTGGTGTCGGGGCTTATCGCCTCGGAGGCTATTGATCCTGCTCAGATTACCGTTGCTAATCCCGGTGAGGCAAAACGTCGTCATCTTGAAGAGAGATATGGCGTTTCCTGTACGGCAGACGGCGCTCTTATAGAACATCCCGATACGGTGATTCTTGCGGTTAAGCCACAGATACTGCCAGCGGTTGCAAGTATGCTTGCAGCCGTCGATTCATTTGACCCATCCCGCGTCATCTCTATTGCTGCTGGCATAACTCTTGCTTCTTTGACGGGGTGGTTTCCCCATGCGTTTTGCGTGAGGGCAATGCCTAATACACCCCTGATGGTAGGTGCGGGCATGACAGCACTTTCGGTTGTTGACTGTCAGAATTTTGAAGAGATTGAGCTTGTATGTGCTCTTTTTTCGTGCATGGGCGATGTCTCACTCATTGATGAATCACTTCAAAACGCCGCTGTTGCCATTAGCGGTTCAGGACCTGCATATTTTGCTCTGTTTGTTGATGCGCTTACGCGCGCGGGCGTACAGATGGGGCTCTCTGAGTCTGTGGCAGGCGAGATGGCTCTCACCACTATGCGTGGCACGGGCGATCTACTTGCTGAGAAGAATCTGACACCGAGAGAGCTTATAGAGGCAGTTTCTAGCCCTGGGGGCACTACGGTTGCGGCGCTTGAGCGCATGCGTGCACAGGGTGTAGAAGAGATTATAATTGCAGGTGCTCATGCGGCTTCTCGACGTGCAGAGGAGTTGGCATAGATGAGTCTCCACTGGTTAGTGGCTCAGTTATTCAATTTCTACTCCATTCTGATCGTGATATACTGTGTTTTTACTTGGTTTCCTTTGCGCAACGGTGGTTTTTTAGCAGATGTATTTACGGCGCTAACGCGTATTTGCGCGCCGTATCTTAATATTTTTAGAAGGTTCATCCCGTCTTTTGGTGGTATCGATATCAGTCCGATTCTGGCAATTGTTGTTCTTGAATTGATCGGCAATGGACTCGGTGCTCTTTTGATTCGGGCGGGTTTGTAGGAGTCTGATCGATATATCTGGGTACGGCCGTTATCGGTGATTAAGGAGAACAAATCATGAGTATTACGAGTAGAGATATCCAGGAGCAGAGTTTTGAGATGGCGCGTCATGGATATGATGTGCAAGAAGTGGACGTGTTCTTAGAGCATATGGCTGCCGAAGTTGATGTCATGGCGCGCCAAAATGCTGAATATACCATGGTGGTCGAAGAATTGCGTGCCAAGTTGCGTGACGCAGAGACCGTCAGCGCTTCTGTGAACGTTGATCCGTTTGCCACTCAGAAAATACAGATGACCGAAGAACTGATCAAGACTGCGGAAGATCGCGCTCAACTTGCTGAGGAAAAACTTGCAGCTGCAGAGAATCATATTGTTGAAATTGAGAAGAAGCTTGAAGAAAAAGGCAACGATGCCATGGCTATATCAGAGGCATTCATTGCTGCTCAGCGTAGTGCGAATGCTTTGAAAGAGGAAGCTCGTGCTGAGGGCGAGCGTCTCTATCGCGAAGCCGAGGCTAAATGTCGTGAGCTTTTGGCTGATGCTCAAACTGAGAAAAAGGTCATCGAGCAGGATATCCAGACGCTGAGAGACTCACGAGACAGATTTGTTGCTGACTACACCGCTATGCTCCAATCCTTCATTTCCGAGGCTCAGACGGTGTTTGAAAATGGAAATGCTTCTGATTATGAAGCTTCGTCTGCGCGCGAATCGGTAGCACAGATAAGCCATACAGAAGATGTCTCCGCCACTCCTGCGCTTGATCTTGATTATACTGCGGAAAAGACTACCGTGTCTGCTCCAGTAGCTGCTCAACGTTTCGAGAGTTCGAGTTCTTATAAAAGTGCTTATGCCGACGTGCCTTTAACGGTATCCCATAAAGGAGATGCTGTTTCAGAGTACGGCGAGACTGATGCCTTCGAAATCGAGGAGATTGACTAGCATATGACAGAGGCGACTCGCTTGGTCGTCAAAGTTTGTCCTCGGTCATTCGAAAATGCTGTTGTTGGGTGGTGGTTATCTACGGGGGGTTGCAGGGAACTGCTCGTCAGAGTCTGTGCGCCCCCAGACGATAACAAAGCAAATCGCGCTGTGTGTGAGGTGCTGGCCAAGTCGATAGGCATCGCCAAATCGAAGGTTACCGTTTTGCAGGGAATGCACGCTCGCCATAAGCTTATCTCCTTTGAGGTTGAAGATAGCCTGTTTCAGGAGTGGTGCGAGGGGATTCCTGACGAAGGAAACGGCGAAACCTAACCCGTAATTTGGGAAATCACACGTGTGCTATATGAAAGGTAGCGCGACTACGCTTAACCCGACCAATGGCATGGGTGCGGTTGTCGATGAGGGTTTCGGAGCACTGCCGTAACTGTCAGTTCTCATGCAGGACGTGGCTTCCTTTTTAATTTCAGAAGATGAAAATGAAAAGGAAGAAGCTGCCTGCATTTCTGATTCATAGGCATTAAGGGTACTGTTGGCCGTAGACGGTTTTGCGTGTTTTGCATTTTGAAGGATATCGTTGAGTTGCATCTCATCGTCGTTGAAATAGTCCTGTGACAGCGCGATGCCGGTAGCTATCTGGAAGTGCTTATTGATTCCATTTTCGCACAACAGTTTTTTTAGCCGGGATATTTTTATCAGGGATAAGCCCCATCCTATAAATGCAACAATTCCAAGCCCGAGCGTAAGCGGATAGACAAGATCATATGAGTTTTTGAAAGAATCAAAAACTGAGCCGGTAGTGGCAAGAGCCTGTGCGGCTGGAACAAATGCAAAGCAATATGTGAATGCGAGAACTGCAGTAACCGCCAGGGTACGTTTTAGTAGTTTCATTTGGCGTCCTTTGCTTGGGTATTTCCAAGGCTATTATGCAATTAAATTGATTCTACCCTTTCTTTCTATAATCAGCAAGCTATTTTCCTGATAAAAGGGGCATTTGCTCTTGTGAAGATTTTGCATGCAGAGACTGAGGTATGGTGTTTTCCTTGACGGTTTCAGTTCCTCTCGGTAATATACCTACTTGCGCTCGTACAGAGTTTCAGGCTTCCCGTCTGAACGCGTTGGGATGTCGTCTAATGGTAGGACAGCGGATTCTGGTTCCGTCAGTGAGGGTTCGACTCCTTCCATCCCAGCCATTATGATGGTTTGCACGCGGCACGTGATGTATGGCCTGTTCGTCTAGCGGTTTAGGACACCGCCCTCTCAAGGCGGAGATCACGGGTTCAAATCCCGTACAGGCTACCAAACATGAAAAGGGAATCCCCCTGGGATTCCCTTTGTGGTTTTGAGGCACTCAGTCTATCCATGTTCTGTACATGCCACATCCATATTTTGTTGGGCTATTCATAGTTTTTGATATTCTGGACGAAAAAATATCTAATCTGCGGAGACAATCCCGCGCTTTGGTTCTCTTTCGGTTAGAATAAGAACATATAGCTATACATTCCATATCGTTGGTGTTACTCAGTTCGCGTGGGAGACAGATGGCACAGGCAAAGCATAACAAGAAGAAAAAGTTCAGGTTTGCTCAGATCAATCCGTTGAAGAGAAAAAAAGCAGGACAGGACGAAGAAATCCGTTCCTATTACGATGATCCTAACTTGAGCTTAACTGACACCGTCAACGAAGATTCCGAGGAGCATCAAGACATCGTCGAGGTGCCGGGCACCGAACACGACAGTTCTGCCGCAGACGTTACGGGCGTGCTGCCGGCGACGTCGGAGCTTTCTTCGCAGGATACCGCCATTCTACCTATTTCTTCTGAGACATCGTTACTTTCTGCTGATGATGCATGGTCTCCAATTGGCGGAGATCTGATCAAGGACTTTGGAGATCTTGGCGCTGAACCACCTCGCTCTCGTCGCCGTACGTTGCTTTGGATTATCCTGGGAGTTGTGTTGGGGGTTTTGCTCCTTGCTTATCTGGGGGCTTCGTTTTATTTCACCACTCATTTTGGGTTCAACACAGTGATAGATAATATTGATTGTTCTTTCATGACTGTTGATCAGGTTGAATCTCAGATTGCTGAGCAGGTTGGCGACTATTCTCTCACGATTGTCGAGCGCAATGGTGCAAACGAGACCATCAAAGGCTCCACAGTCGATCTTACGTATATCTCTGATGGTCAGGTACAGGCTCTTCTTGCCGAACAGCACCCGCTTGCGTGGATTTCTCGACTGTTTATGTCTCGTGCAGTTGAAAAAACCACTTCAAGTGTCACGCTCAACGCTACTAAACTGACGACTCAAATCAACGCGCTCAAGTGTATGAATAAAGCGAACATGATAGCGCCCCAAGATGCTTATGCTGAATATAACGGGTCCATGTATGTTCCTCATGCAGAGGTGTTGGGTACTACTATCAACACGGATGTGATGTATGATGCCGTCAAGGCGGCTATGCTGGGGCTTGACGACTCCATTAACCTTGATTCGGCCGGTTGTTATGTTCAGCCTGCGGTTGTATCGACGAGTCCGTCGCTGATCGACAGTATTGCCAGCTATAACAAGTATGCCAATTTCTGTATTACCTACAAATTTGGTACCAGTACCGAGATACTTGATGCTCGGACTGCGTTTCAGTGGTTAACCATAGGAAGTGGCGGCTCGGTAACAGTAGACAAGGCTGCCGTGAAGGCATGGGTCGCTGCCTTTGCTGCTCGCCATGATACGGTGGGCGCCACGCGCACGTTTACTGCAGCAGATGGCGCAACGGCTACGGTTTCTGGCGGGACGTATGGATGGTTAATCGATCAAAATGCTGAGGTCAAAGCGATTCTCGCCTTACTTGACGGTACGGAAACTGATCGTAATCAAACTCGAGACCCCTACTATGCCCAAGATGCCGCATCTCATGGTGCGACTGATTGGGGCACGAGTTATATTGATCTCGATCTCACCGACCAACATATGTGGCTTATCATGGATGGCGCAGTGGTATTTCAGGCAGATGTCGTAACTGGTCTCCCAACGACTGCGCGACAAACTCCATCAGGGGTCTACGATATTCTTGAGATGGTGAGGAATAAGACACTTCGTGGTCAGCAGTATGAAGATGGCAGCTATGAATATGAAACACCCGTTGCGTATTGGATGCGCGTCACATGGACCGGTGTAGGTTTTCATGACGCAACGTGGCAGCCTTGGTTTGGCGGCACACGTTATAAGACCAACGGATCGCATGGATGTATCAACATGTCCTATAGCGATGCCCAGAAACTATATTCTCTGGTTCAGGTTGGATTGCCCGTGGTAATTCATTACTAACCACGTAATTAACCTATTTATCGTAGAGTTGATTGACGTATGGAGATGCTTCGTTTAGCTCTCTTGCGAGTGTATCTTTGTTGTCTTCTGCTACAATGATTCAGCTGAGTGGGCCGAATGATCGCGCTGTTCGTAAGGGCAGTGAGGAAAGTCCGGGCTCCACAGGACAGGATGCCAGTTAATGGCTGGGCGAGGCGACTCGACGGAAAGTGCCGCAGAAAAGAAAACTCCCCTGAGGTGGCTAGTTCGCCAGACGGAGAAAAGCTGAAACGGTGTGGTAAGAGCGCACCAGCGTTCGGGTAACTGGACGGCTTGGTAAACCCCATCTGGAGCAAGAGCAAATAGGGACGCTAGGGATTGGTCCGATCCGCGTCCGGGTATGCTCGCTAGAGGCTGATGGCGACATCGGTCGGAGATAAATGATCATTCACGACAGAACCCGGCTTACAGACTCACTCAGCACAATGACCCAACACGAAAAGTTTGGGAAAAATTCATTCGATAGAGCAAACATCTCTGTTCTATTTTTCTATGGTTGGTTTGTTTAGAAAATGTGAAACATAAATAATTATCATTGACAATAATTAACACTGTTAAATAATTATTGTATTATTGCTGTGACCGCAATAAGCACCCGTTTTTTGTGAAAGAGATGACGATGACCGCGAAGAGCAATTCTGTTGAATATGAAGATCTGGGCGAGGAGTTCATTCGTGCTGTTGCTCGTTTTCATCGTTTGTCGATGAAAAAGGCTTGGATTGTCTTATCCAAGGGTCACTTTGTTGCATTGCATATCATTTACAAGGCAACTTCAGGCGCGAAGCACTGCGACGGTGTTTCTGTTTCAGCTATTGCAGAACGGATGCAGACTTCACTACCAGGACTTTCTCGCATGCTGCGCATGCTTGAACAACAAGGTCTTATTGAACGGTTCTCAGATCCAGTGGATCGTCGAAACACGCTGGTAAACCTGACTGAAGAGGGCCAGAAACGTCATCGACACGCTGCCGCTCTCGCTACAGAATACATAGAATTGATGACAGACGAATTGAGCGCAGACCGTATGCACGCGCTTATCCGGACACTTGATGAATGTTCTGATGCAATGGGGCATGCTCTTGAGGCTATGAGAGAACGACATCCGGAATTGCGCGATATTACGTGCCCCATGGAGGATAACGTTCGGGATCGTCGATCGCGCCGACACAGGCGTGAATAGCAGAAAATAAGCGGGGGGAATTTTATCATAGAGGAGTGCATGAGTGCATCTGAAGGGAGTTGCGCTTATGCGGTATCTAATCGACCGTTTACAAAGCAATGTTAGGGAATGCCAGTGAGAATTTTCAGATACTTCAAAACGCATATGGCTGCGGTTGTACTCGCGGTCATACTGCTGGTTGCACAGGCCTACTGTGATCTTTCGTTACCCAATTATACGTCGAAAATAGTCGATGTTGGTATTGGGCAGAAAGGTATTGAACATCCGGCGCTTCAAGAAATGAGTGCTCAAACTTATCAGGATCTTCAGCTGTTTATCAGCCCGGGAGACTTGAACGAGTTTGCAAATTCCTATGATCAATCGGGTGCGGTCTACGATATGAATGCGTATGGTAAAGCGCATATTGATGAGCTTGATCGTATCGAAAGCCTTCCCATGGTCATTATTTCTCAGATGAGTGCTTCGGGCACCTACACATTGGATCAGATGAGGCAGGCGGTTGCCGCTGGTCTGTATACGCAGGAGCAGATTTCTGCAACAGAGAAGCAAGTGACTGATGCGTTCGGTGACATGAGCGATTCGCTTATCAAACAGCGCGCGATCATATTTGCACAGGGTGAATATGAATCGCTCGGTATTGATGTCAATCAGATTCAGATGAACTATCTGTTTTTCATTGGTTGGCAAATGCTGGCCGTCACTTTGATTTCGGTAGTTGCCTCGATCATAGTGGGTTTGATTGCTGCTCGTACTGCAGCAAAGATCGCACGCTCTTTGCGGGATGGAGTGTTTAAGAAAGTTATATCGTTTTCTCATAAGGAGATCGATCAGTTCTCTACGGCTTCCCTCATCACACGGTCAACTAATGATATACAGCAGCTCCAAATGGTCTGTTTCATGCTCATGCGCATCATACTGTACGCGCCTATTCTTGGTATCGGCGGCGTGATCATGATATCGACAACTGATCTTTCCATGGGATGGGTCATTGGCCTCGCTGTTGCAATTATCGTGGTGATCGTAATCGTTCTCTTTACCGTTGCAGTACCCAAGTTCAAGATCATGCAGAAACTCATTGATAAGATCAACCTTGTTTCACGTGAGATTCTTACTGGGATTCCCGTCATACGGGCATTTGGCCGTGAAGGATACGAAGAAAAACGTTTTGAAGGGGCAAGCCGCGATCTGATGAAGACCCAGCTGTTCACGAATCGCGTGATGACTTTCATGCAGCCGACCATGATGCTCGTAATGAACGGTGTCAGCGTTCTCATCGTCTGGACCGCCGCGCATCAGATTGATATCGGTGCCATGCAGGTTGGAAACATGATTGCTTTTATTACGTACTCGATGCTGATAATCATGTCGTTTTTGATGATTGCCATTGTGTCGATGATACTGCCGCGCGCAGGTGTGGCAGCCGAGCGCGTCGACGAAGTCCTTGATGTCAAGTCCAGCATAGTTGACCCCGTTAAACCGGTTGATATGGCTGCTGTCGAAGAGCGTCAGGGCGCACAAGCCGGCACAGTACGCTTTGATCACGTGAGTTTTTACTATGAGGGCGCCGATGAACCAGTGCTTGAAGACATTGATTTCATCGCAGAACCGGGAAAGACGACCGCGATCATCGGCTCGACTGGATGCGGCAAATCGACACTACTTAACCTTATTCCGAGGTTTTATGATGTGACTGCGGGCGCTGTTCTGATCGATGGAATCGATGTGCGTGATATGCGTCTCTGCGACCTCCACGCGCTCTTAGGGTATGTACCGCAAAAGGGCATTCTCTTTACGGGTACGATTGCCAGTAACATTAGTTTTGGCGGAGATGATATATCCGATGGAGCGGTCCGCGAAGCAGCTGAGATTGCCCAGGCGACAGAATTTATCGATTCTCGTGACGATGGCTACGAAGAATTCATATCTCAAGGAGGCACCAATATTTCCGGTGGGCAGAAACAGCGTTTGTCGATTGCGCGTGCGATTGCCAAACGTTCGCAGATTTTGCTCTTCGATGATAGTTTTTCTGCCTTGGACTATAAGACCGATGCGAAGTTACGACAAGCGTTACACGCTTCGATGACCAACAAGACGGTTATTATCGTCGCTCAGCGTATATCAACGGTACTCCACGCCGATCAGATCATCGTATTAGAAGAGGGCCAGATCGTGGGAAGAGGCACTCACGCGGAGTTAATGAAGAATTGCGAAAACTATCGTGAAATAGCCTATTCACAGCTTTCTGCTGCGGAGTTGGAAGGAGAAAACTGATGGCGGATACCTATCAGATGGGCGAACCAGTTAGCGAACAAACGCCATCAAGGCCGAAGAATGTCCGACACATGAATCATGGTCCTATGGGCATGATGCCTGGCGAGAAAGCCAAGGACTTTAAAGGGACAGTACGCAAACTCATGAAATATTTGGGGCGTTATCGTATTGCAGTTGTGGCGGTAATCATCCTTGCCATAGGCTCAACGATTTTCACTGTCGTTGGACCTAAAGTGCTCGGACAGGCTACGACGGTTCTCACCGAAGGTCTCATGGGCAAGATTGCCGGTACCGGCGGTATCGATTTTGAAAAGATTGCCAGTATTCTACTTATGGTAATCACGCTCTATTTGGTCAGTGCGCTCTTCTCATTTTTGCAAGGCTGGGTTATGACGGGCGTGACCCAACGGATCTGTTTTCGCTTGCGCAATGAAATCTCAAAGAAGATAAACCGTATGCCGCTGGGGTACTTCGAGTCACATGCTATTGGCGATACTCTCTCGCGTATCACAAACGACATAGATACTCTTGGGCAGAGTCTTAACCAGAGTGTCACCACGCTCATAACATCTGTTGCAACGGTTATAGGCATCCTTATTCTGATGCTTACCATCAGTCCTCTTATGACGCTCATTGCGGTTGTCGTTTTACCGGTATCTGCTGTTCTTGTCATGCTGGTTGTTAAACGTTCGCAGAAGTATTTTTTCACGCAACAGGAGTATCTCGGAAAAATTGATGGTCAGATAGAAGAAACCTATTCTGGGCATACGGTTATTAAGGCGTTCAATCGCGAACAACGAGTGTTTGAAGAGTTTGATGAAACGAATCATGTATTGTATAACTCTGCGTGGAAATCGCAATTTCTTTCGGGCATGATGATGCCGCTTATGAACATGGTGGCGAATTTCGGCTATGTGGGTGTGGCTGTCAGTGGCGCGGCGCTTGCAATTCAGGGAACTATTACCATTGGCGATATTCAGGCGTTTATTCAGTATGTGAAGAATTTGACACAGCCTATCTCATCACTGGCTCAGGTCTCTAATATGTTTCAGTCGATGGCCGCTTCCGCCGAGCGGGTGTTTGCGTTTCTCGGTGAAGGCGAGGAAGTCGATGACGCTGAAGATGCGGTTATCTTCCCGGAAGAGGTTGTGACGGTCGATTTTGATCATGTACGATTTGAATATGAGAAGGACAAACCCGTGATCAGGGATTTCTCAGCAAAAGTAAAAGAGGGACAAATGGTCGCCATAGTTGGTCCTACGGGAGCAGGAAAAACAACGATGGTAAAGCTTCTCATGCGGTTTTACGATGTGAGCGATGGTGCTATTCGTCTCAACGGTCAAGATGTGCGTAACTACCGGCGTGGCGATTTGAGAGAGACGTTTGGCATGGTGCTGCAGGACACGTGGCTGTTCAAGGGTACCATAATGGAGAATATACGGTATGGAAGGCTTGACGCAACTGATGAGGAGGTCTACGCTGCTGCGCGCGCTGCCCACGCAGATCATTTTATCCACACGCTTCCGGGCGACTATCAAATGGAGATCAACGAGGATGCAACCAACATCAGCCATGGTCAACGCCAATTGCTGACTATTGCGCGTGCCATTTTGGCAGATAAAGAGATCCTGATCCTTGACGAAGCAACGAGTTCAGTAGACACTCGCACAGAGGAGCGCATTCAAAAGGCAATGGACAACCTCATGAAGGGGCGTACCTCGTTTGTGATTGCTCATCGACTGAGCACGATTCGTGAGGCAGATCTTATACTCGTCATGCGTGAGGGCGATATTGTCGAGCAGGGGACTCATGAAGAATTGTTAAGGCTTAACGGATTCTATGCAGAGCTTTACAACTCACAATTTGAGGAAGTTGCGTAGCCGGGTTACCAAAAGAGATATATCGAGCAAGAATGGTTCGATCATATGAGATGCAATACGTAAGGGCCGCTCGAATACGAGCGGCCCTTACGGCGTTAGACGGTTGATTTCGTTAGCAGCAGTATTCTTCAGCGGCTTTCAAGCGAGCAATGCTGTCATCTCTTCCTATCAAGACCATAGATTCAAAAAGTGGGGGAGAGACTACGGCGCCGGTGATGGCTACTCTGATTACCTGAAATACCATGCGTACTTTCAAACCCATTTTCTCGGGAATGGTATTGAGGGCATCATGCAGTACTTCGGTGGTGAAATTGAGAGCGGGGTCGGCTATGATCGCTAATGCTGCGCCAAGAATATCGCACGCTTGATCAGTTTTACCAAAGGTTTTTGACACTGATTGTTCATCAAGTATTACCGTGGGGCCACTGAAGAGGAACGCGATCAGAGGGCAGACATCCTGCATGGTCTTAACGCGCTCAGCAACCAACGGATAGATGGACTCAAACCATGAGCGATGGGCGGATACTTCAGCTTTTGTAGCCAATCCGCTCTCTTCCAGATAGGGAATGAGCGCGTCCACGAAAGCGGCGGCCCCGAGCTCTATGATGTAGCGCTGATTCATCCATTCAAGTTTTGCAAGATCAAAGGTTGCGGGGCTCTTGTTGATGCGCTGAAGCGAAAAATTATCGCATAGTGTCTGCCTATCAAAAAGCGTTGTTTCGCCATCAAGCGACCAGCCAAGTAATGCAAGATAGTTGACGAGCACATCAGGGAAAAACCCTAGTTCCTTAAACTGCTCGACGGAAGTCGCGCCATGACGCTTTGAGAGTTTTTTGCCGTCAGCACCATTTATCATAGGAAGATGTGCAAACGCGGGTAAAGGAGCGCCCAGTGCTTCGTACACGAGAATCTGGCGAGGTGTGTTGGATAGATGATCATTGCCGCGGATGACATGAGTGATGCGCATGTCTGCATCGTCAACTACTGTGGTAAAGTTATAGGTTGGAGTGCCATCGGAGCGCATGAGTACGAAATCATCCATAACATCATTGGGAAATGAACAATCACCATTTATCGCATCATGAAAGGTAACCGGCCCATGATCGAGCGGTACCTTCAGGCGCCATACATGAGGCTCTCCTGCCGCAATACGCGCGCGCGCTTCTTCTGGGCTAAGTCCGCGACAGGTGCGATCATATCCCTGTATGCCTGCCGCACGATTTGACTCACGTTTACTGGCGAGATCCTCAGCGCTGCAGAAACAAGGATACGCATGTTCGGAATCAATAAGCACTGCAAGCGCATTTGAGTAAACCTGAGCTCGTTTTGTTTGATAGTAAGGCTCGAACGGACCTCCCACGAGAGGTCCTTCGTCCCAGTCGAGTTCCGCCCACTCAAGGGCACGCAAAATGATCTCAATGTTTTCCTGTGTTGAACGAGTGGGGTCAGTGTCATCGATACGCAGTATAAATGTACCTCCATTCGCTCGAGCAAATGCCCAGTTATAGAGTGCGGTACGTACGCCACCAATATGTAGTTGGCCGGTGGGCGAAGGAGCAAAGCGTACCCGAACTGGCGCTTCAGACATGATGTTAGTCCTTTCTTAGGTAGGAAAAATCAGGAGTCAAGATCGCGTATAGCGATACGATGATCAGGAATGGCCGCCAAATTGCAATCAGCAAAGAAGGACCCTACTGTTACTCCTCCGGCATAGCCCACAATGAGACCATTTTGACCTGCTCGCATATAAACACCGCCAAACCGTTCTCCATAAGAGAAAAGACCGGTCAATAGATTCCACTCTGTCATCGGCTCGAGTGGCCAAGGGCGCGTATTGGGGGCGGCGTACTGGGGACAGTAGTTCTGTACTACATAATCGTCATCGGTATGTAGGTCTACCAGTCGAACCCATTCCTCATCAGTATGGTCACGGCCAGCAAATACTCCCCATGAGCTCGAGCGATCTGATGGTTTGATAATCCATGACATACGCTCAGCTTTAACCATATCAAGGTCAATTTCATCGGCGGTGAGGTAGCAGGTGAGCGGTATATGAGCCGCGATGAAATCATTCTCCTCAACGGTCAACAGGGTTTTTGTCTCAGGTGCATGGAGCACTTGAAATACCTGTTTGCAGTGAGGTATGTTGGTGATGAAGTTTCCGATCAAACAAGCTGCTCGCTCCTCCGCTGCTTTGATAAAAGCGAAAACTCCCGTAAGACGCTCTTCGTTATGAGAGGTGAGCGGAAACTTTTTGCATAACTCGTCGGTAACTGCGTCGAGCTGTTGAGGATCGGTTGCTGGTGTGTGTAATGTAGCCACCTGAATATCAGGCGTAATATGTCGTGCTGCAGCACGACCAGCGCGTAAAGCATCCAGTATTTCAGCGGTCACCGCACGACGATATATGATGTCGATGCGCCAGCCATCATCGGTATAAAGGCCCGTATCTTGAACACTGTTATCATCGGCTCCGACGTTTTCATGCCAGACAAGGTGTTCCATCGGGCAAACTCTTGCTTCGATGCCGCGGGTCCTAAATCGCTGGACGAATTGATTGAACTCATCCGGCGTTCCGCTTTCTTCGAAATCAATGATAGCTAAGTGGGGATTTTCTACACGTCGATCATAGGTCTCATAGATACGGAGTAATTCCTCCACCCACCCCTCGTAGAGGTCTTGAGCCTCAAGACGATGCGTGGTCCTCATGAGTTCGAAACTCTCTGAAAGGGTGAGGGCGCGCGTCATTTCGAGTTCTTCGTTCATGGCACTCGTTCCGTCAGTATTGAGTTCACAGAACATGAAGTCCAGCGTATCTTCATCGAGAAATATGTCATAACGGCCGATGGGGATGTTGCATGAATAGCCGGTTTCAAGCAATGTGAGATATTCGAGTTCAGGAGGAAAATGAAAAAGGGCTCGATAGGCAGGATCATTGCGATAGGCAAAAATCACGGTATCCATGATCCTATTGATTGTTTGGACAATATCGTTGAAATAGCATAGGGTTACTTGGTCAAAGAACTGTGGGACAAATGCCATACCAATGACCTGACCATGGTAGATAGCCGTCGAGTTTCTAATATAGTTCCACACAGCTTCTCTTCCGTCCGCATCACCTCCCAACAAGTTCATCGCGGTGATGAACTCATCGCGAAGTTCGCGCGTGTGGCCATGCGTTTCGCGGTAGTCGGTGATCATCGTGATGCCTTCCTGTCGAGTTCGTTGGTCAGATGACCAGTGCGGTACTGATCAAGAGGGGTCTGGCCAGCAGCGATTAGCGCATTGAGGGGTGCAAGATACAAGCGATCGGGATTCATTGCCGTACTTGCCAGCGCCATGAGTTCAGTGAGCCATTCTGCGGCGGTTCTACCATAAACAATGGCATCATAGCCATCGCGCATCAGCGCGTGCTTTGCCGCGATAATATCATGCACCGTATTGTTTTCTAGCATGGTTTCTATCAGATATAGATTATTTGGTACATAGAAAATTCCTTCGATGAGCGCTGCATAGGCAAAGGCAAGATGCGGAGGGAGCGCATCTGCCATGCGAATCTCAATATATTGTTTGAGGCGGACATCGAAGAAAAACATCGAAAGTAGGTGAATTATATCCTCAGTTTCAAGCGTTTGGTTTTCGTAAATATCTCTAATGGGTTCAAAGCTGCGAAACACGGCCTGGGGTTCCATGGTGAGAATTGCGGGAGCATCAAGGATTTCTTGCGCATATGCACGATACAGGGGTCCGTCAGAATATGCGGCGGAGGCAATCCCTGAACGGTCGGGATCTACATCTTCCCACATGACGGTTCGAGCCATCCTGAAAGGGACGGGTAGGCTATCCGCTGTCTTTCCAAGAGGCGCAAGGTCTCGCTTCTGAAGAAGCCCTACACGGTTTCCTTGAAATATCGGAGTGTTGTCGGTTATGAAGGCAAACAGGGGTCCCAGAAAACTTGATAACCGTAGCTTACGGCGAGCGTCATCTTCGTTTTCATAGTCGATTGAGATTTGAGTGCTCGCGCTCCCGCGCATCATGCAGATGCCCTGATGGCCAGTTTCTGTGAAATGTTTGTCCATCATTTGGTAACGCGTCTTGGGCAACAATGCGATATCCTGTGCACGCGCGGTAGGATGGTAGCCAAGCAAGACTACTTCATAGCCCCAAGTGTTCAGAATTCCATCAAGTTCTGTTCGAAATGAAAGATATATCTCTTCTATTTCGGCGACATTAACAGCAGGACCAATCGATACTTCCAACTGAGCACCAGGTTCAAGGGTAATGTTGGCTCCGCTGCGTTCAAGCCCGAGAAGCACCAGAGAGCCATCGGCTTGAGGCTGATATATCGTACGATCATAATAGGGCTCAAGAGCTGTCAAAAGAGTCCCAACACCGGGTTTAATTAAACCAGATGCTGCGGGCCAGTCATGGTAGGGAATAGCGGACTGTGTCTCTTTCTCAACAATAAAGTGTTCGAGTTCAAATCCGATCCGTCGCTTTTCGGCTACTCCCTCGCCGGCTGACAGATAAGAGATAATGGCATTGCTATTGGCTTCATATCTTTGTTCTTTATTCATGATCATAATTATGCACCCGCTCATTGACGCAAACCGGTATAACGGTTCCATGTACCGAGATTACACACCTTTTCGATGTGACTTCAATCGTTTATTGCAGGGTTGTATGAGCGGTCAGGTGGCCTTCTGTACCGCTCTCACCTTGTCTTCTCCGTTTATCTGTAGATTGATGATTTAGCTTCACATATAAAAGAAGTAGGATTATGCTCTTCCTGCTCATCAAGAGGTACCCGTTTGGCTGGTGGGATAAGCGCTGGCTCATTTGACGGGTGCATGAGGGTGGAGGGACCGAGCCCTGAGAAACCCCGGCAACCAGTAGTCGCGCTGCATCCGCGGAGATGTCGTGACGCTAAAGGTGCCACATCTCGGCAGAAGAGAGGAAAATGGGTGCGGCACAGTAGCTGCGATTTTCCCTTCATATCTGGAAGATGGGAGTCATGGTATGGGCAATTCTTATCTTTTTACTTCTGAGTCGGTCACTGAGGGTCATCCAGACAAAATATGCGACCAGATATCGGATGCCGTTCTTGATGCTATTCTTGCCAAGGAAATCGATTTGGTTCGCCAGGGATACGTATCGCCAACGGGTGAGCCGGCTGACCCTGAGCGTGTTAGAGTCGCCTGTGAGACGTTTGCGACAACTGGTCTTGTCATTGTTGGCGGAGAGATTCGCACCCAGGCGTATATCGATGTCCCCAGTATCGTGCGCGATGTGATCCGAGATATTGGCTATGATCGTGCAAAGTATGGTTTTGACTGTGACACCTGCGGTATTATCAACGCCATTCATGAGCAAAGTGCCGATATCGCGCAAGGTGTGGACGAATCTTATGAAGTTCAAAACAGAGGCGAAACTCCTATTGATCCGCTCGATCTTATAGGTGCGGGCGATCAAGGCATGATGTTTGGGTATGCATGCAATGAGACGAGAACCCTTCTTCCTATGCCCATATACCTTGCTCATCGTTTAGCAGAACGTCTTGCGAAGGTGCGCAAGGATGGTACATTGCCCTATCTTCGTCCCGATGGTAAGACTCAAGTTTCCGTGCGTTATGTTGACGGTAGGCCAGTTGGAGCAGAAAAGGTTCTGATATCCACGCAACATGCCGAAGAGATTGATATTAACAAAAATCTCAAACCAGATCTTATTTCGCATGTTATAGAACCGGTGTTTTCCGAAGAAGGTTTGATTTTTGATGATCTTGAAGTGTTCGTAAATCCGACCGGAAGGTTTGTTATAGGCGGGCCTATGGGCGATGCGGGGCTTACCGGTCGCAAAATTATTGTTGATACATATGGCGGTATGGGTAGACATGGCGGCGGGGCCTTTTCAGGTAAAGATTGCACGAAGGTCGACCGTTCAGGGGCCTATGCCGCTCGCTGGGTCGCTAAGAACATCGTCGCGGCTGGTCTTGCTGATCGTGCGGAAATCCAGATTGCTTATGGTATTGGAATTGCCGAGCCCTTGTCGGTGCTGGTTGAGACTTTTGGGACAGGGAAAGTACCTATCGAACGCATTGAGGATGCGGTAAGCAGAGTATTTGATCTGCGCCCCGCCGCCATCATACGTGACCTAGATCTGCGGCGTCCTATCTATCGTAAAACGGCAACATATGGGCATTTTGGCCGCGAGCTTCCTGAATTTACTTGGGAACGGACTGATCGAATAGAGGCATTGCGAGCGGCGATAGATGGCTAGGCTATAGTTGGTACGGGACGTCTCATTTTGAGTGGTGAGTGTTAGATAACGAGAACAGGAAGCAGTGTCGATGAGTTTTAAAATCACGGGTACCGGATCGTATGTGCCTGAGCGTGTCGTTACAAATGACGAGATGAGTTCCATCGTCGATACCTCAGATGAGTGGATTGTACAGCGCACGGGAGTTCACACACGTCATATATCAGAAACTGAGAGCGCGGCTGATATGGGGGCCCATGCGGCACGAGCGGCACTTGAAAATGCAGGGGTACGCCCAGAAGAGCTTGATCTTATAATTGCCGCATCAGTGAGCAGCGATGATATGTGCCCCGGCGTTGCCCAAATGACGCAGCGCTTCATAGGTGCTACATGTCCGGCATTCGACATCAGCGCTGCTTGTTCAGGGTTCATATATCTGCTTGATACTGCCGCAGGGTTTATTGCGCGCGGTTATCGCCACGTTCTTGTTATTGGTGCTGAGCGCATGTCGCGTATCATCGACTGGGAGGATCGGTCCACCTGCGTATTATTTGGCGATGCTGCTGGTGCATTGGTGCTTGAGCCGGGTGATAACTATCTCGATTCTATTCTCTGCGCCTATGGTGGCGATGAGGTCATAAAGATACCAGCGTCTCGTGGTAATTCGCCCTTTTGGAAGGGCGAATTACCACCGGATCCCTTTGCGCTTATGGACGGGCCGGAGACATTCAAATTTGCGGTCAATGAATTTATCAAGGACATAGATACTGTTCTTAAACGGAATGGATTTGTTCAAGGAGACGTTTCGTGGGTAATTCCGCATCAAGCTAATCTGCGTATTATAGACAGCGCGCGCAGACGTCTTAAGGGTATACCCGAGGAACGTTTTGCAGTGAATATTGGCGAGTATGGTAATACTTCGGCTGCGTGTATCCCGCTTCTTCTTGACGAGCTCAATAGACAGGGTAAGCTTCATGAAAATGATCTTGTGATACTGGTGGCTTTTGGTGGTGGTCTTACTTCCGGAGCTTGTCTTATTCGTTGGTAGCACCTATTTTTCTTGTGGTGAACGGTGGCCACATGCACTATGCTCATTGAAATCAGGTTTTAAAATTGCAGACATTTAGTGAATAATGTCTGCGTTATGGTTGATGGTTCATGTAAGGAATTGTACATTTTTTCAGATATGTCAAAATTGTCTTTATGCCGGAATTACCGGTAGGTGGCTGTATATCTTCTATACGGTGGCCAGTCGTTGCAGAGGGTCAGTGATCCCCAAACACTAGAGGAGTTATAATGGTTTATGACAAGATAGTAGAACTCGTCGTTGAATATACCGACGCGAAGCCCGAAGACATTAGCGCCGACTCGACATTTGAGGATTTAGGCATCGACAGTCTTACCACCGTTGAGCTTGTTATGGCTCTTGAGGACGAGTTTGGTGTCGATCTTGAAATGGACGAGAAGATTTCGACCATTGGCGAATTGGTGAACTTTGTAGAATCAAAAACAGCATAGCGCAAGGTTGTGTGGGTATGATATCGAGTCCTCTCTGCGAGTTGTTAGGTATTGAATACCCTGTTTTCCAGGGTGGCATGGCTTGGATTTCCGATGGCGAACTTGCTGCCGCGGTTTCAAATGCCGGCGGCTTAGGGATTATTTCTGCAGGCAATGCTTCTGCTGAGCGAGTTCGCAGCCAGATTAGAAGGTGCCGTGAACTGACTGATCGACCTTTTGGCGTAAACGTTATGCTTATGAGCCCGAAGGTCGAAGAGGTCGCCATAATGCTTGCCGAGGAAAAGGTTCCCGTGCTCACGACGGGTGCGGGAAATCCGTCCCGCTATATGAATCTCTGGCGCGAGGCGGGTAGCAAGATCATCCCCGTTATCGCCTCGAGTGCGATGGCACGCATGATGACTAAGGTGGGCGCGGTAGCGGTCATTGCTGAGGGTGGAGAATCCGGAGGTCATGTGGGCGAAATCTCTACCATGGCGCTTGTACCCCAAGTTTGTGACGTAACGGATTTACCGGTTATCGCTGCGGGTGGTATTGGAGACGGGCGTGGAATGGCGGCGGCTTTTATGCTGGGTGCCTGTGGCATCCAGATGGGAACGCGTTTTCTCGTTGCCGAAGAATGCAATGTACACCCAACCTATAAAGCTAAGATCCTCAAAGCAAAAGACATCGATACAATCAAAACGGGTATGCGTTTAGGCCATCCCGTACGTAGCCTTAAGACACCGTTTTCTCGTGAATATGCAAAACTTGAGTATACGGTTCAGGACAATGAAGAATTGGAAGGCAAGGCTACCGGTGCTCTGCGGCGCGCTGCAATAGAGGGAGATGAGGAGGCAGGCTGTTTCCTCGCTGGTCAGATAGCTGGAATGATATGTCGTGAACAAACTGCGGCAGATATCGTGCATGAGGTTTGTGCCGAAGCTGAGGAATTGTTGAAGGTCGCGCCGCGATGGGTGATATAGCGTTTGTTTTTCCTGGACAGGGTTCTCAGTATCCGGGAATGGCCCACGAACTCTATGACTTCAGCCCAGCCGCACGACGTGTTTTTGACCAAGCGGAAACGATTCGTCTTGGCACGACCCTTCAGACATTTGAAGGCGATGAAGAGGAACTTAAGCGCACCGTTAATGCTCAACCCTGTCTGTATTGTGCTGAACTTGCGATAGCCGAAGTGCTCTGCGAAGGCGGCATTGTGCCGACGATGGTTGCCGGATTTTCTCTTGGTGAAGTTGCCGCGTTAACCTTTGCGGGTGTTTTTTCCCCGGAAGAAGGATTTTCTTATGTATGTCGCCGTGGGGCATCCATGCAGGAAGCGGCATCACAAGTAGAGAGTGCCATGCTTGCCGTTCTCAAGCTTGATGATGAGGTGGTAGAACATATCGCTTCTGAATTCGATGACGTGTATCCCGTCAACTATAACTGTCCGGGCCAACTGGTGGTTGCCGGTCCGACGTTGCAGTTGGAATTCTTCAAGGAACGTGTGCGGGATGCCGGAGGACGGGCACTCTCTCTTCCGGTGAGTGGTGGGTTCCATTCGCCTTTCATGAATTCCGCCTACCAAGATCTCTCAGAATATCTTATGTCAAGAAAAGTCAGTTCGCCGCGTATCCCCATCTATGCGAATCTTACCGGCGACCCCTATGATTACGATGTTGAGTGCATCAAGAAAACCATGGCTTCTCAGATAGTGAGTCCGGTGAGATGGCAGAGAGATATTGAACACATGATTAGGGACGGCGCTGATATATTCATAGAAGTTGGTCCCGGTAAGACATTATCGGGATTTATCAGAAGAATAGCTCCTGATGTTACGGTTTTGCAGGTTGAAGATAGCGCTACCTATGATGTGGCGATTGAGGCGGTGAAGAAACGATGATTCAGGGAAGAACAGCCATCGTAACGGGTGGCTCACGTGGCATCGGACGTGCAATTGCGCTGACACTTGCATCTCAGGGTTCTGACGTGGCTATTGTCTATGCGGGAAACGAGAGTGCTGCTTCCGAAACCGTGGCTCTCATTGAAGCGTGTGGCGTACGCGCTCAGGCATATCAGTGCGATGTCTCAGATTATGAGTCAAGTAAGCTGGTGGTCGAGAATATTATTGCTGACTTTGGAGAGATTCATATTCTTTGTAATAATGCAGGGATTACGCGTGATGCGCTTGTTCCCCTGATGAAGGAAAGTGACTTTGACGAGGTGATCGCCACCAACCTCAAAGGTACTTTTAATATGATCAAGCACACCTATCGGAATTTTATGAAGCGCAAGGCGGGGACGATTATCAACATAAGTTCCGTTGTCGGAATACGGGGTAATGCGGGCC
This sequence comes from Coriobacteriales bacterium, assembly GCA_963665595.2. Lineage (GTDB taxonomy): Bacteria > Actinomycetota > Coriobacteriia > Coriobacteriales > CADBOM01. Next base: position 41,593 of record CAXXJK010000004.1, on the reverse strand, counting down.
AAGCCAACTATGCTGCTTCTAAGGCGGGCCTCATCGGGCTTACTAAATCAATCGCACGCGAATTAGGGTCGCGCAACGTGAGAGTAAATGCTGTGGCTCCTGGTTTTATCGCCACAGAAATGACAGCTACTCTCAATTCAGATCTTGAGGCATGGCTTGAAGGTATTCCCTTGAAGCGTCCAGGAACTCCGCAGGATGTGGCAAATCTTGTGGCGTTTTTGGCTTCGGATGCCTCAGCTTATATAACCGGTCAAGTCATACAAGTCGATGGCGGTATGGCCATATAGTTTGTGGTGAGGAGTTTTGTTGTGACGAGAAGAGTTGTGGTGACAGGTTTAGGCGCGATCACTCCTGTCGGCAATACTGTTTCTGAGTTTTGGCATTCTCTCATTTCAGGTAGGGTGGGCATTGCTCCCATAACCTGTTTTGATGCCTCAGGCTATAACGTGACGCTTGCGGCTGAGGTGAATGACTTCGATCCCTTGGCATATATGGAAAAATCTCAGGCTCGTACGTCTGACCGATTTTCCCAGTTTGCTCTTGCTGCTGCTATACAGGCAGTTGATGACAGCGGCGTAATGGAAAGCCTCGATGCGCAGCGTGCCGGTGTTTATTTTGGTGTGGGCATCGGTGGATTGCATACCGTGGCCGAAGAGGTATTGAAACTCCAGGAAAAAGGTCCTCGACGTGTTTCGCCACATTTCATTACCATGCTGATACCTAACATGGCAGCAGGTTTGATTGCCATCAAATATGGTTTTCATGGTCCCTGCCTTGACATTACGACTGCCTGTGCCTCGAGCACTAATGCTATTGGTGAAGCGTATCGAGCTATCATGCATGGGTATGCAGATGTGATAATTGCCGGTGGCGCGGAGGCGGCTATAGAACCGGTTGGTATGGCAGGGTTTGTCAACTGCATGGCCCTGACATCGGCAACCGACCCGCTGAGAGCTTCGATTCCTTTTGATGCCGAGCGTAACGGCTTTGTGATGGGAGAAGGGGGCGCAGCTCTGGTGCTTGAGGAATATGAGCACGCACAAGAGAGGGGTGCCCACATCTATGCTGAAATTTGTGGCTACGGCGCCACGTGCGATGCCTATCACGTCACTGCTCCCGACCCAGATGCCCGGTATTCTGCGGAGGCCATAGCGATTGCTCTTGCAGAATCAGGCGTAGACGCTGCGACTGCACATGTTTATTTCAATGCGCATGGAACCAGCACTGGATTAAACGATAAGACTGAGACGGCCGCTTTAAAACGTGCGTTTGGCGATCAAATCAATCGTGTTGTTGTAAGTTCGACTAAGTCGATGACCGGTCATATGCTGGGCGCTGCGGGGGCCGCTGAAGCCATCGCGTCAATATACGCCCTTGACCATGGCTTGATACCGCCGACAATGGGTTACAGAGTTTCTGATCCGGAGTGCGATCTCGACTACTGCCCTAATGAAGCGCGCCCCATGCCCGTTGATCTTGCGTTAAGCAATTCGATTGGTTTCGGAGGTCATAATGCCTGTCTTGCTTTCAAGTCTGTTTCCTAAGGCGGTTTGTTACGAATGGAAAGGTCAAACGAAATGACAAAGATGAAGGAGATTCGGGAATTAGCTTCACTTATGGGGGAAATGGGTCTTTCTGTTTTGGAGATCGATCATAAAAACGATACGATCCGCCTTGAGCGCCCTACTGCTGGAACTGTTCTGGCGACACCGGCTGAACCCCTTGTTGTTCCCGATGCTCAACCACACGCAATTGCGGGTACGCCGGTTATCTCTCCCATGGTGGGGGTCTTCTACGCGGCGCTGGCCCCCGGGGCAAAGCCTTATGTGAGCAAGGGGGATCGTGTGGAAAAGGGCCAGGTGCTCTGCATTATTGAAGCCATGAAACTCATGAACGAAATACTGGCTGAAACTGACGGTGTCGTCACGGAAATATGCGTTGATAATGGTCAAGTCGTCGAGTTTGGCGAACCCCTGATGTATATTTCTTAGGAAGGTGGCGCGAGATGAATCAAGAAGAAATCAAAAAACTCATTCCTCACCGCGACCATATGCTGTTGGTCGAAGATGCAACGGTGGTGGATGGTGTTGCCCAGGGCAGTTATCGAGTCCGCGGCGATGAATTTTTTCTTCAAGGTCATTTTCCTGGTAATCCTATTGTGCCGGGGGTGATTCTTTGCGAGATGATGGCTCAGTCAGCAAGTGTTCTGGTGGCATCAACTCTTGAAGAGAGGACTGAGCCTGTGACCCCTTTGTTTACCAGCTTAGACAAAGTGCACTTCAAAAAGCCCGTCAAGCCAGGAGATTTGTTTTGTTCAGAAGTGACTCTCGAACGTCAGAAAGGGTCATTTTTCTTCTGTTCTGCTCGGGGTTTTGTTGATGCTACGCTTGTGGTGACCGCTTCATTTTCGTTTGCCTTAGTAAGTTAGGCGATTATCGATATGTTTTCAAAAATACTTGTTGCCAATCGTGGAGAAATTGCTATTCGTATCATTCGTGCCTGTAAAGAGATGGGTATCTCAACGGTTGCCGTATATTCCCAAGAAGATGCTTCCTCACTTCACACGGCTTTTGCCGATGAGGCTATCTGTGTCGGAGGCCGACAGGCATCGGAGAGCTATCTTAATCAACAAAATATTATCAGTGCTGCATTAGTAACCGGTGCTGAGGCAATTCATCCTGGCTATGGGTTTCTGTCAGAGAACTCGGATTTTGCTGCGCTCTGCAAGAAGGCGGGCGTGGTGTTCATGGGGCCTGAGCCAGAAGTAATTATGATGCTCGGCGATAAAGATGCTGCCCGCACGCTTATGGCATCAGCGGGTGTTCCTACGGTGCCAGGTTCCTCTCTTGTTGCATCGGTTGAAGAAGCGTTATCTGAGGCGCGCTTGATTGGATTTCCTCTCCTTATTAAGGCGCGAGCGGGCGGAGGTGGCAAGGGCATACGTTTGGTGGAACGAGAAGAAGATCTTGAACAAGCCTATACTGTTGCAAAAGCTGAAGCCTCTGCGAATTTTGAGGACGACGGAGTGTATCTCGAAAAATATCTGACCGGTGTCAAACATATCGAAATTCAGATTATGGCAGATGAATTTGGACATGTCATCAGTCTCGGAGAGCGCGAGTGTTCAATACAGCGCAATCGTCAGAAGATTCTCGAAGAGACTCCTTCTCTTGTACTCGATGAAGAACTGCGCCGGGCTATGGGAGACGCTGCTATTCTTGCCTCCCAAACTGCCGGTTACACGGGTATTGGGACGGTCGAATTTTTAGTCGATGCCGCTCAAAACTTTTACTTTATGGAGATGAATACTCGTCTTCAGGTAGAGCATCCTATTACTGAGATGGTTACTGACATTGATGTCGTGAAGTGGCAGATACGCATTGCAGCATCTGTTCCTCTCACCATCACGCAAGAAGATATAGCATTTTGCGGACATTCTATCGAATGCCGTATTAATGCCTTGAAACCCGGCACTATCTCCTATTTGCATCTTCCTGGTGGGCATCGCGTTCGTTTTGATACCGCTTTGTATCAAGGTTATAGATTTCCTCCTTGTTATGATTCTCTGATGGGTAAGCTTATCGTGCATGCGCATACGCGTGAAGAAGCGATACGCAAGATGAAGGCGGCATTATGCGAATTGGTTATCGATGTGCCGAACAATATAGAAGAGCAGATCGCGATACTTGAAGATCCGCTATTTCTGTCGGGAGAATATGACACGCGTTTCACTGACCATCTTGACGACAAGGGTCGGTTGTAGAAAGGCAAGGCTATGGACTTTACTGGTCTTTTCAAAAAGCCGCAGAATACTCTCGAAAAAGGGGGGCGTTCCATAACGAAGCCTCCTGCCGAGGAGCCGGGAGAACTTTGTGTGGCGTGTCCGGTGTGCTCTAAGAATATTCCACTTTCTGAATTGTGGGATCGTTTATATGTGTGCGATTGCGGATATCATTTTCGCATCATTGCGCGGCAACATTTAGCCGCTGTAATAGATGGCAAAAGTTTTGAAGAGATGAATCATGACCTTGTCTCAACGAATATCTTAAAATTTCCTGATTATGATGACAAGCTTGAAGCCGCTCGCAATGCATCGAGTGAAAAAGATGCAGTTATAACGGGTTTGGCTACCATCTCAGGTATTCAGGTAGCGGTATTTGCTATGGAAGCAAACTTCATGATGGGATCAATGGGTGTCGTAGTGGGGGAGAAGATCACCCAACTCTTTGAGTTTGCTACAGAGTATGCATTGCCAGTCATCGGTTTTACGGTTTCTGGGGGCGCACGCATGCAAGAGGGTATTCTTTCTCTGATGCAGATGGCCAAGATATCGGCCGCCGTTCGACGTCACTCCGATGTGGGCTTGCTCTATGCGGTTATGCTTACTGATCCGACTACTGGTGGTGTTACGGCTAGTTTTGCCATGGAGGGCGACGTTATTCTCGCTGAGCCAAATGCGCTGATAGGATTTGCTGGTCAAAGAGTCATAGAGCAGAATATCCATAAAAAGCTTCCTAAAGATTTTCAACATGCCGATTTTATTCTTGAGCACGGTTTTGTAGATGATATCATTGCACGTCCTAAGCAACGAGAATATTTCAGTCGCTTACTACGACTACATGGCTATAAACCTGAGGAGGCATAGGAAATATGACAGATAATATCATCAACTCCATTGCCGAGCAGGCCGGTGTGGTAGCGGGTATGGCTAAAGAGCAGGCTTCTGTTATGGCGGCTCAGGCTCAGGTTGTTGCCGCTGAACAGGTCGCGAAAGTTGCGGGTAGCGTTGCCGCGGCTGCAGGACAGTATGTTGAGCAAGCGTCAACGAAAGGTTCTGGGCAGTCAGACAATCAGCTTGGCGCATGGGAAAAGGTTAAGGCGGCCCGCGCGAAGGGGCGTCCCACGGCGCGTTTCTATATCGAGCAACTTTTCAATGAATTTACCGAGATGCACGGTGATCGTCGATTTGCTGATGATGCAGCGGTCATAGGTGGTCTTGCGTTTTTGGATGGGCGGCCGGTGACGGTCATCGGAATTGAAAAGGGCGGCGATACGAAAGATCGTGTACGACGCAACTTCGGGTCCCCCAACCCCGAAGGTTACCGTAAAGCACTGCGTCTGATGAAGCAGGCGGAGAAATTTGGTCGTCCCGTTATATGTATCGTCGATACGGCTGGTGCATTTTGCGGCATTGGAGCCGAAGAGCGTGGCCAAGGTCAGGCAATAGCGGAAAATTTAATAGAGATGACCGCTCTCAAAGTGCCTATTATCTCATTATTCATTGGGGAAGGCGGTTCGGGTGGAGCCCTCGCTCTTGCGCTTGCAGACGAGGTTTGGATGATGGAAAATGCCATATATTCAGTTATATCGCCTGAAGGTTGTGCTTCAATTCTTTGGAAAGATGCTAAGCGCGTTAAGGAAGCTGCGGAGTGTATGAAACTTACAGCAGCGGATATGATCGAATATCAGATTGTCGATCATGTATTCGAGGAGAGCGGACGGGATATGTCACGCTCAATAAGCGAGATCAAAGAAGCGCTCATTACAACCGTCACATCTTATGCCCAGATGGACTCAGAGGTTCGTTGCCAGAAAAGGTATGACCGATTCCGTAAGTTCGGCGCACTGTTATAGACTTTGACATTGATCGGCCAGATCGTGAGGCTCCGGATAAGTTGAGAACCGCCCAGGTTATACTCGATATACCCACTCGTGCACTTAGTGATGCGTTCACGTATGAAGTTCCTGCGCCGTTGATACCGGCGATCGATATTGGTTGTTGTGTACGCGTGGATTTTAATAATCGTCCTGCGCTTGGCTATGTGTTAGCGATAGTAGAAGAGCCAAACGCGACGCTTGATTATGCGCGCCTCAAACCGATTGATCAAGTTCTCACTTCCTCACTATTTACCCAAAATGCTTCTGAACTTGCACAATGGATTGCGCACGAATATATCAGCCCGCTTTCCGAGGCAATACGTTTGTTTATGCCACCAGGAGCTTCTCCGCGGCTTTCGCGCGATGAAAAGGGCGAATATGTCTTGCGACAACCACAAGTACATCCCGTGGATGATCGATGGGTATCTCTTACTGAGGAGGGGCAGTCATATATCCCTAAACGTACGGCGATTAGACAGCGTGCGGTCATTGAGACCTTGCGCTCTGGCGAGATGCGCGTGGCTGAGCTCTCTCTGACGTTTTCTCAGATATCATCTATACTCAACGTCCTCGAAAAACAGGGCGTTGTTCGTATCGAAAATCGTCGTCATATCCGCGGCATGGCTCAGATGCCCCAGCGTACCAAAGAAACTGTGATCTTGACAGATGGGCAATCGCAAGCTCTGACGCTTATCATGAATGCGGTGGAAAGAAAAGATGGCAGTGTTGTGCTGATAGATGGGGTTACCGGCTCAGGTAAAACCGAAGTGTATCTGCGCGCCATAAGCAGAGTTCTTGCAAAGGGCCAGAGTGCCTGCGTGTTGGTGCCCGAAATAGCGCTTACGCCTCAGACGGTCGGACGATTTCGCGGCCGGTTTGGCGATCAAGTCGCCGTATTGCACTCGCGCCTGTCATCGGGTGAACGCTACGATCAGTGGGATCTCATACGCACGGGAGCGGCTCGGGTTGTCGTGGGCGCACGGAGTGCTCTCTACGCTCCCTATGCAGATCTCGGCCTTATAGTCATCGATGAAGAGCACGAGGGATCTTACAAACAGGAGTCTTCGCCTCGTTACCACACGCGCGATGTTGCTCATAAAATGGCCGAGTGCCTAGGAATTACTCTCGTTTTAGGTAGTGCATCACCGTCGCTTGAATCGCTTCGTCAGTGTCAGATGGGGGAGTGGCACTGCGTTGAATTGCCTGAACGGGCATGCGGCCGCCCACTTCCAGCGGCGCAGGTTGTCGATCTTTCAAAAGAACTTCAGGCGGGAAATAAAACCATGTTTTCACGCGCGCTGCAGCAGGCACTACGCGAAACGATTGAGCGTGAGGAAAAAGCGGTAATTCTTCTGAACAAACGAGGATTCTCCTCTTTTCTCTTGTGCCGTGACTGCGGGTATGTGCCTGAGTGCGATTCCTGTTCGGTGTCACTTACCTATCACCGGGGTGCCATACCTGTAGAATATGATAGGGGTCTCAAGCAGGCGGGCGGTTCTGGCTATCTGATGTGTCATCACTGTGGTGCCATAAGGGAAGTACCGACCGTTTGTCCGAAATGTGGCTCTCGATATCTTAAACAACTCGGTCCAGGAACCGAGCATGCGGCCGAGCAGCTTGAAATGATCCTTCCAGAAGGAACCCCCATCATTCGTATGGATGCCGACACTACACGCAATAAAGGGGCACACGAGCGACTACTTGAAGAGTTTATGACTGCTGAAACGGGCGTACTCCTCGGTACTCAAATGATCGCAAAGGGCCTCGATTTTCCTGACGTGACGCTTGTCGGCGTATTGATCGCTGATGTCACGTTGAAGCTTCCGGATTTCCGAGCGCCCGAGCGGACGTTTCAATTGCTTGAGCAAGTTGCTGGGCGGGCCGGTCGTGCCGAGAAAGATGGGCACGTTATCATACAGACCTATTGGCCCGAGCACTACGCAATTCGCGCAGCGGCCGCGCATGATCGTCGTGCCTTTATGGCCGCTGAACTGCCTATCCGCAAAGAACTCGGCTATCCTCCGTATGCGCGATTGACAAATATTATTATTAAGAGTGAAGACAAGAAATTGGTGCGAGATGCCGCCGTTGAACTGGGCGATGCTCTACGCGCGTTGATTGATGGTCCTCGAGACCTGTTTTCAGATTCGCCCTCTGCTATCCATGATTGCTGCGAGGTGGTTTCTCCTATTTCATCTTGGCAGGTGTTGGGCCCGGCACCCTGTTTATTTTCTCGTCTGCGCGGCGACTATCGCTGGCATATACTCATTAAATCTCCGTGCGATGCTGATATTTCGACGGTTATAGAACCGATCATTCGGTCTTGCCGGATGCCCCGAGGTGTTAGTGTTTCAGTGGATGTGGATCCCGCCGACCTGTTTTAATGCTATCATCTTCTTGCATCGGCTTGTGCCGATGCGTTTTTGACCGGTGACTATTTCTCTGCGTTTCTTACTCTGTTGTTGAGCAAAGGAATTACCATGAACCTCGTACTTGTCCCTAACCCTATTCTTCGCAAGAAGTGCACAGCGGTTGACATGACCAATGCCAAAGAGCTCAAGACTATTAAGTCTAAGGCATCGACGATGCTTAAAATCATGTACAAGAATCATGGCTGTGGGCTTGCAGCACCCCAAGTTGGTATCGATAAACGCTTTTTTGTAGTGGATTTGGAATACAAAGAAGATGATTCCTCCACTCGGAATCCTATCATCTTGATAAACCCTGAGATAGTTGAGACTTTCGGAGAATATCTGGAAGCTGCCGAGGGTTGTCTCTCTCTTCCAGGAGTAATGATTCCTGTGAAACGAAAAGAGCACGTTATACTGAATGGCTATGATGTTGACGGCTCTCTGCTGACTGTCGAGGCGTATGATTTTGATGCCCGTTGTTTTCAGCATGAACATGATCATCTCGAAGGCATTACGCTGTTTGAGAAGGTTGATCCTCTTATGCGTGTGAGCTATTTACAGGAATACGAAGCTGCTCTGAAGGCGGGTGCAAAACCTGGTGTTTACGAATGATCATAAGCACTCAGAATTTTTGTTTCGATTCGTGACACGGGAAAACAAGATATGTGGTATATACTATTTCTGATAAGTACAACATGTGCTACAATCAGAAAAATGTCGACAGGTGAGAAAATATCCCGCAGAGGAGGTTGCGTTGAACGTTGTCTTCATGGGAACGCCTGTCTTCTCTTGTTCTGTACTTAAATCTCTCATAGAAACCGATGAGTTTGATGTTGTCGGAGTATTTACGCGCCAAGACTCTGCGTCAGGTCGAGGGAGTGCCCTGCGGCCTTCTCCGGTGAAGGTGCTCGCTTGTGCACAGGACATCCCTGTCTTTACTCCCGCCACTCTGCGCGACCCCGCGTGTTGGGAATTGCTGACCGACCTTCATCCGGATGTTATTGTTGTTGCCGCCTATGGAATGCTTCTTCCTCGTGAGGTGTTACGGATTGCTCCGGCGGGGGCAATCAACGTGCACGCTTCGCTTCTTCCTCGTTGGAGGGGCGCTGCTCCTATTGAACGCGCAGTTCTTGCGGGGGACGAGCAGACAGGCGTTTCTATTATGCGGTTGGTGGAGGAGCTTGATGCGGGTCCGTATTGCGCTACGCGAACGGTGTCGGTTGCAAACCAATCTGTTCCTGAGCTCACGGCTCAACTGGCACAATTGGGCGCAGAGGCGTTAATCGAGGCTCTTCCTTTGATTATCGAGGGTTCGGCGGTATGGATCGATCAGGATGAGGCGCTCGTTACCTATGCTCCAAAAATTGAAAAATCAGAGCTGCTTCTTGACCCAGCCGTCGACGCACTGACAAATGCGCGTCGCGTAGGGGCTTCAAGCGATAAATCACCGGCGCGCGCGATCATATGCGATAAGACGGTAACGATCATTCGGGCTCAGACGGTAAGCGAAGAAGCGGATACGGGGCTCCTCTCAACGAAAGATCAATCTGCTAACAGACGAGTGATATTTTCTCACAAGCGCTTGTTTCTTGAATCTATGGATGGGTCATTGTTGGAAATACTTGAACTCAAGCCAGAAGGACGACGCTCAATGGATGCCTCTGCGTTTGCTGCGGGTATCAATCAACATCTGCGTGATCCCTTGCGTGCGCTTTGGGGGCGGATATAGATGTCCCAATTGTCTCCCGCTCGCAAGATTGCTCGAGAGGTCACTGCTTTAGTTCGCGAACGTAACGCCTACGCACATAATCTAATTTCGACCATGGTCAATACCTCCCAGGTTCCCGCTTGCGACAAGGCATTTGCTACACTTTTAATCTTGGGAGTTGTTTCAACTGTTGGCACACTTGATTATGTTATTAATCGAAACTTAAATAGCATCGACGATGTTAAAATTGATGTTCGTGATGCCCTTCGTATTTCTGTCTATGAACTTATCTATCTTAAAAAAGAACCACACGCGGTGCTCGATCAGGGTGTTGAGCTTGCTAAGTCGGTTGCTCCACGGGCAGGCGGCCTGGCTAATGCTGTTCTGCGCAAGATACTTAGAGATATCCGTTTTTTCCCTTGGGGAAATCCAGAAATTGATGATGAAGCTCTCGCTATAAAAGAAGGTTTTCCCTTTTGGCTTGCGCAACGGCTTATAAAAGATTTAGGGCGTGACACCGCTGCTCAATTCATGGCTACGAGTAATGAGCAGGCACCATTGTTTGTAGCAGTGAACGCCCTCAGGGCAAACGACGACGAAGTGCTTCGTATGTTAAACGATGCACGGGGATGCGCTCGCATTCAAGAGGGCGATCCGCCAGGATGTTTGCGTGTTGATAATGCTGCGAATGCTTTGCGTAGCCAAGCATTGCGCAAAGGGTATGCGGTGATATGTGACGCTTCCGCTCAGCTGACCGCTTCCTCTATTCGCCTCATACCGGGACGAACATATCTTGAAGTTGGAAGCGGTCGAGGCACTAAAACCATTCTTTTTCAGAGCAACGCACAGCGCAATTATGGAGACCAGGCGACAATTTACGCGCTCGATATACATGAGTATAAAGAAAAAATAGCACGTGAGCGGGGGAAAGTGTATGGCCTGCATAATGTGTATCCCATTACCGGAGATGCGCGCGATCTCAGTTCTCTTAAACTACCTGCGCAATTTGACGGTGCGTTCATTGACGCTCCCTGCTCAGGTATTGGCACACTGCGACGTCATCCTGAGATACGCTGGCGTATAACCCCTCACGCTATTACCGATATGGCCCAAAACGATCTGACCATACTGCGAGAGGTCGCTTCACGTATTGCTCGGAAAGGGTTTATTCTCTTTTCAACCTGTACCGTCATGAAAGAAGAGAACGAAGAGGTCATACAGCGTTTTCTCGATACACCTCAAGGGCGTCAGTTTTCTCTGTTACCAGCGGGACACAACAGCTTTATCAATGTTTCACTTGAATCTAACGGGCCTGATGCTCATTTTGCGGCTCGTCTGGTTCGTCGGATCTGAGAAGACGCCGTCTAAACATTACTCAATAACTTTTATCATGGACACCTTGTCTGTAGTTGTCCTTATTTTCAGAGCATTCCTTTTGTTTTGGGGTAATATGTGAACTGTGCAGTTGGATATATCCCTGTGCTTGAAATATATGGACGATCGATAGGAGTCTGATATGCAAGACGCACGCATCATGCAGATTGTGGGGGTAGCTGAGAAAGCCGCCATCGCATCTTCTGAGTGGAATGGTCGTGGCGACAAATATAAGGCAGATCAAGCGGCGACTGAGGCAATGCGTGCGGCGTTCAATGATATAGAATTCTCAGGGCGTATTGTCATCGGCGAGGGAGAGCGCGACGAAGCCCCTATGCTTTATATCGGTGAAGAGCTTGGGAAAGGTGGCGAGGAGATTGATATTGCCGTTGACCCGCTCGAGGGCACCAATCTCTGCGCATACAATCGACCGAACTCTATCTGCACCATAGCATTTGCGCCCAAAGGCTCTCTGCTTTATGCTCCCGATACGTATATGAGGAAATTGGCAGCTGGTCCTGCATGCAAGGGCAAACTTGATATCGATGCTCCCATTGCTGAGAATATCAAAATTGTTGCTGAATCCCTTGGCAAGCCGGTATCTGATGTTAACGTCTGCGTTTTGGTCCGTGATCGCAATGCTCAGCTCATTGAAGATATCTATGAATGTGGCGCTCGCGTGCGTACCATCGATGATGGCGATGTTTTTGGTGCAATTGCTGCAGCAGTTCCGGGGACTGGCATTGATATGTATGCTGGTATTGGCGCTGCTCCTGAAGGAGTGTTGGCGTGCACCGGGCTTAAAGCCATCGGCGGCGAATTCATAGGGCGGTTTTGGTTTCGCAATGAAGATGAGATTGAGCGCGCACGCAAAACCGCTGGTGTCGATATTGACGGAGTGCTCACTATGGACATGTTGGTCCGCTCAGATGAGGCAGTGTTTCTCGCGACAGGGGTAACCGACGGAGAAATGGTTTCAGGTGTTCATCGTGAAGGCAACTCAATTTCTACTGAAACCGTTGTCATGAGTTCAGCATCTCGTACGGTGCGCTTCATTAAAACCATCTATCGCGGCGAAGATGGCATGGTAACCTTCAAATAAAATCGAGGGTCTAACAAAGCCTGACTTTCCTTTTTAAATTTCAGGGGCCGACTAGCTGTCGTCCCCTGCTTTTTCTATATCATAGGGTGTACTTTGATAGACGTAATAATTGAGCCAGTTGGTGTAAAGCAATTGGGCATGAGCACGCCAAGTTGAAATCGGTTCTGTTCGCGGGTCATCATCGGGAAAGTAATGCGCCGGAACATTCGGGTCAAGATTTGCCTTCAGATCGCGAAAATACTCTTGAGCGAGCGTGTCATGATCATACTCGGGGTGTCCAAATACGAATAGATGACGGCTGTCCGTGCTCTTTACAAGATAGACCCCCGCCTCCTCAGAATCGGCGATTATCTCAAGTTCAGGTATGGCTTCGATATCAGATGCACGTACGGTTGTGTTTCGAGAGTGTGGAGCATCAAATTCATCATCAAAACCTCTGACGATGGGCGAGGACGGTTTAAGAAGACGATGCAAGTATATCCCTGAAAGTTTTTGCTTCAGGGGATATTTTGGAACACCATAATGATAGTAGATGCCCGCTTGAGCTCCCCAACAAATATGAAGAGTGCAATGGACGTTGGTCTGCGACCAAGCCATGATGGTGACAAGCTCATGCCAGTAATCCACTTGGTCAAAAGGAAGCGACTCAACGGGGGCACCCGTAATTATCATGCCATCAAAATGACGATTCTTGATGCGTTCAAACGTGGTATAAAACGTCTCCATGTGCTCCTCTGAGACGTTATGAGATTCATGACTCGCCATGCGCAAAAGTTCGATTTCTATCTGCAACGGTGTGTTCGAGAGCTTACGCATAATCTGAGTTTCGGTCATGATTTTTGTCGGCATAAGATTGACCACAAGCACATTGAGGGGTCGTATATCTTGATGCATGGCGCGATACTCAGTCATGACAAATATGTTTTCGCTCTCTAGAATGGAAGTTGCCGGAAGCGAATCAGGTATCTTGATGGGCATGATGGAGCCTTTCTTGATCCTTTTACCGAAACATTTTGCTGGACACCATTATAACTTTGATATTCTGATTGTCCTCCACGTCAGTTTTTATCGTAGCTTATATCATAGAGACCAGACAAACTCATTAGTGCAGGTATTATTGATAGACAACAAATATGCCTGCTAAACAACTGACGTGACCGAGTGAGAAGGGAAATTCAATGAGTCAAGATGCTCGAACAGTAGATCAGCATATCGATACCCTGTGCGTGCAGGGAGGATACCATCCGGGAAATGGAGAGCCGCGCCAAATTCCTATCATACAATCCACTACCTTTAAGTATGACACGAGCGAGGCCATGGGAAAGCTTTTTGATCTTGAGGCTGACGGATATTTCTATACGCGGCTACAGAATCCCACAAATGATCAGGTTGCCCTCAAAATATGCGAACTCGAGGGTGGTACCGCGGCTATGCTTACTTCTTCTGGCCAAGCAGCTTCCTTTTACAGCGTTTTCAATATTGCCGGATGCGGGGATCACGTGGTTGCGAGTTCTGCTATCTATGGAGGAACATACAATCTATTTGCGGTGACCATGAAACGAATGGGGATTGAATTCACGTTTGTTGACCCCAACTGTTCTGATGAAGAACTTGAGGGAGCTTTTCGGCCTAATACTAAAGCGGTTTTCGGCGAGACAGTCGCAAATCCGGCGCTTATCGTTTTAGATATCGAGCGTTTTGCTCATGCTGCTCATGCTCATGGTGTACCGCTCATTGTGGACAATACATTTCCTACGCCGATACATTGTCGACCGTTTGTCTGGGGCGCCGACATAGTTGTTCATTCGACTACTAAGTACATGGACGGCCATGGCGCTGGTGTAGGCGGTTGTATAGTCGACTCAGGCAATTTCGACTGGATGGCTCATGCGGATAAGTACCCAGGGCTCACTACGCCTGATGAGAGTTATCATGGCGTAGTATATGCTGAGCGATTTGGCAGAGCAGGCGCGTTTATCACAAAGGCCACTGTTCAGCTTATGCGTGACTTTGGTTCCGTCCAATCTCCTCAGAATGCATTTCTACTCAATCTGGGGCTTGAGAGCCTTCACGTTCGCCTGAAGAGGCATTGCGAAAATGCTCAAGCTGTCGCTGAATATCTTGACAATCATGAAAAGGTTGCGTGGGTTCGTTATCCAGGACTTCCTCATGACAGTCAACATGTACTTGCTGAAAAGTATCTACCTAACGGTTCTTGTGGAGTGGTAAGTTTTGGCGTAGTGGGTGGGCGTTCTAAAGCTGAACAGTTCATGGGCAATCTTCGCTTGGCCCAGATTGCTACGCATGTGGCTGATGCGCGCACCTGCTGCCTTCATCCAGCGAGTTCGACTCATCGTCAGATGAATGACGCAGAGCTTGCGGCGGCAGGGATTTCAGGCGACCTTGTTCGCTATTCCTGCGGTATTGAAGATGCTATAGATCTTATAGCTGATCTCGATCAGGCGTTAGCGGTTTTGTAACACCTTGCGGCATTGTTAGGTACGCTTGATTTGTAGGCGACAAGGGCAATCAAATGGACGGTATGTAAAGGGGTGAGCTATGACTACTATATCTGATGATCAAGTTGTTGTTATTGAAGGCGGTATGGGGTCCATGCTTCAATCTCAGGGCATGCCTGAAGGATATTGTCCAATGCAATTCAATCTTGATATGCCTGACGTGATAATCAAAATACACCAGGCCTATCAAGAAGCGGGGGCAGACGTTGCTTTGTCTAACACGTTCGGCGGTACTCGCGCAAAACTTACTGACTACGGTCTGCAGGATCATCTGAGCGATATCAATCGTGCAGGAGTGCGTTTGGCGCGTTGTAGCGGTGCATCGCTGGTATTTGGCGATATTGGCCCCTGCGGCATGGTTTTACAGCCTCTCGGGCAAGCGACGTTTGATGATGCATATTCACAGTATCGTGAGCAGGCAGATGCCCTACTTCTCGAGCAGCCAGATGCATTGCTTATTGAGACCATGGTGGACATAGCCGATGCGCGCTGTGCGGTCATTGCGGCAAAGGATGCAGTGGCGGCATCGGGGTATTCTCGAATTCCCGTGTTTATAAGCTGTACGTTTGGCTCTCAAGGACGTATGGAATTATCGGGAACACCACCGGAAGTGGCGGCGATCATACTAGAATCTGTTGGGGCCGATGGTGTAGGCATCAACTGCGGCGTGGGGCCAGAGCTTATGGCTGCATGGATACGGCGCATGGCCGATGCTACAGAGCTTCCTTTGTTTGTTCAACCGAATGCAGGAATTCCTTTCCTTGACGAAGAGGGCCATACCATTTTCCCGGGTACTCCTTCAGAGATGTCTGCCTGCTCTCTTGACTACCTTGAGGCAGGTGCTCAATTTATCGGCTCCTGCTGTGGAAGTACTCCAGAATTCACGCGCGCGATTGTCGAGGCAGTTGCCGGAAAGCGGGTTTGCCCTCGGCCAACTTGTGCTTCGCAGTCTGTTCGTCTCGCATCTCCTCGCAGCATGGTTGCTCTGGGAGTACATGAGCCTGCGCGTATTATTGGCGAACGTATAAATCCTACCGGGAAGAAGGACCTCGCCGCAGAACTACATGCTGGGTCGATGAGTCTGGTGCGCAGATTTGCCCAAGAACAGTTAGCTGGAGGTGCTGATCTGCTCGATGTCAATGTGGGCACGCCTGATATTGACGAAGCGAACGTTCTTGTTCAAGCAGTGCATGTTGTTCAGTCGTTGGTGGACATTCCTCTTGTTATTGACACAGTGGATGCGTGCGCCCTTGAGGCAGCCCTAAAGGCGTACCCCGGTCGTGCGCTAATAAACTCGGTAAATGGCGAAAAAGGTTCGATGGATCGTGTCCTACCGCTTGCCAAGCGCTACGGGGCGGCTGTGCTCATTCTTGCTTTGGACGAACAGGGAGTGCCCGAAGATGTTCCTGCGCGCCTTGCCATAGTGCAACGGGTGCGAGAATCTGCTCACCTGATGGGCCTTGCAGACTCTGATCTTGTCATCGACATGTTGACGATGGCTGCCGCAACCGACGCGCAGGCCCCCGATGTTACTCTGGAGGGTACTCATACTATAGCTGAATGGGGCCTCGCTACGGTGCTCGGCGTATCGAACGTGAGCCATGGGCTTCCCCAGCGCTCTCTTCTTAATGCCGCGTTCTTATCAGCGGCACTCGCGGGAGGACTTTCAGGGGCAATTATTAATCCGAATATTTCAGTAGTAAGAGATGCGGTTAATATCCATAATGCTCGTACGGAGCCGGCAGATTATCAGACCGCTTGTGCTGATTGGCATCAGGCATTTGCTTTTGCAAGTGAACGTGCCGCAGCGTGTGTTCGCGAAATGGCCGGTGATTCATCAGTGGCTACAAAGCGAGATGAGATATCTATAGATCCCGAGCAAGCTCTTCGCACCGCGATTCTTTGCGGCGACGCTCAGGCGGTATCTGCTTTGGTGGACAAAGTAATTGAAGGAGGGCGCACCTCTACGGCGTGCGTCGAAGAAGTTTTGACACCGGCACTTAATGAATTGGGCGATGCGTATAATCGCGGTGAAGCGTTTCTTCCTCAATTGATCACAGCAGGCGATGCCATGAAGGTGGCAGTGGCTCGCTGTAAAGACTATATGGCGCAAGACACAGCTGATGACGGCACCGGGTGCATAATATTTTGCACAGTTAAAGGTGATGTTCATTCCATTGGCAAAGATATCTGTATTGCGCTGCTGGAAAGTCAAGGCTACGTAGTTGCTGATTTGGGCGTTGATGTCGATTCTCTCAAAGTTCTTGAAGCAGCGCGCTCACAGCATGCGAAATGCGTTTGTTTATCGGCCTTGATGACTACGACACTCGCCGCAATGAAAGAGACGGTTTTATTGTTACAAAGCGAGCTTCCTGGAGTGCCTGTCATGGTCGGTGGAGCGGTGGTCACAGAAGAATGGGCTCGCTCAGTGGGCGCGGGCTATTCTGATAATGCGATTCATTGTGCGGAGGAGGTACGGGCCGTTCTTGGTTCGTAGGAGACGCGTTCCGCGCGGGCACACGAGGGCCGTTGCCTCAGGCTGGATTTGTTTGCAGGCAGGTATTTTCGCTTGTTTCACCTATTCTGCTTTTAAGGCCGTTTGGCTGTATGTTTCTTGCAATATTTGAGAAGTGCTCTATTCTTATCTTTACAAGATACCTACGGGAGCCGTTAAGCGGCTGAGAGGCAGCGTCGAGTTGCGACCGTAACGACCGTCCCGGTAATGCGGGGTGTGCAAAGGAGGGTTTTCCGTGAAGACCTGTCTGTCTATTGCTGGTTCTGATTGTAGTGGCGGAGCTGGCATCCAAGCTGATATTAAAACCTTTTCTGCCTTAGGTACCTTTGGTATGAGCGTGGTCGTTTCTGTGGTGGCCGAGAATACCTGCGAGGTAGTTTCCGTCCAGAATATACCCGTGCAATCTATCATCGATCAGATGGCCTGCATTTTCACTGATATAATGCCGAACGCTATAAAGATAGGGATGCTTCCAACTTCTGAAATCATGCAGACGGTTGCCACGTATCTGAGCCGGTATGCGTCAGTGCCGATAGTCATTGACCCTGTCATGGTTGCCAAGGGCGGAGCTGCTCTTATGCACGAGGAGGCTTCTGATACCCTACGCAGTATCATCATCCCTCTCGCAACGGTGCTCACACCAAATATTCCAGAAGCTGAGATTATTCTCGGTCGTCATATCGTGACTCTCGAAGACATGAAATGTGCAGCTGCAGACATAGCGGCAATGGGGACTCAGAACGTTCTTGTCAAGGGGGGACATCGTATGGCGCAAGACACCGAGGCTATCGATATTCTATATTCTGAAGGGGAGTTCTATGAGTATCGAACTCCCCGTATCGATACTGTTAATACTCATGGCACGGGTTGTACACTCTCTTCTGCAATCACGGCATATCTTGCAAAGGGATATCAGATTCCTCAAGCGATTGAGTGTGCAAAAGATTACATTCAAGGTGCTATTGCACACGCATTACCATTAGGCCATGGACATGGTCCCACCCATCATTTCTGGCAGTATTATTCTGAAGTGCAGTGAAAGGAATAGACATGACAGGTAACACTCAGATGCTCTTTGCGCGACAGGGTATCATCACTGATATTATGCGTGTGGTTGCGGAGAAAGAGAACCGTACGCCGGAGTATATCGCGGAGCATGTTGCGAAGGGGGATATTTGTATTCCTGCAAATATCCGTCATAAGGCATTGAGCCCGGAGGGTATCGGCACTGGGCTTCGTACCAAGATAAATGTGAATCTGGGTATTTCTGGTGATTGCGCAGACTATAGCGTTGAGATGGGAAAAGTTGAGCTTGCGCTTTCACTGGGCGCTGAGGCCATCATGGACCTTTCCAATTACGGTAAGACATCCACGTTTCGCAAGGAACTCATAGAACGATCAACAGCCATGATAGGTACGGTACCCATCTATGATGCGATTGGTTATTTTGAGCGAGATCTGGACTCATTGACTTCTAGGGATTTTATCGAAGTCGTTCGTCGTCATGCAGAACAAGGGGTTGATTTTCAGACTATTCACGCGGGCCTCAATCAACGTACGATTGAGGCATATCGCAGGGAGGGCCGTGAACTCAATATCGTTTCTCGAGGTGGTTCTCTTATCTATGCATGGATGCAAATGACAGGAAATGAGAATCCGTTCTACGAATTATTTGATGAAGTCCTCGACATCATGCGTACCTATGACGTAACCATCAGCCTAGGGGATGCTATGCGTCCAGGTTGTCTGGCGGATGCTACTGATGCTGGACAAATTTGTGAACTTATCGAGCTCGGGTCTCTGACTGAACGCGCCTGGGAACAAGATGTGCAGGTCATGATTGAGGGCCCTGGGCACATGGCACTTGACCAGATAGCCGCAAATATGATTCTTGAAAAGCGTTTGTGCCATAACGCTCCCTTTTATGTGCTGGGTCCGCTAGTTACCGACATCGCACCTGGCTACGATCACATTACCTCTGCTATCGGCGGAGCAATAGCTGCGAGTGCCGGAGCTGACTTTCTCTGTTACGTGACACCAGCTGAACATCTGCGGCTACCTGATCTTGACGATGTCAGAGAAGGTATCGTTGCGAGCAGGATTGCGGCTCACGCGGCGGATATAGTAAAAGGTGTGCCGGGTGCTATGGATGCTGATGTGGCAATGGCTCGTGCACGTAGGGAGTTTGATTGGGAGACTCAGTTTGAGTTAGCAATTGACAGCGAAAAAGCCCGCCGTTATTTTGAAAGCGTTCCGCGTGAGGAAGAGCACTCATGCACCATGTGTGGAAAGATGTGTGCGGTCAGAACGATGAATGAAAGCCTTGCTGGTCGCCGGGTATGTATCAAAAATTCAGACTCGGAACAATAATCCAAAGTGATTTAAGAGATTAAAGGAAAGGAACGTTTCATGACCCTTATCGAGGATATGCAGAAGGCCACTACGACCGTTCGCGAGATGTCTCCCCTTGTGCATAACATGACAAATTATGTGACTGTCAATGATGTTGCCAATGCCGTTCTTGCTATCGGGGCTTCGCCTATCATGGCTGATGCCATCGAAGAAACGGTCGATATCACCGCTATTTCGAGTTCTTTGGTAATCAATATCGGCACTCTCAACTCACGAACAGTGGCATCAATGATTGCCTCGGGTACAGTTGCCAATGAAATAGGTGTTCCCGTTGTATTTGATCCGGTAGGGGCCGGGGCCTCCCGCTTTCGCAACGAGACAACCGAGGCGATTCTGTCGCAGGTACAGATTTCCATTCTAAGAGGTAATCTCTCTGAGGTGTCGTTTGTTGCAGGTCTTGAAGTTGCCACAAGAGGCGTTGACGTGGCCGATGCCGACGCAAGAAACGATGCCATTGCCGTGGCGCAGGACGTCGCCCATCGATACAACTGTGTTGTGGTCATTACTGGCCCTGTCGACGTAGTTTCAGATGGAATTCGTACGGCAACTATCGCAAATGGCACGCCTCTTCTCTCAAAGATCACGGGAACAGGCTGTATGTCAACTGCAGTTATCGGTGCCTTCGCCGGAGCATGCGAGGATCGATTCATCGCAGCACTTACTGGTATTGCATGCGCTGGAATCGCGGGGGACATTGCCCAGGAGTGTGCAGGAGAGAAGGGAACGGGTTCATTCCATAGCGCATTGATCGATGCCTATAGCAAGATCGATGCGGCAACTGTCGCAACACGGGCTCGGATTGTTGAGATCGTGTAAGCTGTTTTCTCGAAAGGGTTTCTTGATGAATGTCGTGCCTGACTATAGATTGTATGTGTGTACCGACAGGCGGCTCATGACTACGGAAACAGTTGAAGAATCCGTTGCCCGTGCTATAGCCGGTGGCGCCACCATGGTGCAGCTCAGGGAAAAAGAGATTTCTTCGCGCGAGTTTCTTAAGACGGCATATCGAGTTAAGGACGTATGTGATCAAAACGACATTCCCCTTATCATCAATGACAGGATTGACATTGCCCTTGCTTGTGACGCCGCCGGTGTGCATCTCGGGCAATTGGACCTGCCCATTTCGGCGGCTCGTCATAGTATGGGTCCTGATCGGATCATAGGTCTCTCGGCATCTTCACGACAGGAAGCTCTCGTTGCGTTGGAGGGCGGCGCAGATTATATAGGGCTTGGTGCCCTGTTTGCCACATCGACTAAAGGCAACGCGACGATTGTTTCACCGGCCGATCGTGCTTGGGTGCTTTCACATTCAACCGTGCCGATTGTTGGTATAGGCGGTGTCAACGAGAGGACAATTCCTCAGCTAAAAGCAGAGGGGATGGAAAATTTTGCCGTTGTTTCTGCTGTTATAGCGCAAGATGATATACGCGCTGCTGCCCACCAGCTATATACACTGATCTGCGGATAGGAGATGAATTATATGACAGGAGGCAGCCAATCTCTCTGCATGCCCTATGCGCTTCTCGTAGCTGGCTCACCCGATGGTGTGGGGTCTGAAATATTGCGTATTTTGGCATCAAATGCTTCTTGTGTGGTTGCAGTTGATGGCGGAGGTGATCCTTTGCGAGCAGCGGAGATAACGCCTGATCTGCTTATAGGAGATTTTGACTCCATTTCAGATGTGGCTCTTGCTGCGGTGGATGCACAGGTAACAGAGATTGTCCAAGTTTCATCGATTAAAGACGAGAGCGATCTTGCTCTTGCGCTGGCTGTTATTGCGCGCCGTGGTACAAAACGTGTGGTTCTTACTCATGCTCTCGGCGGCCGATTTGATCATACACTCGCTGTTCTCGGGGCACTTCAAGCAGCGTCTACGCTGGCTGTTGATGTGATTGATACCTATACACAGATACGGTTCTTCTCAGATGAAGTTGAGCCACGCATGTTATTGGCTGATTTTTGCCTGTATCCAGGAGAGGAATTTTCGTTGTTCTCACTTGACGACCAGGCTTTGTTTACCGCGGAAGGTGTCGCTTACCCAGCGCAGGTATTGGCACTGTCTGTGCTGGGCGACAGAGGTGTCTCAAATGTTGTTATAGACCCTTCTGCTTACCTTCAGGCTCACAAAGGACGATTTATGCTCGTTAGAACACTTCCTCTTGAGACCGAGATGCTGAAGTAATTATCTGGGTATCGAATTGTGCATCTATGGTCGGCGATCATTCGTTAAGCACAGGGTTTACGTAACGTCTGCGATCTTTCGTTTTTACACCATACTCAATAGCTTGTACGGGGCATCGGTTGATGCAGGATAAACAGAACGCACACTGCCCTGCTATCCAAGTAGGCGACCCGTCTACGAATTCAATTACGTTACTCGGGCAGTTGCGCGCGCAAAGGCCACAGCTCGTACAAACCTCTTTTACTACAAACGGTTCAGTTTTGCGTCCATACTTTTTGTATGACCCGTTTATGATGCTGAATAATGCGCTGATTCCCTTTTTATTATAAAAGCCAGGTTTTCGCTCTATAACGGAGGGTATGACCAGTCGTTCCATGCGTTTCTGAGCTTGAGAGCGTATATCGTTTTGCGCGAGTTCTGAAGGAGCTTCAAAACCGATGATATAGTTATCGGGCATTCTGACATCGAATGCTGCATCAAGACGTAATCCTCGTGTTTCCAATCGTTTCTTGAAAGATGATGCGGTTCGTCCGGTAGAACCTCCACAGTCGATGACCGCATAAAGGTATGTGTTGGGCATGACATTCATAATCTCAAGAGAGTCGATAAAACGATCAACATATTCCGGGGTCCCCCAACAATGAGTCGGAAATACAAATCCGAGACGTTCATCGGCCGAAAGTTCGAAGCAGTGTCTATCGGTGTTGGTGGTATCTTGTATGGAGATCAGTTCATCGTTAGTCGCATTCTGCAACAGGTAGGCAAGCTCAAGCGAATTGCCGGTACCGGTAAAGTAGAAGATCATGGCGAGCTTCCTTTCCGTCGTGGGGGGGGGTGCAGAGGGGGAAGTTGCTATCAGGACATCAGGCACATTCTTCTCTTCGCTACAGTGTAATTCATTCTCAAGAACGCGTCGATGCGTTACGACGGTTTTTGGGAGATAGCGCAATCATCGAACTTCTTCGTGCTGTCTTTGTGGAAATCGCGTAATACGAACGTTTCCCTTTTCAGTTCGTAGTTTGCGTGATAATATTTGTAAGCTTGTTCTAGAGAAATTAATCATAACCTGTGTTTTAGGAGTCAGCGATGTCTAAGGTATGTGCCGTTTGCGGTAAACACCCGGTTGCGGGTAGGAATGTCTCGCATTCCCATCGCGTCACAAATCGTGTGTTTCGCCCCAATATTCAGAAAGTTACCGTCAAGGTTGATGGCAAAGTGCAGAAGGCAAATATATGCACCAGTTGTCTCAAGGCCGGTAAAGTGGAGCGCGCATAGCCATTGCGTATCCCAGATTTTAAAGCACTCTCGGTCATAATGATCGAGAGTGCTTTTTGTTTAAGAATATCTCTTGAGAGTATCTACTGAGGGTTCATGGTTGTTCTTACAACATCATGGCCTTCGATAACGCCTGCGATGGCACCGATATAGGAAGGGGTGGCACCGCAACAGGCACCCACGAACTGAACACCCGCACGCCAGTAGTCAGCGGTTCGGTCTTCCATCTGCGTGATCATATCGACAGATGATGCAGGCCTTTGAGGTTTGCATAGATCGTTATCAGGTACGTCAGGGCGGACCATAAGGGGAAGGTCTGTGGCTTTGCGAGCTCGACGGGCAAGCGGAAGCATCTCGTTGGGAGATACCATACAATTGAGACCAAATACCGACGCTCCAGCCGCAGATACTGCCATCGCTACCTCTTCGACGCTCTCACCTGTTTGGCTGAGGGTTCCGTCAGTGGTAAAAGTGGCGCTTGCGATTAACGGAAGATCGCAGCTGGTAAGAGCTGCATCGAGAGCACAAAGAAGATCAAAGAGACTCCCAAACGTGTCGAGCAAGATGGCATCGGGCTCATCTGAAGCGAGTACGGTGATTTGGTCGGTATACTCGCGCAGCGCTGCTCGGTAGGCAAGTGATGGCTCTCCCTGTTCATCGATAAGAGAAGAGATCGCGATACCACAGGGACCAACCGCGGCAAAAATATGCTGGGGACATACAGCTTGCGCAAGCAGTACTCCGGCATGATTGAATTCAGCCATACGATCTTGCAATCCATGGGTTGCAAGCTGCGCCCGAGTTGCTCCATACGTATTGGTTATCGCGGCCTGCGCGCCCACCAAAAGATACATACGGTGTATATCGATGATGGCTTCGGGTTCAAGAACATTCAGATAGGGGAGACAGGGTTCATCAGAAAAACCCTGTCGCTGTAGGAGTTTGGCTTTGTCACCTTCTACAACGATCATATCTTTATTGAATCGTAACTCGATATCTGGCATTGCTGCTCCTTATATGATCTGACCACATTTCAAACTGTGTCAATATACGTACAGGGAATTATGACTTATTGGCTGAAACGACTCAAAAATATACGAGTTCGTTCTTGCTGAGGATGGCAGATAACCTGATCAGGCGTGCCTTCTTCTATGATAAGGCCGCCATCCATGAAGAGGATTCGGTCTGAGACATCTCGCGCAAAAGCCATTTCGTGAGTTACGATGACCATGGTCATTCGCTCATGAGCAAGCTTTCGGATAACCGCGAGAATATCTCCGGTAAGCTCAGGGTCAAGAGCACTGGTTGGTTCATCGAAAAAAAGAATTTCAGGATCTAGGGCAAGCGCTCGTGCTATGCTTGCACGCTGCTGTTGGCCTCCAGATAGTTCGCACGGCATTGCGTCGGCTTTATCGGCGAGATCCATCTTGGCAAGAAGCGCGCGCGCCTCGATTTCAGTTTCGGCACGATTACGTTTTTGCACACAGATAGGCGCATCGGTAATGTTTTTTAAAATAGAATAATGAGGAAATAAGTTGAAATTCTGAAAGACGAGACCAAACTTTGATTTTGCTGCTTGGATGGTCTTGCGATCAGCATAGCGGGTTATGCCTTGTGCATCTTCATGGGCAATGATCTCATTGTCGTAGGTAAGAGAGCCAGCATCCATGGTTTCGAGCAGGGTGGCACAGCGCAACAGCGTAGATTTTCCCGATCCAGACCGCCCTATGATTGATACAACTTCTCCTCGTTTGATTTCAAGGGAGACATCATGCAATACTTCATTGCCAGAGAAAGACTTACGTAGATGGCTAATGCTGAGCACCACATTGTTATCTGAAGCATCTATTTGATTACTGCTAATTTCATTCATGGTAGTAGGCCATCCGTTTCTCTACGCGATCCATTATGAAGGCTACCAGCGCATTGAACAGGTAATAAAATAGTGCCGCGAGAACAAATGGCAACATCGATATTTGCGAATTGGCGAGGGCTCTTGCGGAAGAGAACATTTCGCCTATACCGATGGTAAAGGCGAGAGAGGTATCTTTAACGAGCGTGATGATCTCATTGGTCATAGGAGGCAACACGCGCTTAAAAACCTGAGGGAAAATAATCTTGATAAAACACTGAAAGCGACTGTACCCTAACACGTCGGCAGCTTCACGCTGACCACGAGGGATGGATTCGATGCCGCTTCGGTAGATTTCTCCGAAGTAGGCTGCGTAGTTTAATATAAAGGCAATGGAAACAGCTATGAGACGGTAATCGTTGTTGATCTGAACCCCGAAAATATAGTAGGGCCCAAAGTAAACGACAAAGAGCTGGAGCATCAAAGGCGTTCCGCGCATGATGGAAATATAGGCACGCGTGAGCCACGAAAGAGGTTTGAATCTTGACATGCGGCATAGGGCAACCAGTAGCCCAAGGGGTAGAGAACCTATCAAAGTGATGAAAAAGATCTCCAGCGAGATCAGCGCACCACTTCCGAGCATCGAAAGCATAGTGGTTATATCCACGGCGTAACTCCTTCTTGGAAGGTGTCGTAGGCAGTATGGCTTTTTACTGGTATCGATAGGTAAAAGCCAGACGCAGTTTTCATTACCTGATGCGACGATGATATTGTACGGGATAACCGCACTTTAGCATGACAAAGCACGAAAAAATAGAGGGGTCACACATAAGAGAGTCGCCCGGAAATCCGCACGACTCTCTTGAAAAATATCTATCTTACCAATGCTATTTGAGAACCCAATTTTCATAGCTGATGCCCTGATCGGCGTATTTTGCGCAGAGTTTTTCGACATAGCCATCAGCTACCATAGCCTTGAGTGTGGTTTCTACTTGGTCACGTAGTCCGGTGTTGCCCTTGAGAAAACCAACACCATATTGTTCTTCAGAGAGATGCTCGTTGAGTATGACAAAATCATTTGAATTTGTCGTTTGATATTGAGCTACCGGCAAATCTATCGCTACAGCATCGACGGCCCCTGATTTCAATTCCATGAATGCTGTGTTGTAGTCGACCGTAGTCAAAAGCTTGCGGAAGGTTGAAGCGAGTGCTTTTTGTCCATCGGGATCTTCGAGGACGGTAAGTGCCGCTGAGGCTGCTTGGGTGACAACGGTTTTGCCAGCAAGATCTGATAATGATGAGATGTTTGAACTCTTTTTTACCACTATTACCTGAGAGTTATCCATATAGGGATCTGTCCAGGTGTAGGAATCTTCGCGGCCGTTAATAGTAAAACCGTTCCAGATGCAATTAATGGTTCCTGATTGAAGTTCCATGTCTTTGGCATCCCAGTTGATGGGCTGAGCGACAAAGGTCCATCCGTTGCGCGTGCAAACTTCCTTGGCAAGTTCGAGATCAAAACCGGTGTATTGCCCATCATTGCCGACATAGCCGTAAGGAGGAAAGTCTTGGTCAAAACCAACAGTTAACGTGGTGGTTGCGGGTTTTACATTGTTTGTCGAACTCGAATTAGCTGTGTTGTTGGATGAACAGGCAACTAATCCGCACAGGCATAAAGCGGTGAGGGCAACGACTGTTGCGATACCCATAAAAGCTTTTTTAAATCTCATAACGTTTCTCCTCCGACGTACTTTTTTGATGTAGTCACTCGCCGAAGCGAGTCCAATCTTGTGATTATAGAAGTTTAACAAGTAAACTTCTACCATTTTGTTGACAGATTCCTCAAAAGGTTCAGCGTCTGAGGAACGAATGCTAAAAGAGCGACGCGCGCTCAGTATGCGATGAGATATGGCTGTATCTGGTGAGATATTTTGACAGATTTGACGCAAGTGACGCGTTTTCAGTCTCTTTTCAGAATTATTGCTATAGTGAAAATATGGGTCGGTATGCATAGGGAAAGGGATTAATCATGTCAGAAGATACGAACTCGTCTGTTCCAAACGATGCCCCTACGCCTCCTTCGGGGTATGAGAACTCAGAATTGTCAGTCTCGGAGAATGTTGCGAAATCTGAGACAAGTCCCATAATCTCGGAGACTTCTGCGGAGGAGGACAGCACGCGATCGCCGATATCCTCGCCCTCCACTCCAAAGGGTACAGGGAAAGGCATCATATTTCTTTTTGGTTTTCTCGGCATTCTTGTTGGCGCTCTGCTCGTTTTGCTCATCATCTGGGCACTGGGGGTTCTTCCTAAAGGAGCCACGACATCGTCGACTGCAACGACAGCAACTTCTGTTTCAACTCCCACGACAATCGTTGCTCAGGGTGAGAGTACAACGCTTGCGGAGGCGGTTGCTTCAAAGTCTATGCCCTCGGTAGTGAGCATCAAGATATATCAGGAACAAAGCACCGCCTCATCATCCGGGTATGGCACCACCACCAGTAAGAATTCTACTTCGAGTGGTTCAAGCACAAAGACTCAGACAAGCGGGGATGGCAATCTTGAGTATGTCGGCTTAGGCTCTGGTGTTATTCTTACCAGCGATGGTTACATTCTTACTAACTGCCATGTGGCAGAAGATGGCGATGTGTTTGTTGTTTATTTTAACGACGCGACTTCCATAAAGGCCACTCTGGTAGCAAGTGACGCAAGTTCGGATCTGGCAGTTCTTAAAGTAGATAAAACTGGTTTGGTCCCTATCGAAATGGGCAATTCGGACAATGTTGTCATTGGAGAATGGTGCGCAGCCATCGGTTCTCCCTTTGGCCTTGAAGAGTCTATCTCTACCGGTATAGTCTCTGCGCTCTACCGTTCGACTGCCATGGATTTGAGTGGGAGCGATTACTATTATGGGAGCAGTAGCTCTTCTTCAAACTATGCCTACTACGCAAATATGATTCAGACCGATGCGAGCATAAATCCGGGCAATTCGGGAGGCGCTCTTGTTGATAGCGAAGGTAAGCTTATAGGCATATGTGCGCTGATCTATTCAGGATCGGACTCTTCCGCTGGTGTTGGCTGCGCTATTCCCGCAAACTATGCGGTAAACATTGCTAATCAACTCATCCAGAATGGGTACGCGCAGCACCCAGTACTCGGCGTCAGTGTCTATGACGTCGACGCTACAACCGTTGAAAACTATGACGTGGCAGCAAGCTATGGAGCCTATGTCTCTGCCGTTTCATCAGGCTCAGCCGCAGAGAGTGCGGGGATCAAGAAGGGCGATGTCATCGTGAGCTATAATGGTCAAAAGATTACGACGGCATCGGGATTGCTCTGCGCAGTCAAAAGCACGATCGTAGGCAACACGGTAAACATAGGGCTCATCCGCAATGGACAATCGATTACGGTTACCGCGACGCTTAACCAAGCGAGTACTTCTTAGAACTAGCTGATTAATGAGGATATATGCTTTCTTTGCAAATCATAGCAGTAGGAAAACTTAAAGAGCATTTTTGGGAAGAGGCCTGTGGAGAATATCTCAAACGTCTCAAGCGCTTTGTTTCTGTCAAAGTTATTCAGATTGTCGACCGCGATCCAGCTCTCTGCGGCGGTGAGTGCCGGGGCCGTGAGCTTGAGGGGATTGATATCCTCGCCGCTTGCGGACGGGACGACTACGTAGTGGTGCTGGATCGAACGGGCGTTGCGTATACCTCCGAGCAGATCGCAGATCTGATGGACCGTCTTTCACTTGATGGTGTTGATCGTTTGACATTTGTCGTTGGTGGGTCTACGGGTCTTTCTTCTTCAGTTATTGAGCGCGCGCAACTGAGAATGTCGTTTGGTCTTATCACGTTACCGCATAATCTCGCACGCGTTGTATTATTCGAACAGATTTATAGAGGCTTTAAGATTTTGCGTGGGGAACCCTATCATAAGTAATGGTTTCGGCTACCATACAACCACACGGATCGATGAAAAGGAACGTACCGAAGCTGGTATGAGTCGGTTATACGTTTCTTATCTAATGGCCGTTTAATCGATATTGGAAAGGGAACCCAATGTCTGAAGACGCAATTAAGACCATTGAAGAGCATCGTATGAAGATTGATGAGATAGATCTTCAGCTCGTGACACTGCTCAACGCACGCGCAGAACAGTCACTTGCTATTCGCGCCCTCAAGCCATCCGCGCATCTCGGTCTCTATGACCCCAAGCGCGAAGAGGAAATATTTGAGGCGGTTGAGTCGGTTAATGAAGGTCCTCTGTATAATGATGATCTTCGCCAGATTTTTGCTACCGTCCTTAAGGTGATGAAGGAGTTGCGCGCATGACGTACATTCCTTTTCATGAGCCGGGCACTATTACTATGCTTGCTGGCCCCTGTTCTATTGAGTCTCAAGAACAGCTTGACGCGGTCGCAGAACTTCTTTCTCGGCGGGGGCTTACGTGGATACGAGGCGGGGCTTTCAAGCCGCGAACAAATCCTTACTCATTCCAGGGGTTAGGCGAAGAGGGATGTCAGATTCTCAAGAATACTTCGCAAAACTATGGTCTTCGCACACTGACTGAAGTTATGGATTCGAATCAAGTGGAACTGGTTTCTGGTTATGTAGATGCCCTCCAGATTGGCACACGCAACATGGCGAACTATTCGCTGCTGAGAAAGATAGGATCAGTGACCGCCGAAACTCGTCAGCCTGTTCTTTTTAAACGAGGTATGGCGGCGACTATAGAAGAATGGCTTGCGGCGGTAGAATATATAACGAGCGTGGATGAGCCGAATCCTAATGTTATGCTGTGCGAGCGAGGTATTCGTACTTTTGAGACAGCAACGCGATTTACCCTCGATATAGCGGCGGTACCCGTGATTCACAGCCGCTCTTTATTTCCGATCTGTGTTGACGTATCGCATCCCGCAGGACGGAGCGATCTGGTGGCTCCACTTGCCAAAGCCGCTGTTGCTGCTGGCGCTGATTCGCTTA
Organism: Coriobacteriales bacterium; assembly: GCA_963665595.2. Taxonomy (GTDB): domain Bacteria; phylum Actinomycetota; class Coriobacteriia; order Coriobacteriales; family CADBOM01. Next base: position 11,600 of record CAXXJK010000004.1, on the reverse strand, counting down.
TGATTGAGGTGCATCCTGATCCAGCCGTTGCCAAGTCCGATGGTCCGCAACAGCTGACCATCGAACAGTTTGATGCACTACTTGATGAGCTCGAACAGCTTGCTGCGGTAATGGGCAAACGAATCGTCTAGACTGCATTTCCATCCAGTCGTAACTACGCGCGGCGCACCTCAAGTCTTGATTTGAGGTGCGCTTGTTTATCAGGACCCACGAGGAAGGAAGTCCCGTGCTTGATCTTAATAGCCTCAATGCTGCGCAATATGAAGCAGTCACGACAACTGAGGGGCCGTTGCTCGTTCTTGCGGGGGCGGGGTCAGGGAAAACAAGGGTGCTGACGTATCGCATAGCTCACATTCTTGAAGAAGGTCTTGCGCAACCCCACCAGATACTGGCAATAACGTTTACCAATAAAGCTGCTGGTGAGATGAGAGAACGTCTGGGGGAGCTTCTGGGCTCTGCTGCTCGCGGCATGTGGGTTTCGACATTTCACGCATTGTGCGCGCGTTTGTTGCGCTTGGACGCTGCCCGATTAGGATATACACGAGATTTTACCATCTATGATGACGATGATCAGAAGCGTCTTATGAAAGAAATATACGTGACGCTCGATATCAATCCCAAGATGCTACCTCTTCCTTTGGTGCGGGGACGGATATCATCAGCAAAAAATGCATTGCTCTCTGCTAAAGAGTATTCAAAGGCGCATACGGGCTCACCCATAGATAGAAAAGTCGCTGACATCTACGAGCAGTATGAGGCTCGTCTCCGTAAAGCCGATGCTATGGATTTTGATGACCTTTTATTCTTGGGATATCGTCTCCTGAAAGAAAATGCGGATATTTGCCTTGCCTATCAGCAGAGATTTCGTTATCTGCTGATCGATGAGTATCAAGATACCAATCAGGCTCAGTATGAGATTGCCCGTATGTTTGCAGAGGGATATCGTAACATCATGGTAGTGGGCGACGACGATCAATCGATCTACTCTTGGCGTGGTGCCGATATAAGCATCATACTGAATTTTGAGAAGGAATATGAAGAGGCGCGTGTTGTCAAACTTGAACAGAATTATCGTTCTACTCAAACCATTCTCAACGCCGCTAATGAGGTTATCGCACATAACACGAATCGTAAGGATAAACGGCTGTTTACCGAAGATGAGGTTGGCGAAAAAATTCAGTATTATTGCGCAGGTGATGAACGCGATGAAGGTCGCTGGATTGCCTCAATCATAGAAAAGCAGCGAGATCAGGGAAAGCGCCTCGATGATATTGCTGTTTTTTATCGTACCAATGCACAGTCTCGTGCTCTGGAAGATATGTTTCTTCGAGCGGGTCTAGCATACCGTATCGTCGGAGGGACGCGTTTCTTTGATCGTGCTGAGATACGTGACGTGATGGCTTATCTGAAGCTCATTACTAACGTTGCCGATGATATTGCAGCAAAGCGCATTATTAACGTGCCGCGACGTGCCATTGGTAAGAGTACGGTCGAATATATTGAGACTCTTGCGCTCAGGGAGCAATTGACGTTCATGGATGCTCTCGAGCTGGCTTGCGCTGATGAGAATCTTCAGATGAGAACACGAAAGGCATTAGCGTCGTTTGGCGAGCTCATACAGACCGCACGTTCTTATCAGGGAGACTTGCGCATGGTAGTCGAACACATTGTTGATACGTGTGGGCTTATCGAGATGTTTGAGGCCGAAGACAGTGACGAAGCGCGATCGCGCATTGAGAATATAAGAGAATTCTTCGGTGTAGTTCAGGAATTTTCAGAGTCACACCTGCAAGATGAAGAAGAGTTGTCATCTGATGATCAGTTGGAATCGTCGAGCAGTAATTCATTGGGCGGGCTCATGGAATGGCTTGCGTTGCGTAGCGATCTTGATTCTCTTGGGGATGGCGATGATGCTATTACGATGATGACCGTTCATGCGGCTAAGGGATTGGAGTTTCCTGTCGTATTTATTGCGGGTATGGAAGAGGGGATTTTCCCTCACATGAATTCTATGAATACGCCCAAGGAGCTTGAGGAAGAGCGGCGACTTGCCTATGTTGCTATTACTCGTGCCCGTGAACTGTTACATATAACTGCTGCCCAGCATCGGTCACTGTTTGGGATGACTCAGGCAAATCCTCGTTCTCGTTTCGTTGCAGAGATTCCCGAAGGATGTCTTGTTACCAGTGGCGTAGGATCGCGTGGATATGTGGGGACTGGTTGGGAAAAGCGGGGCGATCGTCATGGTATCTATGGCTCAGGAACAGCATATGAACAGTCAGGCTCAACTGCCCGTCGGCGTACCTCGGGGCAGAGCAGAGCGGACATAAAAAATGGTTCAGCTTCAGGTTTGCACGGAGGTTATGCAGGCAAAGAATCACAAACGGTTAAAGAGGTGTTTGCGGTAGGCGATACCATTGACCACAAGATCTTTGGACGTGGTGTCGTGGTGAGTGTCGATGGCGATGCGCTGTCAGTTCGCTTCGCGAAAACGGGCGATGTACGAAAGCTTCTTATCGGCTTTGCGCCTATCGTAAAGATGGGGCAATCCTGAAACTAAGCAGTCTGTTTATCAACTCGTTTACTCTTCATTTGCACGGAGAAGGTAGTTGAGGTGTCCCTTGTCTTTGACTGTCGGCAGCCGCGGTTCTTTTTGCGGCGTGGGGGTTGTTCTTGTTATCCATGTTTCCTATGCGAAACTGGTGAATAAGCGTCTATGCAGGATTTATAACATATAATAACGAAACAACAGATAGAAGTATTTTGATTAGGTAAGTTGGATGGAGTTTCCGTTCATGGAACATAGACATATGGGCAGCGACGCTATCGGCTATGGACGGGCCACTCAGAAATCAGCATCTATGGGCACAAGTCATTCTCGTCAAACCTCGAATAGCAACTCCCGGGCTCCTCGGGAGCTGCAGGCATACGATACACAGTATCAGCGAACGTCCGAATCAAGTCATGAGCGGTCCTCTTATACCCATGCCTCGGGTCATTCAAAGCACTCTCATACGGGGCGCTCAAACGCTCGTGCGACCGAATATACTTCGAATAAAATTGTGCAGAAACGTCCTCCGGCAAAGAGAGGATCTCATTCAAAACGACGACACCCATTTCGCATTCCTCTAATTATTCTCGCTGCGATCATACTGTTGCTCATTATCGCTTCAGTGGCTGATGCCCTGACAAGTAAAGATCAGATCCACCACGGGGTTACTGTTGAGGGAGTTGACGTTTCGGGATTGACAACGGAGGAAGCTGCTCAGAAGATCAATGCTGCATTTGCAAATGGTGTTGCTACCCAGACTGCTACGATTTATGCGACCAACAATGGTTATCTGAATTCCCTTGCCCAGGCATCTTCTTCTGATGCTGCATCGTCTGTATCCGCATCTTCTGGAGATGTTTCCTCTGACAATGGCGCTGAGGGCGCGGATGAGTCCGCTTCAACGGATGCCAAGACGTATCTCAGATGGGCATTGAATGCTTCTGGTGTGGGTGCGACAATCGACGCAGAAAAAACAGCAGCAGCTGCCTTTGCGATCGGCCATAATGATAATTTCTTAACTGCGTGGGTTGAGCGCACCACTTCTTGGTTCTCACCATATACGGTGGGGCTTTCGATCAACCTCAACGACGACCTCTTCAATGAAGAATATCAAAAGCTCAATGATTCCGTAGGTATCGCAATGGTTGATGTGGGCATTGCTTATCAAGAAGGTGAATTCAAAGCTACTCAAGGCTCAATCGGATCCTGTGTCGACCGTGAACAGTTGCGTTCTGATCTCAAAGAACTTTTTGCTAAACAAGGAGATCATGTAATTCTTTCAATGGTTGATATACCTATAGCTAATGAGTTTTCTACCGCGCAACAGCTTGCGAACACAGCGACAACGAATACCGCGCAGTCTTTTACTCTGACGTACGAAAATCAATCTTGGCAGGTTACTTCTGATAGTATGGGTCCATGGGTCCACTCTACGACGACCTATGATGATCAAGGCAGAACGGGGCTTAAACTTACCGTCAATCAAGACGAGGCAATCAAGGGCCTTACCAGTATTCTGGGGAGTGCAATATATGGGTCGGCAGTTAATGCATATGTGACTGTCGAAGGTCGAAAAGTTGTCATTCATGATGGTGTTGAAGGTCAAGGCCCTGATATCAAAAGTGCGGCCCAGCAGATAACGGATGCTATTTGCTCGAATTCAACTGCGCGTTCCGTATCGATCAATACGGCGGTATCGGAACCTAAAATTACCGCTGCCGATATTGCGACGTGGGGCATAACAGAACGTATAGGATATTACTACCTTAACTATGATCATGGGACGACAGGAACCGATCGCTGCTATAATATAGAGCGTGCGCTTGCCAAGCTCAACAACTCCGTTATTGCACCGGGCGAAACCTGGAATTGGAATGATGTTGTGGGTGAATGTGACTATTCAACGGGATATCGGGCGGCGAAGGTAATCGAAAACGGTGTCGAAACACAGGGTGCCGGAGGTGGCATCTGCAATGTTGCGACTGGGGTATTCAACGCTGCATATGAGTCATGCTTACCGATTGTTACACGCTCAAATCACTCATATTATCTGCCCGATTATCCGCTCGGGCGTGACGCCGCAGTTTCTTGGCAATATCCGACTCTCGTTTTCAAGAATGATACGGATCATTATATTCTTGTTCACGCAGATTGGGACGGGAGCTATATGACCATCTCGATTTGGGGAACGTCCATGGGGCGTACGTGCAAGAGTTCAACGACTGACTGGAATGAATATGGCGATGGTTCCAAGTCGATCACAAACTATCGCAGTGTATATGACAGCAACGGCAGTCTTCTCTGGAAAGACTCGTTCTATTCGTGGTATCGCGCCGACCCCGAAGAGTCATCTTCCACGACGGCCGACACCACCACATCAACTACGAGTGACAGCACAGCAAGTACGTCCACTACAACCAATACGTCCGCCACAACCAATACGACTAAGACTCCTGCGGCGTGATTTTTATTATAGATGTCGCTTGTCATAGATGTTAACTATCAGCCGATGGGTGCGGTTACTTCGATATTTTGTGGAGTACTTGGTTCAAGTACCATTCGATCTTGCGCGTATTGAATATTTAATCTATGATGCTGGTCTAGTATGCGCAATTGCGCAGTGTTGTATTATTGGCCCCCGAGACATGTACGATCCCCGGAGGAGCGCAGCTATATGTGTTCCAACGATTCCGTGGAAGCGACTATGACGACAGGGGCCCCATATTGAAAAGGGGTCCACTTTTGACAGAAATTAAGAACACCAGCATATTTACGTTAGATGATATCTCGGATGAGGAGTTTGAAAGCCTCATCGACGGTACTATCACCGACTTTGACGAAGGAGAACTCGTCACGGGTACCGTGGTCAAAATTGAGCATGATGAAGTTTTGCTTGATTTTGGTTTCAAGTCTGAAGGTGTCATACCTGCTCGGGAGCTTTCCATCCGTAAAGATGTCGATCCTTCTGAGATCGTTTCTATCGGTGATGAACTTGAAGCGCTTGTTCTTCAGAAAGAAGACAAGGATGGCCGCCTGATCCTCTCTAAGAAGCGTGCCGAGTATGAGCGTGCTTGGATTTGTATTGAGGAGAAGTTTGAGAAGGGCGAGACTGTTTCTGGCGAAGTCATTGAGGTTGTCAAGGGCGGTCTTATTCTCGACATCGGTCTGCGTGGTTTTCTCCCGGCTTCTCTCGTCGATCTTCGTCGAGTCAAAGATCTCGAGACTTACACGGGCACTGTTCTTGAGGCTCGCGTTATTGAGATGGATCGTAACCGTAATAATGTGGTGCTTTCGCGTCGTGTGCTTCTTGAAGAGGGTCGTCGCAACGAGCGTTCTGAGATTCTTTCAAAACTTTCAAAGGGTATGCGCTTAAAGGGCAACGTATCATCTATTGTCGAATTTGGAGCTTTTGTTGACTTGGGTGGTATTGATGGTCTGGTTCATATCTCCGAACTTTCTTGGAGCCATGTCAATCATCCTTCTGAAGTCGTGAAGGTGGGCGATGAGGTTGAGGTTGAGGTTCTCGATGTAGATTTGCAGCGTGAGCGCATCTCGCTCGGACTCAAGCAGACCACTGATGATCCTTGGCGTCAGTTGGTAGAGGGATATCCGGTTGGTGCTGTCGTTGAGGGTGCCGTAACCAAGCTTGTGCCATTTGGCGTATTCGTAAGTCTTGGCGACGGTGTCGAAGGTCTTGTTCATATCTCTGAGATGGCCACTAAGCATGTCACTGCACCCGCTCAGGTTGTCAAGGTCAGCGATGTGGTAAGCGTCAAGGTTATGGCTCTTGATCTTGATCGTCGTCGTATTTCCCTCTCGATGAAGGCTGCCGCTGAGCAGCTTGGCCTTGAGATCGAAGTCGCTCCTATTGAAGGTGAAAATGCTGAAGAGAAGAGTGCGGCTGACTCAGATCAAAAGATCATCGAAGCATTGACCGAAGAAATTGCTGAGGAAATTGTCGAAGAAGTCATTGAAGAGATTCTCGAAGAAGCCATCGAGGAAGCTGTTGATGAAATTGTCGAAGACAGTGCTTCTGAGGATGAAATTAAAAAGGCCACTGAATAACTGCTATTCGGGGTCGGGGTAATCGATCTGTTGAAAGACCGTAGCCTGATTCACCCTCTGGGTGTTTCTGTCTACGGTCTTCTCTGTTTTGTACAAGAGGTTGAAGGGAACGCGTATGGCGCGGGCTATGATTGCGATGAGCGGTGGCGTTGACAGTTCGGTTGCTGCCTGTCTTATGCTTGAACGGGGATTTGAATGTATCGGAGTGACGATGCGTCTCTTCGATACTCTTGAAGATGATGAGACAGACGACTCTCACTATCGCACCTGCTGTTCTTTGGACGATGTGGAAGATGCGCGACGAGTGTGTAACCAGATAGGCATTCCGCACTACGTTTTTGATTTCAAGCAAGATTTTGAAAAAGAAGTCATCGAACCATTTATTATGACCTATCAACAGGGCAACACGCCTAACCCCTGTATAGCATGCAATAAGCATCTCAAATTTGCCAGACTTTTCGATCGGATGGAAGAAGTGGGCTGCGACTATCTTGTAACCGGGCACTATGCTCGCCGCAATTACGATGGGCACCAGGGACGCTACACGCTTCACAAAGCGCTCGATACCAATAAGGATCAAAGCTACGTGCTTTACATGCTGACACAACGCCAGCTAAAACAAGTCGATTTTCCCTTAGGACTTGTGGAAAAATCTGAAGTTCGCCGTATTGCCCAAGAGCAAGGGTTTGTCAACGCCCATAAGCCTGAGAGTCAAGATATTTGCTTTGTTCCTGACGGCGACTATGCAGCATTTCTCGAGCGAAGAGGTATCGCCCTCTCTGCGGGGCCCATTCTTGACGTTCGGGGGCACATAATGGGTCAGCACGGGGGTCTTCATCATTACACAATTGGTCAACGTAAAGGCATCGGCGTTCCTGCAAAATCTCCGTATTATGTAGTTGCAAAGGACGCTATTCATAATGCACTTATCATAGGTTTTGAAGAAGATACGTTTGTCGATGAAGTTGTTGTTGAGAATGTCAACTGGCTTTCCATTGCTCGACCTGAAGAACCTATTTCTGTCGGAGTTAAAACGCGCTATCGTCAACAGCCACAACGGGCAATGCTCGCTCATGAAAAGGACGGTGCGTTACGCTTGCTATTTCCCGAGCGTTTGAAATCTCCGGCTCCCGGGCAAGCCGCTGTATTTTATGGGGATGGTTCGTGCTATCCCTCTGATATGGTTCTAGGCGGTGGTACGCTCGTCTAAACTGTGGTAGAGGCAGTGTGAATTCAGGGTTTTCATGTATAAGGTAGAGACGAAAGGAGCCCAGTGCATAGCGTCGGTGTTATAGGCGATATTGGTTCTGGCAAATCTACGGTCTGCGCATATCTTATGTCTCGTGGCGCTCGCGTGCTTTCGGCCGACCAGATCAGTTCTGAAGTTCGTGAGCGTCCTGAGATAATTGAAAAACTTGTTCAGGTATTTGGCACAGATATACTTGATGATAGAGGAAGGATTGATCGTCGGAGGTTAGCCGCCCGAGCTTTTGATTGTCCCTCTCACACTGATGAACTTGATCATATAGTTCGGCGTTCTATACAAGAAGAACTCATCTGCAAGATTCAGGAATATCATGCAGATGAGGGCCTTCTGGTAATTGAAATCCCTCTTGTGGCGGGTGCTGATGAACTTGAACCCTTCTTCGATGGGATTATTCGGGTTGTTGCGCCCGATGAGGTGCGTCTGTCTCGCCTCATTTCGCGAGGCATGGATTCTGAAGATGCCCAACAGCGTATGTCGCGTCAGCGCGACAAGAACGTCTATAAATCACGGGAACACGAGCTTGTTTTATATAACGTGGGCACTGTTGACGAACTTGAAGAACATATCCGGCTATGGCTTTCTGACCAAGGATTGATGCGTTGATGATAAAGCGTGCACGCGTCATTATCGTAGGTTTGATCTGTGCTGTCGCGCTGATGTCTTCGGGTTGCTCTGTCGTGGATAAGGGTATGTCAACGATCAGCGAATTGAACTTAAGCAAACTCTACTATCAGCTAGAGTATGGGCAATCTATCGCCGAGGCAGCTTCTGCCTATGGCGTTAATCCCTATTTGATTGCGGCTGTTATCAAATGTGAGTCAAATTTTGACCCTCGTGCCATTTCCTCGGCTGCCTCTAAAGGTCTCATGCAGGTAAGCGATGAAGCTGCCTCTGATATGGCTGCATTTGGTTATGTGGACGAAGACTTGTATGATCCCGGTAATTTGTTTGATCCGACAACAAATATTCATTATGGCACCGCGTATCTTTCTTATCTGCTTGTTCGATATGGCGGCGATGAAGAAGCGGCGATCACCGCGTATAATGCGGGTCCCAGTAATGTTGATAGATGGATGAAATGGGGAGGCAAGCTGAGCGATGCCATTGATTTTGCAGAGACAAAGGCGTACCTCGTCAGTGTTATGGCAGCAAAAGATGCCTATGAAAAGGGATATCCACATGCGTTTGAATGAGGAGATTTTTCATGTCTGAAGATCACGAGAACGCTCAGAAACGAATTGATCTCTCGCGCCGAATGCATGGTGATTTCATTGCCCATGCGCCCTATCAGCCGCGGGGCGACCAGCCACAGGCCATAGAGAAATTGACTGCGGGTGTGAAGAGCGGTCTTCGCTATCAGACGTTGTTGGGTGTTACCGGTTCAGGTAAGACATTTACCATGGCAAAGACGATTGAGGCCGTCCAAAAGCCTACCTTGGTTCTTGCACCTAACAAGACGCTTGCTGCTCAGTTGGCAAACGAACTTAAAGAATTTTTTCCGGATAACGCAGTTGTTTACTTTGTCAGTTATTACGATTACTATCAGCCAGAAGCATACGTTCCGTCAACTGACACCTTCATAGAAAAAGATGCATCCATCAATGAAGAGGTTGAAAAGCTGAGACATCAGGCGACGGCATCGCTACTATCTCGAGACGACGTCATCGTCGTGGCTTCGGTTTCGTGTATCTATGGTATTGGCTCACCTGAGGACTATGCCGGGATGGCAACGTTTGTCGATACCGATAAGCTTCTTGCGCGCGACGAACTCATACATAATCTCGTGGATACTCAGTATGATCGTAATGATTATGCGCTTGAGCGTGGCACATTCCGCGTTCGCGGTGATGCAGTTGATGTGTTTCCTCCCTATGCAGATAACCCTGTCCGTATTGAATTTTTTGGTGATGAGGTCGAGTCGATTCAGGAGATTGACGGTTTGACGGGCGAGTCTCTGAAAAGTTTCAATTCGATTCCCATTTGGCCTGCATCTCATTATGTGACAGAGCGACGGAAAATTGAACATGCGCTTCAGACCATAGATGAGGAATTGAATATTCGCGCCAAGGAACTTGAAGAGGCGGGTAAGCTGTTGGAGAAACAGCGTCTCGAAATGCGTGTTCGCTATGACCTGGAAATGCTTGAGACAATGAATTTTTGCAGTGGTATCGAGAACTATTCTCGTCATCTCGATGGTCGGGTGGCGGGCGAACCGCCGTTTACGCTCATAGATTACTTCGGCGATGACTTTCTCTGTATTATAGATGAAAGTCATGTTACGGTTCCTCAGATCAGAGGCATGCATGAAGGAGATCGCTCGCGTAAGATTACTCTCGTAGAGCATGGATTTCGTTTACCCAGTGCTCTCGACAATCGTCCCTTGCGATTTGACGAGTTTGAGCAACGAATACCTCGTTTCATCTATGTGTCCGCTACTCCAGGGGATTATGAAGAGCGCGTGAGCGAGGCGAAGGTCGAGCAGATCATTCGTCCTACCGGTCTACTTGATCCTGAAATAGTGATCCGTCCTATCAAGGGACAAATCGATGATCTGGTGGCTGAAACAAAGGCACGAGCGGCGTGCGATGAACGGACGCTCATAACAACCCTCACCAAGAAGATGGCCGAGGATCTCACGGATTATCTTTTAGACCAAGGCATACGAGCTCGCTATATGCATAGTGATATTGGCACGATCGAACGGGTTGAGATCTTGCGTGAATTACGGCAGGGTACCTTTGATGTGCTTGTTGGTATCAATTTGCTAAGAGAGGGGCTTGACCTTCCTGAGGTCAGTCTTGTTACAATCCTTGACGCCGATAAAGAGGGATTTCTGCGCAATCATCGTTCTCTCATTCAGACTATTGGTCGTGCAGCACGTAACGTTTCCGGTCAGGTCATCATGTATGCCGATACCGTTACTGCGTCCATGCAGCGTGCTCTCGAAGAAACAGATCGTCGACGCACGATTCAGAAGGCGTATAACGAAGAACATGGCATCGAACCGCGCACTATACGCAAGGCTATTACCGACATCATGCAGTATCTTGACGATGGCGGCAAGGAGGCTCCCACCATGGCCAGACAGGTTGCTTCCGAACTAGGTAATCTGTCTCATGAGGAGATAATGCGTATCATAGCGTCATTTGAAGAAGAGATGTTGCAATCTTCTGCTTCGATGGATTATGAAAATGCCGCACGCGTGCGCGATCAGATCGTTGAATTCCGTGCACAGCTTGACCATGTCGATGAACGGACAGCACTTGATGATCTTCGCCGACAAGCACGCAAAAGCAGTGCTTATGGTCGACGGAAGCGGAAATGATATGTCCGTAGATTTTGCGTTTGCGTCCAGCATGCGTTGACGTTTCGGGCTTTGTGCTACTATTAGCGAAGTAAAAGCAGGGTGATTCTATATGAACGTAAACGGAGGTGTTGATATGGTCGAACAGAGCGCGCAAGAGAAAATTCAAGGAACCACTGAGGTTTCCGAAGAGGTGATCTGCGACATGGTTGGCTATGCCGCCATGGGCAGTTATGGTATTGTCGGCATGGCTTCGCCAAACGTCGCCGATGGTATTGCGCAGCTTTTGCCGATGCATAAGCTCCGTCGAGGTATTGTACTTCATAACGATGAAGATGAGGTATCTGTTGATCTTCACGTCATTATTGAGCATGGCACAAACCTGACGGTGGTTTCAGAGAATTTAGCGAATA
>CAXXJK010000003.1:0-44476 GCA_963665595.2 Coriobacteriales bacterium | reverse complement strand
GTGTAATGGTAAAGTTCTTGCTCACGGCACCCGTATAGCTACCAATACCGGTAACCGTCACCGTTGCGGTACCGAGATCGACGTTATTGGTATAAGACAGTGTGTAGTCAGTATCTTTGACAAGCGGCGTGCCGCTATAGGTAACGGTTGGAAGAGGGGTGACGGCACTCCCCGTCCAAGTCTGTTCATAAATAGTCGAGAGCGTAGCAGTAGAGATATCAGCAGCGACGATGTTAAAGGTGATGATCTTGCTACCCTGGTAGTGCCCGATGCCGAAAGCGGTAATGCTAGCAGTTCCTACATTTATGTTATCGCTATAGGAAAGCGTGTAGTCGACACCCTCCATAAGAGTGGTCGCCCCATAGGTGAGCGCGGGCGCGGGAGTTATCGCACTTCCGATATAGGTTTGGTCAGAAATGGAAACGACGTCAGCAGAAGCGATATCTCTGCAGGTGATTTCGAAAGTAACGCTCGTGGTGCCTGTGTAGTTGCCCATGCCCGTAATGATGATAGTGGCTGTTCCTACCTCTATGTTGTCGGCATAGCTGAGTGTGTAGTCCGTGTCTTTCACCAGCGTGTTTCCGCCATACACGATGACGGGCTCAGGCGTGATGGTACTTCCCGTGTATGTCTCATCAGGTATAGCGGCAGTTTGTGCAAGCGAGATATCCCATGTGTATTGAGGCAAAACTTGCCCATGGTGCCCTGAAGTTGCAAGCCATGCTTCAAGAGCAGAGGTGTCTGAAATGTAATTATATTGACAGAACAGATATTGCAATTGAGCGTTGGCGGCTACATCAAGTGAAGTAAGCAAATTGTTGTTACACCAAAAATTGATCAGTTGAGTGTTTGCGCTTATGTCAAGTGAGGTCAGCGAGTTATCTTGGCAATAAAGGATCATCAACAGCGGATTGGCGCTCACGTCAAGTGAGGTCAGCGAGTTATCTTGACAGTCAAGGTAGCCTAGCTGTGTATTGGTACTTAAGTCAAGTGACGTAAGCGAGTTATGAGCACAACCCAGTTGCTTCAGTTGTGTGTTATTACTTAAATCGAGTGTGGCGATGTGGGCGTGCGCACAGAAAAGATCTTGCAATTGTGTATTAGTGCTTAGATCGAGAGAGGTGAGCGGATTTTCGTAGCATCGAAGATATGTCAGTTGCGCGTTAGCACTCAAATCAAGAGAGATAAGAGAGTTATAGACGCAATCAATGGCATGCAATGCGGTGGCAGAACTTACATCAAGCGAAATAAGACCTTGATCATAGAAGGATACCGATACTACATCTGCTCCATTAAGAACAGCGGGTACCGTTACATGGGTGATTCCTCCGACAACACTGGTGATATAGGTACCATTGCCCCAGTTACCATGCCCATCGGTAACATTATAGTAAGTAAACGGCGTGATGGTAAAGTTCTCGCTTACAGTACCGGTATAACTGCCGATTCCCGTAGCAGTTACTGTCGCCGTACCAAGGTTTACGTTGTTGGTATAGGAAAGCGTGTAGTCGATGCCCTTCATGAGTGTTGAACCGCCATAGGTAACCGTGGGTTCAGGCGTAATCGCACTTCCCGTCCACGTCTGCTCATAGATAGTTGAAAGTGTAGCGAGAGATATATCCGGTTGATTCTGTGGCAAGACCCATCCGAAGTGTCCCGGCGTTGCAAGCCAGACTTCAAGAGCTGAAGTGTCTGCAATGTAGTTATTGCTGCAATAAAAAGTATGCAGCAATGTATTAGCGCTTATATCAAGAGCAGTGAGTTGATTGATTTCACAGGCAAATTGTGCCAGTTGCGTATTTGCACTGACATCAAGAGAGGTAAGCCGATTGTCGTAACAAGTAAGCAGTGTCAGTTGCGTGTTTGCACTGACATCAAGAGAAGTGAGTTGATTGCTGTCACAGGCAAGTCGCGTCAGTTGCGTATTTGCACTGACATTGAGAGCGGTGAGTTGATTGTAGCCACAATAAAGAGTATCCAGCAACGTATTTGCACTGACATCAAGAGCGGTGAGTTGATTGTTGTCACAAACAATTTGTATCAGCAACGTATTTGCACTGATATCAAGAACGGTAAGCTGATTGTTGCCACAATAAAGAGTATCCAGCAACGTATTTGCACTGACATCAAGAGCGGTGAGTTGATTGCTGCCACAAACAAGTTGTACCAGTTGCGTATTTGCACTGACATCAAGAGAGGTAATTCCATCCCCCATAATATCCACGCTTACAACATCTGTTCCACCTAACGTTGCAGGAACAACTACGTCAGTTACACCCCCGACGATGTCATCAATATAGGCACCATTGCCTATTTCGCTTCCGTCGGTTACCACATGATAGATAAACGGCGTGATGGTAAAGTTCTCGCTTTTCGTGCCACCAAAGCTACCTATGCCGGTAACGGTCACCGTTGCAGTTCCCAGATCGACGTTATTGGTGTAGGAGAGCGTGTAGTCAGTATCTTTGACAAGCGTGTTCCCGCCATAGGTAACCGTAGGCTCAGGCGTGATCGCGCTTCCCGTCCAGGTCTGCTCATAGATAGTCGAGAGCGTGGCAGTAGAAATGTCAAACTGATTCTGAGGCAGAACTTGGCCCGAATGTCCGGATATTGCAAGCCATGCCTCAAGGGCGGAGGTGTCTGCAATGTAGTTATTGCCGCAATCAAGCAAAGATAAATTCGTATTGGTGCTCACGTCGAGAGAAGTAAGAGAGTTGTGGTCGCAAAGGAAAAATTCCAGTTGCGTATTAGCACTCACATCAAGAGACGAAAGTGAGTTGTAACTACAGGCAAAAAATCCCAGTTGCGTATTAGCACTTAGATCCAGCGATGTAAGGGAGTTATATCTACAAGCAAAGAACATCAATTGCGTATTAGTACTCACATCAAGTGAAGCAAGAGAGTTTTGGTTACAATCAAGATATTTTAATCCCGTAACGGAACTTATGTCCAGCGTGGTAAGTCCACAACTTTGAAGTTCAAGACTCGCCACATTTGCTCCGCCGAGAGTAGCGGGTACAACCACATCGGTCATACCGCTGACAATACCGGTGATGTAGGCTCCGTTACCATAAATGCTGCTGCCATCAGTCAACATGAAATAAGTAAACGGCGTGATGGTGAAGTTTTCGCTTTTTGTACCAGTGTAGCCACCAATGCCGGTAACCGTTACTGTTGCGGTTCCTAGATCGACGTTATTGGCATAGGACAGCGTGTAGTCGGTATCTTTTGCAAGCGTTAAACCCCCGTAGGTAACAGTTGGTTGAGGGGTAACCGCGCTTCCCGTCCACGTCTGCTCATAGATAGTCGAGAGCGTTGCCAGCGAGAGGTCCGGTGTGTTCTGAGGCAGAACAAACCCTGTGTGCCCCGAAGTTGCAAGCCACGCCTCAAGAGCAGAGGTATCTGCGATGTAGTTATACTGGCACCGCAAATCTGTCAGTTGCGTATTCGCGCTTATGTCAAGAGAGGTAAGGTGATCGTTGTAACAATAGAAATCAACCAGCTGCGTATTGGTGCTCACATCAAGTGAGGTAAGCGGATTGCTACTGCAAGTAAGATGCGTCAGTTGCGTGTTTGCGCTCACGTCAAGAGAGGTTAAAAAGCTGATGTCGCATACAAGGCTTGTCAGCTGCGCATTATGACTTACGTCAAGAGAGGTAAGCGAATTTTGAGGGCAAGCGAGATCTAATAACTGCGTATTGGCGCTCACATTAAGAGAAGTAAGGGAGAAATTTGCGGCGCAAACCAGATACTTCAATTCCGTAGCGGCACTCGCGTCAAGAGAAACAAGTCCGCAACTCGAAAGCATCGCGCTTACAACATTCATTCCGCCCAACGTGGCAGGAATTGCTGCATCAGTGATACCACCAAAGGCATAGGTTATGTAAGTACCATTCCCATACGCGCCACTGCCATCAGTTACCACAGTATAGACAAACGGGGTGATGGTGAAGTTCTCACTCGCACTACCCGTGTAGCTACCAATGCCGGTGACGGCAACCGTTGCGGTGCCTAGATCGACGTTATTGGTATAAGACAGTGTGTAGTCAGTATCTTTGACAAGCGTGTTCACACCGAGAGTAACCGTAGGAAGAGGGGTAACCGCACTTCCCGTCCACGTCTGCTCATGTATTGTCGAGAGTGTGGCGAGAGATATATTTGGTTGATTCTGTGGCAAAATCTGCCCGATGTGTCCCGATGTCGCAAGCCATGCCTCAAGCGCAGAGGTGTCTGCAATATAGTTACCGTCGCAATAGAGGTTTTCCAGCTGTGTGTTGGCGCTCACATCAAGTGAGGTGAGCAGGTTGTTACAGCAAGAGAAGTGCGTCAGTTGTGTGTTGGTGCTTACATCAAGTGAATCAAATGAGTTGTTGCGGCAATCAAGCATTGTCAACTGCGTGTTAGCGCTCACATCAAGGGAGGCAAGCGAGTTTACTCTGCAGTTAAGAAGTGTCAACTGCGTGTTAACACTCACATCAAGTGAGGTAAGCGAGTTGAAAGAGCAATCAAGTACTGTTAGTTGTGTGTTGGCGCTTACATCAAGTGAGGTGAGCGAGCAATTAGCACAACCGATATAATCCAGTTGTGTATTAGCGCTCACATCAAGAAAAGCAAGGGTGTTATGAGTGCATTCCAAATAGCTCAATCCCGTAGCCGCGCTTACATCAAGCGAGACAAGCCCACGACCATAAAGCCAAACAGATACCACATTCGCTCCGCCGAGAGTAGCAGGCACTACTGCATTTGTCACGCCACCAACAATATTGGTGATATAAGCACCGTTACCATAGGGACCGCCGTTATCGGTCACAACGTTATACACAAACGGCGTGATAGTGAAGTTTTCACTCACAGCACCACTGTAACCACCGATTCCCGTAGCAGTTACCGTTGCGGTACCCAGACTCACGTTATTGGTATAAGAAAGTGTGTAGTCGGTATCTTTGACAAGCGTAGTGGCCCCATCGATAACCGTTGGCTCAGGGGTAATGGCACTCCCCGTCCACGTCTGTTCATAAATAGTCGAGAGTGTGGCAGTGGAGATGTCTGTGGCTTGTGGTGTTATAACACCACTGCCAGCAAATGCTGGTGCCGGAATAAGCGAACTCATAAGGACAAACGATAATAGGATTGCAAGCATCTTTTGTACCTTGCTGATGCTCCTCGTTGATGCACCACTACGCTTCATGTGCCCTCTTTCCCCGTGTCTCTTATACACTCATTGACAAGACGCGTGCGTTTTGTCTTATAAGATGATGGTAGTCAATTGAGTAATCATACCAAATTGTGTACTTAAAAGTAAATGTAAGTGTATTTATATATATCTAATGTTTGAATTTTAGATACTAATATTCTTATTTTATTTAATGCATAAGAAGCAGTACCTGAAACAGAAGTAAAACTTCTGATAAACTTTCTATTTTTTAAGGGAGAGCCTAGCATAAAAACATGCCGGTCACAAAAGCCTACGTTAGATAACTTATTACCAAGCCGTAACGTAACGGGCACATGAGAGAAGTCCCTTGGAGAGCCCCAGGAAATGACTGGAAAACTAAAAAGCCTTGATCAAAGGCTTCAAGAGAAACTATATAAGAACATACGACAAAGCATCTTCAAACGCCCGAAAGAATAGCGTTTGAAGATGCTTTACAAAATGATCTCAACAATTGAATGTCGTACGGTCGGAGATACTAATGCGAGATAGTACCCGTACCATCTGAAACTGAGTAGAGGAAGTTGACTCCATTGAGGTCGCTGCTGTCGTTGATAACGCCACTGAACATTATCATGGTATCTGTAGAAAGTTCTACTCCGCTAGAATAGCCCAATCCTTTTAGCTGCGTTACATACGACGCTGCGTTTTCTTTGGACATGCCAGAAAACGTAACGATGGTCAACTTCCCTGAAAGAGACTTTTCATCATAACGCATCACACCCGTAATGGTCCCTACTGGCGTAGGCAAAACACCTTTGAACTCATCAGGCCACCCCACTGACTGCTCGGCAGTACTCGATGATGTTGATGACTGCGCGGTATTCGTGCTTGTGCCGCTCGACGTGCTGGTTCCCGCGCTACCTGCCGTATTTGACTGAGCACTAGTGCCAGAAGCCGAACAGGAACAGAGTACAAATGTCAAAACAAGTAACGATGCGACTACCGGTATTAAAGCGCCAATTCTCTTAGTCATTTCCACTCTCCAAACTCGCTGATTGCCTTGGTTTATACAACATAATAATACACCTGTGTGGTATAAAAAGTCTGTATAGGTAACTAGTTTGCTCGTCTTGAAGACAATCGCATGACTTTAAATAAGTTTTTGCCAGAAAGCACTTTTTCCCATCAAAAAGAGGCATATAGGCAGAAAAGAGTGTCTATGTACTAAATAACTCGCTCACCACCACATAAAAATTCGGCCGAAATCCGCAAGGGGTTCCGGCCGAATTTACTACGCGGGGCTTTTGCTTAAGCCCTAATGTCTGAGAACAAACCAAACGGGGTCTTCCGTATAACTCAAAAACGCGCTCAGGCTATTTTGCCGCAGGAGGAGTAGGCGCCTTAGGGGCTGCGGGAGCGCTCGGGGCACCCGGCTTACCGGGAGCCGTAGGCATTCCAGGAGCTGCAGGCATTCCAGGAGCCGGAAATCCCGGCTTCGAAAAATCGTCGATCTCCTGTTGAGTAAACTCATGCCCACATTCAGGGCAAGCAGTCATACCCGCTTGTACTTCAACCTCTTGATTACAAGCAGGACACTTCGGCTTTGGTAAGCCAACAGCAGCAGGTCTAAAACACATAGTACGTCACCTTTCAAAACAAGTAGCGAGCCTTATGCAACGCCACAATTAACGGAATTACCCCCAATGTTAATCCCAAACCAGCTTCTTGCGGCCTACATACGCTAGCCCGATAAGCACCGCACAGGCAGCGTACAGTATCGCCGCGAGATAGAACCCGGAGAGGAAGCTACCTGTTTGGTCGTAAATACCGCCCACAATCATTGCGGCACTCGCGCCAAAAATACCAATACCCACACGAATCCATGCATGGATCTGCGTGTAGTTTTTCGATCCGAAGATCTGTCGTATGAGCAACGGCACACTTACCGTCATGAGTGAATCTTGCGTTCCAAAACATACGGCTGAAATAATCAACACTATCGGATTATTGATGAAAATGAAGCCTAGGACACCGAGTATGATTACTGCTATCTGAATGAACGTTGTCCTCTGGACACCGATCACGTCATTGAGCCACCCCATAAGCATCTTATCGACCACACTTCCGATAGAAAGCGCCGAAACGATCGTAGCGCCAAATCCGGCAGTGTAGCCTATAGTCTGGATGTAACTGGGCAGATGAGCGTCAACACCGCTATGACAAAAAGCCGTAAAGCCTGCAAAAACAAACAGTGCGACGAACGATAACGATCGCAGAGCGCGTTTGAGCGAAACTCCCTGCATGATAGGTAACTTATCCTCACCCTCACTGGGCACGTACCCATAGGGAGCAAGGTTGAGATCAGACGGTTTTGCTCTGAAAACAAACAGCGTCCATGGCAGGATAAACACTAATGCAAGAATTCCCGTCACGACATATGCTGCGCGCCATCCATCTACCTGGATAATATAGTTGATAAGCTGCGCGAAAACCGCGGCCCCTATACCAGAAAACGACATGGCGAAACCGTATACAACGCCCTTCCTTTTAATAAACCAATTGCCTACAAGCATAGCAGCAGGAAGTACAAATATACAGGAGCCGGCAGCGCCGATGATAAATCCTGATATTTGGAACTGCCACACCTGCGTATACGTGCCCATCAGAGCAACGCCAATAGCAAGAATGATGATAGCGGTACTCATGACGATGCGCGTGTCATAACTCGATAATAACTTGCCAGCCAAGGGAGTCACTACGATGGTAGCAATGAAATAGAACGTCATGTAAGTAGAGAAGTCTGCACGTGGAAATCCCAGATCGCTGCAGACGGGCGTATAGAACAAACTCGAACAGTTCATGACTAAACCAAGTCCGAACGCCTGTAAGAAGCAACATCCTATAAGGATAAGAAATGCATAATGGTATTTCCCAAAAAGCTTTCTTTCACTATCCTTCATTACAACCGCCTTAAACACGATTGCCTACCCGCATTCAAGCGGGTAGGCAAAGGGTTGACTTGTTATTCTGAATCAGTAGAAGCAGGAATTTCTTTTTTCTCATAGAGACCGGCAACGAGCGACCGATTCTTTTTCTTGACGATCAAGACGATGATGAATACTACAACAGCATAGATAGCCATGGCCGGCCCCGTAATGTTGAAATCCCTGAGAGAGGCCGGAATAGCTGAAGGAAGATTGACAACGGAAGCCAAGAACACAAGCACGAATGCGCAGAGGTATTGACCAAGGTTCTGAGCAGCAGCGAAGAGAGAGAGCGCCAGCGTGCCACTCTCGCGCGGAACAACCTTTACGCACTGAAGGATGATTGCCGGGTTCATGAGACCAAAGCCAAAGCCAAACACGATAGCGGCCGCATAATACATAGGCAGCGTCACAAAATTGGCAAGCATGAAGAAGGCAATAGACTCGATTGCCATGGCAATCGCAATATCAAAACCGCCCAGACGACCCTTGATAAACAGACCGTACAGGATGGAACCAGCGGCGGTAGCCAACGTAATGGTAGACATGACGTTAGCAGAATCTCCCGAGGTGCCTAGCTTGTTGCCTGCGATAGCAAGAGACATATCGTTGAAGATGGCAAATTGGAAGAAGTTAAGAAGGAAACCACCCACAATGACAACCCATACTGCCTTGGGAAGCTGTGTCTTACCGGACTTGATGGGGATGGGCTTGACCTCAGGCTCGGGAAGCCAGAAGGCGATCATCAAGATGATGGGGATGATGAACAGGTAGCCGATGAAGGAGTAACGCCAAGAGATCATAGCAAGGTAGCCACCGATGATCTGGAAGAGTGCGCCACCCAAGCCACCAACAGCGGTCTTGTAACTCATGAGCGAATCGCGCTCTTTGCCCGTGAAGAGGTCGGCGATAAACGACGATGCCATCGGGAAGATCATGCCTCGTCCAAAACCGAGCAGTACGCGGCAAGCGAGGATGCCATAGAAACCTTCGACGGTCTCAGGCATGAAGCCTGCTGCTACGCCACCGACGAGGGTGAGGAGCATGGCGATCCAGAGCATGGTCTTCTTCTTCATGAAGCGCTCAAGGATACCTACGGAGAATGCACCAGGGATGGCAAGCAGCGAGGGGATAGCCTCGATCTGCTTCAGAGTCAGCGTATCGATACCGGGAAATGCAGCACCGATCGTTGCAAGAGCTGGCGTTGAAAATGATTTAGCATATTGAAACAGAATGATTAACAGACATGCAATTTTGACAGTCAAGCCCAATGTCTTTTTGACCTTTGCAGTAGTTTCTGCAGTCACAATAACCTCCTTAGTTGTTTTTTAATGATTCGAATTCCTTGACGCTCATTGAGTACCTGAAATCGAAGCACCTCCTCTGACGCTAGTTCCCCAGAACCAAATCAATAAGGCTTCCCATATCCTCTAGATCCTCGAGATGGCTGACGGTCTCGAGCACCTCATCGGCAAGCCCTTTATCCCCTATACCAGATACTTCAAAATTCATGTAATACTTGTTAAGAAACTCGTCTTGCGATATTGGGCTCTTGTAGATGTCACCCTTAGGCGCTTCACAACGAGCCGCAAGAATAGTCCCATCCTTAAGAACAACCTCAACCGTAGAGGTCTGGTACTCGTCGGCGGGAAGGGACGGATCAATGCGTGCAACACTGAGCAGATACTGAAGCTCAGGCTCTTGCATCTTCTCAACCGTAAAATGTTCAGGACGGATAGACCTACGCAGAACAGCGTTTGCCGCAGTAAACAGAATACTGAAGGCGGCATCTACCTGTGGGAATTCGCCAATTTCGAAGGGCTGACCCACAAATCCTTTGGCGGTACGTGGCGTAGTGTGGATGATAATTTCGGCCACATCTTCTGCCTTGATGTCATTATTCTCAACGATCTCCATGCACGCATGAATTGACGGATGAGTGGCACGGCAGGCAGACCATGGCTTGATGACGCAGTCGCCATAAAATATCTTGCCCAAGTCTTTCGTAACTTTTTCTGGATGGATATTCTCACCGCAGAAGAGGAAGAAAAATCCTTTGGCGCCCGCAATGGCATCACCCGTTGCCGCCATACCACGAGCAGCAAAATCAGCGGAGAACACGGCATTACGTGCAGTGAGTGCCATAGGCAACTTGAATGCCGGTGTTTTGTAGTTGATATTATCGATAGTGCCAGACAGTTGGTTTAAGGCAATGCCTAGGGCATTGTTCATCTGTTTTTCGTTGAGTCTGATAAGTTTACCAGTAGCAGCGGTCCCACCGAGACCGTTTACCGTACCCGTGTTGTCCCAGCCACCATAGACATCAAACCCTGAAGCGGTTGCCAAACGCGCAGCGAGATCGTCGCCTAACGCAAGTGCAGTGATGAAATCTTTGCCAGACGCGTGCTCGCGTTCTGCCACGGCAAGCGTAGCGGGAACCGTCGTGCCACTGATATGAGCAGCGCAACTCGTGTGATTTTCCCCTTCAGCTTCGATGGCCTCAAAATCAAATGAGCGCATCATGAAACTGTTCATCATAGCCGCGAAAGGAGTGGATAGTTTGCCGACGTTTTTGGCAATGACCGAACTTTGTGGGTTGTAGCCGTACGATTGCAACAGCGAAAGCATCTCGCTGCAGTAGGGACCATTGTGTCCGATGGCTATGACGCCGAGGGCATCTAAGAGCCTCATCTTGACACGTTCGACGGTTATCTCATCGAGATCATCGTACGAGCAAGAAACTAGATGACCTGAAACCTCCTGTGTGACATTCATCGTTCTCTCCTTGTCTCCGTCCTTGTTATGTAAGTCCGTGTCCCGGGAGAGAACTCCCGGGACACAACATAAAACTAGCGAGTCAGCAGCGTCCAGCGCGTTTGCCCGTCCATTTTCTTGGCCAGTTCCTCAACAGGGCCGTAATACATGCACCAAGCCTGGCAGTGATGCACGCAAGAGGGAAGCTTTCCGGCTTCCGTACGTGTGGCACACATATTGCATGCGTTGGTGATAACCGGTGCATAGGTCCATTCCCACTTGCCGGCCTGATCGCCGGTCTCGTATTTAAAGGGACCAACCTCAGTCACCTTAATGCCAAACTCGTCCTTTTTCAGATCTAATTCTTTTTTGCAGGCAACCTCGCAGGAGTGGCAACCAGTGCAATACTCCGTATTGACGAGGATTCCGTACTGAGTGGAGTTCTCTCCCATGGTTATTCTCCTTCCTTGGCTTCGTCGAGGTCTACACGGCGAACACCATGGAAGCGCTCCTCGATTTCTACGGCATCAATTGCCTTGCCCTGTTTCTCTTCGTCACGCTCAAAGCCGCCGAGACGGGTAATCTGCTCAGTCGGCATGACATCGCCTTCCTGGCACTTATAGACCTTAACCAAGAAGCTCTTGATGCCAGAACCGATACCGCCCTGTCCATTCTCGAAAGGCTTGGTCAGGTTGTTCGGGTTTGAGTCAAAGACACCAAACAGATAGGGCTCTTCCCCTTGTTGCTCGGGGAACCACCACGCATGTTCGGCATGTACGACGTTCTTCTTGACACCGGGGAACAGCTTCGCCCTCTGGCGGAAGCGACCCTGCAGGCTCTCAAGCCATACCCAGTCGTTGTCGATGATGCCCAGTTCGGCCGCAGCCTCAGGATTGATCATCACGAGCGGATCGGGATGGAACTCACGCATGGTATCGAGTTGACGATGCTCACTGTGGAAGAATTCATAGGAGCGGCCGCCGCAGGTAGCGATGAACGGATACTCTTTATACTCTTCCGGCGAGGCGACCGGGCCATGAATTGGCTCGATGTGATAGGGCATGGTCTCGACACCCCAGTGATCATAGCCGAAGGAGTGGAACTCGAAACGGCCCGAAGCGGTATCAAAACCGACCTGTCCGTCTTCACGCGCCATACCCTTGGCATACTTGTAGTAGGTAGAATCCCAATCCCAGTACTTGAAGCCGCCGCTATTCTGCAGCTCTTCGAAGTCACCTTCATAGGTGGTGCCACCAGGAACGCGTTGGTCGGTCAAATACCACGTGCTGAATTCTTTATCATCTTTCCAAGGGAAGTTCTCTGGCTTGAGGCGCTTGCCTACCATGAGAGCGATTTCCTCGTCAGATTTGGCCTCATAATATGAGGTAACCTTTGAGATAGAGCGAACCGGAGTCCACCACGTACGAACGGCATTACGCTCGCAGCTCATCGCAACCGGAAGTACCAAGTCGGCACAGGCGATGGCAGATGGTGTCAAGAACGGATCAGCCACAACAACAAACGGAATCTTCTTAAAGGAGTTGTAGATACGCTGGGTATCCATAGCCGGGCACGCCAATGGGTTAGAGCTTTCAATCCACATCATGTTGATGGGATACGGCTCGCCTGTCTCGACTGCCAACAGAATAGCATCGGTTGCTGCACAAGAGACGATGTCGGATTCTTCGATACCGGCCGACGTAGTCAGCTTCTTCTTGTAGGTTTCGCGGTCGATAAGGTCGTCACCTAAGCCATAGCGCTTCTCGATATCGAATGCGCATTTGATGAGCAGGTTGCCACCAGGATTATCGATATTACCGGTAAGGCCCATGAGGTCGCATGCGGCCGAGGTAACGCCGAGAGCAGAAATCTGCTGCTCGAATGCAAGACCCCACTGGATCGAGGCGGAGTCAACTGACGCATAGAGGCGTGCAGCACCCTTAATATCTTCAGCATCAAGGCCGCAGACTTCGGCTGCCCACTCAGCCGTGTAAGGCTGGATGTACTCGACGAGCTCTTCGTAGCCATAGGTCCAGTAGCTGATGAATTCTTGATCAACCAAGTCCTCATTGATGATGACATTGATCATGCCCATGCCGAGAGCGCCATCGGTGCCAGGACGAACCTGGAGCCAGTACTCTGAGCGAGAGGCAAGCCACGTCAGGCGCGGGTCAATGGTGATGATCTTTGAGCCATACTGCATGCTCTGAACAATCCAGTGACCAAGGAAGCCGTCAGCGTTTGACTTGAGTGGCTCGCAACCCCAGACCATGATGACATCGGGACGATGCCACTCATCATGAGAGTAGCGGTCTTCGTGGGTTTCAGAAACATCGATGATGTTCATCTCGCCCATCTTTGCCGAAGAGCCAATCATACGTGGCAGATAGCAGGCAAAGCCGGTAAAGCCATAGTTTGAGACGTTGGGAGTCTCAAGAGCCGCTGAGAAGAAGTAGGGCATCTGCCAACCAATGTTACGGCCGGTTCCATGCACACCGACGATGGTGTGAGAACCGAAATCGCGTTTGATGGCCTTTACCTTTTCCTCAATTTCGTCAAGAGCCTCGTCCCAAGTAATGCGCTCCCACTTATTCTCGCCGCGCTCGCCAGCACGACGTAGGGGGTACTTCAAACGTTGAGGATTATTGACCGCCTCAACCAGATCAAGACAGCGCATGCAGAGCTTGCCACTGTTGAACGGATTCAGAGGATCGCCTTCAACCTTTACGAGCTTGTCATCCTTGTCAGTGTACAACAAAATGCCGCAACCATTGTGGCACCCCGGGGGTGACCAATGATTTGTGCGAGTTACCTTCAGGTCGCCTTCCATCCATTGGAACTCGCCCTCATGATAGACGCCCTTGTCTATCTGAGCCAGATACTCATTAAACTCTGCCAATTTGATTCTCCTTCCCTAACTTCCCAAGCATCAATGACCGAATAGGCGTGCGCTTCGGGGGCAAGGCCCAGTAAAACCCTATCCATCGGGCTGATTCTAGGGGCGAAATACCGTTATAGAGAATCGTCTTGTTGAGTGATTTCATATTGTTTAGCTATGTCAAAGAGGTTGAGTACCCCTATTTAACTGGGGAAACAGTGTAGTCCTCAAAAAAGTATGAGTACTACTCATCCTCAATCGGATAATTATCAATGTAGTCGAGCAACTCTTGGCGAGAGTGAACATCAAGCTTTTTATAGATCGCCTGAATGTGAGTGCGAACGGTATGATGCGAAAGACAGAGACTCTCTGCCATGTAATGTGAGTTGCGCCCCTTTGCCAAAAGAATCATGATCTCTCCCTGTCTGATAGTCAGACCATCTTGGGCGGCTATGATTGAACAACGGCGCTTCCACCAACCCTTTTTAGTCTGATCATCCACCGCGACATCACGCGGAAAATAATCCGTGAGGAAAAAGGATCCCGGTACGATAAGCAACAGATTAAGGACAACAAACACGAGTAGCATCGTCTCCTGATTGCCAACCTTAAGCGATATCCAACCCAACACCCAGCCCAGAAGAACACCGAAGGTATTCGCGAGGCGTCCATAGGCGTGAGCACCGAGTGGGTAGCCGGTCTTCCCCGACAGTATCTTGTTCACCGCTCGACGATTACTCGTAGATCGGACGAAGGTAAAAAAGACGAGCGCGGTGCAACAAAATGCCTCGACGGGCATCTCGCGAACCATCAAAAGATTCAGAAAGAAAATAAATATGGGGAGACTCCAGAATGCCGATATCTCCAAAAATCGTGGGACATTCACATAGGTAAACATCACCGCGCCGGCAACCATGACCACGCAACCAATGAGCAACGGGGCGATGATGAAACCGGGTCCCCACGATATGAAATATGCCCCCACGAGGCCCATGGGTATACTGTAGAGAAATGAGGCAATGAAGGGACTCACTTTTACCGTCTTGAATATCTCGCGCTTGGTCATGGGAGAGAACGGCAGCAGATTCAGATTATGTGCGGCCACACCGTAGAGCAGCACAGAAAGAAGCGGCAAGAGCGCCATAGCGACGATGCTCGGTACTGGTTGCATATAGGAAATGACGAGAAACCCCAGACCTGAGATAAACGTCGCTATAGTTACGAAGTATGCCGAGCAGGCAGTGCAGAGCCAGTTGAAAAAACGTCCCCAGAGAAAAATGAGAGATATATACCCCAACACGGTGATAACCCATGAAAGCCACATCATCGACGCGCTATATTCAACAGGAAGAAGAAAGTATATGCAGTTAGCCATCGAAAACACGATACCCGCCACAAAAAGAGGAGTATGCCACCAAGAGCGAACCTTATTGGAGAAGAGCCAGATAATGAAATGAAGAATCAGAAGCGTCGAATAGAAGATGATTCTCGCTATCTGAAAGTCGTCAGAGTCAGCTTCCCCGGTAATAGGACGCAGGATTGTGCTATACAGCAGGAGAATACCCCATGTTGAAAAGAGCGCATAACCAAGAAGGCCCAGCAAAACGCAGCACTTATCCCGCATCGTTCTGTTCTCAAATATACCTTGGATCGTCTCACGATGATGTTTGTCTATCATGACTGACGCTCCTCGATGATACTGATGAGTTCCTGTTGAGACCCTACACCAAATTTTTGATAGATATTGTAGATATGGGTCTTAGCAGTAGAACGAGAAACTTGTAGACTGTCGCTGATATGTTGGGCATTCCTCCCCTTCGCGAGCATCAAGAGAACTTCTTGTTGTCGCGCAGAAAGCTTGTATTCCTGAGAAAGTGTCTTACAGCGCGAGCGCAAAAACCCCTCTTTCCCCTCGCTAGTAGCTTCCTCAGAAACCTCCGAAGAATCCTTTGCTGCATGCTCTTCATCCTTCAAGGATGTTCCACTACTCTGCGGAACCCCCAGTATGAAATATTCAACAAAGAGAAACAGCGTTATGAGTTGGAACAGATAGATGGTCACGTTGCTGCCGAACAGAGTGCTGCCATCAGCTTGATACACCGCAAACGTCAGCACGCTGCCGATGATCATACCCATGAACGTCGTCGCCGATATAATGAAAAAATTCCTGCGCGAAAATTCAAAAGAGAAAAAGGTCAGGTATACCTTCTCGCCAAAAAACACGCCCAGAAAGAAAAGAATAAGAAACGCACAGGCGAGCTTACCCGCCAGAGGCAACACCGCGATGAGAAGCAACGTCACCATGCAGCAGATGAAAAGCCAACGCCGCACGACCATCCTGACCTCGTCGTGCTGGTGGAAGTACAGAAAGCACACGGCCATTCCCAAACAAACCGGAACAAATGACCCGAGAACCATTTGAACGTCAAAACTCGAAAGAAGAACCTCCATCGAGCCGGCAAGAATACCCAGAACAAATGTGGTCGCAATATCTTTTAGATGAGAGCGAACGAACGACTCCTGCTTTGAACTATCTCGTGGCAGATTGAACAATTCATCGTCAGCCATGAGGAAACAGGCCGTGACCAGCAGTACCAGACTGAGTATAAAAATGGCGTATCGGTTTTCAGTCAAAGCAAATACAAGCGTCAATGCCGCTGCGGCAACAAACGCTATCATCACAGACTGGTTGGAATAGTACAGAGAAAGAAACTGGGGAATGATGCTCATCAGCACGATCAGAGTCAACCCCAACAGCACAAGACAGGAAACGGGTCTCCAAGAAACATCAACCAACGAAACAAAGAAACTCAGCAATACGATCAGCAGCAACATGACCGCCAGAAACGGCTTGTTGGTATTGCCGTAGAACAGAAAGACGACAAATTGGGAGAGCAGGGCGACAGAGAGTACGATAGGCAAAATGAGAAGGAATCCAAGATAGGGTTGAGCGATTCGATAAAACTCAAGAATAATCGCACCTGCCATCACAAATGCGATTGAGATCATCACATACCCCATGATACTTTGGATTTTCATCGCTTCCCCCGTCATCGCCTTGTGGCGATCAGCTAATAAACCCAATGCGGACTTGATTATAAGCCATCTTGAATTAAAACTCTCTTACTTCCTAAAACTATTGTGGGGTGGCCGTCTGAAGACAGTCACCCCACAGAATAACAAGAATAATCGTACTACGGTCTGAAGCAGACGACGGTCTTGCCAGCGTCGCGCATCTTCTCAGAAATCTGCTCGACTTCTATCAGTTCTATGCATTGAGCAAGGCAGTGATGCACGCATGTGGGTTTCAGGCCCTCTTCGAGACGTGCCTCGCAGAAATCGCAGAGATCTGACGGAACCGGCACATAATTCCACATCCACTTGCCGTCAAGTTTGACCGGACCCATCTCAGTAAGTTTGATGCCCCACTGATCGAGCGGAATATTGTGCTCGTTTCTGCAGGAAACCTCGCAGACATGGCAGCCCGTGCAGTACTTGTAATCAATTAAGAGAGCGTAATCTTTCATGTCCATCCCCTCTCTATCCCTCTTGAGTTTCGGTCGCGTAGTCGAGACTGTCAACCTTATATATCTTGCACATAACGTTCTTGTAAGGAGCACCAAAACCTATACGGCCGATAGCACGATGAGGAATCAGGCTGTTCAGGCTGCTCTTCCAAAGACCAAACAAGTTGGGAGCTTCACCGTCTTGCTCCGGATACCACCAACCATGCTGAGCATGTACAACACGAGGAGCAACGATAGGAGTAATCTGAGCCTTCTCTACGCATTTGCCCAGAGGATTCTCTATGCAAACCCAGTCGCCTTCTTCAATGCCCAATTCCTCAGCAAGTTCTGGATTGATCTGCACGAGAGGATTAGGCATGATGGCACGCAGGCTTGGAATCTGACGATGCTCAGAGTGGAATGAAGTAGTCTCACGTCCACCGGTGGTCAGAATCAACGGATACTCATCGGCCAATTCAGGATGGCTGAGCGGCGTGTATTGATTCTCTTCGAAATACGGCAGTGGATCTTCGCCCCAGTCCTCATAGAGAGAGGAGGCGAGCTCAACGAGACCAGTAGGCGTATTGAATCCTGGCTCGCCATCGTTGCGCAGAAGGCCCTTCTCATATTTGCGGTACTCAAACTCCTGCTGAACCCAGCCGAGATCCTGCAACTCTTCAAACGTAATACCCAATTTGGGTTTGATTTGATCAGTGAAGAAGTCAGCTATGCTTTCCCAGGGCCATGCCTTAGGGTTGAGACGCTTGCCTACCAGGAAGTCGATTTCAAGGTCAGAGCGACAGTCGCCTACTTCTACGCACTTGTTCATAGCCATAACCATATGCGTGTTGCGGCCAAAGTGAGGAAGCACGATGCCATCATGCTCGGCAAACGTTGAAACCGGTAAGAACAGATCGCAAAGACCCATAGCCGTCGGAGTCATGAAGACATCCTGGCATACGTTGAAGTCAAGCTTCATCAGAGCATCAAACCAACGCTTGGGCTGCGCGGCTGAAGTGTTAGCCACCAAGTTGCTCGAATAGAACCAAGACATCTTGAACGGATAAGGCTCTCCTGTTTCAAGAGTCTCAAGAATGCAATCAGGATGTGCAATAAGATGAGCAGCCTGGAAACCAGCATACTTAGGATCGGTGATCTGCTTTTCAAGCATTCCTGGAGGAAGTTGTTGAGCACATTCGTAGCGCCATTTGCCCATGAAGCTTGCGGGAACAGCGAGGGTCACGCCGCCGGGCACATCGAGATTGCCGGTAATGGCAGCAATGTCGAGCATCGTAGCGCCTGCTTGAACACCGTTTGAGTTGGTGTCGATGGCGAGGCCCCACATAAATGAGCACGGTTTGGCGGTTGCCATGGTACGTGCAACTTCTCTGATAAGATCGGCGGGTACCCACGTGATTTCCTCAACCTTGTCAAGAGGATATTCCGCGGCACGTGCGGTAAGCTCATCAAACCCATAACACCAGTTCTCAACGAAATCATGATCGTAGAGATCTTCGCTGATGATGACGTTGAGGATACCAAGGCCGAGTGCGGCATCGGTGCCAGGACGCAACTGCAGATGGTAGGCAGCGCGAGCGCCCACCCAAGTCAGGCGTGGGTCGATAGTTATGAATTGAGAGCCCCGTTTCATGAGGTCGATAAGCGTATGACCGAAGAAACCATCGGGGTTTGAGAACAGAGGATCTTTGCCCCAAAGGACAATGTATTTTGGGCATTCCCAACGAGGATCATCATAGCGATCGGGGAAGAATGCCGCATAGTCAAGCTCAGGATAACCAGCACCCAACAAGAAGTCAGCAACACTACAGCGCGGGCCGTAGCATGAGTCACCGCTCATGGGGAAGCAGGAGTTTGGCGTGCCCAATGCAGCATAGGCAAGCGGAGTCTTATACAGCGTAGCCTCACGGCCCGTACCTTGGAAGGCAACGATAGCCTCTGCACCAAAGTTTTCCTTGATGTAATTGACGCGCTCTTCGATGATGTCGATCGCCTCGTCCCACGAGACAGCCTTCCATGCATCCTTACCACGATCCTTAGGATCACGGTAGAGTGGTGTCAAAATGCGCTCTTCGTTGTACATGTACTCCGGAAGCGTCAGACATCTGACGCATAGACGGCCTTGGGTAATGGGGTGGTCTGGGTCACCTTCTACCTTTACAACTTTGCCGTCTTTGACATGTAGATACATGCCACAGCCTACCGGATGATCCCCTGGGGGCGACCACGCACAGGTGCGATACTTGATTACGCCATCGCCACAATCGATTTTCCTTTCAGACATTTCCTTCTCCTATCTTTTCCTTCTCCTGTTTTCATAAACGCCGTTCAGACACGCCTGTTCAGGTGAGACCTGGACTTCGTCAATGATTCTTCCATCACGCAGGATTTGAACGCTCTGTCATTATTCAGGCTTGTTTGGAGCAGATGGTGCTTGCGGCGCAGAAGGAGCCTTAGGCGCAGCGGGTGATTGGGGAGCAGCAGGCGATGCAGGAGCCGCTGCAGGAGCACCACTTACTGGTGCCTGGGGAGTTGCAGGCTCAAGCTGGAGTCCCTCAAGTTCTTGTTTGCAGAATGGACATTTCTTGGGAGTTTGTCCCGCAACACGATTGATCTTCTTGCCGCAGAACGGACACAGTACAGGTCCTTGCTCTAGTTCAGCAGGTCTAAAACACATGGCACATCCTTTCATGATTTTGACGCGATAGGATCGCTTATGGCCTCCTTCGCCTTTCGATTTTAAGAAGGGATCCTGAATTAAATAATCGTCCGGTTGGGTGAAATCACCGTTTTAAGCTATGTCAAAAAGGTTGAGGCACTAAGAAATTATGCGAAATATCAGGCAAAACAGTATCAACCTCTGAAAACAAAGGTTGATACCATAAATTTCTTGAAATTCTGATGAGAGGTAGTGAGCAGCAAAGAGGGTTTAGCTTTGCGCCCAGCCGTTAATCATCTCGATAAGGGCGTCTTTAGAATGTACGCCTAACTTGCGATATACGCTCTTGACATGAGTCTGCGCAGTACTTCTTGAAATGTAGAGTTTGGCGGCAACCATATTCAGAGTATAGCCCTGAGAAAGCAAGTGAATAACTTCGATCTCCCGGTTCGTCAGTTTATACGCGCGTATCTTCTCATCAGAAACAGCAAGCGCGGGAGCCGCTATCTTTTGATCCAATGAAGAGCCGTCAACTGCCGGTTTTTTGCGCAGTGTGATCACACCAAAAACAACGACGATCAAAGCAATCAAAGCAAATACTATGGTTAAGACCAGCATATCGAATGCAGATTTGAGCATGCCGGTATCAAAGGTAGCGAGATACGGTATCACGGTATAACTGAAAAACAGAGAAACAATCTCCGTCAACATATTGCATACGATGAACAGCGGAATGGGTGCCACTTTCTTGTGATAAGCCAAGTTGCAGAGCAACACCCAGAGAAAGAAATCAAGCGATGAGCGCGCAACGACGACGATATGCCCGCCAATGGTATAGGTACCAGAAATCAAACACACGAATGTACCAGCAAAGAACATGATGGCAAGCACAATCCAGCAGATGAGAACCATATGTTCCGTCTCCGCGTATTCATCCTGAGGAGCACCTTCCACGGCACTTTTCTTCGAGAAGAAAAGCCCTTTTCCATGGAGGACACAGATGACTACAATGGCGATGGTTATGATGATAGACAAGCCCCAGCGCAGATACGATACCCGCCCGATAGGGTCTTCCAAGTCGACAATACCGCGAACAATACTTCCCGTAAGAAGAAACGCTATGAAAAGCCCTATATAGGGACCGACTTTTTTAAGTGACACCCACGCGCTTTCGTCTATGCGATTCTCGGGCATCTTGGTGAAAAACCAGGAAAGACCGATGCAGAGAGGAGTAGCGATGAGTAGGTAGTCCTTGATATCTTGCAGATAGATTCCTACTGCGTTGAATATGAGCAGACTCGCCAAATACGATACGGCGAGCAATACTATCTGTCGAGGCCCAAAGGAAAATGAAAAATAGAGTGCCCACGCAAGACAACTGGCTAGAAAACCGAGTGCCACCAAAACCGTAGAGGGCCAGAGCAGCCACGTAGCATACGCGCTTTCCTGAACCCAGAGGCAGAGAAATGTACCAAAAGAACCCAAGAGAGTGGCCACAAGAATAACGACGCGATGCGAGAGAAAGACCCCTTCAAGCTTTCTGGAAAACAGGAGCACAATAAGGCTCAGTCCCAGCAAGACACAGAGGAATATCAAATATACCTGAATCGAGATATTAAATACCGACAGTGTAGTATCAAGAGGGTACAAAGCACCGAAAACAGTCTGATACCGAAAATACGTCCAGAAGAACGCCATTCCGATAAGCGGAGCGATTGAACCTTTTATCGCTCTCTCACCCATGGAGCGCTCCCCTCTTCCCTGGATAGATGTACGTTAAATGATATATAAATAGTTCACATCAGTACATCTGAAACCACACTGGATCAGAAACTGAGCGAGAAAAATCTAAAGATATACCTTACCCTTCCTGTAAGCTCACTGTCAACAATGTTGAACCCATATTACCTCGACTTTCGGCTCAAAAAACCGTGCCAAGCGACGTTCGAATCTCTGTGATACATCACCCATACAAACGATCATCAGAATTCAAGGCATATCAGAACAAAAAAGCATCTAACCTTACACGAAGTATTAGACGATCTACCCATAGTACTCAGCACACATCACGCTAGATTTTTTGCCTTCAATTTCCCTTCGTATTGTCATTTTAACAGAAAATGA
The DNA here is from genome assembly GCA_963665595.2 of Coriobacteriales bacterium. Taxonomy (GTDB): domain Bacteria; phylum Actinomycetota; class Coriobacteriia; order Coriobacteriales; family CADBOM01. The sequence goes on along the minus strand of CAXXJK010000003.1, from coordinate 22,398 downwards.
GCCACTTTTCTCTGTGCCTCTCATCTAATCATTCACGCTTGAAAAAAGCAAAAATACCCTATTTTATGGTCAGTTTTTTCCTAATTTTTACAACTAGACATCATTTATGGGATGAATGCATGCGCCGATATACACAGAATAGAGACAACCGCAGATGCGACGCAAACAAGGAGGAGTTTCTGCGGAATCGGTAGGTAGTAGTATGTACCAGCCGATTGAACATATGAGAACGAGAGGAAGGGATAATATGGAACTAAATCGTAGAGATTTTCTCAAAGGAGGAGCCCTCGTTGGTGGCGCTGCTGCAATCGGGGGAATCATGGGAGGCTGCGCGCCAAGTAGTAGTAGCAGCAGCTCGTCTTCTACTGCCGTACCCACAGGGACCACTGCAGAGGATTTCAAGACATCTGTCATCGAGCTTACCGCTGTCACAAAGTTTGCCGATACGAAGACCTATGATGTCATCGTAATCGGTGCTGGCACCGCAGGCGTTCCTGCGGTTCTCACCGCACTCGAAGAGGGCGCAAGCGTCGCTTGCCTGCAAAAGCCTAGCCAAGTTATGGCTAACGGCAACGGCTCTTCAGGTTTGATTCTTGAAGAGAGCAACGAAGTCGGTATTCTCCAGTACATGCAAGCATGGAGAAAAGCAGGCGGATACCGCATGAATTGGCATCTTCTCAAAGCCTTTGCTCAGCACTCTGGTGAGACTTCGATGTGGATGCTCCAGAAATCAAACGAAGTCGGATATCTCCCCTATTCTGTATCAGCGACTAAGAACACCTATGATGACGGAAACTTCTGCACTGCCGTACTCAAAAGCTATGGTCCTAAGCCCGAGAATCACCAGACCATCATGGCCAAGTTGGCCGCCTATGCCGCAACTAAGGGTGCCGAGTTCTTCTATGAGACTCCCGCGGTACAACTCGTAAAGGCAAGCGATGGCTCAATAACCGGTGTCATCGGCAAGACAGCCAGCGGTACCTATATCAAGTTCAATGCAAACAAAGCCGTTATCATCGCCGCAGGCGACTACCAAAACAATGACAGCATGGTCAACCGCTGGTCTCCCGATGTAACCCGCTTTGGCCGTAAGCAGTCCGGACGTACCGGTGACGGTATCCTTCTCGCTCTCACCGCTGGTGCTGCTATGACGCCTGTCAACCACGCCAAGACCATGCACGACATGGATGCCGCGCCCATGATGCTCACCAGCCAACCGTTTATGGCACTCAACGAAAAAGGCGAGCGTTTCATGAACGAGGAAATCCCCATGGAGTCTTGGGATCTCACGCTGCGCACTCGTCCTCTAAGTGTCAGCGATCCCGGACGTTTCTTCCGTATCTTTGACAACGACTATGTTGCGAAGTACAACGTAAAAGCAGTGCCCATCTCCACACTGGAGAACTATATCCCGGGCTACCTACCTAACCCCACAAACGTATTCACCTCGCTCACTGACACGCATCGTGCCAACACTCTTGATGAGCTGGCTTCCCAGCTGGGAATCCCCGCCGATGCTCTCATGCAGAGCGTTGCGAAGTGGAACGCCTACTGTGCCGCAGGCAAAGATACCGAATATGGCGTTCTCAAGGCGAACTTGAAACCCATCAATACGCCTCCTTACTGGGGTGTTCGCCAGTGGATTCGTTGCAGCGCCATCAACTCTGGCGTGGTCGTCGATGCCAACTACCGCGTTCTTGATGCAAACAATAATGTCATCAAGGGTCTCTACTCGGTTGGTTCTGGTGCAGGCGACATCAGTGGCGGCCTTGAGTGGAATCTTGCTCAGGGCGGTCTGTGCTGCGGATCCTACATGGATATGGGACGCTATGCAGCGATCCATGCCATTAGCGGTGGCACCGCCCCGAAGAAACCCGCAACCTATGCTGACACCAAGAAATACTGGACCAAGTAGTCCTCGAACACCTACAAACTACCATCTGCCGTATAGCCTTATAGGGCAGAAAAGCCGGGCCGCATCCGCGACCCGGCTTTTCTTTTTTCGATAACGGGAATTAGTCTTCTATGCCCCACAGTTCTTTCAGTTCCCGATTGATGCTATCAGCTTCGGCGGGAATACCTACATTGCGCGCGAGAGCACGATGCTTCCCACCCGTTGCTGAATACGTAGGCTTTGCCTCTTCGAACAAACGCCGCGCGGGCAGCACCGTGACACCATGTAGCGCCACCGCTCGGCAACGATTGACCAGCTCGTTGTCAGAAGTAACAACCCCCACATGCTCTTGCGCATGCCGAACCTTCTCGACGATGGCATCGTCAGCACTCGGCTTTCGGGTATAGTGGCTGTGAGATACCTGAGCGGTGCTGCTTTGACTGGCCAAACCCACGCCACCAGCACCGTCCCAGACAATGGTATAACCACCTCTGCCGAGCAACGCGCTGCCTTTCACCCTCATGCGCACTTCAAGAGCCTCTCGTTGACACTCGAGCTCCAAGTTTTTGGTATGAGGATCTTGCTTGGTCACATTGTATCCATCGATGTAATAGTGCACATTGCCCCCCACGCTACAGTGCGGTCCCTCTTGTTGGCATGCGAAACAGCGTCATGTCCATACCCTCCGCTTCAAGCAGTGCCCACTTACGTGACACGCCACCAGCATAACCGGTAAGGCTGCCATCAGCCCCGACAACTCGATGACACGGAACAATGACTGAAATGGGGTTATGCCCGACTGCGCCCCCCACGGCTTGGGCTGATTGCCGCTGCCCCGTGCGCTCTGCGAGCGCACGGGCAAGGGCACCATAGGTGGTGGTTTGTCCATAAGGAATTTCTTGCAGTAAGGCCCACACGTCCCTACGAAATGAGCTACCCGTAAAAGATAGCGGAGGTGTTATACCGGGGTCGTGCCCTTCAAAATAGGTGGCCAACCACTGGGCCGTCTCAAGAAAGACCGGGAGAGATTCATGCTCGACCTCTTGGAAACCCGGCGCCAGAGTGGATGCAAAATACTTTTGGTCTTCCATCCAGAGCCCCGTCAGGCATGCTCCATCGCTGGCCATATACAACAAACCGATGGGGGAAGCTATCTTGGTGCAATAGGTATCCACGTTTCAACCTCCTGTGTCGCGCAAACCCCTGATACTGTCAGCGTAACAACCAGAAGAGGCTGATTTCAAGAGGTAGCGCATATCATCATCAAAATGAAACGGATTCCCTACCCAAAAACGTCCTACCCTATGAGCGGCGTGACACTATCCTTCGTACACGTTTAACGCATCACGCAAAAATTCTGCGCCACCTTGAACCACCTCTTCGTAATAAGAGGTAAAGCGCTTGTCAGAAACATACCCTTCGCCGAGCGCACGATGTGCCTCGATCGAATAGGTACCTTCAGGCCAAAACATGCAGAGCCACTCGCCATGCAGCACACAGAGTTGCTGCGCTGCGACACCCGCAGGATCCCCACTTGCCACTGCTGTTCGCAGTGCATCCTTGATCTCTGCCTCGAGTGTCTGAGCGCGATCCCAACTCTCCTTGCTCATGCCCGCAACCTGCGCGTTTGATGCGTCGACCATCTCATCACCATAACGGTCTCGAATCTCTGCACCATACGTTTTTTCATTCTCCTCAATCAGCATCTGTTTGATACTTTCAAATCTTTCTTCGTCGGTCATTGCAAGACCTCCTTCCATTGCAACAAGCATCTGCTGTACGCTTGTTGCTATTCTGCTTAATTCATTTTGTTTTTTCTCAAGGCGCCTGAGGTGAGCCTGCAGAGCCACGCGCTGATCAAAATCAGGCGCATCGAGAATACGGGCTATTTCCTTGAGCGCAAATCCTAGTTCTCGGTACAGCAGTATTTGCTGGAGCCGATCGATCTCGGCAGGACCAAACATACGGTAATTGTTTTCCCCACGTGAAGGATTGAGCAGACCTTGTTCTTCATAGTAATGAAGCGTGCGCACGCTTACTCCCGAAAGGTCTGACAACTGCTTTGCAGAATACGACATGTCTATCACCTCGAATACAGTGTAAAGTATGACGTAACGTAAGAGTCAAGTACGTATCACAAATAATTATGCTCTCATATCCAAGAATGTTCTCTCATTCTTCTCAGACTTTCTCCTCAAGCGTTCTCTCTGGTGCCAGAGAAAGGATATCTCCTACCACAGAACGGAGTCACAATTGAGAGTTTGGCTCGTGGTATTAGAATAACCAAAACCGAAACCTCATACTGAACGGACTCTCTTCATGAACATCTCAGAACGTATCGATTCACTTCCTATGACTCCTACCATGCGACGCATAGTATTGATCGTAGGAATTGGATGGCTCTTTGATGCTATGGACCAAGGAATGGTGAGTGGTGTTATCGCAGCCATAGGTTCTGATTGGACGCTTACCACCATGCAGCTGAGCATGCTCAGCAGCGCGGGAGTTCTCGGTATGATCATCGGCGCCGCACTGTCGGGTGTCGTTGCAGACCGGCTCGGAAGAAGAACGGTAATCGTTGCTACGCTTCTCATCTACAGTCTTGGCAGCGCGCTTTCGGGTTTTGCGGTCGATTACACTATGCTCCTCGTGCTGCGCTTCATAACCGGATTCGGCCTCGGCGGAGAACTTCCCGCCGCATCAACCTTGGTAAGCGAATTTTCTCCTCTTGCATCGCGCGGGCGCAATGTAGTGTTTCTTGAAAGTTTCTGGGCATGGGGATGGATCATTGCCGCGCTGGTAGCGTATCTGGCAATCCCGCTCTACGGCTGGCGCGTAGCGTTTTGGATCGGTGCTGTTCCCGCTCTCTTTGCGGCCATACTCAGACAGGCAGTCCCTGAATCGCCCCGATACCTTGAGACAAAAGGTGAGGTACGGAAAGCCGATGCTATCGTACGTACCATGGAAGCGGAAGCGGGAATAGAGCGCCCTATCGAAGAAAACTTCTCTACCACTCCACGCCCTGCCGTCGCACCGTTCAGACAACTTTGGTCAAAACAGAATCTTCGTTCAACTATTGTGCTCTGGGTCATATGGTTTGGTATAAATTTCGGCTACTACGGATTTGTACTTTGGACACCTACCCTTCTCATGGGACAGGGTTTTGGCATGGTAAAGAGTTTTGAATTCACTCTTATCATGTGCCTTGCTCAGCTTCCCGGTTATTTCAGCGCGGCTTATCTGATTGAGAAGCTCGGACGCAAGCCCGTTCTCATCATCTACTTTTTCGGCACCGCCTTGGCGGCGTGGTTATTCGGCCACGCCGGAGACACTACACAGATACTGATCTATGGTTGCCTGCTCTATTTCTTTGCCCTCGGCGCATGGGGATGCGTCTATTCATATACCCCGGAAGTCTACCCCACTGACATACGCGCAACCGGCACGGGGTGGGCAGCGGCCTTTGGGCGCATCGGCGCATTTATTGCGCCTTTCATCGTGCCCGTTCTCTATGGACAATTTGGAGCTGAAAGCGGATTCGTATTTGTATTCGCAGTTCTTACGGTAGCATTTATCATCGTGGCGCTCGTAATGGCTCTGTTTGGGCGTGAGACAAAACAGATCCCCCTTGCAGAACATAGCGAGCTTCAAAGCCACTCATAGCCGCTATTACCTGCGGTTGGCAACCAGCGGGTGCGAAAATTCCTTTGAAAAAGAAGCCTCAAGTTGGTGGTGTGCGCTTACGTGCTACCATATAGTCTGAGATGCCGGCATGACGTATTCATCTCGCATCAACATCATCTGCATGATTGATGCCTCTATTCAAAGGAACGAGCAGCTATGAGTTTTCGTGATAACCTGCAGCACCTACGTGGTGCGCGCAATATGACACAGGAGCAACTTGCGATGTTGCTGGGCGTAAGCCGCCAGTCAGTCTCAAAATGGGAAGCAGAAAAAGCCTACCCCGAAATGGACAAACTCCTCAAAATCTGCGAGCTGTTCGACTGCTCACTCGATGAACTCGTCAAGGGAGATCTCACCGCTCGCCCCGCCGATACAACCTATGCGATGCCTTCAAACACAAGGCCCCGAGACATAGTCGGATATGACGAACACATGAGGCGTTTTGCCAATCGCATCTCGGGTGGAGTTGCCTCCATTCTCCTCGGTGTCGCCTTTGCTGCCCTCCTGAGCAACGTTCAATTCTTCGCGATCAGTGACCCGAGCATACTGGTCGTCATTGGCCTGTTCGTTGGCATCGGCCTCGGGATTGCTCTCATCGTTCCGAGCGGTATGGAACACGCCGCCTTTGTTCGGGAGCATCCCTTCATCGAAGATTTTTACACGACCGAGCAGAAAGCTATCGCACGGCGCAATCTCTCCCGTGCCCTAGTAAGCGGTATCGCCTGCATCTTCTTCGGCATCATTATGGCAGTAGCATTACAGGGAACGGGAAACCTCGCAGGTTTTGCATTCATGGTGCTACTTACCGGCGGAGTATGGCTTATCGTACATTTTGGTATGCTCTCGAGTCGTACCGATATCAAGACCTACAATGACGACGCTCTTGAAGAGATGGACATTGATGACATCGACGACCCGCGCCTGCGCGAACGTGCGATTAGGAAAAAGCGAGCGGGAGCGATATGCGGCACCATCATGCTGTTTGCCACAGCGCTCGGACTCACACTGCTCTTCATACCTAATCCGATGACTCCCTACTTTTGGGTGGTATGGCCCGTGGGAGCACTACTCTGTGGAGGAGTTTCTACGATCATGACTTCCTCGGACAGGAACTCTCGATAACCATCACACGCAGGGAGCTGGGTGGCGTCTTGACTATGAGTCGAAACTACTTGGTTCCCTGCGCGCCGCTTCAAGCGCAAGAAGGATACGGTTCTCTTGGTTGAGGGCAGAGGTATCAGCATCATAATCTATGATGGTCAACCGTAGATCCGGAAAGCTTCTCTGGAGTTCGCGTAGCGCACCGCGCGCGCTCACATGACCCTTAAGACACCCGAATGCCTGAAGATAGATAACATGGTTGACTCCTTGAGCTCTAAACGATCTGATTTGCTCAAGATAGCGAACATCATCTTGAACGATATGCGCCTCTTCAGGAAATACGAGTGAAAATCCCTGGTCCTCAATGATTCGGGCGATACCTCGATTCATGGTTTCATCGAAACAGAACAAAGCGTTACCCAAGATTCCTATGCAGGCCTGCGCTTTTTGTGCGGCATCAAAAGCCTCGGGAGCATCGTAGACATCACACGTGCGAACAGGTACAACGCCCAGCCAGTGATCTTCGAATACGATCTCCGGACTCCACCCCAGCGCATGACGCACTAAATCGGGAAGAGCGCCCGTCACACAGTCGCTGCATACATCGGGCACAACAACACGTCCGATAGCAGGATCTTCCTGACAAGCAGAGACGATATGACCCGCCAGCGCAGAGGCCACGAAGCAGACATCTGGGTTGACGTAGGCACGAGCGCAATCGATATCGGTTTGAGTAATGCCTTGCACTCGCAAGATTTTCGATCGTTTTTGAGTTAATTTTTCACAAGCAGGTTCAACAGGCTCGCAGCTCTCCAAGAAAGACAGACCGGGGTATCCTCCCTGCAACACCTCTGCAAGAGTACGTAGCCGGATGCGTATATGGGCAAGATCAACGATTTCATCAATCTTGAACGCCGTACAACTCTTTCCTGCCGCCTTGAGGATGTCACGAGCGATATCAAGACCGACCGCGTCAAAACTACAACCAAAGGAATATAAACATACTAGGTCAAGAGAAGGTTCTGATGCTGCAAAGCGTGCAAGCATCGCCAGCGTCTTAGCCGATCTCCATTCCAGCGGAGCCTCTTCCTGCTCTCGCACGGCTTTCCTGTGTTCATCGATACGAGCAGAAAGCCCAAGAGGCGAGAATACAGCAAATCCAAGCTCTTGAAGTAAGATATCTATACCATGGCTCAGCGTTGCATCGACATGGTACGGGCGGCCCGCGAGCACAATACCGCGCGTCTGGTGTTCTTCAATCCAGGCAAACGCATGCTCGGTCGCCTCCTGAAGGGTCCTCACAAACCTAGCATATTCTTGAGTCGCCACATCAACCGCCCGGTCAAACTCATCAGCAAAGAGAGGTGCCTGCCCCGGCGCGATCGCCTGAAGGGCCGAAAAGAGAGCCCAGCGATCTTTCTCGTCGCCGGCAATTCTGTCGGGACGGATCATCCGCAGGATAGGTGCTACAAACCGCGTGTTCCCTGAAACGAATGGCGGTATATTTTCTCCCACCGCCTGAGCGTACAAGCTTGATACCGGACAACGTGACCCACGATCAAACTGGGGCATAAAAACGGTGCCCACACCTTCTTCGAGAAGTTCTGCAATCTGTGTATGAGTTATCTTGGCCGCATAGCAGACGCTCTCAGAAAAAACGGTTTCCAGATTACCCGCGCCACTGCGCGTATAATTCATTCCTCCCGTTGCGGGTTCATCGGGACACCGAGGAACAATCACCGTAAAGCCCAAAGTCGAAAGAAGCGTATGCCAGAAGGGTAGGCTTTCATAGAGATGAAGCGAACGCGGAATACCCACGCTGATCATACCGCGCGCAGAACGAGTATTCTCTTCGAGATCTGAGGCAACATGTGCCAAAGTTCGTTTGTCAGAAGAGAGGCTGCCCTCTGGCTCGTAACGCATAAGCAATTGACGCTCAAGCTGATAGAGATTTGGCGGCTTTTCGCACGACACACGATGGGAATGTGCAGACACATACGTCTCGCCACTAAAGAAAGAGAGCGCTTTATCGCATCGATTACCGCTGATGAACATTTGGGGGGCATTGGTTGTTTCAGCGCCTTTGGATTCATCATCAAAGAAGGTGACAATGGTGACCGGACACGCATTTTGACAGCCCGGACAACGCTCGATACGACGCCGCGGATTGAGACGTGTCAGCTGAGTAGGCGCGATGAGCGTGCTTCCCGTACCATCCGCGCGTGCGTGAGCCGCTAAAGCTGCACCGATCGCGCCGGCAAGATGAGCAGTATCAAGCCGCATAACCTCTTTGCCTGATACCAGCTCAAAGGCACGGAGAACCGCATCCGACATAAACGTCCCACCCTGAACGACAACATGATCACCTATGGAGTCGATGTTTTGCATGCCGATAATCTTGAATAGGGCATTTTTGACCACTGAATATGCCAGACCACCGGCAATATCACCATAGTTTGCACCGATCTTTTGTGCATGCCTGACGCGCGAAGTCATAAATACCGTGCATTTTATGCCCAGATCAATGGGAGACTGTGCAACGCAAGCGATGTCTGAAAATGAATACGGTGTCGAACGCAACGAATAGGCGATGCCCTCGATGAATGATCCACAACCCGAAGAGCACGCCTCGTTCAGGATAGCATCGTCTATCACGCCATCTTTGACCCACAACGCTTTGATATCCTGCCCGCCGATATCAAGCACGAAACTAACATCTGGTTGCAGATGTTGAGCCGCCAACAGGTGCGCGTTGGTTTCAACAATCCCCGAGTCGAGACTGAATGCGGCGCGCAGGAGATCTTCGCCATAACCGGTTACCGTAGTATGCATGATGCGAACAAAGAAATTGTCTGGTTCGTTATATTCGTGGGGAAGAGAACGATACATTTCTCCAAGCATATCGGCTGCCGTAGCGAGCACGTCGCCCTTAGTAGGCCGATAATCTGAGTAGATAAGACGATCCTGTTCATCGAGTAAAGCCAGTTTGACCGTCGTCGAACCGGCATCTATACCCAGATAGGCGAAGCCTCGCGCGTCAAACAACTTAATACGCGGCATGGCCGTCTGCGCATGGCGCTCCTTGAATGCCTCGTGCTCAGCAGATGACTCGAACAGCCGTGGCAGCCGTATGAGTTCGTCACCTCCGCGCGGTGCCGCAGCGACCCGCTGCTGAAGTTCAGAAAAAGATAGCTGCATGCGATGAGAAAACTCAGGCGCAAGAAGTGCCGTGCCAATTGCCGTGAATAGATGCGCGTCCCATGGCTTGACGCCGGTCTCGTAGTTAAGTTTGAGTGCCTCGCGAAAGCGAAAGACAAGATAGGGAATGTGCTCAAGCGGGCCACCAAGAAATACGACGGTCCCGGTTATGGGGCGCCCGCATGCAAGACCGCCTAATGTTTGACGCACCACCGCATCAAGCACACTAGCGGCTATATCTTCACGTCGTGCTCCTGCATTAAGAAGCGGGCGTACATCACTCTCAGCAAACACGGCGCACCGAGAAGCAATAGGATAGAGGCGATTTGCGCGCATGGCCAGGCTGCTCATGTCTTGCGCTCGCGCGCCCAGTCGAAACGCAATCGTATCGATGAACCCGCCCGTGCCGCCCGCACAGGTGGCATTCATGCGCTGCTCAAGCCCTCCGGTCAGGTACATCACCTTTGCGTCTTCGCCGCCCAATTCTATGATGGCATCCGCCTGAGGGATGAACGTCTGCACGGCATGAGTCGTCGCAATAACCTCTTGTGTGAAGGGCAAACCAATACTCTGCGCCAACTCTATACCCGCTGAACCAGTGACTGCTATATCGCCGGTGATATCTCCATAACGCCAGATCATATCGTGCAACAGCTCATCCATAGTCTGACGTATGTCAGCACGATGCCTGCGATATGCCTTATGAAGAACGGAACCCGACTCATCGAGGACCACCATCTTGATGGTCTTCGATCCAATATCTATACCAATACGATAGGTCATGAATACACGCTACCTATGTTTAGATGAGTGTGCCTTTACCGACGAGAAGAACGCTCGTTTTCATCATTGTACTCGCCGTACTATCGTTTCCTACTATATGCGTGTGTTTGGCCCTCTTTACCACCAATTTTCCTTCTGTACACACTATAATTTCTGGCATGATCAAACAGATAGAAGACAAACGCATAGCGGAAAAACATCTGGTGGAAACCATGGTGATTATCTACTGTAAGGGGAATCATCATCCCCCTGAAGCACCATGCCCCGAATGCCACGCGCTCATCGATTATGCGCATGCTCGCGTGGATGCTTGTACGCACATGGAAAACAAAACATTTTGCAGCGCATGCGAGACGCCCTGTTATCGACCTGTCATGCGAGAGCGCATACGCGCAGCCATGAAGTATGCGGGGCCACGCATGATGTTCTCCCATCCCATCCTAGCGCTGAAACATCTTCTGAGCGGTAAACGCTAACTTCTCTATCGGTATTCAGTTTATTACTCTAACCACCTTGCGGGACAGAAAACGATGTCAGAGAATAGACGATATTTGACAGGTGAAGTCCGCTGCTTTACATTGTCAGAAAATAAAAGCGCCAAAAAAGGAGTTGCAAGATTCATGTATCTCTACGAAGTGATCATCTCAAAAACCAGTGATGACAAATACCGTGCCTCTATTCCCGACGTACACGATACTGATATCAAGGGTACCAGCGAAGAAGACGTTCTCACTAAAGCATCTGATTCTCTCAGAAAAACACTCCAGAAATATCTTCTTGAGGGCAAGCCGCTGCCCGTTACCTCATTTGGCCACCAACCAGAAGAAAACGAGCATGTTATCACGATGGCTCTCGAAGTGACCCTTGACAAGACCGAATGGTTTACTGTCGAAGAGTCCATGTCGATTCTCAACGTAACCCAACCACGCATATCTCACCTGCTCCGCAGCGGCAGACTAACCGCCTATCGCGAAGGCCGTCGTACCTACATTCTCAAGGATTCCCTTCAGGCATATCTCGCAACCCCTCGCCACGCTGGACGCCCAAAAAAGGCTGCCGAATAATGTGTGGTAATTCATAACTTTTATTCAGAATATATAAGCGTATAGGTTTTCAGAAGTCATTGCGCTTCCTTGTTTTCAAGCAAAATGACTTTTTCCCCTATGAAGGATCAGTCGATGACGACTGTTCGTCTCGTGTTTTCTGCGTAAAAGCCTCCGTCCCAAGAACAGGAGTTGTTATTATGGTGGCCTCTGCAACGAAGACGGAGGTTCTCCCTGCGTGTGTAGAAACGTATGTAAGCGGGCATTCTCGATCATACTGTCACTTATTCTCATCGCAACAGGCGATGTACTTGTCGCACCCACTCGTGCCTTCGGCCTAGGGGACACCCCCATGAGCGACGAAGCGGCCTCTGTTGATACTATGAGCGCTCTGCAAGCTGAGGTCGAACGTTCAGGACAAGCCTACGACGATGCTTCAGAACACCTTCAAAACATTCTCGATGACCTGAGCCAGACAAACGCCCGCATCGCCGAGTTGGAAGAGTTGCTTCCCCGACAAGAAGCACAGTGCGATGAGGCAATCGTCATTCTCTATAAGTATCGCACGGATAATTCCACTTTTCTTGACATGCTCTTCTCGGCTTCAAGTTTTCCTGAAGTCATGAAGGTGTTGCAGTATTTTGGTCATCTGAACGAAAGTAATCTTGCCACTATCGCAAATACAAAAGCAATGAAAGACGAACTCGAGACATCGCGCAGTCGTCTTGAAACAGACAAGATAGCGGCTGAACAAGCAAAGCAGAGTGCAGCACAGACGCTGGCAAGCGCGCAGGCTGCTCGTATTGAAGCTCAGAAACAGGCGGAACAACGCCTCGCCGCCGAAGCTGCTGCGCAGGCCGCCGCAAACGCCAGTGCACAAACCAACAACACGGCCGCCTCTTCATCTGTCACCCCCAATACCGATGAAAGCGTTAACTGGGCCACAGACAAGGCGGCGTTTGTTAATGAGTGGGGCTCTCGCATCAATGGCTACTTGTCCGGATCGCCTCTCAGCGGTTATGGACGCACATTTGCAGAAGCCGCTTACGACTACGGTGTCGACCCTCGTTGGTCCCCCGCCATCGCCGCCATCGAAAGCTCAAAAGGCGCGGCGGGAAGTCTCGCGCGAAACTATTACAACGCGTGGGGTTGGGGAAGCAAACACTTTTCCAGCTGGGACGAGAGTATTCCGCAGCACGTTGCCTATCTCGCGCGCAAATATGGCAGTTTGAGTGAAAGCGCGGCCGCCATCTACTGTCCCTCTTCTCCCGGAGAATGGTATGCATCCTGCATCAGAGAAATGAACAAGATCTGATCGCATACCCTAAGGGTATTTGCGAGGTAGGAGTTTATGCAGGTTTATCCCTGCGTTGTTTATGCAGGTTTATCCCTGCGTTGTTTATGTGGGTTTACCCCTGCGTTTCTAGCTGTTCTGAGAGCATCAGCCACTCGTCTTCACGGACGGTCAGTTCAGCCTGTAGCGCATTGATATCGTTTTGAATCTCCCCGAGGGCAACAAAATCGGCAGGATCGGCACACTGCATCTCCTCCTGTTTGCGCGCCATCTTGCTTCTTAACGTTCCCATGCGACGCTCAAGCGATGTACACTGCTTTTTGAGTTCCCGCGCATCCGCTGCAGTATGCGTCTGAGCTTTCTTCTTCTGACGAGAAGTTGCCTGTACGCCTTGATTTCGTATAGTTTCTTGGCTCGCCTGAATCCGCTGTGCACGCAAAGTGAGATATTCCTCAACACCACCAGGTAGATGACGTACCTTACCCTGTACGAGAGCGAACTGATGATCGGTCACTCGTTCCATAAGATATCGGTCGTGAGTAACCAGCAGCAAGGTACCTGGCCAAGTGTCGAGCAGACTCTCCACCTGAGCCAGCATATCGATGTCAAGATCATTACCCGGCTCGTCGAGAATGAGCACGTTGGGATGATCGAGAAGGATCAGCATAAGCTGAAGCCTACGCTTCTGTCCACCAGAAAGATCACCCACATACTGGTTGAGTTGATCTCGGCTGAATCCCAATTGCTCGAGAAGCGCCGTCGACGAAAGCTCTTTGCCTTCAATCTGAACTGTCGTCTGATAGCGCCCGCACAGTTCCCGAACTCGATCGCCTTTGAATCGCTCGAGTTCGTCAAGCTTCTGAGAGAGTACGGCAAATCGAACTGTCTTTCCTATCTTGACTCTCCCGCTCTCGGGTTTGCATAAGTCCTGAATGACATTGAGCATGGTGGTCTTGCCCGCCCCATTGTCTCCGATAATACCGTAACGGTCGCCCGGGCCAATGATCCAGTCCACATGATCGAGTATAAGCTTGCCCCCCAGACGCACGCTCACATCCTCAAGGTCGATAACCTGTTTGCCTAGGCGACTCATGGCCGTGCGTTTAAGCGCCAGTGTATCGCGCAATGGAGGTTCTTCAGCAATGAGCTGTTGAGCGGCCTCGACACGAAACCGTGGCTTGGTTGAGCGAGCCGGTGCTCCGCGAGAAAGCCATGCCAGTTCTCGGCGCAAAATATTGCGCTTCTTAGACAGTGTCTTGGCCTGCAACTCATCCCGTTCAACGCGTTGCTGGATATAGGCGGAGTAGCCGCCCTCAAAAGGCTCGACTACGCCATCATGGACCTCCCACATGGCTAGGCACACCGCGTCCAGAAACCAGCGATCATGAGTCACTACCAGCAGCGCGCCCTGCTTAGCCTGCCAGCGATTCTTGAGATGTTGGGCAAGCCAGTCAATACCGCTCACATCAAGATGATTGGTGGGCTCGTCTAACAACAACACGTCGTAATCCCCTATAAGCACCCGGGCAAGATCCACGCGACGACGCTGACCTCCGGAAAGCGTCGCTACGCTCTGTTCACGGCCTATATCACCTATCAGATGGTCGAGAATGTCGCGCGTTTTTGCTTCAGAGGCCCATAGATACTCCGGCATATCGCCCACAATGGCATGAATAACCGTGTCGCCATCGTCAAGTGTGTCTCGTTGGTCAAGCATGCCTACCGTTACCGTGCCAGTGCGCACCACATGGCCGTCATCGGGCTCAAGCGAGGCAGCCAACAACGCAAGAAGCGATGACTTGCCATCGCCATTCTTGCCTACGATGCCGATCCGATCGCCCTCGTTTACCCCCAGAGAGATATCTACAAATACCTTCTTTGTAGGAAACTCCAAGGAAACATGCTCACATCCCAGAAGAAATGTCATGTGGCCAGACCCTCTGTCTATTCGTTTCCTTCTGCCTCAAACTCCAAACGCTGAGCCTGTGTCCTCTTAAGTGACTCAACCTCAATGAACACACGGCCCGTTTGAGGAAAGCGCCGATGAATAGCAGCCTCTATATCGTCAATGGCAAGCAGAATATCATGAGCTGATGCCGTGGGAAGAAACGTTGCGTCGATGGTGATGAGCAGATCTCCCGGCCCAATGTACATGGAAAGAATGCGTCCACAGGTCATAACCGATTGGTTTCTTTCCACCAACTGTTGAATCTCTTCAAGTTCCTCGTGCTTCATACCTTCGCCAATAAGAAGCCCCTTGGTCTCTTTCAGTAGAATCACTGAAACCGAGCAGAGCAACAGACCAATCAATACCGAAGCTGACCCATCAAAATAGGGATTGCCCAGAAGATGCCCGAAGAAGATACCCAAAAACGCAATGACCAGACCAAGTTCAGCGGCGCTGTCTTCAAGAACGACCGTGTACATTGCAGGATCTTTCGCCTCTTTGATGAAGGTCAAGGGGCTCATATCTCCACGCGCCTGATTGAACTGCCGCACGGCAACAAACAGCGAGCTGCCCTCGATAGCCGCGCTTATGGCAATGACAATGTAGTTTACGGTAGGATCGCCCATGGTCTCGCCAGGAACAACCGCGAGAATAGATTTTACGCCCTCCATGATAGATATGCCGCCGCCTAGAGCAAATATAAGGACCGCCACGACCAGTGTCCAGAAGTAGAGCTCCTTGCCATAACCAAAGGGATGCTCGGCATCGCGCGGACGCATGGATTGCTTCATACCAAAGAGTATCAACACGCCATTGCCTGAATCCACGATAGAATGGACGCCCTCAGAGATCATGGCGGAAGAACCCGAAATACCCGCTGCAATGAATTTCACAATACCGATGGCTATATTTGCAAATATGGCCGCGATAACCGCAATACGAGACTCCCCTTTTGGTTCAGTGGGAAGCGTCGCCTCCGTCTCCTTCACTGTAGTGCACGGTTTAACCTCTGGTGAGATTGAGCCAGTATCTTGTGACACACGTGTTCCTTCCTCAAACGTTTGATCGATTCGATTCTGTCGATCATTATTCTGTCGTTATTCTAAATGATTTCGCCTCGCATGCACCGAACACCACCCTGCTCTCCATAGCTATGCGATAATCAGCTTCAGATAGCTGAGCCATTACATGACTCACGCCGAGCACCATCGAGATAACGAGGCGCATCTTATGATACATATCGTCATGCTCGCACCCGAGATACCCGCCAATACTGGCAACATCGGTCGCACTTGTGTGGTTACCGGTGCGCGCCTTCATCTCATCAAACCCCTGGGTTTTAAACTCGACGATACTATGATACGCCGTGCAGGCCTTGATTACTGGCATGCCCTCAATGTGGCTGTTTACGAGGATCTTGATCACTTCATGGAAGAAAACCCTCGGGCCATGAGTTCCCAACAGCCTAACAGCGCGCCAACACTCTTTCTTTTTACCAAAAAGGTCACACGTCTTTATACGGAAGTCGAATACCCTCAAGACTGCTACCTTATGTTTGGCCGTGAAAGCTCCGGCATACCCGAGGAACTATTGATGCGCTACTCCGCCTCATGTGTGCGCATCCCCATGCGTACCGACCATGATGCGGTGGCACACGATGCATTTACTCATACAAGAAACTATGCTCGGAAGAATCGGCAACAGAGTAACGCATCAGAGATAACCTCACTCAACGTCAGCAATGCCGTAGCTATTGCAGCCTATGAAGTGCTCCGCCAACAGGGGTTTCCCGGTATGCATGAGCCCAATCGTCATCTCGATGAATGTCTTTAGGATTTTCTGATCCCCGCACGAAAGAGCAGGGGCAACACCACGGTAACCAAGGCGAAGAGCAGGCTTACATCTATCTGCTGCGCACAGAGAAGAGCAACAAACTGAACTATTCCCGAAACAATGAAAAAACCCGTCAAAGCATTGCCCAGTCTATAGCTTTCCTGCAGTGATCTCACGCCGACTATCACCATGAGAACGGCGGTGATCGCCGCAATCGCTGCAACAGACAAGATAATGTAGCCAAAAACACTTGCGTTTCCCATAAGGGCGACGACACCGGCAAACGCGTCGCTCAACGCAAGCAGAAAGCCCACTACGCCAGCAATGATATAGAGAATCATCGTGACCTTCAACAGCGTATCTGGATTCCGTGTCATAATCCCTCCGCATGATATGCCTGCCGGCCTTGAAGGCATGTGCGCTTCTTTGAAACCATTATAACGATTCTGAAAGTGAGGGTCAGGGATTCTCGCTCTAATCTTAAAAAGACCGCGAGCTTATCAGTTACTAGAACATCAGAATGGGTCAGTAGATATGTCTTCTCTCCGCTCAAATGACGGTACCACATCCGCCAAGCGCACACGGCTGTGCCGCATGGCGTATACTTGCGCCATGCACTATATTGAAGAGCCATCAGAGATGGCAAACACGAAAGAATATATTCTCATGCGCCGTTCACGTGACCGCGCTCACTGCGCGGGCTCACGAGAATCAAACACCGCGAACACGGTTCTCACATCAGAATCGAACACCGCCCCAAACCCTGACGCGCTCACTCGTGCGTCAGGGTTTGCACTTCATGTACTCGGAAGTGGCAGCAAGGGAAACGCCACCATTGTAGAGACTCCCGATACCGCCCTGCTCATCGATTGCGGCATATCTAAAAAGGATTTCTTCGCGCGCTGCGAAGAGGTGAGTTTTGACCCTTCCCGTATACAGGCCCTTCTTATTACCCACGAGCACAGCGATCATGTAAAGGGTGTTGGCGTTCTGCTCCGCGGTCTTGCGCGCCTAGACGTTCATCCTCTTCTCTATACCACTCAGGCTTCTCACGATGCCAGCGCAGAACTGAAAAATTTAGACGGCGTAACCGACCAGCGCCGCTTCGTCGCTGGTGAAGAATATAGGATTGGCAGTATACAGTTACAGGTGTTTGCAACCTCACATGATGCCGCTGCCTCGGTTGGCTTTGGGATGTCTTGGCACAGCGACACTCGACAAGATACCTTAGGCTATGTCACCGATACGGGAGTTCTCAGTAACGATGCCATCCGTGTGCTTTACGAGCGACGTCTCCTTGCCATCGAAAGCAATCACGACCCCCATATGCTGCAATGTGGGCCGTATCCCAGCTATCTCAAGCGCCGGGTGGCGGGAGATCACGGCCACCTGAGCAACAGCCAAGCCGCCGATGCTCTGCAGGCACTTCTTTCTGACCGTCTTGAACAAGTTGTTGCCATGCACCTTTCAGAAACAAACAACCTGCCTGAACTTCCTTCTCAATGCTTAAGCAAAACTTTGGTGCAGCATACACACCCCGCTCGTATATGCGTGTCCCATCAAGGAAGACCCGTCACGATACGCTGATTGCGCATAACTTGCCTGATGTGCTCAAAGCATGTGAAGTACTACCGTTTACCGTTCTCACAGATAAGTGCGCGTTAGGGTCATGCTAGAGTTGTTGCTTGTTATCCACGTACCCGCACCAAGCAGAATCACGCCCCTTCCACCAACGCACTTCTCGCTATTGGCAGAAACGCTCGCATAATCGAAAGATTATGGTAGAGATGCGCGTCAGTGAAAGAACGGCTCGCCCCGGATAGATGAAAGAAAGGTGATAGTCATGACACAAGACAACAAACTCGGAAATAAGATCACGACCCTACGCGAGTCCCTGCAGCTATCACCCGAAGAGCTAGCGGAGCGCTGCGACTGCGGAGTTACCGTCATCGAAGGCTTAGAAGCAGGCGAACTTGCGCCTTCTCTTGCGCCTCTCATTAAAATTACCCGCGCACTCGGCGTTCGTCTCGGAACGCTCATGGACGACGACTCAAAAACCGGTCCCGTGTACAACAACACCTCTGATATTTTTGAGGCAACGCGCATGAAGAGTCTCGAAACTTCAAGTGATGCAGGCGATCTCTCCTATTTCTCACTTGCTCAAGGACGCGCCAGCCGGCACATCGACCCATTTATCATCACCGTCACGCCGAGCGGCGAGACCGATCACGTGCTCCATGGTCATGAAGGAGAAGAGTTCCTCTACGGCCTTGAGGGCGAGATCGAGATTGAATATGGCAAGGAATTCTACGTCCTCCATCCGGGCGAGAGCATCTTTTATGATGCAATCGTCCCCCATCAAGTGCGCGCTCATGATGGGCAAAACGCACGCTTTCTCGCAGTCGTCTACACACCGCTATAAGAATACCGTGTCATCAGCCGGCATTGCCCCTCTCCTTTTTAGCCCAGATCAGAGCGGATGCCAGCGATGAGTGCCCTTGTTCGCAGAGCGTGTTACCTGACGGTGTCCACTTCCTTGATAGCCCTTCGTTGAAGAGAGAATGCTATGACTGAAGATATAAAAACCATTCCTGGCGAGCCCGGCTCGCTCGATTACCCCCTGCACTCAGAGAAGACCATTGGACGCTACTTTCGCGACCAAGCGGCCATCGAGCCCAGCCACGAGTTTGTCGTCTACCCCGATCGTGCCCTGCGCTGGACCTACGGGGATTTTGATGAAAGAACCGATGCACTGGCAAAAGGTCTTATTGCTATCGGTATGAAACCGGGGGATCACCTCGGTGTCTGGGCACGCAACATACCCGACTGGCTCACCTTCATGTATGCAACTGCCAAGATCGGGGTAGTCATGGTAACCATGAACCCCGACTACAAGAGTCACGAGCTTGACTATGTATTGAAACAGTCTGACATGAAAGCGCTCTGCATTATCGATGCCTATCGGGATGTTGACTATCTACAGATTGTCCGCGAATTGGTCCCTGAATCTCTCACCCAGGAGCGCGGTTACCTCAATACGGAGGAATACCCCTTTCTGAAAAGCCTCATCTATATGGGTCCAGAGAAACATCGCGGATTCTACAATGTTCCCGAGCTGCTTCTTCTGGGCGATCACGTCGATGAGGCGGTGTTGTCAGAAGCTGAATCCCACTTTGACAACAACAGCGTCGTCATGATGCAATACACCAGCGGTACGACAGGCTTTCCTAAGGGAGTCATGCTCACGCACCGCAATATCCTCAACAATGGTTTCTATATTGGAGACAATCAGAAACTCACTCCCCAAGACCGCGTCTGTCTTCCCGTACCGTTCTTCCACTGTTTTGGCTGTGTGCTAGGCGTGCTCGCCTGCCTCACGCATCGCTCTACCATGATCATTGTGGAGAACTTTGATGCAGGGCTTGTCCTCAGAGCTATCCATAAGGAACGGGGAACGGCAGTCTATGGCGTACCTACGATGTTTATTGCTGAGTTGAATCACCCTGATTTTGAACGATTTGACCTCACCTCTTTGCGCACCGGTATTATGGCGGGCAGCCCCTGCCCACCGGAGACCATGCGCGAAGTTATGGATCGAATGTTTATGAGCGAAATCACCATTTGCTATGGCCTGACCGAAACGTCTCCTGTTTTCACCCAGACAACCGTCGATGACGACATCGAGCACAAGTGTCATACCGTAGGACGCAAACATCCACCGGTCGACGTGCACGTCATCGACCCGAATGATAACCATTTGTGTGCTGTCGGCGAACCCGGCGAGCTTTGCTGCAAGGGTTATAACGTCATGAAGGGTTACTACAAGATGCCCGACGAGACCGCACAGGCTATCGATTCGAACGGTTATATGCACTCGGGGGACCTCGGTTTTGTAGATGAGGACGGTTACTATCACGTAACCGGACGCATCAAGGATATGATCATCCGTGGCGGAGAGAATATCTATCCGCTTGAGGTAGAGAACTTCTATCTGAAGATGCCTGGCGTGCTTGATGTTCAAGTAGTCGGCGCACCTGATGAGAAGTATGGCGAAATCGTCGTCGCCTTCATCCGCACACGTCCCGGCTTTGAAGGGATGACCGAGGAAGAAGTACGCAACTATGGCATCAAGAACATGGCGCGCTTCAAAGTTCCCAAACATGTATTCTTCGTCGACGACTTCCCTATGACCGCCTCAAACAAAGTGCAGAAATTCAAGCTGCGCGAGATGGCCAAGGAAAATCTGGGGCGTCAGAACACCAAAGTATTTGCGGACGAGGCGTAGTTTCTGAGTTGACGCTCCCGTTTACGAGAACTGTTATAAAAGGCTGAAGCATCTTTGCTTTGGCCTTTTTGCTTTTCCAACAGCTCCGTCTATGCTATGCAGATGCCCGTTACGCAAAAATTTCTGCTGCTCTGCCGCAATACTGCTAGAATATACAGATCAATCCGTCCCTTTTCAAGGAGGTTAAACGTGGCGCGTGTATACAACTTCTCCGCCGGTCCTGCAGTCCTTCCCGAGGAAGTGCTCAAAGAAGCCGCAGCCGAGATGCTTGACTGTAGAGGCTCTGGTATGTCTGCGATGGAGATGAGTCACCGCTCCGCCTGCTTCCAGGGCATCATAGATGAGGCCGAGGCAGATCTGCGCGAACTGCTCAACATCCCCAGCAACTATAAGGTACTTTTCCTCCAAGGGGGGGCCAGCCAGCAGTTTTCTATGGTCCCGTTGAACTTTTCCAAGTACACTGGTAACGGCATCGCCGATTATATCGTTACCGGCCAATGGGCAAAGAAGGCCTATCAAGAGGGCAAGAAATTCATTACCGCAAATAAGATTGCCAGTTCAGAAGACACACTCTTTAACTATATTCCTGATTGTTCAGATCTGCCCGTGACGCCAGAGGCCGACTACGTCTATATATGTGAGAACAATACTATCTTTGGTACGAAATTCTGGGAGCTCCCCAACACCAAGGGAAAACTTCTTATTGCAGACCAGTCCTCCTGCTTTCTTTCAGAACCCTGCGATGTCACCAAATATGGCATGATTTTTGCCGGTGCTCAGAAAAACGTGGGACCAGCCGGTGTAGTTATCGCCATCATACGTGAGGATCTTATCCCAACTGACACGCTGCCTGAAGTTCCCACAATGCTCCAGTACAAGACGCAGGCAGACGCGGGAAGCCTTTACAATACACCTCCTTCCTATGGCATCTACATCTGTGGCAAGGTATTCAAATACCTGAAAGCGCAAGGTGGCCTTGGCGAGATGAAGGTGCGCAACGAAGAGAAGGCTGCGCTACTCTACGATGCGATCGATGCGTCGGATATGTTCACCGGCACCGTCGTAAAGAAGGATCGTTCGCTCATGAACGTACCATTTGTAACGGGAGATGCCACGCTTGACAAGAAGTTTGTGAAGGAAGCAGAAGCTGCTGGACTGGTATGCCTAGAAGGCCACCGTTCGGTCGGCGGGCTGCGCGCGTCTATCTACAACGCCATGCCCCGAGAAGGCGTAGAAGCACTCGTCAATTTCATGCAAAAATTTGAATTAGACAATAAATAATTTGATTTACCTCTTGCATGATTATTCTTGACTATGTATAATGCATGTATTCTT
>CAXXJK010000002.1:0-14125 GCA_963665595.2 Coriobacteriales bacterium | reverse complement strand
GGGTGCCGATATCTTAGTGGGTGGCGTTAAGGAGCGGCCTTTGGCATACAAACTCGGCGTGGCGTTTTGTGACCATAACCATGAACGTAAACACCCCCTTGCAGGATTTGTCGGAGTCAAGAACTTTGCTACGGAAATTAACCAGTCGATGAATTCGCCCGTGTGGGATTTCGCGAATGAAGAGAGGTGGAGTCATGTTGAATGATAAATTCGTTAAGGAAAAGGGAGCTCTCACAGCTCTTGATGCTAACCCGTGTAAGATGTGCATGCCAATGGGCGTAGTAAACGCCGCCTATGGCATAGCTGGCAACATGACCATACTGCATGGATCGCAAGGGTGTTCAACCTATATCAGACGCCATATGGCTACTCATTATAATGAACCCATCGATATTGCCTCCTCATCACTGACGGAACAGGGCACGGTTTATGGGGGCGAAAGCAACCTAAAAAAAGGCATAGACAACCTGATTAAACTCTACAACCCGCGCCTTATTACGGTCGCAACCACGTGTCTGGCTGAGACGATTGGTGAAGACGTACCCCGTATTCTTGAGTCGTGGAAAGAAGAGCACCCCCACAGCAAGGTTGCTTTTGTTCCTGTGCCGGCACCTGGTTATGGCGGAACACAATTTGAGGGATACTTCCGCTTTCTGCGTGCCCTCATCGAGAGTATTTCTCTTGATGCAACGCCTAACAACACGCTCAATGTTGTGTGCGGGCCCATGAGTCCCGCGGACATGCGCTATCTCAAGGAGCTTGTGGCATCGTTTGGAATTAGCGCGACATTCTTGCCCGATATTTCAGATAATCTTGATGGGGTTCGCCGTGAGCATTACGAACGGCTGCCTGGTGCTGGCACATTGGTCGAAGATATCTCCTCTATGGCTGGTGCGCGTCTTACGCTGGAGTTATCCACGTTCGTACAAGAAGAATACAGTGTTGCGTCTTACCTCAAAGAATCTTACGGAGTACCCTACAAGCGCATGCATTTACCCGTCGGCTTGCGTGATACCGATGCTTTTATCGATGAACTCGTTGCCTTTGCGCAGGCAGAAAAGATAGCCGCTTCCCAGGAATACCTGATAAAAGAGCGTGGGCGCTACATCGTGGCCGCTACATTGATGCCATGATTGATTCTCATAAATATAATGCGGAAGGCCGAGCGGTTGTGTTTGGCGAGCCTGATTTTATTGCCGGCGTTGTGCGCATGTGTTGCGAGGAAGGTATCATGCCCGTTGTTGTTGCAGCGGGGACCAAGTGTTCAACGCTTGATGAGGTTTTGCGCCCAGAAATTGAGCGGCTTGCAGAGCGTCTCCTAATCGACTCATTTGAAATCGTCGACGGTGTTGATTTTGCCACTATTGAGCGGTTAGCTGTTGAACAAAATGCCAATGTCTTAATTGGATCCTCTGATGGGAGGCGTATCGAGGAAGCGTTAGGTATTCCTCTCATACGCTGCGCTTTTCCGATACATGATCACATAGGTGGGCAGCGTGTGCGGATGTTAGGGTATCAAGGATCCCTTGTTTTTATCGACCGTATTACCAATGCTCTGCTTCAGAAAAAGCAGACAACATTTCGGACGAATATCAAAGACGCATACCTCGTCAAGGATCAAATCCCTAAAACCAGCGTTGCGCCAATTAAGCGGCGCCTTGATACGGACACGCACCCCTGCTTTTCAGAAAAATGCAGCACCACCAATGCTCGTATCCATTTGTCGGTCGCCCCAAAATGCAATATTTCCTGTAATTATTGCGTGAGAAAGTTTGATTGCGTAAACGAGAGCCGCCCGGGAGTTACGAGTAAGGTGCTTACCCCTGTACAAGCATTAGCGCGCTACCTTGAAGCTAAGGAGAAAATAGATCATCTGAGTGTTGTGGGGATAGCAGGCCCTGGCGATGCTCTCGCAGATTTTGAGAATACCAAAGAGACACTCGAACTCATTCGAGCTCAAGATCCCGAGGTGACGTTTTGTTTGAGCACCAACGGACTGATGCTGCCACGTTATGCAGCTGAGATTGCTGCACTGGGCGTAACACACGTGACGGTCACCATGAATACAATTGATGTCAAGACGGGCGCAAAAATCTATCGCTATGCCAAGTGCGACGGTATCACGTATGTGGGTGAAGCCGCCGCCGCGGTACTTCTTGCTAATCAGATTGCAGGCATAGAGGCCCTTGTGGGTCTGGGGATTATCGTCAAAATCAACACGGTCTATATTCCTGGTATCAACGAGCAGGGTATTGTTGACGTAGCTGTTAAAGCCCGCGAGCTCGGTGCTTTTATCGGTAATGTCATGCAGTTCATACCCGTGAAGGGGAGCGTGTTTGAAGATATCCCCCAAGTTGATATGCATGCTCTGCTTGACATGAGAACCAAATGTTCTCCGCATATCAAGCAGATGACCAATTGTCAGCAGTGTCGTGCCGATGCGGTTGGCAAAATTCATGAGGATCTCTCGCATCTTCTTGCCGATGCCGAGCAGCCTATCAAAGGAGAAGTTGGAAAAGGTGCCGCGAGTCTTGCCGAGATAACAAAAACCCAACTTGGTGCACAGCCACACAAGGAGCAAGACTCGCTCGTCAAAATTGCGGTGGCAAGTCGCGGAGGGATGGTTGTTGATCAACACTTTGGGCATGCGAGTGCTTTCCATATCTATAGCTATGACGGCACAAGTGTGCGCTATGTCGAGCGACGTGATGTCGAAAAGTACTGCTCTGGTGTCGAAGAGTGCGAATCAGACGACAAGATAAATCGACTTGATGCGTCAATGCGTACCATTGCTGATTGCGCAGCAGTGCTCGCATTGCGGATTGGGCACGCACCCGAACAGGCATTATATAAACGCGGCATTACGCCCATTATTACCTGTAATCGCATTGAGGATGCAGTGGTAGAGGCTGTTGCCACCAGGGGCCAGCAAGCAAAGGGACAAACAAGGGGCAAGGCGGTCTAGAAATTTACGAAATCTAATTGTTCGCCAATGGCAACATAGGGGAAACACGCGTCTTCTATGATAGATATACCCGATAAGAAAGAGTCTCATGTTCGAAGCGCGGACACATATTGCAAACGTGATGGATAATCTTCAGTTGATTGCTGATTTAGGTTGCTGCGTCACCTCCGTGTGCACTCCGACGGCAGAGGGGTTTCAGATTCGTATGGCTGCGCAGCCTGCAACGGCTTCTCTTCTTGCGCCGCTGCGCATGGTGGGCAATCTCATCGACGAACAGGACGCGGAGATCGTTGCTTGCTTTGAGACGGGTTTAATCAAAAAAGGAAGTCGTGTGCAGCGCGGCGAAAACGGATTGTGCTTTGTTTCGCACGCATATCCTATTGGAGGTCAAACTCCCTATGCGGTCATAGTGCGGGATATGCCAGTGGGCCTTAGCGATACCTTTGGCGCCATGGAAGAAGCCTTCGTGTGTGCAGCAACATCGCTCATCGAGTATCTCTCCGGTGATATCCTCAGGTTGGAGGGGACTGAAGATCCTTTTTCAACCTCGCGTGTGCCGGGAGACGGAATCTTGATCCTTACTCAGGATGGCTCTTGTGTGTATTCGAGTCCTAATCTTGCGGGAATTCTGAGAAGGTGCGGAGCGTTTCCTTCGGGTGAGACTATTCGCGAGATTTTGGCGAATGCGTCCGATATCGCAGAGGGCATCTTGCATGCTTTGACCCACAAGCGTTGTCTGGAGGGAGATATTAGAATAGGCGAGTGCGTCTACTCTCGCCGTTTTCTACCCTTTGCACAAGGGGGAATTTTGCTTGTTGAAGATGTGACAGTGGGTCGTGCCGCGCAACGCGAGCTGCGGGTGAAAGAAACAATCATCCGGGAAGTACATCATCGTGTGAAAAACAATCTTCAATCTATCGAATCGCTTTTGCGTATCCAAATTCGTCGTAGCGATAACCTCCAGGTGATATCTGCCTTAACCGAGGCAACGACGCGTATAGAAGCTATGGCAGTCGTGCATGAGATGCTCGCTTCTGCAACGGGAGAGGCCGTCGATGTTTCCCGTATGGCACTCATGGTCTCCGAACGGGTTCGCCGTTCCATGATTGGAGTCTATGGTGGATCGTTTTCTATCGAGGTAAGGGGCAAGGGCGGATATATGGATGCCCACGGTGCATCATCGCTGGCCATTGCCTTAACTGAGACCATTCAAAATGCCATTGAGCATGGGTTTTCTCGTGTGGAAGAGGGCAAGATTCAAGTTGCTATTGCCCGCAGTGACAAAAAACTCACCATGACAATCAGCGATGATGGTTGTGGTTTGCCAGAAGGGTTTTCGCTTGAGCATCCGTCAAGCATGGGCCTTATGCTCATCAAAACAATGATCGAAGAAGACCTCGAAGGATCGATTAAAGGTTACACCTTATCATCTGGCGGGGCATGTTTCGAGATTGAGGTGCCTATAGCGGCAGAAAAGAGTGAAGAAAAATGAAGATTATCATTGTCGAAGACGAGGCAATTATCCGCCTTGATCTGCGTGAAATTCTTGTAGAGGCTGGACACGAAGTTATTGCTGAGGCTCGCAATGCAAAGGATGCTATTGAGGTTATTGAAAGATTACAACCCGATGCCATTTTTCTCGATGTGCAACTCGATACCGGCAATGGCTGCGATGTCCTCAAAGCTTTTGCCGATAAGCGCATTGCTCCCATCATCATGGTTACCGCGTTTTCTCGGGATGTAGTTATTGCCCAGGCGCAGGAGCTCGGGGCGATGGCGTTTATCACTAAGCCTTTTGCTCAAAGCGACATTATCCCCGCACTTCAGGTTGCTGTTGCGCGTTTCGAAGAAAGCAAAATGCTTGCCCGTGAGATTGATGAGTTGCAAGATCGGTTGGCAACGCGCAAAGTGGTCGATCGAGCCCGCGGCATTCTCATGAAAAAGGGACTCAGTGAAGCGGATGCCTATTCTAAGTTACAGAAAGCTGCGATGGATTCTGGGCGCAAATTAAAGGACGTTTCCGAGGCAGTTATTTTAGCTGATGATTTAGGTGTATGAGGAAGTGAAATCGGGACGTGAAAAAGCTGATGGCGGGGGGAGCATTCCCCGTATTCGTTTAGACGATACGACGCTGCGCGACGGGGAACAGACGGCCTTTGTTGTTTTCTCCCGTCAAGAAAAGCTAACTATTGCCCACATGCTTGATGAAACCGGCGTCGACCAGATAGAGGCGGGTATTCCTGCGATGGGAGGCGAAGAGCAGCAACTTGTGCGCGAAATCGCGCATGCAGGGCTCAATGCCTCGATTCTAGGATGGAACCGTGCAAGGATAGAGGATATCAAGCAGTCGCTCGCCTGCGGAGTTGATGCGGTAGCGATATCGCTTGCGACGAGTGATATTCATCTCGAAACAAAGCTGCGCAAGAGTCGTTCCTGGGCACTGGAAACGATACGACGTTGTACGGCTTATGCGCATGACCACGATATGTATGTGTCGGTGGGAGCAGAAGATGCTTCCCGCACAGATATTGAGTTTCTCATAACCTATGCTTTAGCGGCTAAAAGCGAGGGGGCATCTCGAATACGGTTTTGCGACACGCTTGGGGTGATGGAACCGTTTGGGATGTATGACAGGATACGCATCCTGTGCGCAGAAACTGGCATGGAGGTTGAAGTTCATGCTCACAACGATTTTGGAATGGCAACAGCAAACACGCTTGCGGCAGTTCGTGCAGGTGCCAGCTGGGTAAACACCACTGTTGGAGGGTTGGGTGAGCGGGCGGGCAACGCGCCACTCGAAGAGCTTGTCATGGCATTGCGCCACGTAGAAGGTCGATTCATGCCTCAGAAAACTGAGAATTTCACTGCGCTTGTCGGCTATGTTATGGCTGCTGCAACGCGCAAGGTTGATCCCGCAAAGCCAATCGTGGGCCCCAATGTTTTTGCGCATGAATCAGGTATTCATACGGATGGCATCATAAAAAATCTCTCAAACTACGAATCGTTTCCTCCTAGCGAAGTTGGGCAGGAGAGACGCCTTGTGGTGGGCAAGCACTCGGGCAGTAATCTGGTGAAGCTCAAGCTTGATGCCATGGGTTATCCCACATCACACCAGCAGGCACGTGATTTGTTGCCCGGCGTGCGCAGACATGCGATAAAACTCAAGCGCGCCCTTTGCGACGAAGAGTTGCTTGCCCTCGCACAAGCGTAAGGAAAAAAAGACAGTGTAGTTACTTTCCTTTTATTCTGCCTAGGCGGACTATGACTGATTGCCTTCGCATAAGTGTAACGAAAAGCAAGACCCTCTCTGATTGTGGCCAGGGAGGGTCTTGAGGGATCAAGAGAGAATTCAGAGAAGCAATCCGTTAGTATGCTCGCTTAGCTTTTTGTCCAATTATGCCGCGCGACGCAAAGTACGTTATCAAGAAATAGCCGCCATAAATTACGAGCGAGAAGACTACCGTGATGATGAGCGGTTGTGCGATGTCTATCATGCCGAATAGCTCTACGACATCAGTTACTACCGAAAGCGCGACTATCGAGTGACAGATTGCCAGGAGCAGGGGGAACAAAAAGTAGATACCAATCTGCATAAACAAGGCCTTATTTACCATATGCTGCTCTGCTCCAATCTTTTCTAGGAGGGCATAGCGACCCATAGAATCAGCTGCTTCGGAAAGCTGTTGCAGTGCAAGGATGGCAGCACAGGCGATGAGCAGAACAAAACCGATATATATTGCAAGGTAAGCTATGACCGTGGTGAGTCCTGCAGCCTGGTCATAGGCAAACTGGGCAGTCATTACGCGACTGAAGGGCCAGCCAGGGGTGGAGCCGTAGCTCGTACTGTTCTCGCCAAATGCTGTATCGAGCGCAGCGGTAAAGGCGATTTCTACCTGGGCTCGCGTGCCATTATACATCACGTTTAGGGTCGAATATTGCAGTGTTGTGCCAGCGGGGAGCAGGCTATCGGCAATTATCAGAGCACCGGTGTTCATCGGGAACGTTGATGTCTCTGCCGCAACGGTTTCGAGCTCAGAGCTGTGTGCACGAAGACTCAATCCGTTGAATTCTAAGGAGTTGTTTTGCTGCATAAAGGCGCGATAGAATTGTTGCGTCTCGTTAAAATCGCTCCATATAAGGTATTCATCATTGCCTAAGGTGATAGGATCTAGGCCGGTGAGAGCACGCAAGTTGTTGTACTGGGATAGTGTAACCACGGGCATGGGCGCTGTCGCTGCGGAAGTAGTATTCAAGGTGTCGCTGAAGACAAAGTTGGTCTTGGCTATCAGGTCGCCCATCATGAGCTCGGTAATATGGAAGTCAACCTGTGCGTCGGCCTTGACGTAAGTGTCATATCCCTCCACATCACGTTGCAGTGCTGCATGCATGTCGTAGCCATCTGCCGCAGCCTGACTCTGTGAAGTAGCGTAGGCTGCCGTGAAGCTTGCATCGTAGGGTGTTGCATTTTCTAAACTCTTGTTCATGGTAGTGCAAATGGCAAAACCGCCGCAGGTAGAGGTGATGGCCAGAAATAGCGCCATGCATACAAGCGCTATGGAGATAAACGCTGTGTTGATCTTGCTGTTGATCTGGCGCAGCGTAAACATGTTGAGACCTTTGAAGTAGAGACGCTTGCTTCCCTGGACAACCCGAAGCAGAAAGCCAGAAAGAGAGAAGAAGAAGAGCACGGTGCCTATGCAGACAAGTATTGTGGACAACAACAGCTGCTCGTCCATCACTACCAGACCGTTATCGATGAGCAGAGCATACGCCACACCAATGCACACAAGCGAGACGATGAAGAGAGCTACCGATAAGGGGAGGCTGCGCAGCTTAACGCTCTCGCTCTTTCTGTCGGCGTTGATCAGATCAATGAGTTTGTAGCGGGATACGGTAATCACGTTAAAGACAAGGGCTACCAAAAACATCACCGCAAAGTAGCCAATAGTCATCATGCAGGCGCTTTCCGAGAAGGTGAAGGTGAACGTGTCGATGGTTACATTGAAAAGAGCCGCCGTCACATACAGCATCACTTGAGATATTGCTACGCCCAGTGCGATTCCGCATATCAGTGAAAGCAGACCCACGAACAGCGTCTCGAGTACGATAACGCGCGAAACTTTACCGCGGTCCATGCCCAGTGTCAGATAGATTCCGAATTCCTTTTTGCGACGGCGAATAAGGAAACGGTTTGCGTAAACAATGAGAAAACCAAGGATAACGGCGATGAATACTGACACACTACTGACAAGCATTCCGAGCAGGTTCAACATCTGGTCCTGCACCTGATTCAGTTCAAGCACACTATTTTGCTGCGCGATGGCGTTAAACGCGTAAAACACACAGACCCCAAAGAGTAGCGTGAGAAAGTAGATAGCGTAATCTTTAAAGCTCTTGCGGACATTTCCTAGGGCGAGTTTACAGTACATCGGCGCTCTCCCCTCCAAGGAAGGAAACTACGCCCATGATCTCGTCGAAGAAGGCCTTGCGACTCTTGTCTCCGCGTACGATTTCATTGAACAGCTTGCCGTCTTTGATGAACAGAATACGTTTGGCGTAACTTGCCGCATACGAATCGTGCGTCACCAGAAGAATCGTGGTGGAAAGCGTCGAGTTGAGAGTCTCGAAGCTTTCAAGCAACATGCGTGCGTTTTTAGAATCGAGTGCGCCAGTGGGTTCGTCGGCTAGCACCATTGAAGGCTTGGTAATGATGGCTCGGGCTGCAGCGACCCTTTGCTTTTGGCCTCCTGAAATCTGATAGGGGAACCGGTCGAGCACGGGTGTTATGGAAAGCTGCGCCGCTACCTCCTCTACACGCGCTTTCACTTCAGCTGCAGGAACTCGAGAGATAGTGAGTGCAAGAGCGATGTTTTCGCGCGCAGTGAGGGTGTCGAGTAGGTTTGAATCTTGGAACACAAAGCCGAGTTGCTCGCGACGGAACCGCGACAGCCGCTTTGATCCGAGGCGCGTGATATCTTGGCCCTCCACTAAGATGTGTCCCGCGGTGACCGTATCAATGGTTGAAATGCAGTTCAAGAGAGTCGTCTTACCCGACCCCGATGCCCCCATAATGCCAATGTATTCGCCCGGTTCTACCGAAAAGCTAATGCCATCGAGGGCCTTGGTGATATTGCCCTTGTTGCCGTAATACTTTTCGACATCCTGGACAGTAAGAACTTGCGACATATTCGTACCTTTCTTGAGTCTCTAACGCGCGCTGAGTCAGATGCTTTTTTTGCGCGTGAGACTACTATGAGCCTGTGGCCTGCCCCGTGCCATCGAAGAGACTTACCCTAACCTTATGTTTTCGTAAGGTTAGACAGGAGTTTATTTCACAAAGTGCATCTTGTTCTGAGGGAAGGTGATTTTGACCTGCGTACCCTGCCCTTGTAGGGAATCCAGTTCGATACTCAAGCCCATCTTTGTGCACAGTTGATGACAGAGGTAGAGCCCGATGCCTGTCGATTTGGCAAAGATACGTCCGTTTTCGCCGGTAAAGCCTTTGTCGAATACCCGATCAATATCTGATGCGGGAATGCCTATTCCATTATCACTTACGGTGAGCACCGTACGTACGGTATCGAGACCTGTGTCATACTGCTTAGCGGTAAGAGTGACGGCTGCTTCCTGGTCGCCTTCGATGCCTTTATCTTTCCGGTATTTTGCGGAGTTGCCTAAAATTTGCCCCAACACGAACACTACCCATTTTGAATCGGCATAGACGGTGAAATCCAAATCACCCATCTTGGGTGCGATACCCGCATCAATAAGGGTGCGCGCATTGCGACGTAGGGTTTCGCGAACCATGTCACCTAGATTTTCCTGCTTGATGGAAAAGTCCTTCTCAAGATTTGTGCTGCGTGAATAGAAGAGTGCTTGCTCCACGTACCCTTCAATACGATTTACCTCAGTGTTCATCGACTGCACCGCATAGCCATCATGGTTTTCGGCAATCAAGTGCGCAGCCGCAAGGGGCGTCTTGATCTCATGTATCCACGTCTCGATATACTCTCGGTATTCTTCAGACGAAGTGCGATAGGTTCCTATCTTGTCGTTCATAGCCTTGACTGCTTGCGCCAAGGCATCGTAGAACAATTCGCCCTCTGTGAACCCTGGGCGATCTATCAACTCGGTAATCAAATAGGCTTCGTCAAGTTTTTCTAGAGTCATTGCCAGCGTTCGGTAAAAGCTGCGACGGCGTAGGTAGTCAACGATAAGCCCCAAAGCAAGTGCCGCAATCAAGAAGGCGCAGATAAAGGTGATGGCTCCTGCATCGAGGGCAAAAGCCCTTAGCACGAAGGCAACACCAAGTATTGCAATAAGCATAATTGCGATGGAGAGAGTTTTGTCTTTCAAATAATGGGTGAAGCGCATTTCAGTCCACCAGGTACCCGATGCCGCGTTTGGTTTGGATGAAATCATGCGCGCCGATACCGTCAAGGGTTTGGCGAAGATGACTGACGTTTACTGTAAGGGTGTTGTCATCGATGAATTCATCTGACTGCCATAACTCTTCCTGGATGCGCCGGCGGGGGACAACCGCGCTCGCGTTGCGAAGCAGCAAATTCAGTATGCGCAGTTCGTTTTTGGTGAGTTCGGCGCTGTGCCCTTCAAAGGTTGCCGTACAGCGTGCTGTGTCGAGCACGAGCCCGCGGTGCGATACTTCGCTTGTTTCGATACGTTCTCCATAAGCACGTTTGAGGACAGAGCCAATGTGGGCCAGGAGCACTTGGGCATTGTAGGGTTTGGTGATGAAATCATCTGCTCCGAAATTCATCGACAACAGCTCGTCCATATCGGTATCGCGGCTGGTTACTACTATAATCGGCACATCTGACACCTCGCGCAGCTGACGACAGACGTAGTGACCGTCTATGCCGGGAAGGTTTAAATCCAAGATTATCAAATCGGGCGCGAGGGAGAGAGCCTCTTCAGAAACGTGAGTGAAGGAATCTAGCGCAAGCGCTTCATAGCCATTGCGTTCAAGGAGAATCTTTAATTCGTCACGAATCTGTCTGTCGTCTTCGATTATTAAAAGCCGATACATCGAGCACAGCCTTCCTGCAAGGGTCACGTCTTCTTGGATACAGAGAGCTAACCATCCAAGTATTTACTTGCTCATATTCTAAAGGACTTATACATCCAATGCATGAACGAGCAACGAGAGTATGCCGGCTTGTACCTGGCGCACAACCGTCAGCAACCTATCAACGTAGCAATCTGCCTACACCTAGGATGTCTCGATTATACCGAAAGGAACGAAGCCCGATTTTGCAGGGAGTTCCTTTTGTCGGGAGAATAAAAAGGTTTTGCCAGCTTCTTTGCAGGCCAGGGCATAGTGGCAAAGCCCGATTCCCATATCGATATCAGATAGCTTGTACGCCAGCGAAATCGGTGGCTTGAGCTTTTTCTTATACACAAGAACTTTTTCCTCGTGCTTTTCAAAGTACCAAGGCTGAGTATTCATTCCAGAAGGTGCAAGGTGTGCTGCTTGGATACATACATCATCCGGAGCATTTGTAATAGCCTCGATTGGTTCGCGCTTGAACTGATCGAGCGCGCGATGGATTGGTTCTGTGGAAAGACCAAAAGCCAGAGCAATAATATCTTGGCCAGTTTCATCTACTTCGGTGTCTTTTGAAGCCCCAAGCCAGACGCTTCCAATTTCGTGGGCATCAAACCACAGCATCAATTGCTGAAACAAGAATCCAGTGTTTTCCATTTCTCCTGGCTTACCTTGCCCGGTAACGATTAAGTAATGAGGCGCCTCAACCTTGAAGCGTCCCTTTACTTTTTTTGTAAAGCGGTGCTTAAGGGGTGTGTCGGAGTAGAGCTGCTCAAAGCTTTGAAGAGCAGATTCAATCTGATCGAAAACAGCCTGATCAAGTGGTTGCATGTTGTATTTACGGCACGACTTACGCTGAGAGATAGAACGATACAAATCCATCACGAGCCCCCTTGTTCAAATCTTCAATGTCTTGGATCCTATTGTAGTACCGATAGGGTATTGGAGCCTCCACGTATTTTGTCAATTTGAACCCACAACTCTTTGCGCCAGATACTCTCAAGAGGGGGCTATGCTCTCAGCTTTTGAGGACAGGCGCATCCAGCACCAAAGCCCGAGGCATATAAGAGGAATGCCACCGATGATGCCTGCAGGAGTGGGGCCGGTGAGAGTATTTCCCACTACGCAGAAGTAGATACTAATTCCAGCAACCGCGTTGGCAGCGCCGTGGGCGAGTGCGCAAGGCCACACGCTTTGTGTTCGCACGCGCAGGTACGAAAGGCACGAACCCATCGCCGTACAGAAAACAACCATGGACAAAATGCCTAGTACGGGATAACCCCAATAGCCTGTGCCATAGTTGTGCCCCATGATGATGACGGGCGCATGCCAAAGCCCCCAGACGACACCTGAAATCAGAACAGCAGTGCGTGCTGAGAACTTCTCGCAAAGCGCCGGGAAAAGCATACCGCGCCAGCCAACCTCTTCTCCAAATGCGGGAATCATGTTGATGAAGGGCGCAATCGAGATAGCGAATCCCGCTTGAACTATCAGGAGTAAAGATGCCATTTGTTCCGTTATGGCACCAGTGGTGTCAGCGCTAATCACTAATTGGACGAATGCGCCTGCCGTCGCATCAAATAGACTGGGATTAATAAGGAAGAATACCACTGCCCCCAGTACGCTTACGATAGTCGGGGCAAACCATGCCAACAGGTAGTATTTCACGTTGCCTGTTATGCGAGGACGTAGGCAGAGATTCAATCGGTTCTCGCGGCCCATCACAACGTTCGTGAGCAGCGCGCCAATCAGGGGAACAAACATACCCAGCGCGACAACAATCATCATTATTGGCGTTGATCCCATGCCATTTTCGAAAGCGCCTGTGAAGATGCCAGCTACTATCCACATGGTCCACGTGATACCAAAGGTGAACGCTATATAAATCCAAACACGCTTCATGATAGCTTTGCCTCCAAATCCTTCACAATGCGCTTGAAGCGCCCATCATCTGTCAATGAGTCGAACGCAGGATTTGCTGCGACCCCTTGAATCATACTTTGTTTTATAAGAGCCTCATCACGCGGAGCTCCATCACCTGTTCCGAGTTCATCAAACAAAGGCTGCACCTTATCGAAGAAGTTGTCACCATGCAAAGTCATGGGAAACTTGGCCGAAAGACATATCCGTGCATACCGCTCCAAACACTCTATGGCCTTATCCGTGTTTCCTGCTCCTGCATACGCAGATGCGAAAATCAAGTGAAGGGCGCAGGCGTTCATGTAGAGCGCGTCCATGTCGAACGTATCGATTAACTGCAGCGTACGATTATGAAGACGCTCCAGCCGTTTGGGATCACTGATGGAATTCATTGCCAGCTGAGGCAGGATATTCAAAATGCCCACGAGAGATTGATAGAGATCAGCTTGCAGTGTTTCTTGTGCCTTTTCCGCTTCGCCAAGTGCTTGGTAAGCGCTCGCCAATATCACGGATTCTCCCATCGTGGGAACAATAGAATCTTCCAACAACTCAACTGTTGCTGCAGCATTGCCCTCAATAAGGCGGAGCAGGGCCTCAACAGAGTTTGCCTGCCTAAGCTCGAACACGCCATCGCCTCCCACCCGAACTCTCTGGCAAAGCTCGATGGCTTCATGAATCAGCAACTCCCGCGTCTCCTGATTGGGAGCTTGTTGCAGATGATTGAGGTAAAGTGCCGCCATTTGCGAAATCAGGGGATAACACGAATAATAATCACGGATTAGATCCTGACATTCTGCATGGGCTACCTCGAAGGGTTTTTCTGCAAAGGAGAGGCAAAGGCGCGCGTATGCATCCTTAATGCCCTGCTTCGAAAGCTGCGCTTCGTATCCCATTAGTTTATCTATCGATATCCCGAAGTATGTTGCTAATTGAGGCAAGAATACGATATCCGGGAAGCTCTGACCCGTCTCCCATTTAGAGACCGAAGCCTTTGAAACGCCCATGTATTTTGCTAAGTCTTCCTGAGTTAATTTCCGTTGCTTGCGGAGCCAAACGATGTTTTCTGCAAGATTTAATTCTCGTGTCATAACTGTTCCTATCGCTTGATTGTGCCTTGTGCCAAGCATAAATCAAAAAATCGATGAAACAAGGGATTTAGAGTTGATTTTGGGCGA
>CAXXJK010000001.1:0-12678 GCA_963665595.2 Coriobacteriales bacterium | reverse complement strand
ATCGCTGACGAACTCATGGTCTACCTTACTGCCACACCGACGGCTGCGCGTATCGCCATGGTAGAGGTCTACCAGCGACAACGACGATGGAATGAAGCGATAAATATCCTCAAGGAGCTCTATCAGCAGCATCCAGAAGATCCGGTGATTCGTCTCTCGGTTGTTGAACTGATCATGCACGCGAAACCTGACGATAGCGACGCCGCAAAAAGAGTGGTGAACATGGCTGAAGGGATCATAAATAATTCGCCGATTCACGCTGCCATACTACTCTATAAATGCCGTGCCCTCCGGGTATTGAAAATGCCTGCCGCTGCTGTAGAGGGGCTTACAGATACTTTACGCAAGAAGAAGGACTACCCTGAGCACCTGCTGCTAGCACTACGATACGAAAGGGCGCTAGCATATCAAGACGCGGGCAATACGGGCCGATACAGAGCGGAGTTGGAAAAGCTGAATGCTGATTCACCTGAATATGAAGACGTGGCCGCAACGGCTTGGAGTGAAGTGAGAGCGGGATGCGTGTGAGGTGGTGGGGCAGGAGATGCCTCATGAGAATCAATTCAAGTTTGGCAGCTTCCTTGTGCTGCAAAAGAAGAACGAGGTTCTCGCCAGGCTCATGGATGCGGGTAAGCTGATCTTCGGCAAGCTGGAGGCCAAGGAGTGGATCGACGACTGGCTAAAGCTGGATGTACGCGTATTCATGAGGGATTATTGAAGTTGCGAAGGGGATGAGCGATAAATTGGACATTCAGACATAGATGAATATGAACGTCGTGCGCTAGAGTTTGGTGCCAGTTACGAAGGATGGATTCCTGACCAGCTCTACGACTGGGTGAGGGGCTTCTTTCATCGAGGTGCTCCGACAGCCGATATAGGTTGCGGATCTGGTCGTGATGGTCGCTTGGCTCAATAGGGCAGGTTTTCCTGCCACTGGATACGATGCCTCTGATAGGATGCTGGATATCGCTGGTGCCACTCATCCTGATTGCGAGTATTGACATTCCTCGCTTCCTGACCTTTGTTAATGTGCTTTGCTCAGGTTAGTTGTTCACCATATGGCATATCCGTAACTGATAACGAAACTGAGATCGCTGAATGGCACAGATGGACCGATGGCGTAAATGAAATAGAGGCAGGAATGGTCGGTTTCCATGCGACAGGCGAATTACTAGTGATGAAGAAGAAGGAAGCCTATGAGCTGGAAAAAGTTCACTGGGATGTGTGCTTTGTTGGGTGGGCCTGTTTACTGTTCATCGTCGATATCGCAACTATGAAGCATGAAACGTACATTCAGATGGTATATATCAGCACACATGGGTATATCGATTCTGAAATCGCACGATCAACACGCATCATATTGTCCACAACTTCGGTATAATGGGCTCAGTAACCTGAGTAAAATGCGAATTGGCAAGTGAATAGAAGCCATACGCGGACGCGCTACCTGCACTGATGAACGTCTAGTTTGGTTATTCAGTCTCGGCTAAAGATCGAACCTGATCGGAACGATCAAAATATCTAGAAGAGGTAATAATATGACACCAATGCCTGGTGGCGAGTTAGCTTCGCGCCCACCTACATTTTATCTGGCTCGTTGACTGCTCAGGCTCTATGGGCCTTGAAGGCAAGATGCAGCAATTGAACACAGCTATCAAAGAATCGCTCCCTGAGATGAGGAGCGTGGCTGAGGAAAACCCCAACGCACAGGTATTGGTTAGAGCCATCAAGTTTTCGAATGGTGCTCAGTGGCATGTATCACAGCCTACTGATGTTGACCAATTTAGCTGGACTGACCTGACAGCCGATGGCGTGACCGATATGGGTAAGGCTTTATCGCTGGCCGCGGAGCAGTTGGATGTGTCAAAAGATGGGCGAACGCGCATTACCGCCAGTGCTGGTTTTGATATCAGACGGTCAACCCAACGATGACTTTGACAGCGGCTTGAAGGAGCTTTTATCAAAACCGTGGGGGAAAGAAAGCCGTTAGGATCGCTATAGCCATCGGGAGCGACGCCGATACCGATGTGCTTCAGAAGTTTATTGATCATGCAGAACGTGCACCGCTGGAAGCCAAAAACGCAGAGCAACTTGTGAATTATATCAAGTGGGCTTCGACTGCGGTCTTGAAATCTGCTTCGCAGCCGGCAAGCCAGTCGCAAGACTCAGCTGGGCCTGGCACGAATGTGCCCGTCCCACAACCGCCTGGCAAAGATGATTTCGCGAGTGTTGATGAACCTTGGTAGGGAATTCAGGGCAGACAATTGAAGAACCGCTCGTTTGGCAACCACTTGGTGCCAGCGTGCGCGGCGCATCGCATGAGAGATCGAACTTAGCAAATCAAGATGCGATTGGTTGGGTTCCACAGGGTAAGGTGGAATATCCGACAATAATGGCTGTCGCTGATGGGCACGGCAGTGCTAAGTGTTTCCGAAGTGAAAAAGGGGCTGTAACTGGCAGTGCAGTCTACGATCAATGTACTTCGTCATTTCGGGGAATCACTAAACAATCAAAGTGGCAGTGCAATCAAACGCATAGCGGAGGAGCAGTTACCAAGATCCTTAGTTAAGGCTTGGTTGGAACTGATTGACGAGGATCACAATCGGAACCCATTCAAGGACAATGAACTGGAGACGTTAGTGTCGCGTGAAAGTGCGACGATGGCAGATACCATAAAGGCCACACCTGCATTAGCATACGGTTCGACTCTGCCTTGCGGTATATGCCAATCCTGACTACATCCTATACGTTCAGTTGGGCGATGGCGATATCATAGCTGTGTCTGAAACTGGCGACGCCATTCGTCCATTGCGCACTGATGATCGGTTGATCGCGAATGAGACCACCTCGCTGTGTAGTGAACAGGCGTGGAGGGATGTCCGTATTGCGTTTCAGCCAACGTCAGAGGCTACACCGTCGCTTATTCTGTTATCTACGGATGGATATGCGAACTCATACAAAACAGATGAGGACTTTCTAAAAGTGGGCTCCGACATACAAAAAATGATAGCAAATAACGGACTGGGATATGTCAGGGACAATATGGAAAGCTGGCTGAAGCAAGTGTCAGAGTCGGGTAGTGGTGACGATGTCACACTTGGACTGCTTATTCAAATAGCGTACGCTAATGCAGACGCTATATCTTCATGCATCACGGAAGCACATTAAGTAATACCAGACCAGCAACGGTTGGACGCAGTTAGAGGAATATCAAAAAATATAAAAAGGCGGGTTGATATGAGCCAATTACTGAAACCGAAACAAAATGTGGTCGCAGAGTTATCAGGATTGAAGTGTCAGGTCGTCCAGTATATAGGCGGCGGAGGACAAGGAGAGGTTTATAAAGCGGATTTAGGAGGGCACGAGGTCGCGTTGAAATGGTATTTTTCAACAGCAGGCTACACCTGAACAGCGAAAGTGCCTTGAATCATTGATACGGATAGGCCCGCCAAACAACAGGTTTCTATGGCCAATGGAAATGGTGGCGGCAGATTCTCAAAAAGGCTTTGGATACCTGATGCCGTTAAGGCCACCCTGGTTATAAGAGCATAGTTGACCTCATGAAGCGTAAGGCTGATACGTCTTTCCGTGCGCTGAGTACCACCGGTCTTGAGCTCGCTGAGAGTATGTTCCAGTTGCATGCCAAGGGTCTATGTTACCGTGATATCTCCTTTGGTAATGTCTTTTTTGACCCCAGGACGGGCCAGGTCTTGATATGTGATAACGATAATGTGTCGGTTGATGGGGAGGCGGATGCGGGTGTCATCGGTACCCCTCGCTTCATGGCACCTGAGATTGTGAGAGGCGAAGTAAAACCGAGCCGGCAGACCGATCTATTCTCTCTTGCCATATTGCTGTTCTATCTATTCATGATTCACCACCCCCTTGACGGTAAAAAAGAGTCTTCTATTCGGTGCTTTGATCTGCCTGCAATGAACAAGCTATATGGTTATGAGCCTGTATTTATCTATGATCCGATTGACACATCAAATGCGCCTGTTGCTGGTTATCATGACAACGCAATTTTGTTTTGGCCCATGTATCCGCAGTTTCTACGCAATCTGTTTATTCGGTCCTTTACAGACGGGATAAAAGATCCCGTAAACGGAAGGGTTCAAGAAAATGAGTGGCGCAGCGCGCTGGTAGCGCTTCGAGATGCAATTGTGTATTGCCAGAAATGCGGGTCAGAAAACTTCTACTGTGAAGACGCCTCGGCAGGTAAAGCCCAGCCCCCAGTGTGCTGGCACTGTGCGAGCGGCATTAGCTTACCGCCACGCATTCGGATAGCTCGGAACGTGGTGATGCTCAACCACGATACTAAGCTCTACCCACATCATGTCGATGACAGAATGAAATACGACTTTCAGAAGGCTGTCGCCCAGGTTAGTCAGCATCCCAACAATCCTAGTCTTTGGGGGCTTAAGAACCTGACATCCGAGAAATGGGTGATCACCTTGGGTAATGGGAGTGTGAGGGATGTTGATCCCCAGCGCAGTGCGCCCATTACGATTGGCTCAAAGGTGAACTTCGGAAGACTTGAAGGCGAGTTTCAGATTTGAACGACATAGAGACATCTGTCAATGCTGCCGGTGCTCCTCCATATCTACCGTGTGAGGGCCAATGGAGTGTAGTATCGCAAACTGTGCGAGGTTCATCGCACGAACGATCTGGGTTGCCTAACCAGGATGCGATAGGGCATCTCAATGATATGGCTGATGGGCAACCCTATACGATCTTAGTCGTATCTGATGGTCACGGAAGTTCCAAATACTTCAGAAGTGATGTCGGAGCCAGACTTGCCGTGAATGTGGCCATTTCGGTGATGTCTGACTACATAAAGTCTGGTGAAGATACATCAAGTTGCTCCGATGGCTCAATTTCCAAGAAATTGTGCAGCGCCTGGAAAGATGCAGTGGCTGATCACGTAGAGAACAACCCTCTGACACAGGATGAACTAGGTACTCTTGTGCAAAAGGAAGGCCTATCGGCTAATGAACTCGTTGAAAAGGAACCTGTCATCGCCTATGGTGCCACTGTTTTGGCTGTTGCAGCCGTTGGCACGTCAACTGACCTTCCTGCAACTAGGGGATGGCGATATTCTTTATGTAGATCGATATGGCGACACTCATCGCGCGCTCCCTAAAGATGAAGAGTTGATTGCGAATGAGACTACGTCTCTTTGTTCATCCGATGCTGATACGCAAGTGCGAAACTGATACGATCAACGCTGTAGATCACAACATTGAAATGATCCTGATTTCTACGGATGGCTACTCGAACTCGTTTCGAACTGAGGCTGGTTTTCTGGCAATCGGATCAGATTATCTGAATATGGTAAGGCAATCCGGTCTGATGTGTGTGTCTGATCAACTTGAAGGTATATTGGCGAACACATCACGCGGCGGTAGTGGAGATGATATCTCACTGGGCATTCTGAAACTGGGCCAGGAAAGGGACATCGATATTGTCACCGGTAACATTCATGCTGTGCAGGAGCAGATTGAAGATACGAACCGTAGTTTCCAGGACCTCTCTAATAGCCATGGCAAATTGGTGATGAAAATCGCATCTATTGAAAAATGGGTGATGTTCACCGCAATCATATGTGTGTGACCATAGGTGTCGCATTCATCATATGGTTAGTGCTATATCACTGGTTGCGGCAGCTATTATGAATACTAAGCCGCGAGAGACGTTAAAAGAGATACTCACGAAATACGGAACTTCGGTCTGTGACGACCCGAAACGCTGTGAGGGTCTTTTGTGGGGACCTTTGTGGAGAACACCGCAAAGAGGTCAAGTTGCTCGTGTTGGTATTGCGCGAAGGCGTTGCTGCTGAGATGATTTCAAGATCGCCCAATTACTCCACCGGAGTTAATTATCGCTCGATTGACCAAACACATGCAAGAGGAGTTGTCCCTCAATGAGGCATCAGCCAGATGGGCTGTTGAGAGCTGGGCCTATGCCTTGGGTATAGTTGGTCTAGACGATGTGCCTGTTCAAACTGTAAAGTCTGCCAATACCGGGCCATCGGACACGCACATTCATACCATAAAGCCAACGGACCAGCCTGACGTTGTCGAACAGCCCAAACCTTTCTCTAACACCAGCAAATAGCGAAGCTGATGGCAGCCCACATACGCAAATAGTGAACCCCAAGGACGGAACCAAGCTGGTTCTCATTCCGGAAGGCGTGTTTTTGGCGGGTGGTCACTGATGCTGACCAGGGTGGAATGTTTTTAGTTCGTCTACCCGCGTATTACCTGGCATTGCACACGGTAACAAATGCACAGTATAAGCGGTTTGTGGACGACACTAACCACCGACGGCCGGTTGCAACAAACCGCTTGGACCCTCCTGGCTGGGATGATAAAACATTTCGACCTTCAATGGCAGACCACCCAGTAGTTTGGGTGAGTTGGGATGATGCGCAAGCGTATTGCAAGTGGGCGGGCCTGCGGCTTCCCAGCGAAATGGAGTGGGAAAAAGGTGCTCGCGGCGTGGACGGTAGAAAATACCCATGGGGGAATGGGTGGGACGGAGCAAAGTGCCAACATAATAGACCTAATAGGGAAAAGGAATCATGCAGAGTGTGGGAATACCCCGAGGGCTGCAGCCCATGGGGTTTATATAATATGAGCGGTAACGTACAGGAGTGGTGTGCGGACTGGGTATCATAAAGCCGCATATAAATCCTACAAGTCAGGGAAGCTTACCCCTCCATATAGAGGTACTCTTCGTGTGCACCGCGGGGGCTGTTGGCTCGACCGTAGCGCAGACTGTTTTCTATGTGCTAGGCGAAACTACGGGGATCCTCTGTATTATTACGAGTTCTCTGGCTTTCGTTGCGCCAAGGATGCCTAACCACTTGCATATGTTGCCAAAACCATCGATATGTGTGCAGTAATGCGTAATGTAGGAACCGACAGATGGACAATACTGTTGCGAGAATTTGGGTGCTACCATGAATAGTGCGCCGAGAGAGATGCTACGGAGAGATACTCACTAAATACGGAACCTCGGTGTGTGACGACCCGAGGCGCTGTGAGGGCTTATTGTGGGACCTGTGTGGAGATTACCGCAAGGAGGTTAAGCTGCTCGTGTTGGTATTGCGTGAAGGCGTTGTTGCTGAGATGAGTTCAAGACCGGCTAATATTCCGCCGGCGTTACTTATTGCCCGATTGACAAAGCACATGCAAGAGGAGTTGGTCCCTCAATGAGGGCTCTGCTCGCTGGGCTATCGAGAGCTGGGCATATGCCTTGGGTGTGGTTAGTCAAGACAATGTGACTGTTCAAGCTGTAGAGTCCGAAGAGATGACCGTTATCGAACAGTCCAAACCGACCATAACGCCAGCAAATAGCGAAGCTGCTGGCAATTCATATAAGCAAATAGAAAACCCCAAAGACGGAACCAAGCTTGTGTTGATTCCTGCAGGTGAGTTCCTTG
The DNA here is from genome assembly GCA_963665595.2 of Coriobacteriales bacterium. Lineage (GTDB taxonomy): Bacteria > Actinomycetota > Coriobacteriia > Coriobacteriales > CADBOM01. The sequence goes on along the minus strand of CAXXJK010000001.1, from coordinate 5,231 downwards.
CCTGGTGGGTTGGGTAGCGGCGCAGGTGAATCGGTGTTTCCCAGTGTATTTACCAGCTTATTACATATCGATGCACACGGTAACGAATGCTCAGTATAAGCGGTTTGTGGATTCGACATTCCATCGTCCCCCGGATCAAGCAGACATTGGCACACCTGTCTGGAGCGGGGACTCCTTTCCGACTGGGAGGGCTGATCATCCTGTGTGTGTGCGTGAGCTGGGATGATGGCGCAGGCCTATTGCCAGTGGGCTGGGTTGCGTTTACCTGGTGAGATGGAGTGGGAAAAAGGTGCGCGCGGTGTGTATGGGAACGTATTTCCATGGGGCAATGAGTGGGAGAATGGGGCCAAGTGCCGTTGCGATAAGTCTAGATATGAACAGACGTGCGGCGTGTGGAGCTACCCTGAGGGTCTTTAGCCCATGGGGTTTGTATAACATGAGCGGGAACATATGGGAGTGGTGCTCGGACTGGCTTGATAGTAATTCATATAAATTCTATAAAGCTGGAAAGCTTGCCTCTCCGTCCAGTGGCAGCTCTCGTGTGTTGCGAGGGAGCTCGTGGCGCATCTATAACGACAGCTTTACCATGTGCGCTTATCGCAACGGCAGCGTCCCCGATGTACCGTAGCGACGACCGCGGCTTCCGATGCGCTAGGGACTTGTGATATCTAGCAACGGTTTATACCGTCGATATGTGCAATAAGGTAATGTATACGCACCGACAGATGGGTAAGGTAAGTATTTGATTAATGGAGCAACTATGCATAGTATGCCGCGAGAGATACTAAAAGAGATACTCACGAAATACAGCACCTCGGTGTGTGACGACCCGAGGCGCTGTGAGGGGCTTATTGTGGGACCTGTGTGGAGATTACCGCAAGGAGGTTAAGCTGCTCGTGTTGGTATTGCGTGAAGGCGTTGTTGCTGAGATGAGTTCAAGACCGGCTAATATTCCGCCGGCGTTACTTATTGCCCGATTGACAAAGCACATGCAAGAGGAGTTGTCCCTCAATGAGGGCTCTCTGCTCGCTGGGCTATCGAGAGCTGGGCATATGCCTTGGGTATTGTTGGTCAGGTTGATGAGCCTGTTCGCGACAGCAAATTTGAAGATAAACCTATCGTTGCTAGACCCTCTGAAGTGAAGATGCAACCCGGCAAGCCAGATAAGACACCTGCTGTTGTCGAACAACCAACAAACGATCATAACGCCAGCAAAGATCGAAGCTGTTGACAGTATACATAAGCAGATAATTAATCCCAAAGACGGAACCAAGCTGGTTCTCATCCCTGAGGGCGTGTTCCTGGTGGGTGAGTATAAGATCCCTGTTCGTTTGCCTGGATATTACCTGGCGATGCATACGGTCACGAATGGCTCAGTATAAACAGTTTGTTGATGACACGGGCCATTACCCGCCGGATAAGGCAGATTTCGGAACACCTGTTTGGAGTGGCAAGACCTTTTGGAACCGCAATATCTTTCCCGCTGTGAAGGCGGATCATCCGGTGGTGTGCGTGAGCTGGGACGACGCGCAGGCTTATTGCGCGTGGGCGGGCCTGCGGCTACCGAGCGAGCTGGAGTGGGAGAAGGGGGCACGCGGCTTGGACGGCAGAGAATACCCCTGGGGTAAGGAGTGGGAAAAAGGGGTAAGATGCCGGTGGGACAAGACAAAGGGCTACGAGCAAACCTGCGGCGTATGGGGCTACCCTGAAGGCAGCAGTCCCTGGGGTTTGTATAACATGAGCGGTAATGTATGGGAATGGTGTTCGGACTGGTATGATAACGATGCGTATAGAGCTTACTGTTCAGAAATGCTTATCTCTCCAGGGTATAATGACAGCTTTCGTTTGTTGCGTGGGGGGTCGTGGAGCAGCCCCGACGGCCGCTTCCTGTCCAATTTCCGCAACGGCGGCTGCCCGACGCGCCGTGACAACCGCAACGGCTTTCGTTGTGCCAGAGATTTGTAATTACTCTCATGTGATTGCCTATACCATTGATAAGCCCGCAGTAATGCGTAATCTGGGAACCGACAGATGGGCCAACCTCCATATTGTGATAAACGCTCAAATATCTTAGTAACACGAACTATATGGTCATAGTATATTGACAGCTGTTTCCCACGAAGGTACACTTCTTGCAGAGCGTGTCGTTTTGGAGACTGGAAGCGAGACATATTGGTTGGAAAGGTATAACAACAGGTATAACAGTTGGAGGGCCATATAGTAAGAGTGAAATATATCATTCGGGTAATAATAGGCGAAGTGAGCACCATCGTAGCATGATGTTGGATATAACAAAGCCATGAATCCACAAGAATCCGTTCAAACGCTATATGATATCTGCGATTCGTTGATATCGTTGTTGATTAAGGACAGCGATATCTTTCAAAAGCAGTTGTCGCAACTCAGAGATATCCGTGCTGATCTATCTGCTAAGCCTACACAGCAGGTAGGATTTTTCGAGCATGCAGGGATCGGGTAAGATGCTCCTTAGTGAATGCCATTCTAGGGGAACCACTGCTCTATACGAGTGCCAGAATTGCGACATCAAAATGCGTGAGTGTTGAGTGGGGAGAACCTCGTGTTGATGTGGTCTCGTCAGGTAATAGATCTCAAGTATATGACATATCTCACACTGAAGAACCTCGGAGTACATGGAGGAGTAGAGATTGCTGACAACTCCGAAATTCATGCCTACTCACACATACCCTTGTTACAAGATGGACTGGTTCTGGTTGACACACCAGGGTTTGATGCCGGAATAGGGCAAGGAGACCGATGATGCGACATCGGAAAAGTATCTCCAGAAGGCGATTGTGGCTGTTGTCGTGGCAGATATTGCGACACTCAGGGAAAGCGCGCGTATTTGAACTATTGGAAAAGGCTCTGATTTCATCAGGGCAGGTTGTTGTGGCACTAAACCGCGCTGCAGCTTACTCGAATATGAAGACCAGCTAGAGGCTAAATTGGCTTTTTAAACGAATTCCTTAAGTCTCATCAATATGAAGGTATACCAGTGTTTACCGTGTCATCTGAGCAAGAAGGTTTTGATAATACGAAGCTCACCGATGCATTACGTGACTACGCTAGTCGATACACTTCAACGGCATGGCCAGAATCAGGCCAACCAGTTATTGCAGATGACTAAGGACATTCCTCAGCTTTATGAAAGTGCCATAATGGCTCAGGAACGGTATGTAGAAGAGCTTCATGCGGAGCGCAAGAGATTGTACCTTCTAGCTCGTGCGGAGCGATCGAAATATGCTGTGCTATTCAGTAAATGGAACTCCCGCTAAGGCTGGTCCGTTTGTCATTCAATATGATTGCGTCGAGTGCCATAGAAACAGTGTGTAGTTCATTTAGCACGTTTTTAAACCAATAGGTGTAATAATCGAACAACTACCGATTCTATCCCTGCTTCAGAACTTACCTCTCACTCATCTGTTCCGTTTGGGAATGTGGCACAACAAGCATACCTGTCCGCCACATCTACGTGGAACAACTATAAGAATATGTTGGACGGTACGTATAGGAGTTCATTTGGGTCGGCTTTAGGCACTGTTCTCTCACTTGAAACTGTGTTTCAAGATACTGATCGGGCCTTCGTGTCCGGCTTGGAGTGTAGGACTAGGACTAATTGCTAGGACAAAGATTCGGGTTGGTATCCGAACGTTGAATTTCGAATGGGGTAATAGCCGCTCAGTGCGGAGATACCTATATGGACTAGCGGTTTTCGTAATGCTATAAATGATTATGTCACGCGCCTTAAAGCGAATCTTACCTCTTGCGCCTCCCAATTATGTCACTGCTCTGATATCAAAAACACTTGCGAATCGGGGCCGTGGTAGAGAGACCCACTGTTCTTACAGGTCTGTCTGATGCATGTAAACAGCAACGATATCTTGGCGTGGTTAATCAAAGATCCCAAGAGTATAAAAATAAAGTAAAACAGATACATGTAGAGCTGTATACGTTGATTTTAGGCGCATACCAGCAAATCCCACTTTGTTCAAAGAAAATCGGTAGTCTGATAGATACTGATGGACATTTACCGTGGACGCAAATCCCCCGGTTGCAGCGTCTGAACATCATATTATGCAAATAACCCGTCAGAGTCAGTCACTCTCGTCAGTGGACTTATGCATCTAGAGTTGGTGAGGCACTTAACGTGATGTGAACGGCAAATACCAGCCAATTAACGATGGCACTTGAGGTGTTTGGTGAACATCATCCTTATACACCACTGGTGTCTCGCCAATGCAATGCTGCGGCTCGTTCAAACAAATAAAAGTATTATTAATGAATATGAGCATGGGATATTCGAGCAATCCTTATCTCCCGCATGTTTGTTGGCATATCATATTATCAAGGCACAATACCACAATGATATTGACAACGATAAATTTGGGGGTGCATCTGAAGTTCAAGTGGCACTTGTTGATGTAAAAAACGTAATATGGGCCTATGATTACTTTAAAGAACTTTTTGTAAAGGTTGATGAATTCTGTGTGCAGCAGAATGGTTTAATCAAATACGATCAACATAATATCGAGGCGTTCTCTCATACATTAGCTACTGATCCAAGTCTTGAAAATCATATTATACACAAGACTGGCTAGCAAACTGGCGCAGGGGTTTGTGTAGATGATAAAGAGTTCATAGATATCCGATGTAAGAACTAATATTAACTACATCCTGCCAGCTCCCATTGCGCGAGATGTTGATGCGCATTATAGACGTAGATGCATGCCGTGATATTGTATGCGGTTATCCACCAGACAGCATTCCTTATGCCATAGCAGAATCAAATCCAACTACGATACCTAAGCAATCACGGTCCGAAACAAAGTTGCGTAATCGCTAATAAATCTGTGAAAAGAATACAAGAGGTGTAATCATGCCAGATACTCCAGTGTATCAAATAGACGAGGCCATACGCGAAATAGCCAGAGGGATTCTTCTCGTCAATGCTAATGTCCATAACGCTGATAAGGCACTAGGTGGGCATGTTGGCGATATTCGTAAGGGGCAGAGCTCTATTGAGACCTTGCTAGATGACGTGAAAACTGAATCAAAAAAAACAATCACTCAGTTTAAGGCTGAAAGCGGTCAGGCTGTAGATTCGATGATGGCTGGGCATGAGCTCATAGTGAACGCCTTAAAGCAAGACATAAATGGCGTTATGTTATCTGTGCAAATGGAATTGAAGGATATCACAGAAAAAATTGCCGTAG